>NZ_JBITTU010000002.1:175135-610554 GCF_044542075.1 Leeuwenhoekiella sp. NPDC079379
GGTATGCATGAGTTAGGTGTTAGATCTAACACTGCACATAAAAAATCTGCTAGAATAGTAGGTGAGGTTCTTGGTAAATATCACCCACATGGTGATACATCTGTATATGATACCATGGTACGTATGGCTCAAGAGTGGTCATTGCGATATATGCTTGTAGATGGTCAGGGTAACTTTGGTTCTGTAGATGGCGATAGCCCTGCAGCAATGCGATATACAGAGGCTCGTATGCGCAAGATCTCAGAAGAGATGCTTGCAGATATAGATAAAGATACTGTAGATCATCAACTTAACTTTGATGATACTCTAAAAGAACCAAAAGTACTACCCACCCGAATTCCGGGACTTTTAGTGAATGGAGCTTCAGGTATAGCTGTAGGTATGGCTACAAATATGCCGCCTCACAACTTAACAGAAGTTATAAATGGAATTTCAGCATATATCGAGAATAACGATATCGAAATAGATGAATTGATCACTCATGTTACCGCTCCAGATTTTCCTACTGGTGGAACAATCTATGGTTATGAGGGTGTGCGTGAAGCATTTAAGACAGGTCGTGGGCGTGTTGTCTTAAGAGCAAAGGCTGTTTTTGAAGAAGTAAAAGGTCGCGAGTGTATTATCGTAACAGAAATACCATATCAGGTTAATAAAGCTGATATGATTAAGAAAACCGCAGATCTTGTTAACGAGAAGAAGATAGACGGTATTGCTTCAATACGCGATGAGTCTAACCGTAATGGTATGCGTATTGTTTACGTTTTAAAACGTGATGCAATACCTAACATAGTTCTTAATACCTTATATAAGTATACCGCTTTACAGTCTTCTTTTAGTGTTAATAATATTGCGTTAGTTAACGGAAGACCAGAAATGTTGAATCTAAAAGATATGATTCATCATTTTGTTGAGCACCGTCATGAAGTAGTAGTACGTCGTACTCAGTATTTATTAAATAAAGCTGAAGAGCGTGCTCATATTTTAGAAGGACTTATTATCGCATCAGATAATATTGATGAGGTTATAGCAATAATACGTGCAAGTGGTAATGCTGAAGAGGCACGGACTAAATTAATGGAGCGTTTTGAGCTTTCAGAAATACAGGCTAGAGCCATCGTAGAAATGCGTTTGCGTCAATTAACCGGTCTAGAACAAGATAAGTTAAGAGATGAGTACGCAGATATTATTAAGACTATAGAAGATCTTAAAGGCATTCTTGCGAGCAAAGATCGCAGGATGGAGATCATTAAGGAAGAGCTGCTAGAGATCAAAGAAAAATACGGTGATGAGCGCCGTACTACTATTGATTTCGCTGGCGGTGATGTTAGTATAACAGATTTAATACCTGATGAGAAAGTAGTTTTAACAATTTCTCACGCGGGTTATATTAAACGTACCTCATTATTAGAATATAAAACCCAGAATAGAGGAGGAGTAGGTCAAAAAGGTTCTACAACTCGTAACGAAGACTTCTTAGAACATTTATTTGTGGGTACAAACCATCAATATTTAATTTTCTTCACTCAAAAAGGAAAATGTTATTGGATGCGTGTATTTGAAATTCCTGAAGGAAGCAAAACTTCTAAAGGTCGCGCAATTCAAAACCTTATAAATATTGAGCCAGATGATAAGGTAATGACTTTTATATGTACAAATGATCTTAAAGATGAGGAGTACATCAACAGTCATTATGTCATTATGGTTACTAAAAAAGGTCAGGTAAAGAAAACTTCACTAGAACAATATTCACGACCGCGTACTAATGGTATTAATGCAATTACCATTAAGGACAATGATGAATTACTTTCTGCTAAACTTACTACGGGAGATAGCCAGGTAGTACTGGCAATCAAGTCTGGTAAAGCTATTCGGTTTGAAGAAGAAAAGACAAGACCTATGGGTAGAAACGCATCTGGAGTGCGTGGCATAACTCTTGCAGATGATAATGATGAAGTAATAGGAATGGTTGCTGTTAATGATGCAGAATCTAACATACTTGTTGTATCAGAAAATGGATATGGTAAACGATCTCTGGTTGAAGACTATCGCGTTACAAACCGCGGAGGTAAAGGGGTTAAAACAATTTCTATTACAGAAAAGACTGGTAATCTTGTAGCTATTAATAACGTAACAGACGATGATGATTTAATGATCATTAATAAATCGGGTATTGCGATTAGAATGGCAGTTTCAGAATTACGCGTAATGGGTAGAGCTACTCAGGGTGTGCGTTTAATTAACCTGAAAAACGGGGATACCATTGCAGCAGTTACTAAAGTTAAGAAAGACGAAGATGCAATTGATGATGAAGATTTAGAAGGTCTTGATGATGCTATAGAAACATCTGCAACAACAGATGAACAAACAAATAATGAAAAACCTTCTTCTGACGAAGAAGAATAACCAAAGTTGAATATTAAATTAATAAAATAATGAAAACGAAATCTTTATTATTAGCGGCACTATCTTTTACCGCTTTAACTTTTGCGCAGAAGAAAGAGATAAAATCTGCGGAAAAAACAGTTGAGTCCGGTAGTTATGTGCAGGCACAAACAGAAATAAATGGTCTTGAAAGTATGATGGGCCAAATGGATGAAAAAGAGAAAGAATATTACTATTTCATAAAAGGTAGAGCTTATTTAGGAGCTGAAGACAATAAAAAAGCAGATGAGCTTTTAAAGGCTATGGAAGCTTTTACAAAAGTTAGCGAGTTTAATGGTGGTAGTAAATATGGTGAAGAGGCTACACAGTTTAAGCAACAAGCGATGAACGCTGTTATTTCTTCTGCTGTAGATGATCAAAATGCCGAAAAATACGATGAGGCTGCAACTAAATTATATACTCTTTACACATTAACTCCAAAAGATACTTCGTATCTGTATTTTGCTGCTTCTAATGCCGTTAATGGTCAAAATTTTAAAACAGCATTAGATTACTATGGTCAATTAAAAACCTTAGGATATACTGGTATAGAAACTAAATTTACTGCGAAGAACAAAGAAAGTGGTCAGGTAGAAAGCTTCAACTCAAAGCAACAACGTGATCTTTTTGTTAAATCAGGTTCTCACGAAGATCCAAAAACAGAAGTTACTGAATCTCGTGCAGGTGAAATAGCAAAAAACATTGCTCTTATTTATGTACAGGAAGGAGAAAATGAAAAAGCAATTTCTGCTATTGATGACGCTCTTGCCGAAAGTCCAGATGATGATGCTCTTTTACGTTCTGCTGCAGATGTATATCTTAAAATGGATATGATTGAAGAATATGAAGCAGCTATGAATAAGGTTATAGCTAAAGATCCTAATAATCCAGGACTTTATTTTAACCTTGGTGTAGGAGCAGCTAAGGCTGGTAATGATGAGAAAGCTATGGGATATTACACAAAAGCTTTAGAAATAGATCCTAACTATAGTGTTGCTAATTTAAATATTGCAGCGTTAATGCTAGGGAAAGATAAAGAAATCATTGAGCAGATGAATACTTTAGGTAACACTAAAGCAGATAATGCTAAATACGGTGAGCTAAAGAAAAAGCGTTTAGCTTTGTACAGTGATGCAGTTCCTTATTTAGAGAAAGCAATTGCTGGTGAAGAGGCAAATGTTGAAGCTGTACGTACATTGTATAATATACACGTTCAGTTAGGCAATACTGCTGAGGCTGATAAATATAAGACTCAATTAGATGAATTAGAAAGTAAATAAATCTTTCTCAATTCATTAAATATTAGAAAGCCCGATCTATGATCGGGCTTTTTTTTGGCCTTAAACTGAAATAGATTTCATTTTATAGGTACTCTTTAAGCGATCAGATAAATGCTAAAATTTGAAGCAGCACCAAAGCAATAGTTTTTTAATATTGAAGTGTTTACTTTAAATTTATTTCTATAAAATATTTACATATAAAAAAAGGTTCGGGTAATAAACCCGAACCTTTTTAAAATCTAATTGATTAAGTATGTTATTTAGTTCTACTATACTTATCCATATAACGCTTATAAAGCTTCGTCTGGTGGCTTTCTAAACTTATAGATCTACCTGAAATCATAGCTCTTGTTATTGAGTTTCCTTGCATCTCTAATGCATTGCCTTTACTTACAAAAAGAGTTGCATCTTTCCCTATTTCTAAAGTTCCTAATTGATCAGAAACTCCAAGAATTGTAGCCGGATTTTTTGTGATAAGTTGTAATGCATCTTCAAAAGTTAAACCGTGAGCCGTAGTTTGACCAGCATAAAATGGGATATTGCGGGACTGCCAGTACTCACCACTGTTACCTAGAGCAACAGTCACCTTAGCGTCTATTAGATCTTTAACCATTTTAAATGAGATGTTGTAATCATCATCTTCTGCATCTGGGAGACTATGTACTCTAGCTAATATTACAGAAACATTGGCTTTAGCGATTTGCTCTGCGACCTTATAGCCTCTGTAAGCACCTACAAGTACAAGTTTTTCAATCTTCATATCTTCTTTAAACTTTAAAACATCTAAAATTTCTTTATCAGAATCTACATGTATGTATAAGTTTTGAGAACCGTCTATAATGCCCTGCATAGCTGCATATGGTAAATTTTTAATAGAAGAATCGCCAGAAGTAAAAGCGCGTGATTGCTCAATAAAATCTTCAATTTCTAAAATATCAGATTTGTAATCCTTATTGGGGCTATAGCCGGGATCTTCACCTTCCCACCAGCGGCCTCTCTTGTAACTGTTTGGCCAATTTAAGTGTATACCATCTCCACGCTTAATTACAGCGTCTTCCCAGTTCCAGGCGTCTAATTGCACTACAGATGACTGCCCTGAAATAGTACCACCCTGGGGAACTGCCTGTGCTATAAGAACCCCGTTAGGTCGCATACTTTCTACTACCTTAGATTCTGCATTATACGCTACAATTGCTTCGATATGCGGGTTATATTCTCCTATTTCGTCCTGATCTTCAGTAGCTCTAACAGCTGAAATTTCAACAAGGCCTAATGTGGTGTCTGGTGCAATAAAGCCGGGATAAACGTGTTGACCATCTATATTAATGATCTCTCCGCGCAAAGGCATCTTTGTAGTTAAGGCGTCGTAAACACCTGTGATTTTTCCGTCTTTTATAAAAATCAGGCTTTTTTCTATAACTGTGCCGTTCCCAATATGGGCCGTACCACCAGTTAAGGTTATTTCTCCTGTTTGCTTTTGTGCAGGAGTCTGCTGGGCTTGTACCGTAAAAGTCGCAAGAAGCAGCACTATAAATAGTTTATTTAGCGTCTTCATAATTAATCAAGTGTTTCTAAAGTGTCACAATCTAATCGTTGCTTTTCTTCTTTTTTTGCAGGCTGTGTTTTTAACCCTTTATTTTTTGCAGTAAGCATTAATGTTGTAAGCTTATTTTTTTCAGTTTTAACGGTCTCACGCAGTTGCTTGTCTTTTTCGATATCAAAATAAACAGCTCCTTCAATTAAGGTTTTCTCTGCAACTGCACTTACAGACATTGGGTAAGTTGACCACAGTACTAAATCTGCATCTTTACCTTCTTTTATACTACCGGTACGATTGTCTATATGAAGCATTTTAGCCGGATTAAGTGTTACAAATTTCCAGGCCTCTTCTTCAGGCACACCACCATATTTCATTGTTTTTGCAGCTTCCTGATTTAGCCTACGGCTCATTTCTGCATCATCACTGTTGATACCCGTTAGTACACCGGCGCTCCACATAATTGCAGCATTGAATGGGATAGCATCGTTAACTTCATATTTATAAGCCCACCAGTCACTAAATGTAGAACCGGCAACACCGTGCTCTGCCATTTTATCTGCTACTTTGTAGCCTTCAAGAATATGGGTGAATGTGTTTATTCTAAAGTCAAAATCTTCAGCTACCTTCATAAGCATATTAATCTCACTTTGAACATAGGAATGAGAAGATATAAAGCGCTCACTGTTTAAAATATCTACAAGCGTTTCCATCTCATAATCTTTGCGATAGGGCTTACCACTTTTCTTTTTTACCTCATATTCTCGTGCACGCTGAAAGTAATCTGTAAACATCTGCTGAACGCCCATTCGCGTTTGTGGAAAACGACTAAAACTTCCCCAGTTTGATTGTTTTACATTTTCACCTAGCGCAAATTTGATGAACTTTATATCGTCAAGAACCATCTCATCTATACTAGAACCCCATTTAAGTTTCATAACAGCAGACTGCCCGCCGATAGGGTTTGCTGAACCATGTAAAAGTTGAATTGTAGTAACACCACCTGCAAGATCACGGTAGATATCAATATCGTCAGGATTTACAGCATCTCTCATTCGCACCTCGGCAGATGAGTTTTGACCAGATTCATTGATATCAAAAGCAGCGATATGCGAGTGTTCATCTATGATTCCGCTTGTTAAATGTTTGCCGGTTGCATCTACTACCTGTGCACCACTAGCACTTAAACCTTTACCAACAGCAGCAATTTTTCCATTTTTAACCAGAACATCTGTTTCTTTAAGTATTCCTGCTTCTTCATTAGTCCAGACCGTCGCATTTTTAAACAGTATCGTTTGTGCTTTTGGTTTTTCAGTATACCCATAAGCAATGTTGGGGTAGGTCATAGGCATTACTTCAACAGTATCCTCCTCTTTGTCTGCGTCCTCCTTATCTTTATCGTCTGTGTCTTCTGTAGCCGCGGTATCCTTTTTAGTCGCTGTAAAGCGTGTTTCTTTTCCGCTAGGTAAAATTGCATTACCGCTCCAGCTTGCTTGAGGGTTTACTTGTGTAATTAGGCGCGTGTATTCTTTTTCTTCGGAATTTACTCCTGTAAACATCACGTTTAACCAGCCATCTGTATAAGTAATCTTAGAACCTAGCTTAGTCTCACCACTTTTAACTACTACTGAAGGTTTTTCTGTAGATTTAGAAACGGTCATCTCATAAGATTTGCCATTTACATTGACTGTATAACTACCGTCAATGTCTATAATACTTGCATCTTTAATAACATTTTGAGAACCTTGTACCCAGTTTTCATAGATAAATGTTTTCTCATCAAAAACAGGTCCTGAAGTAATTAAAAGGTTTGCCCAGGCTCCTGAAGTTAATGTGCCTATTTGATTTGCCTTACCTAATAGCTTTGCGGGTACCGTAGTTAATGCTCGTAATGCAGTCTCTTCTTTTAAACCATATTTAAAGGCTTTGCGAAGCATAGCCATTAATTTATCTGGAGATTTTAAATCTGTAGTTGTAATGGCAAAAGTCAAACCGTTATCCTGAAGTTTAGCAAGATTAGTAGGTGCCTGATTCCATTCTAGCATTTGACTTAAGCTTATATAATCTGCCTGAAAAGGATCTTCAACATCATAGGCCTCAGGGAAATTAACAGGAATTATATAGGTAGCATTTGTAGCTTTAATCTCATCAATACGTTTGTACTCATCGCCACCTCCTACAATAATAAAAGGCACATTTACCTCTTTAGAAAGCTTGGCAATACGTAAATCGTCATATAAATTGTCACCGTAAAAAATTTGTGGCAAATCCATATTCTTATTTAATGCTTCAAGTGCTAAATCGCGGGTAGATACATTGCCACCTTTGTACCAAGTAGCATCTTCAAACAATTGACGAATAAGAGCCGTAGCTCCCATTATAGACCCAGGATAAGACTGTGGAGAAAGGTTACTCTTATTAAATGAGAAAAACTGAGCAGAACGCGTTTCGAGTAATCGTTCTGAAGCATCCCCATCTTTATTTAAAGCAACGAGAATACCATTACCACGAGCGATACCATCTGCTTTGTGTGTATTTACAACGCCAAAACCGGCTTCAAGTAATTCTTTTGCAGCTTTAGAATCGTATTTAAAATCATTAAGTGCATTTGTTTCTGCACGCACGTGGTCGTTCCAGTAGTAGCCATTGCGTGTGGGCTCATATTGCGGACTGCGACCGTTGCGTTCTCGTGAGGGAGTTTCAACCCCAAAAGAGGAATACATTTCTATAAATGAAGGATAGATATGTTTACCCATCAAATCTATTATAACAGCATTTTTAGGTGCATTTACAGATTTGCCTACCGAAACAATTTTACCATCCTTAATAAGTAGATTTCCGTTTGCTACAGTTTCTCCCGGAGTAGGATGCAGCGTGGCATTTTTAAATAATGTGTAGTTTGTGTTAGTGGTTTTTACACCATCATTTACCGGAAAATACTCTTGTGCAGATAGAAAGCAGCAGAGGAGTAAAAAGCATCCGGAGAAGAATAGCTTTTTTTTCATTTTAACAAATTGTTTAGAGTTTCTTAAAGATACTTTTTGCACAGTTTGTTAAGCCTTTTTTGTAATTAATTAGGAATAATTTAACGTTTTTAAGGCAATGACGTTTTATTCTCAAAATAATTGACAAGGAGTGCAACCACATAACTGTAACTCTGCATACCAGAAGGTTGGTTATTAGCTTTAAGATAATTGCTGTAAAAAACCTCTAAGATGGGTTCTATAGGATTTTCGTAAGCATTCCAGAATTCCTGTGATTCTCTATAGTTTGCAACAACTCCGGGACGTATTTGTGTACTTAAGACCTCTCCTACATTAGGATTGCGGTTATAAACCTCATTTATACAATATCTTAATGCAAAAATATATCCTGAATATTTAAAATACGGATCCGGGTTATTTGTGGTGGCCATTACTGCAATAAAATTCGCTTCATTTTCTTTAGCATAACCTAGCTGATGGGCTTCTTCGTGGCAACTTACTAACGGCCAGCGATGCGACGGCATCAACCCGTTAATTTGTGCTTCCTGCGTTATAGGGTTTAAATATCCTCCAAAGCCCATGTAGGTGAGTGGTAATCTAAAAAGAGAATTTTTAATACTTATAGGGTGATAATCAAGTTGTGGAAAATTATCTTCAACGATCGCATAACCGTCTGGAGTCTTTCTAAAAATTTCAGATAATTTAAAATCAAATACCACCGGTAAACTATCTGCTGGTTGCAGTTGCTTATGAAGCGAGTTTGACTCTTTAATAAGACGTTGAGTTAGGCTTATTAACGCTTCGGTTGAGTAGTCTTTTTCTATTGATAAGGATTCATGTAGTGGAAGTCTGTAATAATTAAGACCCCATAATAGATGAAAACTGAAATAAATAATATTGGCAACGAGTAATCCTTCAGTAATAAATTTTAAGCCATTTTTAAATCGGTTTTTAAAAAGTTTATAGGCCGAAATTAAAAGGTAACCAATTACAACGGCGTAGAGTACGTCACCAAACGAGAATGGAATCCAACCCAAAGCATATCTAAATATCCTAGAGCTGTATGGGTAAATACCATTACTATAATAGGTTTCTATAAACTGCGGAAACTGAGCTATAAATTTTAAAGCTGCTATCTGTAGAAGGAGCAAAGCCGAGTAGATGAGCAGATTTTTAAATTTCATAAATTAAGCAATTAGTAGGCTTGCGATTCTGAAGCGACTTCTTCGTTAGTAATACTCAGATGTTTTGGTAATTTATTGTCTTTAGGCAAAACCGCCAGATAACGATCAAAATTAGAAGTGTAAACTAATTTGAAATTCGGTTTAATCTTTAGGTCTAATTTTGCGATAATTTCATTTATAAACTCCTGATGGTGTATGAGATCATTGCTTCCCAGATGAAAAATACCAAAACGCTTTCTATTAATGATATAATGTATTTGTTGAGAAAGTTTTTTATCTGTATTTGTATTCATTATTAAATGCGGAAATACTTCAATCTGTTCCTGCAGTAAAATAGCATTCTTAATCTCTCTCACTCTCGGAGAGTTCATACCAAATACCATTGGGAGTCTTATAATTGCATACTGCTCTCCCGGTAGGTAGTTTAAAAAAAAGTTCTCGCAGCGTATTTTGAGCTTCCCAAACTTACTTTCAGATAGCGTTTTGTCAAGTTCATAGCTTGGGTAATTTGTAAATGCATCAAAAACGTTTGCCGAAGATAAATAAATAACAAATATACCGGTACGTTTAGCATAATCACACAGATCTTCGTGTGCTTCTACCTGACCATCAAAATCACCGCGTATTGCAGAGATAACGATATTAGGTCTCACATGATTAAGAACCTCGTAAATACTATCCTGTACTACATCAAAATGAATAAAGTGCTTGTTATCTGAATAGATTTTACCGGTATGGTAGGTACCATAGGTATCGTAATACCTATGTAATTCTTTATACAAGGCACCACCAAGAAACCCACTGGCTCCTAAAATGAGTATTCTATGTGTATTTTGATTTGGGATAACTTATGGTTTTAGCCCTTATAAAAAGGAAGTTTTACAACCTTAGCCTTAATGTTTTTATTGCGCACTTTTATAAAAAGATCAGTATCTGGCTTACTGTGTTCTGTTTTGACGTAACCCAGACCAATTCCTTTCGAAAGTGAAGGAGACATTGTTCCTGAAGTGACAATACCTATAACAACATCATTAACATCTACAATCTCATAGTCGTGACGAGGAATACCGCGTTCTAGCAATTCAAAACCTACCAATTTACGTGCGGCACCGGTTTCTTTTTCAGCCTTTAAAGCTTCAGAATTTATAAAGTCTTTAGAAAATTTTGTAATCCATCCCAAACCAGCTTCAATAGGAGAGGTAGAGTCGTTAATATCGTTTCCGTAAAGGCAGTATCCCATTTCAAGGCGCAAGGTATCGCGAGCAGCAAGACCTATGGGTTTAATACCAAAATCCTTTCCGGCTTCAAAAACTTTAGCCCACAGTTGTTCTGCAAACTCATTGTGGCAATAAATTTCAAAACCACCACTACCTGTATATCCTGTTGCGCTAATAATCACGTGATCTATTCCTGCAAAAGGAGCAACTTCAAAATTGTAAAATTTAATTGCAGAAAGATCAGTTTCGGTAAGAGACTGCATAGCCTCAATTGCTTTAGGGCCTTGTATGGCAAGAAGTGAAAAGTTGTCTGAAATGTTTTTAAGCTCAACGCCTAAATCATTGTGACTGCTAATCCAATCCCAATCTTTCTCTATGTTAGAAGCGTTTACTACAAGCAGATATTCATGTTCTCTAATGCGATACACAATTAAATCATCTACAATCCCGCCTTCAAGATTAGGAAGACAATTGTATTGGGCGCCACCTATTTGAATTTTTGAAATATCATTACTACATACTTTTTGTAGCAGGTCTAAAGCTTTCTCGCCTATGGCAAGAAACTCACCCATATGTGATACATCAAAAACGCCTACACCGTTGCGTACGGTCTCGTGTTCTAAATTAATTCCTTCGTAAGAAACAGGCATATTATAACCTGCAAAAGGAACCATTTTAGCTCCAAGACTTTCGTGTATTTTAGTAAGTGCAGTAGATTTCATCTGTAATTTTTAAGAACACAAATGTATCAAAACTACAGAGAAAATCGCACGCTCTATTTCAACAAAAAGGCTTTAAATTGATCGTAATTTTTAATTGCGATAGCTTGTTTTTCTTTATGTATAACACTCTCGATTTGAGGAGGAATTGCAATCTCAGCATCAATTACCGCATTAACAACCGGTAAAAATTTAACCGGATGTGCGGTTTCTAAAAAGATTCCGTAAGCTTGAGGGTTGTCTTTTAAATAGTCTTTAAGACCTAAATACCCCACCGCCCCATGCGGGTCTGCTATATAGCCGGTTTCTTTATAAATGTGCTGCATAGCTTCTCTAGTTTGCTCATCTGTATATGAGAAAGATGATAGTTTCTGCGAAAGAGCTTCAAGATCATTGTTAAATAATTTCTGAATACGTATAAAATTGGATGGGTCTCCCACGTCCATCGCATTACTAATTGTAGCTACTGAAGGTTTAGGTTTATAAACTCCCGTTTTTAAAAACTCAGGAACTATGTCATTGCTGTTGACTGAAGCTACAAAATGATTAACGGGCATTCCTAATTTATGGGCGACCATACCGGCACAGATATTCCCGAAGTTTCCGCTAGGTACAGAGAAAACCAATTCCTTTCCTTTTGATTTAGCTTGTTTGTAAGCAAACAAGAAGTAAAATAACTGCGGAATCCAGCGTGCAATATTAATTGAGTTAGCAGAAGTTAGTTTACGTTTAGATGTGATTTCTTCATCTAAAAATGCGTTTTTCACCATTGCCTGGCAGTCGTCAAAAACACCATCAACTTCTAAAGCCGTAATATTTGCTCCCAGAGTTGTAAGTTGTTTTTCTTGTATATCACTTACTTTTCCTGTAGGGTAAAGTATGACCACATCAACACCTTCAACATTTAAAAAACCACGTGCAACAGCACCTCCTGTATCACCACTTGTAGCGACTAAAACTGTTACCGGTTCCTGCGTTTCTTTTTGTGCAGAAAAGTAGCCGAGACAACGTGCCATAAAACGGGCACCTACATCTTTAAATGCCATGGTAGGACCGTGAAATAATTCTAGCGTTCCGATATTTTCTTCAATCTCCACAACCGGGAAATCAAATGAAAGTACATCTTCAATGATGTCTTTTAAAGCTTCATCTGGGATGACTCCTTCCACAAATTGTTTGATTGCTTCAAAGGCAATCTCGTTGTTAGAAAGCGTTTCTATATTCTTAAAAAAAGAGGAGGGAAGTGGTTTAATTTCCTGCGGAAAATATAAGCCCTTGTCGGGTGCAATACCACGCACAACAGCTTCTTCTAATCCTACTTCCGGGGCCTTTCCATTTAAACTATAATAGATCATTTTATGAGTGTGTTCTTGGTTGTTGTTTCGGTTGTTTTGGTCTTTTCCTACAGCTAGGAAAATTTCCAAGTTATCTTTTTAACCCGATTATTTTTGTTCTAAAATGCGATTGCCATTTCTCGAAACAGGTGAGATATAGCTATCGCCTTTCATATTTTTAGTTTTTAATGCTTTCTTTAGTGCAATTTCAACTAAACCAGCGTTTTGAATACCCTTACATAAGGTAAACATTGAAGGTCCAGAACCGCTTATTCCGAAGGCTAATCCACCATTTTCTAGGGCTGTTTGCTTATAAAAGTCAAAATCGGGAATCAGGTTTTTTCGGTAAGGTTCTACTAATACATCCTGAGTGCTTGATGCGATTAAGTCATAATCGCTCGTGTAAAGACCAGCGATTAATCCGGCTAAATTACCGGTCTGTTTAATGGCATTTTGAAGCGAAACCTGCTCTGGTAAAATAGCTCGAGCTTCTTTAGTTTTAATCGTAATCTGTGGGTGAATTACCGTCACATAAAGTTCTTCTGGCACGGGTAAGGAAACAATTTTTAAAGGCGAATATCCTGTGATTAAAGTAAAGCCACCATACAAACATGGCGCAACATTATCTGCGTGCTCATTGCCACTTGCAACCGCTTCTCCTTTCATCCCAAAAGCAGTAAGTTCTAAATTTGATAACGGTTTTTCTAAAAACTGATTGATACCAAAAACGATTC
Source organism: Leeuwenhoekiella sp. NPDC079379 (assembly GCF_044542075.1). Taxonomy (NCBI): domain Bacteria; kingdom Pseudomonadati; phylum Bacteroidota; class Flavobacteriia; order Flavobacteriales; family Flavobacteriaceae; genus Leeuwenhoekiella; species Leeuwenhoekiella sp. NPDC079379. The sequence goes on from NZ_JBITTU010000002.1 coordinate 188,546, forward strand.
CTGCAGCACTTGCGGCACTGCTTCCAACACCACTTCCTAAACGTATTTTTTTATGAATTTCTATCTCAAAGCCATAGTCTAAATTCAATGAATTTACCATCTCTAAACCCGCAACTCCCACTACATTTTCTTTTGCTTCATAAGGTAAATCTGCGCCCGTAATCTGTGTGATTTTAATTCCCTTTTCTGCGACTTTGCGTATGACCATTTCGTCACCAAGACCGTCAAGGGCAAAACCCAAAACATCAAAACCGCAGTTTACATTGGCTACCGTTGCCGGTGAAAAAACACGTATTTCGTTCATTGTAAATTCTAGGTTGAATAATCAAAATTCTTAAAGAAGCATTTAAAATCTGCTGCTTTAAGAATTCGATTATGTATTTCTGTTTTTTAGTTTGGATTTTAAAACGTAGCCGTTCTAATTATGTCTGCAAATAGACCTGATGCTGTTACATCACCACCGGCTCCTGCACCTTTAATTTGCATAGGTTGCTCAGGGTAGCGTTCTGTAAAGAATAATACAATATTGTCTGAACCTTTAAGATCATAAAATGGATGTCCTTCGGGTACGCTTTGTAGTCCTACACTTGCTTTGCCATTATCTAATTGTGCAACGTATTTTAAACGGTGATTTTTAGCTTCAGCATCTGCAACCAGTTTTTCAAAATGTGCAGCATCTTCTTTTAAGGTTTCAAAGAAATGCGGAACATCACTGCTTTCAAGATTATTTTTAGTTAAAAACGGATCATTGTCTATATCTTCCAAATTGATTTTAAGTCCGCTCTCACGCGCCAGAATTAAAATCTTACGTGCTACATCAACTCCACTTAAATCAATACGAGGATCTGGCTCTGTATAGCCCTCTGCTTTTGCGGCTTGTACCACATCGTAAAAGCTGTCCCCAGATTTGAAGTTATTAAAAACAAAGTTTAAACTTCCTGACAACACCGCCTGGATGCGGTTTACACGATCTCCTGAAGCGATTAGGTTGTTTAAAGTGTCAATAATGGGTAATCCTGCACCTACATTCGTTTCAAACAATAGCGGCGCATTGTATGTTTTGCTTAAGTGTTTCAGTTCGTTATACTTTGCGAAGTCTGATGAACATGCAATTTTATTACAAGCAACTACAGCAATGCTTTGTTTTAAGTATTTACCATACATAGCAGCAACGTCTGCATTTGCGGTAATATCTACAAAAATGCTGTTACGCTGATTCAATTCAACCACTGCTTCGTGAAAACGATCAAGTGTTACAGGCTCACCATTTTCTAAAAGTGCTTTCCAGTTTGTGAGATCAATACCATTCTCATCAATAAGCATTTTACGAGAATTACTTAATCCCAGCACACGCATGTTAATGTTAAGTTGTTTCTTCAAATACTCTTGTTGCTGTTCAATCTGTTTAAGTAAACGCTCACCTACATTACCCACACCAGTAATAAAAAGGTTTAACTGCTTGCGTTGTGCTTCAAAGAAACGCTCGTGTAGGCTGTTTAAAGCCTTCTTAACGTCTTTTTGTGCAATAACGGCAGATATATTCTTTTCACTTGCACCCTGAGCGATAGCTCTTATATTAACGTTGTTTTTACCTAGTGTACTAAACATTTTACCACTTATGCCTTGATGACTCTTCATCTGGTCGCCTACAAGGGCGATGATGCTAAGTCCTATTTCCATAGTAAGTGGGTCTATCTTGTTTAGTGAAATTTCATATTCAAATTCCTCATCAATTGCGATTTTAGCACGGCCTGCATCTTCTTCCATTACACCTAAGCAAATACTGTGTTCGCTTGATGCCTGTGTAATTAGAATAATGTTGATGCCTTGATTGCTTAACGTTTCAAAAAGGCGCTTACTTATCCCCGGAATACCTACCATACCGCCACCTTCTAAGGTTAGAAGTGCAATATTATTGATGTTGCTAAGTCCTTTAATAGGATTTTCGCTTATATCTTCCTGATTTTGTATAAGTGTACCTGCATCTTCAGGATGTAGTGTATTCTTTATACGAATAGGAATATTTTTACTCATCACAGGAACAATTGTAGGCGGGTATAGCACTTTTGCGCCAAAATGCGAAAGCTCCATAGCCTCGTGATACGAAATTGTATCTATAGGCTTAGCCTGTTTCACAAGTTTAGGGTTTGCCGTATACATTCCGCTAACATCTGTATAAATTTCTACCTGATCAACATCTAGGGCTGCAGCTACAATTGCAGCTGTGAAGTCTGAACCACCACGTCCTAAAGTTGTTGTTTCTCCAGAAGCACAACTGGCAATAAAACCGGGTAATACTGTAATTTTTTGTTTTGCTTTAGCAAAATAATACTCCAGTTGACTATTAGTTACTTTGTAGTTAACAGCAGCTTTGGTATGCTTATCGTTTGTAGTAATTAAATCTCTACTGTCTTTACGCACCGCATCAAGACCTTGTGCGTACATTGCTCTGGTAATGATTGTAGATGATAAAATCTCACCAAAGGCAAGTAGTTTATCTATGGTTTTAGGAGACAGTTCATTAATTAAATAAATCCCTTGAAGTAGTGATTTTAGATCATTTAGTAACCCTTGAATTTCATCAACAGCTTCCTGATCATTTTTAACTAATGCAGAAATAAATTCTAAATGTTTAGTTTCTATTTCAGTGTAAATAGCGGAATACTCTTCCTTTTTACTGGCTTGTGAACCACATTGCATCAGAAGATCTGTGATACCACCTAATGCAGAAACTACTACGGCAATTTTTTGATCCTGAGCGCCTTTAGAGACGATGTTGATTACTTGATTTATGTTTGCAACACTTCCTACAGAAGTACCGCCAAATTTTAAAACACGCATGGCTTTTGTGTTTGAAATGATTTAAAAATGAGTTGTTTTCGTGTAAACACGAGCAGTTGCGAAGTTATATGTTTATACAATACCCCTAGGGGTAATAATGAAAGCAATTGTAAGACCCATAATGGTCGTACAAGAGGAAGTTATTATTGTATTAATTGCTTTCATAGCGTCAAACTGTTGTATTCAAAAGTATTATTTTTACCTAGAAGAGCAAGGCTGAAGAGGCATTTTTGAGGATTTATCAGCCATTAGATTTTAAAAAGCTTTTTCACTAATTATACCTCTCAAATCACTAAATCCTTACGAATTTTTTAATAGATATTAGAAACTCTTATGAAGATACTTAGTAAAGATCAAATATACGCAGCAGATAAAGCAACAGAACAGGCAGAAAACATTCCCTCGTTTAATTTAATGGAGCGTGCTGGTGGTTATGCATTTCATTATCTACACCAGCGGTTACAAAATCAACCTGTAGCGATAAAAATATTTTGTGGTACGGGTAATAATGGAGGTGATGGTCTTGTAATTGCACGTAATTTGATAGAGAATGGGTATACAGTAACCACCTATGTTATCAATTATAGTGAGACGCGATCAAAAGATTTTTTAGATGCACTTGATGCACTAAAAAGCAAGACTAAAAACTGGCCTCATCTTATAAAGTCTGAAAATGACTTCCCGGTATTAGCTAAAGAAGATTTAATTATAGATTGCATTTTTGGTATAGGTATTAACAGACCTGCTGAAGCCTGGGTGCAAAATTTATTTAAACAAATTAATGAGAGCCGTGCCTATATTTTAGCAATCGATGTGCCTTCAGGAATGGCTATAGACCGGTTACTTGAAGATGAGGAAGTAATACGACCTACAGTAGTGCTTACATTTCAAACACCTAAACTTGTATTTTTTCTTCCGCAAGGCGGAAAATATATAAACAGTTGGGAAGTTTTAGATATAGGTCTTGACCGTAACTATCTTAATTCGGTGGAAACTAAAGCCCAGCTTATAGGTAAGACTGAAGCGCAACAGATGTATAAACCTCGTGCAAAATTTAGTCATAAAGGCACTTATGGTCATAGTTTGTTGATTGCTGGTAGCTATGGTAAAATGGGAGCTGCAGTATTATGTAGTAAAGCTGCTTTAAGCAGTGGTAGCGGTCTTGTTACCACCTATGCAACCAGACAGGGCCTACCTATTTTACAAGCCGCTGCTCCCGAAATAATGGTCATTACAGATCGTCATAATGGCGATTTTCTAGAAGAAATTAAATTTGATCTTGATCCAGATGTTATAGGTATAGGACCTGGACTGGGTATGGCAAGACCAACAATTTCTGCATTTAAAAACTTTTTAGAGCAGAATAAAACACAGCTTGTTCTTGATGCAGATGCATTAAATATGCTTTCAGAATACAGTGAGTTGCTTGATCTTTTACCTAAATATTCGGTATTGACTCCACATCCCAAGGAGTTAGAACGTATTATAGGTAGCTGGGATGATGATTTTGATAAACTTGCTAAAGCAGAAGCTTTTACTGAAAAGTATAATTGCATTCTGGTATTAAAAGATGCACATACCATTATAGTTTTTGAAGGTAAATATTATGTAAACAATAGTGGTAACCCTGGGATGGCGACCGGTGGTAGCGGCGATGTTCTAACCGGAATAATAACAGGACTCATAGCTCAGGATTACGATCCGCTTACGGCAGCAATATTTGGTGTATATATGCACGGCAGAGCGGCAGATATCGCTATAAATCATACGGGTTATGAAGGGCTGACGGCTGGTGTGATTATTGAGTTTTTAGGACAGGCCTATCTAGATTTATTTTCAGAACCTGAAAAAAAGAAGAATTAGTTCTTCAAATTAGAAGCTATAAAAAACCTTCAGCGCTGTTTAAAGATAGTTCTGAAGGTTTTTTTTGAATTTTATTCTAGGATTTCCTGCTACTTAGTAAACAGAAACCCAAGGCCCATACGGGAAAGCATTTTCTTTTCAAACTGATAGAAAAATTTATACTGACCAAAAATCCAGGCTACAACTAAAAGCAATAGTTGATAAAGCGGAAATATAAGCACGATACGCAATGGCCAATATAACCATCCTGATGTAGTCTCATAATCTAAACCTATCATTTGCATAACAGGACTTGATATTCTACCCGCAGTTGAGCCAGTAATTGCAAATACTATAAATACCGCAATAAATTGCCAGCGGTACTCTAAAACCCAGCGATTTTTCAGTTTTGCAAAACAAAACAAACTAATTTTAACAAAGAGATACGCAAGTAGGAGTGTAGCAATGCCTAGAAATAGAAGTTGAGTTACACTTCCATGTTCAAAGAAATTTTTAAATCTATAGGCTATTAAAAAACCTGACCCTAAGGATAATAAAATTCCAAATAGAGGGTAAAATAACTGCCAATTTTGGGTAATCTCCCAGTTGTCTTTAAATTTTTTCACGGCGCAAATATAGTATTCCGTATTAAAAAAAACGGCAACTATTTAAATTCGAGTAGGCACGCTAAATCGCTGATTGTATTGCCTACTAAAAAATACAAAGTAATTGTAGAGTTTATAGTTTACCTCATAACCATAATCTACATTGTTGTCATAATTAATTTGCTGTGGGTATAGATTAGGATCAAAAGTAAAGGGTTGATTAACTCTTTGATTATACTCTGTCACTAAAAACCTGTTTTTGTTTTCTAAGTAATTTTGTGTGTAATAGCCCTCTGGTCGTGCAATAGAAACTAAAAAGGTATTGAATCCGGGTTCAATAATGAGGATCTCATATTCCAGGCTGTCATTTGCGATACGTACGGTATCATTTGCAGTGGTCATAGCATTATTCCCTGTCAATTTTTTATTGATTTGAGTATTGGCACAACCGTAAATAAGACCCAGGGCGACAAAGAAGTAAATAAATGGTTTCATACTTTTTCTTTTAAAGCTACAAAACTCCTGCCAAATTTAATGCAAAATAAAAGCCGCTTAAAAAGCGGCTTACTAATCACTTAAGCAATGAAAACTATTTTCCAAAAAGACCACCTAGCATTCCGCCAAGCCCACCTTTTTTATTAGATCCTAAAACCATACCGGCAACATCATCTAAAACGCTGCCGTCACCGTCTGCATCTATTAAGCTTTCGATAAGACTTTGATTTCCTTTAGGCTGGCCTCCTAACATACTTCCTAAGATTCCGGAAAGTGCGCTAGAATCATTTACATTATTTTGTTTAGTTTCTTTACCTATAACACCTAAAAGAATAGGAGCTGCTATTTTTAAAATTTGAGCTACCGTACCCGCGTCAAGTCCTGATTTTTGACTAAGCGTATTTTCTACAACTGGTTGTTTACCACCTAAAACATGACCTAGAATACCTGCACCGTCGCTCATAACACCTTCATCTACACTACCTCCACCTAAGAGACTTCCTAGGTTGTCTAAAATGCTGCCATCGTGTTTGTTGCTTATAGCGCCAAGTAGCCCCGAAGCACCTTCTGGTGTCTGAGCATTTTTTTTCATTGCACCTAGCAATACGGGTAGGGCCATACCCAATACATCTGCAGTTTTGCTTTCTGAAGCGCCGGTCTGTGCGCTTGCACCGCTAATTAGTTGTTTTCCTAAGTCACTATTTAATAAGTCTAATAAACCTGCCATTTTCTTTTAATTATTATGTTAGACCTTAAAGATAAGAAGTTTTTATAGTTTTTAACACTTTATTAAGGATTGTTGCGCATAAAAAAAGCCGAAATCTCTTTCGGCTTTAATCTACAAAAATTCTAATTTATTTGTTTAGAATACTATCTATCTGTTCTGCAAGTTCAGTACCTATACGATCCTGAGCTTCATTTGTAGCAGCACCTATGTGCGGAGACAAAGTAATTTTAGGATGCATAAGAATTCTAATTTCCGGTTTAGGCTCACTTTCAAAAACATCTAATCCTGCAAATGCTAATTTACCAGAGTCTAAAGCATCTATTAAAGCGATCTCGTCTATAACTCCACCACGTGCAGCATTAATAAGCGCAGCCCCATCTTTCATCATCTCTAATTCAGCTTTACCTATAACATATTCTTTTTGAGCAGGTACATGTAATGTGATGAAATCTGCTTCTTTAAGAACGTCTTCTTTAGATTTACTTTCAAACTTAAAAGTAACCTCCTGCCCATCAAAAAAGTCAAGTTTAACTTCGGCTTTCTCCATATAAGGATCAGAATAAATAACTTTCATACCGGCTCCTAAAGCAACCTTCGCGGTAGCCTGACCAATACGACCAAAACCAATAACACCTAAGGTTTTTCCTCTTAATTCAACACCTTTAGCATATGCTTTTTTAAGATCACCAAATTTTGATTCTCCTTCTAACGGCATATTGCGGTTAGCGTCATATAAGAAACGTACACCACCGTATAAATGGGCAAAAACTAATTCTGCTACAGAAGCAGATGAAGAAGCCGGAGTATTGATTACGCTTAGACCTTTATCTTTTGCATATTGAACATCAATATTATCCATACCTACACCACCACGTCCTATTAATTTAAGGCTAGGACAGGCATCTATAAGTTCTTTGCGCACTTTAGTAGCACTACGTACAAGTAGTGCATCTATTTGATTTTCGTTGATATAGTTTTCTAATTGCTCTTGAGCAACTTTGGTGGTGATGATCTCAAAACCGGCAGCTTTTAGAGCGTCTACTCCAGATTGTGATATGCCATCGTTTGCTAAAACTTTCATCTTTTATATTTGAATTTACCCGCTATGCGAGTGTTAATAATAGGAGGTTAACCCCATTTTAATATAGTTTCATATTTTTATACCGCAGTTTAGTTAGCAGTGATTAAGCTTTACGCTCTAATTCACTCATAACATCAACTAGCGTTCCTACGCTCTTAAGTGATAACGCATTGTACATAGACGCACGGTAACCACCTACGCTACGGTGTCCATTTACACCACTAATACCAGCTTCTTTAAGCATCGTATCAAAAGTTTCCTTAAGATTGTCTTCTGTAAGGTTAAATGTAGCATTCATAATAGAGCGATCTTCTACAGCTGCAAAACCTGTAAATAGAGGATTTAAATCTATTTCAGAATAAATAAGAGTAGCTTTTTTATCGTTATTTTCTTCGGCACCCTTAATTCCGCCATTATTTTTTAACCATCTTAATGTTAGTAAAGAGGTGTAAACGGCAAATACAGGTGGTGTGTTGTACATACTTCCTTTAGAAATATGTTGAGTATAATCTAGCATAGCTGGTACCTGACGTGTTACTTTACCTAAAATGTCTTCACGTACCACTACAAGAGTTGTACCTGCTGGGCCCATATTTTTTTGAGCGCCGGCGTAAATAAGATCAAACTTGGTAAAATCTAATTGTCTAGAAAAAATATCACTACTCATATCTGCTACTAGCGGAATGTCTAATGCAGGTATGTTTTTAAGTTGTGTACCAAAAATGGTATTGTTTGTAGTAACGTGTAGATAATCTAAACCGGAAGGAATCGAGTAGTCCTTAGGTATATAGTTGAAATTTTTATCCTTAGAACTAGCTACTTCAACAACATCTCCAAAAATCTTGGCTTCTTTAATTGCTTTATCACTCCAGGTACCTGTATTTAAGTACCCTGCTTTATTTTCTAGTAAGTTGTATGCTGCCATAACAAATTGCATACTTGCACCTCCCTGAAGAAATAAGGCTTTATAACCCTTACCTTCAAGACCTAAGAGTTGTAGTGCAAGCTCACGAGCTTCTTCCATCACGTCAACGAAGTCTTTACTACGGTGAGAAATTTCTAAAAGGGATAAACCTGAATTATTGAAATCTAATACGGCGTCAGAGGCCTGTTTAAGCACTTCTTGTGGAAGAATACTTGGTCCGGCACTGAAATTATGTTTTTTCATGGATTGAATATTTGATCTGCTTAATCTTTATTTTTAGAAGTCGAAAAATTACGGATTTTAAAATACAATACATAAGAATCAACCTTGATTCTCAATGCGGGATTATTATTTTAAAAAGCAATGCAAAGATGCCTAAAAGCTTGACAAAAGACCTTAAATTATTGATAATTTATAGGATGCAAACCTTTATATTTTTAGTAAAAATGCAATGGTATCTACACCATCAGCATAATCGCTAAGTTTCGGCTTTTGAGCCTGCCCAAAGTCAACTTCTTTTTGATGAAAACCGGAAGCTACAATGCATTGAATCTGGTCTTCATGTTTATCTAAATACTCTTTCAATTTGTCTAGACTCTCATAGCGCTCATAAAAAACAACTGAAATAGGTGAGGAGAAGCTTTCATCTTCTTTTAAAACTAAAAATCCATTATCAAGTATAGGAAACAAACTCATTAAATAAACCGCTTTATTATAGTCGTAATTATTAGCGTATTTATGGTGGTTTAGCAAGTCTTTATAATTAAACATAGCCTTATAGAAAGAGTCAAAATTATAATCCTTCGGAACAAAAAGTTTTGAGACACTGCGGCAACCCATTCCAAAATATCTAAAGATGTCGTCACCCAGTAACTCAAGTTCTTCTTTAGATTCATTACCTGTTAAAACTGCTACCGCATTTCGGTTTTTACGTATGATGTGGGGCTTAGTTTTGAAGTAATATTCAAAATACCGCGCAGTATTGTTGCTGCCTGTAGCAACAACCGCATCAAAAGTAGTTAGTTTACCTTCAGTGAATTCTATTCTATTTTCAAAAAGCGGTTCTATCGCTGTAAGTACCTTAGCTAAAAATGGAAGTATTAATTTATCGTCTGATGATAATTTTGCCAGTACCGAATGTCCACTAATAAGAACGCTTAGAAAATCGTGAAATCCTACTAGGGGAAGATTGCCTGCCATAATAACGGCTACACGTTTTGACTCTAAATTGGTATCAAAAGTATAGGTACTAGTCCAGTTTTTTAGAGAAGTTTCAGTGAGTGTTTCTGACCAGCTGCTAAGTGCCATTTGCAGATGTTCTGGGGTAAACCAGGCATTTTCACGCGTAGCGGTTTTAAGCACTTCTGCAAACTGAAGTTGTAAACTTTGAGTATCAGCTAATGCCAATTCACTTTTTGTAGTGTTCGACAAAAAATCATTTAAAAAAAGACCCAGCTTTGAGAATGCAGTAATTCTTTGGTTTAAATCCATAAATGGTTTGGTAGAGTTAAGGGCAGACCTTAATTTTGTACGTTGATATTAAAAAGTAATACACCATATCAAATGGGTATTAACGTTAAACTTTAATTTAGTTTTAGCAGAATTTAATTATCAAAAGTCCACTTTAGGGCAAAATTACGGATAAGAAAACGATTATACTATGGCAATTATAATAACTGATGAATGTATTAACTGCGGGGCTTGTGAGCCAGAATGTCCTAATACCGCAATTTATGAAGGTGCTGATGACTGGCGCTATGCAGACGGGACAGACCTTGAAGGTAAAGTTGTTTTACCTGACGGGAAAGAAGTAGATGCAGATGAAACTCAGGAGCCTATAAGTGATGAGGTTTATTACATCGCACCAGATAAATGTACAGAATGTATGGGCTTTCACGAGGAGCCACAGTGCGCTGCTGTATGCCCTGTAGACTGTTGTGTGCCTGATGATAACCACGTAGAGTCTGAAGAAACTTTATTGGCGAAGCAAGCTTTTATGCACCATAAATAGCATTAAATATTTTATATAAAGAAAAAGCCCGGCAACTTGCCGGGCTTTTTTATGCACTTTATTTTCTAAATCAAAAATTGAAGGTTAAGCGGCTATAGTAATATGCACCGCTAAAGCCCATTTGTACCGAATCCCAGTAACCCCCGGCTTCAGTCCAGTCATCTTGCTGATCTGGATATACGTTAAACAGGTTTGTACTACCTACCTGTAGTCTTAAATGGTCTGAAAGATCAAAACCAAAAACAAGATCTGTAATTACCTTAGGGCTGTAGTAATCTGTAGCACCTGCTAATAAAGCATCATTATCTGCATATCCTAAATCTGCAGGTGTTTCAAAAACCTGAAAATCTAACAAGCTTATTTCGCTAAAGCGGGTAAATGAAAGTCCAGTGCTAAACCAGTTGCGCTCATAGTTTAAATTTAAACTCATTTTGCTGTCTGGAGCAGAAGCTAATAAAAAGGCTTTATCGCGTTCTCCAAAGAAAGTTTGCTCATCTAATGCTCCATTTTTAACGTCTGTGATTTCCATATCGTTAAAGTTGCCAGTAAAGGTGGCACTAAACACATTTTCATTAATACGCTTTTTGTAACTTAAAACTACGTCCAAACCTTTTGTGCGGGTATCCGCTCCGTTTGCAAAAAACTGTGCAGCTTCAACACCGGGAATAGCTGTAGCATCAAAATTACCGGTAAGCACAATACGATCTTTTACACTAATGTAATACCCGTCTATCGTAGCTGAGAATGCACCTATATTAGCAGTAAAACCTAAAGCAGCATTTAACGCTGTTTCTTCTTTGAGAGGACCTATACCAAAAGATGCAGTCACGGGACTATTGTTAGGGGATAGTACAGATTCTAAAGCGTCACCGCCTACAAAGTTTGTAAAACGCAGATTGTAGTAAATCTGTGCTAAAGATGGAGCTCTAAAGCCAGTACTCACAGAACCACGCAAATTTAAATTATCACTTATTTTTAAACGAGAAGCCAGTTTCCCATTAATGGTGCTTCCAAAGTCGCTGTAATTTTCAAAACGAGCTGCAGCACTTAAAAGTAGGCTTTCCGTTAGATCAAATTCAGTATCTGCATATAAAGAGACGTTAGATCTGCTGCGGTCTACCTCATTGGCAGGGCTGTATCCCGGAAATCCCTGAGAACCTCCCGGTCTTGGGTCGCCAGAAGCAGCATCTATAGGCTGTGTTTGTGTGGCAGGATCTATTATTAATCTTCCGGTAGTATCGTAGGTGCCGTAAGACCCCTCTTCACCAGCAAAAATTATAAAGTTTTCAGTACGATATTCTGCACCAAAAGCGATGTTCATCCCCGAAAGGATATCATCATAATATTTGGAAAAATCGAGATTTATAGTATTCTGATCTAAACTGTGACCACCGGCGTCAAAATCTGTTGGAGAAAGATCTTCTAGACTCGCATTGAGAGTACCTTTAATGTAGTAATGAAAGAAGTTTTTTCCGTAGGTATTGCTTAAATCCATATTCCAACCAGAATCAGATTTTGTACGTACACCTACTGAAACTGAGTTATCTGTAATAATAGAAGTAATACGCGGTGTAAAACCATTAGGAAAGATTGAGGTTACCACGCGGGCTCCATCATTTCGTGTAAATGCAAAAGCATCTGTATCGCGGTAATTACGACCACCAAAAGCATAAATTTCAGTTTTATCAGAAACCGGATATGCAACATTTGCAAAAAGGTTTAACCCTTCAATCGCAGCTTCTCCAAAACCTTTTCTAAATTCAAAACCGGGACGAAGCGTCTTATTTTTATTAATGTACTCGGTCGTAAAGTTTGCGTAACCGCCATTGTCGCCAAGTGCCACACCATAGTTAACACCTACTTTTACAGAACCGCCATCAAAGGATTTATCTTTTCCTATAGCATTACCATCGCGCTCTGTATCTAAGCGATATCCATCAGTATTCCATAACCCATAAGGATCTGTGCCAAAATCTCCTTGGGCATCTGTATTATAAAATCCATAGCTCACAGAACCCTCAACAGAATCTGTCTTATCTTTTAAAACAATATTAATCACACCTGCTATCGCATCAGAGCCATATTGCGCCGAAGCACCGTCTCTTAAAACTTCGATACGCTTAATTGATGTTACGGGAATTGCATTTAAATCTGTACCCGTATTTCCTCGTCCGCGCGTTCCAAATATATTTATCAAAGAAGATTGGTGGCGGCGTTTGCCATTAATTAAAACTAACGTCTGGTCTGGTCCTAAACCACGCAATGAAGCGGGATCAATGTGATCTGCCCCATCAGAACCAGATTGTTTATTAGCATTAAAAGAAGGTGCTGCGTACTGTAATAATTGGTTTACCTCAAGTTGTCCACTTTGAGTGCTCACTTCAGCCACGTCTATAATATCAATAGCAACAGGAGTATCTGTAGAAGTACGTTTGGGGCTACGCGAACCTACAATTTGCACTTCGCTAAGTTGCACACCGCTCGCCATCGTAACGTCTATTTGCGTTTTTCCGTTTACAGCGATTTCTTGCTGTTCAAATCCTATATACGAGAATATTAGGGTTGCATCGTCACTTACATCAATAGTGTATTTTCCGTCAAAGTCTGAAGTAGCACCTTTTATAGTTCCCTTTTGTACAATATTTACACCGGGGAGTAATGTGCCTTCAGCGTCTGTTATGGTACCCGTAACGGTATTTTGAGCCCAGACGATGCTGCAAAACACACTAAAAAATAATGTAATTTTTAATTTCATATTAGATTGTTTAAGAGTTGATTATTCAAAAGTATTCAAAGGAATGCCATTTTAGGTTGAATTAAATATAATGAATTAACATTTTATTTGATTAATAAATAAGAAGTATTAAAATTTTTAATATCTCAAAATGAGGGCTTTATATTGAGAATTATTTAAAAGGTAAATTATCAAGTGAAGATCTAATATTGGGCAAAACCGCTGTGTTTACCTATAAAAGTAACGACAAGATTGTTGTCTCAAACATCTGCTAATTATTGTTTGTGTCTATAGTCTTAAAATCTATAGAAGCTTCCTATATTTGCGCCTCCAAAAATTATAGTAATGAAAGCAGGTATCGTAGGATTGCCAAATGTGGGTAAATCAACTCTTTTTAATTGTTTGTCAAATGCTAAGGCGCAAAGTGCAAACTTTCCTTTTTGTACCATCGAGCCTAATGTAGGTGTGGTTAATGTACCAGATCCAAGACTTTTAAAGCTTGAAGAATTGGTTAATCCAGAACGTGTAGTGCCTGCTACTGTAGATATTGTAGATATTGCAGGATTAGTTAAAGGTGCAAGTAAAGGAGAAGGTTTAGGAAATCAGTTTTTAGGAAACATTAGAGAGACCGATGCGATTTTGCATGTATTGAGATGTTTTGATAATGATAATATTGTGCACGTTGACAACAGCGTAAACCCGGTTAGAGATAAAGAAACTATAGATATTGAGTTACAGCTTAAAGATCTTGAGACGGTGGATAAGAAGCTTGAGAAAGTAAAAAAAGCTTCTCGTACGGGTAATAAAGATGCTCAAAAAGAAGAAACTGTTTTACTTAAAATAAAAAGCTCGTTAGAGCAGGGTATTTCTATACGTGCTATCGAGTTTTCTGATGAAGATTACGCGGAATATGTAAAGCCATTACAATTTATTACAGACAAACCTGTTATGTATGTATGTAATGTAGATGAAGGTTCTGCCGTTGATGGTAATGCATACGTAGAGCAAGTACGCGAAGCGGTTAAAGATGAAAAGGCAGAAGTTCTGGTACTTGCAGTAGGTACTGAAGCAGATATAACAGAACTTGATGATTATGAAGAGCGCCAGATGTTTTTACAGGATATAGGTCTTGATGAACCGGGTTCTGCAAAACTAATACGTGCGGCTTATAAATTGTTAAAGCAACAAACCTACTTTACTGCAGGTGTAAAAGAAGTACGAGCATGGACAATTAATATAGGTTCTACTGCGCCACAGGCTGCAGGAGTAATTCATACTGATTTTGAAAAAGGATTTATACGTGCTGAGGTTATAGGCTACGAAGATTTTGTAAAATTTGGTAGCGAAGCTAAAGTGAAAGAAGCCGGTAAAATGGGTGTAGAAGGAAAAAATTATATCGTTAAAGATGGCGATGTGATGCACTTCTTATTTAATGTATAAAACGTAGCTGCAGCAGCTATAAGTAGTTTATAATATTAAAAATCCCTCTGGATATTGTTCTAGAGGGATTTTTTTAGTAATAAATATTGAAGAGCTATCTCTATATATTTCTATTTTAAGTATACCAAAAAAACACTAAACTGCCATTTCCTTTTCAAGCAATTGAATATTGCTCTGTATACGTTCACGCACCAAATTCATCATACGCTTATTTAATGCCGAAGAGTTTTTAATATAAGTTCGGTACTCCTCAAGTGTAAATTGACCTATAAGCATCCCTTTAAGACTGTTTCTAAATTTAATATCCTTCTGTATTGCATTTTCAATATAAGCCAGGCGTTTTTCTACCGTTAGATTGTAATACACATTCTTGTGCTTAGCGATATAATTCCTAAACGCTTCAACTAATAAATCATTTTGAAGTTTTGCAACTGGTCTGAGTGTCGCATTTTGAAAATGCTCTTCGGCACTCATTTGATCATTTATTTTAGCCGAAGGTATTTCTGGTCTTACGTCTATGAGTTGCGTATCTCGAGTTTTCATAATAAGAAGTTTTCTAAAATTAATTATAATAAATAGGCTTCAAGAATGAAGCCAAAAGAGTTGTGAACGACTTATAAACACTTAGAATCTATTTTATAAAAAAGCTCTTTATTTTAGGATCAATTTATATTCTGCAGCTTCTCAAATTTGCATTCCCAACCTTCTTACGTTAAAGTGCTCTTAATCGGCCAAGGGCTTTGTATAACGCTTTCTAACTTTATAAAATAATTCGAAAAAACTAAACATATTCTGATGATTCAATCTATAAATCCATACAACCAAAAAGTTGTATTCGAAACTAAAGAATTAACAATCGAAGAAACTAAAAGTGCTATAGATCAAGCGCACGATAGATTCTTATCCTGGCGGAAAACATCATATGCAGAACGCAGTAAGTTGATGAAAGCGGCGGCTGCAGAGCTCAGGAATAATAAGCAGGAATATGCAGAGACAATGACCTTAGAGATGGGAAAACCCATTACTCAGGCAATTTCCGAAATCGAAAAATGTGCATGGGTTTGTGACTTTTATGCAGAAAAT
Source organism: Leeuwenhoekiella sp. NPDC079379 (assembly GCF_044542075.1). Lineage (NCBI taxonomy): Bacteria > Pseudomonadati > Bacteroidota > Flavobacteriia > Flavobacteriales > Flavobacteriaceae > Leeuwenhoekiella > Leeuwenhoekiella sp. NPDC079379. Next base: position 204,330 of record NZ_JBITTU010000002.1, read on the forward strand.
GCAGCAGATCAATTAGCACCTAAGAGTATAGAAACAGACGCAGAAGAAAGCTATGTGAGCTACGAGCCTATAGGCGTTGTACTTGCTGTTATGCCGTGGAATTATCCGTTTTGGCAAGTGTTTCGCTTCGCGGCACCAGCATTAATGGCGGGTAATATTGGCATTTTGAAACACGCGAGTAATGTGATGCGTAGTGCAGACAATATACAGAAGGTTTTTGAGCGTGCAGGTTTTCCTAAAAATTGCTTTACGCATTTACCGTTAAGCAGCTCAAAAATAGAAGATGTAATTAAGAATCCTAAAGTTAAAGCGGTGACACTAACAGGAAGCACACCCGCCGGAAAGGCTGTTGCTTCTACCGCAGGGAGTGAGATTAAAAAATCGGTTTTAGAATTAGGCGGTAGTAATGCGCTGGTTTTATTTGAAGATTGTAATCTTGAAGAAACGCTTAAAAAAACAGTTACAGCTCGTTTTCAAAATACAGGACAGAGTTGTATCGCCGGTAAACGTTTAATTGTTCACGAAGATATTGTAGAGGAGTTTACTAAAAAGTTTGTGGCAGCAGTCAAAAACTTAAAAAGCGGCGATCCTATTAATGAAGATACCTATATAGGTGTAATGGCGCGTGAGGATCTTGCCGAAGAATTAGAAGAACAGCTGAATAAAACACTTAAAGCAGGAGGAAAATTATTGCTGGGAGGGAAACGTAATAAGGCCTATTTTGAACCTACAATTGTGGGTGACGTAACTTCAGATATGACGTTGTTTAAAGAAGAAACCTTTGGTCCTGTAATAGGTATTACCACTTTTAAAACTGAAGAAGAAGCTGTTGATTTAGTAAATCAATCAATTTTTGGTCTGGGAGTTTCCATCTTTACAGAAGATAAAGCCCGAGCAAAACGACTGGTTCCGCAATTTGATGACGGTGCCGTTTTTGTAAATGATCTTGTAAAAAGCGATCCGCGATTGCCTTTTGGAGGAACTAAGATTTCGGGCTATGGCCGCGAACTTTCTATAGACGGAATACAAGAGTTTGTAAATAAAAAAACGGTGTATTTTAATAAATTTTAGATTCTTAATTATTAAGAATAGTTTGTTATAATTTAGAACATACCTAAAATTAGCTCCTAGTCTTTAATGTATAAACTATAGGAAAGAAGACTGGGAGTTAAAATATTTTTTACAGTTTTTATAATGGGGTATGCTATTAAAAATGTGTAATCATTAATATTTATTTTCAAATATGCCTTCAGTAAACATTAAACGCGTAGAAAAAAGAGATACTAACTTTATTCTGGAATTACTTCCCAGCCTTACAGATCCTGAGTTACCACATTGGCGTGATCCTAATGTGATGCTTGATATTGATCAACGTATTATTAAAGCTGAAATTCTGGACGGAAATAAGGATAATGCCATTTTTATTGCGGAAGATGAAGAAAATAAGCAGCAACTGGGATTTATATTTTTAGAAATAGGAACCGATTATTATCACAGAGAGCCACACGGTCATATTGCAGACATTATCGTTTCACCAAATGCTCGAGGTCGCGGCATAGGAAAACTGCTAATGAGTAAAGCTGAAGAATGGACAAAAGACTGTGGCTATAGCTTACTAACTTTGAATGTTTTTGATGATAATAAAAAGGCCAGAAAACTTTATTCTTCATTAGGTTTTACTCCAGATTTAACCAAATACGGAAAAATCCTGGAGTAAAAAATAGGAAATACTAAATTAGAAATACAAACTAGTTTCTGATAAAAGTAAAGTAAGGAGAAAGAAGAAAAATATTAGTTTTCAACGATTCCACGATTAACATTCAACTTCCATTTACCACCGCTGATGTACATCTGGTTTGATGTATTCTTTATAAATCGCATTCATTTTTTTGATTTGGTCTGAACTTAACTTTTCACGATTATAAATTGAAAGATTAGATTGTAAATGCTCAGTTTTAGAAGCGCCTGGGATTACGGTACTTACAGTAGGGTGATTTAATATCCATTGCAATGCAATAGGAGCCAGGTTCTCAGAATCAGGAAATACGCTTTTTAACTCGCTTACTGCATGAAGCCCCTTTTCAAAATTAACGCCAGAAAAAGTTTCTCCTTTATCAAAGGCTTCCCCATTACGGTTAAAATTTCGGTGATCTTCTTCATCAAAAGAGCTGTTTGTATCAAATTTTCCGGTTAACAAACCGCTTGCTAACGGAACGCGTACAATTACTCCAATATCATTCTTTTCTGCCTCGCTAAAAAATAGCTCAGCAGGACGTTGTCTAAACAGATTAAAAATGATTTGTACTGTAGTCACATTATCGTATTGCATTGCTTTTAGGCCTTCTTCAACTTTCTCAACACTCACACCTAGATTTGCAATTTTACCTTCTTTTTTAAGATCTTCAAAAAGACCAAAAATCTCAGGTCTGTAATAGGTGTCAGTAGGTGGGCAGTGTAGTTGTATAAGGTCTAAGCGTTCTAACCCTGTGTTTTTTAAACTACCTTCAACAAAACCCCTCAATGCTTTTATAGAATAGCCTGCGTCAATATGCGGATTTATTTGTCTACCACATTTTGTGGCAACATATACTTTTTCAGATCGGGATTTTACAACACGTCCTACTGCAGCTTCACTCAAACCATTTTCATAAACATCTGCGGTGTCAATAAAATTGATGCCTTCATCTATAGCTGTATTTAAAATGGTATCTGCATTAGAATTATCAAATCCCGAACCCCATTTGCCACCTACCTGCCATGTACCAAGTGCGATTTCTGAAACTTTAAATCCTGTTTTGCCTAATTTTCTATAATTCATCCCTAAATGCGTTTAATAATTTTCAATAAAAATACAAAAGCACTGTTCTTCTCATAACTTAAAAGCCTTAAACCCTTCCTAAAATTCAGTATTTCTAAAAATGAGACCTTAGTGTTCATTTAGTCGCCGTAGGTTAACTGTTAGGTTTAAAATTCAATACTTTTGGTCTGTAATGAGAAAGCAAATAATTCGTATACATTCTATCGTCATTAAGAACCCTTAATGCGGGACGGTGTATTATATACTAGACCTTCCGTATTTTGGAAGGTTTTTTTTTGGATATAAATCACTAATGTAAATATTTAACAAACTCAAAATCAGCATTATTCAACAAAAATCAAATAGATTTTAGGAGTTGAACATAGTAGTATTATAAGGTTAAAATATTGTTTTTCAGAGCTTTAACAAGTTTTTGTGAACGTCTGATATATTCAAAGCTTTTTTGTTGCAAAATAGTTGAGAACAGGATTAATTAATTTCGGTACAGATTTAAAAAAATGGAATTAAACAAATACAGTAAAGCAGTTACTCAAGACCCAACTCAGCCGGCAGCTCAAGCGATGTTGCACGCAATAGGTCTTACAGATGAAGATTTTAAAAAACCTATGGTGGGCATTGCAAGTACGGGATATCAAGGTAACCCGTGTAATATGCATCTTAATGATCTAGCAACTTATGTAAAAGAGGGTGTAGATGCTAATGACCTTGTAGGTCTTATATTTAATACAATAGGTGTAAGTGATGGTATTTCTATGGGAACTCCAGGAATGCGTTTTTCACTGCCATCGCGTGATATAATTGCAGATTCTATGGAGACTGTTGTGCAGGCGATGAGTTATGATGCACTGGTAACCGTAGTAGGTTGTGATAAAAATATGCCGGGTGCTTTAATGGCACAATTGCGATTAGACAGGCCTTCTATTTTAGTATATGGTGGTACAATTGCTCCGGGTTGTCATAATGGTAAAAAGCTAGATGTTGTTTCGGCTTTTGAAGCCTGGGGATCTAAAGTTTCAGGAACTATTGATGAGGCAGAATTTAAGAGTGTAATTAATAAAGCCTGTCCCGGTGCTGGCGCCTGTGGTGGTATGTATACTGCAAACACAATGGCTTCTGCAATTGAAGCATTAGGAATGTCGTTACCTTATAACTCCTCAAACCCTGCAGTAAGTAGTAATAAAGAAGAAGAATGTAAACGTCTGGGTTCTGCATTGCGCAACCTTATCGAAAAAGATATTAAACCCAGTGATATTGTGACTGCAAAATCATTAGAAAATGCAGTACGATTAGTAACTGTTTTAGGCGGTTCTACTAATGCGGTTCTTCACTTTTTAGCAATAGCGAAAGCTGCACAGCTAGAATTCAAGTTGGCAGATTTTCAGAGAATAAGCGATACTACACCATTTTTAGCAGATTTAAAGCCTAGCGGAAAATACCTTATGGAAGATCTTCATAATGTAGGTGGTGTTCCCGGAGTTTTAAAATATATGCTTGCTGAAGGTATGCTGCACGGTGAATGTCTTACTGTAACTGGTAAAACACTTGCCGAAAATCTTGCGGAGGTTCCTGATCTTGATGAAGGTCAAGATGTGATTCATACTAAAGAAAACCCTATTAAAGAAACCGGCCACATACGTATTCTCTACGGTAATATAGCTACAGAAGGTAGTGTTGCTAAAATTACAGGTAAAGAGGGATTACACTTTAGCGGTACAGCTCGTGTATTTGACGGGGAGTACGCAGCAAATGACGGTATAGGTAAAGGTGAGGTTAAAAAAGGAGATGTAGTTGTTATTAGGTATGAAGGCCCACAAGGCGGACCCGGAATGCCAGAGATGTTAAAACCTACGGCAGCAATTATGGGAGCAGGCCTTGGTAAAGAGGTTGCCTTAATTACAGATGGCCGTTTTTCTGGAGGCACACACGGTTTTGTGGTGGGACACATTACTCCTGAAGCACAAACGGGTGGTAATATAGCTTTAATTGAAAATGGAGATATCATAACTATTAACGCAGAAGAAAATACCATTTCAGTCAATGTTTCTGATGAGGAACTGGCTAAACGAAAAGAAAAATGGACAGCTCCAAAACTTAAATTTGAGCGTGGGGTACTTTATAAATATGCAAAAACAGTGTCTTCTGCATCTGAAGGATGTGTGACAGACGAAATGTAGCAGTAGGCTTATGGAAACACAAACTATTAAATTACAGGCCACAGATTCGCAAGCAACAGAGCGTATCACAGGTAAGGAGGCAATCATAAGATGTTTACTTGCAGAAGGGGTCGATACCTTATACGGCTATCCTGGTGGGGCCATTATGCCGGTATATGATGAGTTGTATAAGTATCAAGATCAGATAAACCACATACTTACCCGTCACGAGCAAGGAGCAACTCATGCTGCTCAAGGGTATGCACGTGTGAGTGGGAGAGTGGGAGTTGCTATTGCAACTTCAGGTCCCGGAGCTACAAACCTGATTACCGGTATTGCAGATGCACAGATAGATTCTACGCCTATGGTATGTATTACCGGTCAGGTAGCATCTAATTTATTAGGGAGTGATGCATTTCAGGAAACAGATATTATTGGGATCTCTACACCGGTAACAAAATGGAATTGCCAGGTGACTAAAGCTTCTGAAATACCTGAAGTAATGGCGAAAGCCTTTTACATCGCACGCAGTGGTCGTCCAGGTCCTGTATTGATAGATATTACAAAAGATGCTCAGTTTGAAGAGTTTGATTTTAAATATAAAAAGTGTACGGCTATACGTAGTTACAAGCCAGTTCCTAAATTAATTCCAGACGATGTAGCGGCAGCAGCAAAAATAATCAACGCAGCAAAAAAACCGTTGATCGTTTGGGGTCAGGGTGTTATTTTAGGTAAAGCTGAAGAAGAGTTTAAGGCTGTTGTAGAAAAATCAGGAATACCTGCTGCCTGGACAATTCTAGGAGTTTCTGCAATACCTACAGACCACCCGTTAAATGTAGGTATGGTTGGGATGCACGGTAATTACGCTCCTAATATGCTTACAAATGAATGTGATGTTCTAATAGCTATAGGGATGCGATTTGATGATCGCGTTACCGGAGATTTAAAAACCTATGCAAAGCAGGCTAAGGTGATTCACTTTGAAATAGATCCTGCCGAAGTAAATAAAAACGTTACTGCAGATGTTGCGGTTTTAGGGAATAGTAAAGAAAGCCTCGCAGCACTACTTCCATTACTCGAAGAAAAGTCACATACAGAGTGGCATCAGCAATTTAAGGATATGTATAAAACCGAATATGATAAAATCATAAACGACGATATACATCCTACCAAAGAAGGCCTTACTATGGGTGAGGTCTTAGAAGGTATCAATACAGTAACTAAAGGAGATGCGGTAATTGTATCTGATGTAGGGCAGCACCAGATGATAGCTTGCCGTTATGCAAAATTCAATAAATCAAAAAGTAATATTACATCTGGTGGTTTAGGGACTATGGGCTTCGCTCTTCCTGCGGCTATAGGTGCAAAAATGGGAGCTCCAGATCGCCCTGTTGTGGCAATTATAGGTGATGGTGGATACCAAATGACAATTCAGGAATTAGGTACCATTTTTCAAACTAAGGTTCCTGTAAAAATTGTAGTATTAAATAATGACTTTTTAGGAATGGTGCGCCAGTGGCAACAACTGTTTTTTGATCGTCGTTACGCTTCTACAGAAATGGTAAATCCAGATTTTGTAGCTATTGCAAAAGGCTACTTCATAGACGCCCAGAAAGTAACAAAGCGCGAAGATTTAGCAGGTGCTATAGAAACGATGCTAGCTTCAGACGGCCCTTACTTTTTAGAGGTAAAAGTAGAAAAAGAAGATAATGTGTTCCCAATGATTCCATCAGGAGCATCAGTTTCAGACATTAGATTAGAATAATTATGAGCGAAATAAAAACATTCACCGTATCTATTTATACCGAAAATAACATCGGTTTATTAAATCGTATTTCGGCAATATTTCAGCGTAGAAAAATAAACATCGAGAGCTTAAATACTTCGATGTCTGAGATTGAAGGAGTATCAAGATTTGTAATTGTTATTAATGTAACTGAAGAACAAATCAAAAAAATCATCGGGCAGTTAGAAAAACAAGTTGAGGTTATTAAAGCTTTTTATCATACCGATGAACAGACTATTTTCTTAGAAACGTGCTTATTTAAAATCAAATCTGATCTGTTGTTTGAAGAACGCCAGATTCAGAATATTATCAAAGAAAGCAACGCGCAGATTGTTACGGTAAACAAAGAATTTTTTGTGCTTGAGAAAGCGGGACGTCGCTCAGAAATAGAATTGCTTTACAGAGAACTTAGTGCTTTTGGTATTATGCAATTTGTACGATCAGGTCGTATTGCTGTTACAAAAGATGAAATGAAAATTTCTACGATGCTCGCAGAATTTGCAGAATAAAACAACTAATCATAATCAATAAAACATATCAAAATGTCAAATTACTTTAATACACTATCCCTAAGAGATCAGTTAGCTCAGCTGGCAAAATGCCGATTTATGGAGTCTGATGAGTTTTCTAACGGAATAGAAGCCTTACGCGATAAGAAAGTAGTAATCGTAGGCTGCGGTGCACAGGGTTTAAATCAAGGTTTAAACATGCGTGACAGTGGTCTAGATATTTCTTACACACTTCGTGAAAGTGCTATTAAAGAAAAAAGAGCTTCGTATAAAAATGCTGTTGAAAATGGTTTTAATGTAGGTACTTACGAAGAGTTAATTCCTACTGCAGATCTGGTTTGTAATCTTACACCAGATAAGCAGCATACTTCGGTAGTAAATGCAATTATGCCATTGATGAAAGAGGGGGCAACTTTAGCTTACAGTCACGGTTTTAATATCGTAGAAGAAGGGATGCAAATACGTAAAGATCTTACGGTAATTATGTGTGCACCTAAGTGCCCGGGATCTGAAGTACGAGAAGAATATAAGCGTGGTTTTGGAGTGCCTACATTAATTGCAGTGCATCCCGAAAATGATCCGCAGGGTCACGGTTTAGATCAGGCAAAAGCATACGCGGTTGCAACCGGTGGAAACAGAGCAGGTGTTTTAGAATCTTCTTTTGTTGCTGAGGTTAAAAGTGATTTAATGGGTGAACAAACTATTTTATGTGGTATGCTTCAAACAGGTTCTATTCTCTGTTTTGATAAAATGATTGAAAAAGGAATAGATAAAGGTTATGCTTCAAAACTGATTCAGTACGGTTGGGAGACAATTACGGAAGCGCTTAAGCATGGTGGTATTACCAATATGATGGATCGTCTTAACAATCCTTCAAAGATTAAAGCCTTTGAATTAGCTGAAGAAATCAAAGAAATAACACGTCCATTATTTCATAAACATATGGATGATATCATCTCTGGTCATTTCTCAAAAACAATGATGGAAGACTGGGCTAATGATGATGTAAATCTTCATAAATGGAGAGCAGAAACTGGAGAAACCGCTTTTGAAAAAACTCCAGCAGGTAGTCAGGAAATTAGTGAGCAGGAATACTTTGATCACGGGGTATTGATGATTGCAATGGTTAAAGCCGGTGTTGAACTTGCTTTTGAAACAATGACTGAAGCAGGTATTATTGAAGAGTCTGCTTATTATGAGTCATTACATGAAACACCTTTAATTGCAAATACGATTGCTCGTAAAAAATTATTTGAGATGAACCGTGTGATCTCTGATACTGCAGAATACGGTTGCTATTTATTTGATCATGCGTGTAAGCCTATGTTGACAGATTTTATGAAAAACATAGATACTAACGTAATCGGAAAAGCTTACGCAACCGATAATGGTGTAGATAATAAAGCATTAATAGCAGTTAATGACGCTATACGCTCACACGAGGTAGAAGCTGTAGGAGGGTGGTTGAGAGAATCTATGACTGCAATGAAAGATATTAAGACTGTTGCTTCACAAGAAGCAGTTACAGCTTAATAATTTTAAAATTCACTGTTTAAACTAAACGTATTTACGATCATAATCGGCTGTGAATACGTTTAGTCAATCAAAATAGTTCCAATTTTGAGCGACTTAAAAACCACATATTTTCCAGATTTAGAAAATGTTAGAAAGGCTGCAGATACCTTGAGAGGGGTTGCGGCCTTAACTCCTTTATTACCTAGTCTAAGCTACTCGCGTAGTTTAGATGCAAATATTCTCTTAAAGAGAGAAGATTTACAGCAGGTACGATCCTATAAGATTAGAGGAGCATTTAATAAAATTAGTTCGTTATCTCAGGAAGATAGGGATAAAGGTATTGTTTGTGCCAGCGCAGGTAATCACGCTCAAGGGGTTGCTTATGCGTGTGCCAAGCTTAAGATTAACGGCACTATTTTTATGCCTGCGCCTACACCAAATCAGAAAACAGAACAGGTTAAAATGTTTGGGGGAGATTATGCGACTATTGTATTAACCGGTGACACCTTTGATGATGCATACAAAGCTGCAAAAATTGATTGCGACGCGTTGGGTAAAATATTTGTACATCCTTTTGATGACGAAAAAATAATAGAAGGTCAGGCTACTGTAGGATTAGAAATTATAGAACAAGCATCTGAAGAGATTGATTATGTTTTTGTACCGGTAGGTGGTGGTGGTTTAGCTTCAGGGTTGAGCACTGTTTTTCATCTGTTGTCTCCAAATACTAAAGTCATAGGGGTAGAGCCTGAGGGAGCACCGTCTATGAGTACTTCTATATTTAACAGAGAAAATACAACTCTTTCTTTAATCGAAAAGTTTGTTGATGGTGCAGCCGTACAACGTGTAGGTGATCGCAATTTTGCAATTTGCAAAGAATATTTACATCAGATGGTAACGGTTCCAGAAGGTAAAGTGTGCCAGACTATTTTAGATTTATATAATAAAGATGCAATTGTTGTTGAACCAGCAGGAGCGCTAACTTTGGCAGTGCTCGATCAGTTTGCAGATGAGATTAAAGGTAAAAATGTGGTGTGTATCGTTAGTGGAAGTAACAACGATATTACCAGAACTGCCGAAATTAAAGAGCGCGCTTTGCTTTACAGAGGATTAAAGCATTATTTCATAATTCGGTTCCCACAGCGTGCAGGAGCCTTACGTGAATTTTTAAATGAAATCTTGGGGCCAGACGACGATATAACCTTTTTTGAATATAAGAAAAAAACCTCACGAGAAGACGGTCCGGCCGTGGTTGGTATAGAAATTAAAGATTCAGCCAGCTTAAACCCACTTATCGCGCGTATGAAAAATCGCAACTTCTTTGGAGAGTATTTAAATGACAAACCAGATTTATTTGAATTCCTTATTTGATTATGCGATTTTTTGCATTCAGTCAATACCAATTCAGAACACATAAAACGAGCCATGAAACAACTTACTACAGAAATACCAGAACAATTTAAAGTAACACCCATAGAGCAGAAAACCTATTTAATAGATGGAAAGCTTTTAAATTGGGAGGGTAAAACTGCTGATGTTTTCTCAAGTATTCATACCGAAATTGACGGAGAACGAAAGCCTACCCGACTGGGATCAACTCCTAATCTGGGTAAAACGGAAGCTCTACTAGCAGTTGATGCAGCTCATAAAGCCTATGATAAAGGGCAAGGGTTGTGGCCTACTATGAAAGTCGCTGACCGTATTAAATGTATGGAGTCATTTGTGGAAAAGATGAAAACTAAGCGAGAGCTTATCGTTAAACTTTTGATGTGGGAAATTTGCAAAAATTACCCAGACAGCCAGAAAGAATTTGATCGTACAGTTGAGTATATTAATGATACCATCGCAGATTATAAAGATATGGATCGCGATAGTGCAAAGTTTTACAAGCACGATGGTATTCATGCACACATACGCCGTGGTCCTTTAGGAGTTGTATTGTGCTTAGGGCCTTATAACTACCCCCTTAATGAAACTTTTTGTTTGCTTATTCCCGCTTTAATTATGGGGAATACAGCAGTATTTAAACCGGCTAAACACGGTGTTTTATTAATAGCTCCGTTACTAGAAGCATTTCAGGAAAGTTTTCCTGCCGGTGTTGTAAATGTAGTATTTGGTAGAGGTAGAGAGATTGCCTCTCCAGCAATGGAAACCGGAAAAATAGATGTGCTGGCACTCATAGGCCACAGTTCTTCTGCTAATGCTTTACAAAAGTTACATCCTAAGCAAAACCGTTTACGTTTAGTTTTAGGTTTAGAAGCTAAAAACCCTGCTATTATTTTACCAGATGCAGATTTAGATCTTGCAGTAGCAGAGTGTATTGCAGGTACGTTATCTTTTAATGGACAGCGTTGTACTGCGTTAAAAGTGATTTACGTGCACGAAAATATCGCGGAGACATTTAATCGCAAATATGCAGAGGCTGTAGACGCATTAAAATTTGGCTTGCCCTGGGAAGATGGAGTTAAGTTGACGCCCTTACCAGAACCTTCTAAACCTACTTACATTCAGGAATTGATAGATGATGCTAAAGCTAAAGGAGCTTCTATCTTAAATGAAAAAGGAGGTACACATTCTGAGAATTTTATTTGGCCTGCAGTTTTATTTCCTGTAACTAAAGAAATGCAGGTTTATAAAGAAGAGCAATTCGGCCCGGTTGTTCCTGTGCTTACGTTTAAACATATAGATGAACCTCTTGATGATATGGCAGAATCTAATTACGGGCAGCAGGTAAGTCTTTTTGGAAAAGATGTAAAAGCGCTCGCTCCACTAATTGATACCTTAGTAAACTTAGTATGTCGTGTTAATTTAAATAGTTCGTGCCAGCGAGGTCCAGATGTGTATCCTTTTACAGGTAGAAAAGATTCTGCGGTAGGTACATTAAGTGTTCACGATGCGTTGCGCTCCTTTTCGATACGTACATTTGTAGCTTCAAAAGATAATGATTACAATAACGCAATACTTAATGAGTTATTAGATACTAAGAAATCAAATTTTGTAAGTACAGATTACTTATTATAATACTTAATAAATGGTTGTTTAGTTAAAAATACAGCAGTGAAAATTTATTTTTTACCTGAAACTTGAAGAAATCATAAAAAAGTAGATTTATTTGACATTTACCAAGTAAAATGGTCTGTCATTTAAATCTACTTTGTACTTTAGCATAACAAATGAAAGGAATACATCAACATATAAATGAAATAAAGCAAGCTGTAAAAGCTGTGCTTTTATCATTATACCCAGTTGAGACCCATACTACATTGGTTGCTATTCCTGTACGCCGTTATGAGCGTCGCCGCCCCTAGTGGGTGCAGTTTTCTTGGGAACTTAGGTGAGTCCGGTTCCGTCTTCAATTTCAATTTCACTTTTTTTCTAACTTCCAATTCAAAAGAATATGGAAATTATTATTGCAAATAAATCCCATGCGGGATATGCACAATATATATGCGATACCATCGCAGAATCAGCAAAAGTTCGTGGTACCGGTATCGCAAAACGTACTCCAGAGTATGTAATTACTAAGATGGAAAACGGAAATGCCGTTATCGCTCTCGATGGTGAGAAATTTGCGGGTTTCTGCTATATTGAAGCTTGGGGTCATGGAAAATTTGTAGCCAATAGTGGTCTTATTGTACATCCTGACTACAGAGGGAGCGGTCTTGCGAGACAAATAAAAGAAGCCATTTTTAAACACTCCCGGTTTAAGTATCCAGATGCTAAAGTTTTTGGTATTACTACAGGTCTTGCGGTGATGAAAATTAACTCTGATTTAGGATATAGACCGGTTACATTCTCTGAACTTACAGATGATCCTACCTTCTGGAAAGGGTGCCAAACTTGTCGCAACTATGATATTCTACAGCGTACGGAGCAGAAAATGTGCTTATGTACCGGGATGTTGTATGATCCTGTGAAAGAGGAAAAAAAGAAAGCGGTAGAAGCTGAAGTAAAGAAAGAGATGAACCCTAAAGCTTTTACCCGTTTAAAAAGCATTAAAGAACATTTGTTTCTTAAGAAAGATAAAAAGAATCAAGATTAAAACGCTTAGAGTACTTCAGTAGAATCTAAGACAAAACAGTTAAGCATGAAAAAATTAGTTCTCGCCTACAGTGGCGGTCTCGACACCAGTTATTGCGCAAAATACCTTTCCGAAGAAAAAGGTTTTGAAGTTCACGCGGTGAGTATAAACACCGGAGGTTTTAGTCAGGAAGAGATTGATGAGATTGAATCTAAAGCTTTAAAAATAGGAGCTAAATCCTATAAAAACATACAGGCTGTAGATCGTTTTTACAATAAAGTTGTAAAAAATCTTATCTACGGGAATGTTCTAAAAAATAATACATATCCGCTTTCAGTAAGTGCAGAACGTATTATTCAGGCAGTTGAGATTATTAACTATGCTAAATCTATAGATGCGCAATATGTTGCTCACGGGAGTACCGGTGCAGGGAATGATCAAGTGCGTTTTGATATGATTTTTCAGACATTAGCTCCAGAAATTGAGATCATAACGCCTATACGTGATTTACAACTTTCAAGACAAGCAGAGATTGATTATTTAAAAAGTCACGGTGTTGAAATGGCCTGGGAAAAGGCTAAATATTCGGTAAACCGTGGTCTTTGGGGGACCAGTGTAGGAGGGAGTGAAACCTTGACCTCACATCAGGGACTTCCGGAATCTGCCTTTCCGTCACAAGTAGAAAAAACAGAAGCTGAGCACGTGACCTTAACTTTTACAAAAGGAGAATTAACCGCTGTAAATGGTAAGTCTGCAGGTGCAGTAGAGAATATTGAAACACTGCAAAAGCTTGCAGCTCCCTTTGGTATAGGTCGTGATATTCACGTGGGAGATACCATTATAGGTATTAAAGGTCGAGTAGGTTTTGAAGCCGCAGCACCTGTAATTATTATAAAAGCACACCATCTTTTAGAGAAGCACACGCTAACAAAATGGCAAATGCAGCACAAAGATTACCTCGCTAATTTCTATGGAATGCATTTGCACGAAGGTCAATATCTAGATCCGGCTATGCGCAATATGGAAGCGTTTTTAGAAGACAGTCAAAAAAATGTTAGTGGTGAAGTATATGTAACCTTACATCCATATCGTTTTACGCTAGAAGGTATTAAGTCTGATCACGATTTGATGAATGCATCGTTTGGAGCTTATGGCGAAATGAATAAAGGATGGACTGCGGATGATGCTAAAGGTTTTATAAAAATCACGGGAAATCAAAATAAGATTTATAACCACGTAAACGGAAACTAATGATCAAAGCGGGAATAGTAGGTGGAGCAGGATATACGGCAGGTGAACTACTGCGTATTTTATTAAACCATTCACATATAGAACTGAGTTTTGTTTATAGCACCTCAAATGCCGGTAATTTATTAAGCGATGTGCATCAGGATTTATTAGGTAGCACAGCATTGCGATTTGCTGATGCAGTTGATTTTTCGGTAGATGTGGTTTTTCTATGTCTTGGTCACGGCAATTCAAAGGCATTTTTAGATGCGCATGTTTTTGAAGAGCGTACTATTATAATAGATCTAAGTAACGATTTTCGCTTAAAACCATATGCAGAATTTCAAGGTCGGGAATTTGTATACGGCTTAACAGAATTAAATAGAGACAGTATTAAACAAGCGGGATCTATTGCAAATCCGGGTTGTTTTGCAACAGCAATTCAATTGGCTTTGTTGCCCCTTGCTGATGCCAGAAAGATTACCGCAGACATTCACGTTAATGCCGTTACGGGAGCAACCGGTGCAGGTACTTCCCTTTCTGCAACAACACATTACACTTGGAGAGATAATAACTTTTCTTACTATAAGCCATTTACCCACCAGCATATGGGTGAAATTAATCAGACGGTAACACAGTTACAATCTAATTTTGATAACGAAATTTTTTTCTTACCGAACCGCGGTAATTTTTCAAGAGGGATTTTCGCTACGGCATATACCAAATTTGATGGCGACTTAGATGCGATTAAAAAAGTGTATCAAGACTATTATGCTGATGCACCTTTCACATTTATTTCTGAAACAGATGTGCATATGAAACAGGTGGTAAATACAAATAAATGTTTGATTCATCTACACAAACAGGGAAACCAATTGCTAATTACAAGCTGTATTGATAATCTTTTAAAAGGAGCTTCAGGGCAAGCAGTAGAAAATATGAATCTTATTTTCGGGCTTCCACAGACTGAAGGTCTCAATTTAAAAGGTAGTTATTTCTAATAGAATCTCTCTATTCTCTTTCAGAAGTAGGGTTGGCGGCGATGCGAGTACAGAATAGATTTCCGCCTTTGCGGAAATGAAGAAAATAATAAAAAAATAAATCCAACGCCCCTCTCTTTTGAGGGGCTGGGGTGAGAATTATGAAAATAGCAATTATAGGAACCGGAAATTTAGGGCTTGCGATAGCTAAAGGTCTTATTACAAATAACGCCATAACGTCGTTATATATGACTCGCCGAAATCCGGTTGGGATAGAATCATATGCAGAATATAAAAATGTGTATGTGACTTCGAATAATGTGGAAGCTGTACAGAAGTCAGATATTATCATTTTTGCAGTTCAGCCGGCGCAATTGAGTGCTATTTTAAACGATATTAAAGGAGAACTTACTGATAAGCATGTATTGATTTCAACAATTACAGGATATCAAATTTCACAAATTGAAGCAATTGTAGGTACAGATCAATTTATCATACGAGCGATGCCCAATACCGCAATAGCAGTAGGTGCTTCTATGACTTGCCTGGCAAGTAATGAAAAGGGGATGAAACGTATAAAAATTGCAGAAGCGATTTTTAACCGTTTAGGAAACAGTCTTGTAATTCCTGAGAGTCAAATGCAGGCAGCGACAGTGGTTTGTGCAAGTGGTATAGCATTTTGGATGCGGTTAATACGAGCAACTACACAAGCGGCTATTCAGTTAGGTTTTGATGCAAGAGAAGCACAGGAGCTTGCAATGCACACGTGTAATGGAGCTTCAAAACTGCTTATAGAATCTGGTAACCATCCTGAAGAAGAGATAGACCGCGTCACTACACCTAAAGGTTGTACTATAGAAGGACTAAACGAGATGGAACATAAAGGTCTGAGTTCCTCTTTGATACAAGGAATGGTAGCTTCTTTTAATAAAATTAATGTGATTAAAACCGATCAAAAATAATGAGTTTATTTGATGTTTATCCGTTATACGATGTAACGCCTGTTAAGGCGCAGGATGTTTGGGTTTATGATGCAAAACCTACAAAATACTTAGATTTATATGGCGGTCATGCTGTGATATCTATAGGTCACTCGCATCCTAAATATGTTGAGAATTTAACTAAACAGCTAGGTGATATAGGCTTCTACAGCAATGCGGTGCACAACCCGTTGCAGGAGGCTTTAGGAGAACGTTTGCCTATTCAAGCTAATTGCCCCGGTAACCAGCTATTTATGTGTAGTAGTGGAGCCGAAGCTAATGAGAATGCGCTTAAAATGGCGTCCTTTGTAACCGGCAGAAAAAAGGTTGTTGCTTTTAACAACAGTTTTCACGGGAGAACCTCTGCAGCTGTTGCAGCTACAGATAACCCTAAAATTATTGCTCCTATAAATGCACAACAGGAGGTAGAATTTTTACCTCTGGGAGATCTTGATGCACTAGCCGGTGTTTTAGCTAAGGGTGATGTTTGTGCCGTGATTGTAGAATTTATTCAGGGCGTAGGTGGTTTAGACATCAGCACGAAAGAATTTTACGAAGGCGTTGATAAGCTTTGTAAACAAACTGGGACAATCTTGATTGCAGACGAAGTACAGGCCGGTTTTGGACGTACGGGAAGATTCTTTGCATTTCAGGAATACGATGTGGAGCCGGAGTTGATTTCAATGGCAAAAGGTATGGGTAATGGCTTCCCGGTAGGAGGTATTTTAATTCATCCTACTATTAAAGCAGAATATGGGATGTTGGGTACCACTTTTGGAGGAAATCATTTGGCTTGTGTTGCAGCTTTAACCGTATTAGATGTTCTCGAAGAAGAAAAACTTATGGAACATGCACTGCGTGTTTCGGATCATTTTAAGGCAAAAACCTTAGATATTCCGCAGATTAAAGGAGTGAAAGGCCGCGGTTTAATGCTAGGTCTTGAGTTTGATTTTGACACCGCAGCGTTGCGTAAAAAGCTTATTTACGATCAGCATATTTTTACAGGAAGCGCAAAAAATAAAAACCTGATACGTATTCTTCCGCCACTAACCGTGCAGAATGAGCATATTGATCAGTTTTTTGATGCACTAAAAATAGAATTAGAAAAATTATAATTATAAATAACGCAGAGATTTCGGCTGCTAAATCCATTTTGACAGGAATCAACTAATGAAAAAATACACCAGTTTAGACGACATTACAGATCTACAGGAACTTATTGCGCAAGCGCGCGAACTTAAAAATAATCCGTATTCTTATGAGCAATTGGGTAAGCGTAAGCGCCTAGTAATGCTATTTTTTAATTCAAGCTTACGTACGCGTTTGAGTACCGAAAAAGCAGCCTGTAATTTGGGAATGGATGTCACGGTGATGAATTTTAATAGTGATGCCTGGAAGCTCGAGTTTGAGGATGGCACTGTTATGAATACAGATACCTCAGAGCATATTAAGGAAGCTGCACAGGTAATCTCGCAATATGGCGATATAATAGCGGTACGTGCTTTTCCTACCCTTACCGATAAAGCTAAAGATGAGTCAGAGTATGTGATTTCCAACTTTGTGAAGTATGCATCTGTGCCTGTTGTAAATATGGAAAGTGCTACGGCACATCCGCTACAGGCACTTGCAGACGCGATTACCATTACCGAACTGTCACAGAAAAAGAAACCAAAAGTTGTTTTAAGTTGGGCTCCACATCCTAAAGCGTTGCCGCATGCAGTGGCAAACTCGTTTATAGGAATGATGCAAAAAATGGATGTAGATTTTACCATAACACACCCTAAAGGTTATGAATTGAGTGATGCTGTTATAAAAGATTCTGCGGTAGAATACGATCAGGATGCAGCTTTAAAAGATGCAGATTTTGTTTATGTGAAAAACTGGAGTAATTATGAGAATTACGGAAAAGTTCTTGCGACCACAGATTCTCACAGCAGCTGGACCATTACAGAAGAAAAACTAGGCGACGCTAAATTTATGCATTGCTTGCCGGTGAGACGTAATGTTATTGTTACAGATGGTGTTTTAGATGGAAAGAATTCTGTGGTTATAGAGCAAGCCAATAATCGTACCTATTCTGCTCAGGTGGTTTTAAAAAAGATTTTAGAAAATCTGAATTAAACTCAAGTTATGAAAAACCTGAATATTGTTAAAGTAGGCGGAAACATTATAGAAAGAGCAGAAGATCTTCAGGCTTTTTTAGATGCTTTTGCGGCTTTATCAGCACCTAAAATTTTAGTTCACGGTGGAGGAAAACTTGCGAGTCAATTAGCAGAACGGCTGGGAATACCAGTTAAAATGACTAACGGCCGGAGAATTACAGATGCCGAAACCGTAGAGGTAATAACGATGGTCTATGGAGGTAAGGTTAATAAAACTATTGTGGCCGGTTTGCAAGCCAGAAACTGCAATGCAATTGGTTTTTCAGGAGCAGACGGTAATAGTATACGTTCTATAAAACGGCCGGTTAAAGATGTTGATTTTGGCTTTGTGGGTGATGTTGTAGGCGTAAATTCAGAATTGATAGATAAATTATTGAGTTTAGATATAACTCCAGTGTTTTGTGCAATTACGCACGATGGTAAAGGACAGTTACTCAATACCAATGCAGATACGATTGCGTGCGAACTCGCAATTGGCCTTTCAAAAGAATATGAGGTAACGCTCAATTATTGCTTTGAGAAAGCCGGCGTGTTGTTAGATATAAATGATGAGACTTCAGTAGTAAAGGAAATAGATACTTCTAAATATTCAGAATTACTAAAAGATCAGGTTATCGCAGATGGGATGCTTCCGAAGTTAGAAAATTGTTTTTACGCTCTAAAAAACGGAGTAAGCAAAGTTCAACTGGGAAAACCGCAAATGCTTCAAAATACCACTACTAATTTTACAACCTTAAGACTGTAATGAACATAGAAAAACTTACGCAAGAGGCGCTAGAATTATTAAAGAATTTGATTTCTACGCAATCTTTTTCTTCAGAAGAAGAAGGTACCGCGGCTTTTATTGAAAATTGGTTCAAGGCACATGAGATACCCTTTCGCCGTCAGGCAAATAATATTTGGGCAATTAATAAAAACTTTGAAGAAGGTAAAACCACATTACTGTTAAATAGTCATCACGATACGGTTCAACCTAATAATGGCTATACACGCGACCCGTACTCGCCAGATATTGAAGATGGTAAATTATATGGTTTAGGAAGTAATGATGCGGGCGGTTGTTTGGTTTCTTTAATAGCAACCTTTACCTATTTCTATGCTCACGAAAACCCCAAATACAACCTTGTTATCGTAGCGAGTGGTGAGGAAGAAAGCAGCGGTCCTAACGGTTTAAACAGTATGCTTGAGGTAATACCGCATATTGATGTGGCTATAGTGGGAGAGCCTACCTTAATGAATCTTGCGATTGCAGAAAAAGGTTTGGTTGTTTTTGATGCTAAAGTATTAGGAAAACCATCTCACGCTGCACACCCTAATGATAATAATGCCATTTACAATTGTATTCCGGTATTGCAGTGGTTTCACGATTTTAAGTTTGAAAAAGTTTCTGAAGCTTTAGGAGAAGTTAAAATGACCGTTACACAGATTAATGGCGGGAAACAGCACAATGCGGTGCCTGCAGATGTTGATCTTGTGGTAGATGTACGTGTAAATGATCAATATAGCAATCAGGAAATTGCTCAGTTACTAAAAGATAGAGCTCCTTGTGATTCTATTGTAGCGCGTAGTTTGCGTTTAAACTCATCTTCTATTCCTAAAGATCACGATCTGGTAAAAGCTGGTATCGCGTTGGGTAGAAGTACATATGGTTCTCCTACACTAAGTGATCAGGCAGTTTTGACGTGTCCGTCTCTAAAGTTAGGTCCGGGAGACAGCACACGTTCACATAGCGCTAATGAGTTTATTTATGTACAGGAAATTGAAGAAGGTATTCAGATTTACATAGATTTGCTTAAAAGTATACTGTAAGCCCCTAATTCCCGAAAGGGGAAATTAATAACGGGGAAAATAACACGTTTAACTAATATATTATTTAATCGCTTCGCGATTAAAAGTACAAATAAAGGTTCCCTTCTTTGGAGGGGTCAGGGGAGGACAATGAAACTTTGGGATAAAGGCGCAAACATAGATGATAAAATCATCAAATTTACGGTAGGTAATGATCGTGAGATAGATACACATATTGCAAAATATGATGTTCAGGCAACACGTGCTCACGTAATTATGCTGCAAAAAGTAGGGATTATAACTGCTGATGAATTAGAAAGTTTGTTACCTCAATTAGAAATTCTAGAGGCACATACGCAAAATCCAGATTTTTTTATTGAGCCGGAATATGAAGATATTCATAGTAAAATAGAGGCAGAGCTTACCCTCATTTTAGGAGAAACCGGTAAAAAAGTACATACCGCTCGTTCCCGTAATGATCAGGTTCTGGTAGCCTTACATTTATACTATAAAGACCAATTACAGCAAATACGCGTGCGCACCGTTTCGCTTTTTGAAACCTTGATGAAGCTTGCCGATAAGCATCAGCACAAGTTACTTCCCGGGTATACACATTTACAGGTAGCTATGCCCAGTAGTTTTGGATTATGGTTTTCTGCGTATGCAGAATTATTAATAGACGATCTTACTTTGCTCAATGCAACATTGCAAATTGTAGATCAGAATCCGTTAGGATCTGCAGCAGGCTACGGAAGTTCATTTCCTATAGACCGAAACCTTACAACTAAAGAGATGGGTTTTGCTACCTTAAAATACAATGTAGTAGCTGCTCAAATGTCTCGAGGTAAAAGTGAACGTACACTTGCATCTACTTTAGGAAGTCTAGCAAACACGCTCTCTCGCTTTGCGATGGATATCTGTTTGTATATGAGTCAAAATTTTGGATTTATAGGCTTCCCGGAGCAATTAACAACCGGGAGTAGTATTATGCCTCACAAAAAGAATCCTGATGTTTTTGAATTGATACGTGGTAAGTGTAATAAAATTCAGGCATTGAGCACAGAGATGATTTTAATTACAAATAACTTGCCTAGTGGTTACCACAGAGATTATCAATTGCTAAAGGAAAATACCATCAATGCCATTGAAAATATTAAAGATATTCTTGAAATTTTTGATTACAGTATTGCTCAAATCGTAGTGAAAGACATAGATCTTACTGAAGATAAATACAAATACATATTTACAGTAGATAGTATCAATAATCTTGTAGTAGAAGGTAAATCTTTTCGTGAGGCGTATAAAACAGTAGGAGGAGAGGTGCAGGCCGGAACCTATAAACCAGATGAAGGTAGAAAACATACCCATTTGGGAAGTATTCACAATCCGGGATTTGCTGAGATTAAGGAGAAAATGCGCAAAGTTTCTACCGCTTTAGATATTAGTTAAAAGAATTTCCCTTTTTTTGATTCAACCGTGTTTAATAAAGAAGACATTTTAAACAGAACGCTGTTTAAGAAGCATTAATTTTTCAATTTTTCTAAATTTTTCAGAAATGAAAGCGGTAGGAGAAATAATTTTTATGCTAATTTTTTAATTAAATGTCTCAAAAAATGAGTTATTGCTATTATAAAATAGGTTAAATCTCTGTTTCTCTAAATATTGCGCAATGACCTATTTTCTATGAAAATTATAGCTTCAAATTTTGTGGTTACATAGGTCTTATTTTACATTTGCTCAGCTTTTCCGAAAAAGATATATGAAGTTTCTGCTTTCATTTTTTATTATACTTTTTACGGGTTTTATAAATCTAACTGGTGTTACTGCTTTTCAGGCAGATACAAACACTGCTGATTTTCGATCCTCATTTGAAGATTTTATTCTGAAATCTCAGGACCAGCAGCACATTGATTTTAACTGGCCGGGTACCTCACCTGAAATTACCATTGCAGAATTTGAGATTGAAGAG
Source organism: Leeuwenhoekiella sp. NPDC079379 (assembly GCF_044542075.1). NCBI lineage: Bacteria > Pseudomonadati > Bacteroidota > Flavobacteriia > Flavobacteriales > Flavobacteriaceae > Leeuwenhoekiella > Leeuwenhoekiella sp. NPDC079379. Next base: position 226,238 of record NZ_JBITTU010000002.1, read on the forward strand.
AGCGATAAAATCTCAAAAGAAAAGCACGTTGCTAGTATTCCTTTCTTTGGCCTTTCGGCTACTGTAATCAAGCATTTTTATACTTACAAATACAATTATTTAGATTCAGAAACGATCACTCCTGTTCGTGCTTCTGTTAAGTCTTACCTTCTTTTTCAGGTATTCAGACTTTGATTCAACTTCTTTCAGCCTGTATCTCAATAGGCTAATCGCTTATTGTGTTTATTGATCTTAACGTATTTAGTTCAAAAACTATGCAGAATATCTGTGTCTTTCCTGTTCAGGAAAACACCCACATTAATCTAACTATTTGTAAAGAAAATCACCATGAAAAGAATGCTCATGATGTTAGGCTTTGGGGCACTATTGTTCCATGTAAGCTGTAAGTCAGAACACCACGAAAATGAAGAAAAAGTAAAATTCTTAGTTACAAACCCCATTCGTAAAGACACGATTCTCACAAAAGACTACGTGTCACAAATTCAATCAAGTCGCCACATAGAATTACGCGCCCAGGAACGCGGATACCTTCAGAAAATATACGTAGATGAAGGACAATTTGTAAAGGAAGGACAATTGCTGTTTCAAATTCTACCCAGAATCTATGAAGCTGAAGTTCAAAAATCAAAAGCTGAAGCTGAAGTTGCCAAAATAGAATACGAGAATACTAAATTACTCGCAGACAGTGATGTTGTTTCTAAAAACGAACTGGCAATGACAAAGGCTAAAATGGATAAGGCTAATGCAGAATTGTCACTTGCTAACGTACATCTGGGCTTCACGCAAATACGAGCTCCTTTTGACGGTATTGTAGACCGTTTTCACGTGCGCTTGGGAAGTCTTGTAGATGAAGGTGAGTTGCTCACAAACTTATCTGATAATGCCACTATGTGGGTGTATTATAATGTGCCCGAAGCTGAATATCTCGATTATCAGACAAATCTTAAAACAGCAGACAAGCCACAGGTAAACTTACTTATGGCTAACAATAAATATTTTCAACACCCCGGTGTTGTAGAAACTATTGAAGCAGATTTTAATAACGAGACCGGTAACATTCCTTTTAGAGCAACCTTCCCTAATCCAGAAGGATTATTACGACATGGAGAGACTGGTAATATTCATGTTACTATACCTATTACAGATGCATTATTAATTCCGCAGAAAGCCACTTTTGAAGTTCTTGACAAGAAATATGTTTATGTAATTGACAAGGACAATCGCGTAAAATCTCGTGAGATTACCATTTTAAATGAGATGCCACATCTTTATGTGGTTTCAAAAGGTTTATCTGAAAATGATAAGATTTTATTAGAAGGTTTACGTCTGGTACGTGAAAATGATAAAATAGAGTACGAGGTTAAAGATGCCAAGTCTGTGATTTCTAATCTTGATTTGTATGCAGAGTAATCAAATCATAAAACAGAAAAAACATGTTTAGTCAATTTATAAAAAGACCCGTTTTTGCAATAGTAATTTCGATTATTATCTTGTTTATAGGTTCGCTTGCTATCAAGCAGCTGCCTATTTCGCAGTTTCCACAGATAGCACCTACTACCGTAAACATCTTTATCGCGTACCCCGGTGCCAGTGCAGATGTATTGGTGAAATCAACCTTAATTACACTTGAAAATGCCATTAACGGTGTAGAAGATATGCGTTATATGGCTACTGATGCTACCAGTGCCGGAGAGGCTACATTACGTATAATTTTTGAACCCGGTGTAGATCCTAATGATGCTGTTGTTCGCGTGAAAACGCGGGTAGACCAGGTTATGCCGCTCTTACCGGAGTTAGTACAACGGGAAGGTGTGGTGATTACACCGGTTCAACCCAGTATGTTAATGTACGTAAACCTCTATTCAAAGGATAAAAGTATGGATGAGAAATTTCTGTACAATTATGCCGATGTAAAGATGATACCCGAGATCAACCGTCTTAAAGGTGTTGCACGTTCTCAAATACTAGGGAGTCGCAGATACGCTATGCGTGTGTGGCTAAACCCTGAGCGTATGCGTGCTTATAATGTCTCTGTAGAAGAAGTTATGGAGTCTTTGCAGGAACAAAGCATTATAGGAAGACCCGGTAGATTGGGACAGAGTTCTGGTATTACCGCACAATCTTTAGAATATGTCTTAACCTATAAAGGTAGATTTAATGAGCCCGAAGAATATGAGAATGTAATTATCAGGGCCAATGCAGATGGTGAAAGTATCCATTTAAAGGACATTGGTAAAGTAGAATTAGGTAGTGAATTCTTTGATATTTATTCCAATCTTGACGGGCATCCTTCTGCCGCAATTGTATTAAAACAAAACTACGGGAGTAACGCAAGTGATGTAATTGATGAGGTAAAGGAAAAGCTTGAAGAGATGAAAGCCGATTTCCCACCGGGAATGGATTATAAAATTAGTTATGACGTTTCTAATTTCTTAGATGCTTCCATAGAGCAAGTTATTGATACGCTTAGAGATGCATTTTTATTAGTCGCTTTTGTGGTATTTATTTTCTTAGGTGACTGGCGTTCTACGTTGATCCCTATTATAGCCGTTCCAGTTTCTTTAGTAGGTGCATTTTTCCTAATTCAGCTGTTTGGGATGTCAATAAACCTGGTTACTTTATTTGCATTAGTTCTTGCAATAGGTATTGTGGTAGATGATGCTATTGTAGTGGTTGAAGCTGTACATGCCAAGTTTCACGAGTTTCCAGATATCACGCCATACAAAGCTGTTAAACTGGTTCTTGGTGAAATTTCGGGAGCGATCATAGCGATTACTGCTGTTATGGTTTCGGTATTTCTGCCTATTACATTTATGTCTGGACCGGTAGGAACGTTCTACAGACAATTTTCGATTACAATGGCAAGTTCTATTGTGATTTCTGCAATTGTAGCCCTTACGCTTACCCCGGTTCTCTGTGCGATGCTGTTAAAAAATAACCACGGAAAAAAGAAAAAAGGTAACATACTTACAAAAGCACTCGATGGTTTTAATAATTGGTTTGACAGGCTTACCGGTAGGTATGTACGCTTGCTTAAAACTATTGTTAGCAGACGTGTACTTACGTTTGGGATTCTTATCGCGGTTTGTGCATTGATATTTTTTGAAAATCAGATTTTACCATCAGGTTTTATCCCCAGCGAAGATCAAGGAACTATCTATGCGATTATCCAAACTCCGCCGGGAGCTACGCTAGAGCGTACAAACAAAGTGTCGCTTGAGCTTCAGAAGATTTGTGAAGAAGTAGAAGGCGTTGAATCTGTTTCTTCTCTAGCAGGTTACGAGATAATGACCGAGGGTCGTGGATCTAATGCAGGTACTTGTTTAATAAACTTAAAACCTTGGGGAGATAGAGAGCATACCGTTACCGAGATTATGGAAGAACTGGAAGAAAAGTCTAAAAATCTGGGGGCAGTCATTGAGTATTTTGAGCCACCGGCCATTCCCGGTTTTGGATCTTCAGGAGGTTTTTCTATGCGTTTATTAGATAAAACAACAGATACCGATTATCAGGATTTTGATAAAGTAAATCAAAATTTTATGGATGAGTTGGGTAAGCGTAAAGAACTAGCCGGTTTGTTTACCTTTTTTGCTGCAAACTACCCACAGTATGAATTGGAGATCAATAATGATCTGGCGATGCAAAAAGGGGTTTCCATAGGTAAAGCTATGGAAAACTTAAACATTATGATAGGTAGTACCTATGAGCAGGGATTCATCAAGTTTGGCCGTTTCTTTAAAGTGTATGTACAATCAGATCCTCAGTATAGAAAATTACCTTCAGATATTTTGAATTTGTATGTGAAGAATGATACCGGTGAGATGGTGCCGTATTCAGCTTTTATGAAGCTAAAGAAAACTCAGGGGCCTAACGAGGTAACGCGTTACAACATGTACAATTCTGCGGCTATACAAGGCCAGCCGGCAAAAGGTTATACTACAGCAGATGCAATTGCAGCCGTGCGCGAAGTTGCAGCAACAACCTTACCTAAAGGCTATGATATTGCCTGGGAAGGATTGTCCTATGACGAGGCAGGCAGAGGTAATGAAGCTTTGTATATTTTTGGGATCGTTCTCGCCTTCGTATACTTCGTACTTGCGGCGCAGTATGAGAGTTTTATAATTCCGCTTGCTGTAATTTTTTCTATACCTATAGGACTTTTAGGATCGTTTGTAATGCTTCAATTAATGGGGCTTCAAAATGATATTTATGCGCAAATAGGACTCATAATGCTGGTAGGACTCCTGGGTAAAAATGCCGTTCTTATTGTAGAGTTTGCGGTCTTAAAGCGAAGTGAGGGAGCCACCATTTTTGAAGCTGCAATTGAAGGAGCCCGAGTACGTTTTAGACCTATTTTAATGACGTCATTTGCGTTTGTTGCAGGTCTTATTCCATTAATTATCGCTACCGGTGCAGGTGCTATTGGTAACCGTACCATAGGTGCTTCTTCTTTAGGTGGAATGTTATTCGGAACCCTATTTGGGGTAGTCATAATCCCGGGACTGTATTACATTTTTGCAGCCCTTGCAGACGGAAGAAAGTTGATTAAAGATGAGGAGGACCATTCTTTATCTGAAGGATTTGTGCACGAAATAGACCGTTTTTCAAAACTAAAAGATGATGAGACCCATGATAAATAAAAACAAAATATTATATACGGGAGTAGTGGCTCTACTACTCTCGTTCTCAGCCTGTAAAGCACCCGGTCTGGTAGAACGGGATGTAGAACTTAAACTTCCTAAAACATTTGCTGCAACTGCAGATACCGCACAGACTGCTCTTGTTAACTGGAAAGACTATTTTACAGATCCCTATTTAAGTAGCTTGATTGATACTGCATTGCAAAACAATCAGGAATTGAACATTATGCTTCAGGAGATTTCTATCTCTAAGGCCGAAATCAAAGCAAAAAAAGGGGAGTACCTGCCTTTTGTAGGCTTTGGTGCTTCGGGTGAAACCGAAAAAGTAGGAAGATATACCAGTCAGGGAGCTAATGATGCAAATACTGAAATTAGAGAAGGAGTTGAATTTCCCGAGCCGTTGCCTAATTACAGATTTGGACTTCAGGCGAGCTGGGAATTAGATATCTGGGGAAAGCTTCGTAATGCTAAGAAAGCAGCGGTATTTAATTATTTGTCTAGTGTTGAAGGTCGAAATTTTATGGTTACGCAACTCGTGGGTGAGCTAGCAGAATCCTATTATGAGTTACTGGCTTTAGACAATCAGTTAGAAATAGTAAACCGAAATATTGAGATACGTAACAATGCCTTTGAGATTATTAAACTTCAAAAGGAAGCTGCACGGGTAACCGGTCTTGCTGTTTCGCGATTTGAGGCTGAAGTATTGCACACAAAAAGTTTGCAGTTTGATATTCAGCAGCGTATTGTAGAAACCGAAAATCGAATTAACTTTCTTACAGGTCGCTTTCCGCAAAAAGTAGAACGCAGCACCACCAAGTTGATTGATCTGGTTCCTGAAGCTATAAAATCCGGAATTCCTGCTCAGTTGTTAGAAAATCGCACCGATGTTAAACAGGCAGAACTGGCTCTTGCTGCAGCTAAATTAGATGTAAAAGTTGCTAAGGCACGTTTTTACCCCTCGTTAGGAATTCGTGCCGGAATAGGCTATGAAGCCTTTAATCCTAAGTATTTATTAAACAGTCCTGAGTCCCTTTTATATACTATAGCAGGTGAATTAACTGCGCCTTTAATCAACAGAAATGAGATTAAGGCGGCGTATATGACCGCAAATGCTAAACAGGTACAGGCGGTTTATGATTATGAACGTACCGTACTTAATGCGTATATCGAGGTGGCTAACCAACTTTCTAAAGTGGCCAATCTTGCAAAAAGTTATGATTTAAAAGCTCAGGAAGTAGCTGCGTTAAACCGTTCTATTGATATTTCTAACAAGTTATTTAGTTCTGCGCGTGCAGATTATATGGAAGTTTTATTGACCCAGCGTGATGCTTTAGAATCAAACTTTGATCTTATAGAAACAAAGATGGATCAAATGAATGCGTATGTACATATGTATCAGGCGCTAGGTGGCGGTTGGAATTAAGAATTTAGTTAGTGTTGATGCGGTTTGTGGTGATTAACCCCTAAATTAATAATCATCACAAACCAGAAACCGCCCGGAGTTGATTTCCCGGGCGGTTTTTTATTTTAGGATAATTTGATTTCTAATTATTAATTTGAATAGAAAAAGCGACCTAATTTAGGTCGCTTTTTCTATCTCTTATCTAAAATCTCTAGTCTAATTTCTTTTAGATAATTGTACTCTGTCCCATATGAATATTTTTGAAGTTGCGGTTTGTATCTTCAGGGTGTGTTAAGAAATCAGCAATAAAGTCACCTACTTTTGTGGTGGTAAATGGTTTTTTAGGGTTGATGTCACCGGTAGTGATTCCTAGTTCTAATGATTTTTCAACAGCATTTTCTATAGCTGCCGCTTCTTTATGCAATCCTAAATGGCGCAACATCATCGCAGCAGATAAAATAGAAGCTAATGGGTTAGCAATATTTTTACCTGTGGCCTGCGGAAAAGAACCGTGAATAGGCTCAAACATCCCTACGGTGCTTCCTACTGAAGCAGAAGCTAAAAGACCAATAGAACCTCCTATTACTGATGCTTCGTCAGAAATGATATCTCCAAATAGATTTTCAGTAAGAATTACATCAAACTGACTTGGGTTTAAAATCATTTGCATCGCCGCGTTATCGACAAATAAGAAATCTAACTCAACATCTGCATAGTTTTTTGCAATCTCGGTTACCGTTTTACGCCAAAGTCGAGATGTTTCTAAAACGTTGGCTTTATCAACAAGGGTTAATTTTTTTCTGCGGTTCTGAGCTTCCTTAAATGCAAGATGTGTAATCCTACTAATCTCTTCTACCGAATATGAACAACCATCTGTAGCAACCTGACCGTCATCACTAAGATGTTTATCACCAAAGTAAATACCACCTGTTAATTCACGATATATGGAAATATCTGTACCTGAAATAATTTCTCTTTTAAGCGGAGAATTATCAATTAAACGCTCAAATGCTTTTACGGGTCTGATGTTACAAAACAAACCAAGCGATTTTCTAAGTTTTAATAAGCCTTGTTCTGGTCGTACTTGAGCCGTAGGATCATTGTCGTATTTAGGATGACCTATAGCACCGAAAAGAACAGCATCACTTTCTTTACAAATTGCGATGGTTTCATCGGGTAATGGATTGCCAGTTTCATCTATCGCGCAGGCGCCCACTAATGCATTTTTATAATTAAAAGAGTGATCATATACATCTGCAATTGCATCTAATGCTTTGATTGCCTGTTCTGTTACTTCTGGTCCGATGCCGTCTCCAGCTAAAACTGCGATGTTAAATTTCATAGTTTATATTTTATTTCAAAACCTCACAAGTATGATTAACAAGTGAGGTTTGAATTTTTTTAAATTATTTACAGTAACAAAAATAGTATTTTATTGTTCTGTTATTTATTGTAAATCAATGTATTAATTATAAATGTATTACTTTTAATTGGTAATTAAGGTTATAGTAACCAGCGGTTTATCGCTAATTTAAATATTGATTGATTTTTTAAAAGTGTTGTAATTTAATTAACGCACAATTTATTGAATAAACTAGATTAATACGTTTGTTCACGCTCAAAAGTTTCTATAGTATCTTTTTTACTAATTAAAAAATCAATATCATCATACCCATTAATCATACACACTTTTTTGTAAGGATCTATATCAAATTCTAATTCTCCTACAGGCGAACTTAAAACCTGATCTTCCAGATTAATGGTAAGTTGGGTTTCTGGTTTGTCTTTTATAGTTTGAAGCAATTCTTTTAAATATTCTGGAGTTACCTGAATGGGTAAAATTCCGTTATTTAATGCGTTACCTCTAAAGATATCTGCAAAAAAACTACTTATAACTACTTTAAAACCATATCCTGCAATTGCCCAGGCAGCGTGTTCTCTACTAGAGCCACAGCCAAAGTTGTCACCTGCAACGAGAATAGAACCGCTATAGGTAGGATCATTTAATACAAAGTCTTTGTTTTTATTTCCTTCGTGATCGTAACGCCAATCTCTGAAAACATTATCTCCAAAGCCCTGTTTGTCTGTAGACTTTAAAAAGCGAGCAGGTATAATCTGATCTGTATCTATGTTCTCTATAGGCAAAGGAACTGCTGTATCGGTAAGCTTGATAAACTTTTCCATCTTAATTTAATTGTTTGGTAATGTCTGTAATTTTTCCTGCGACCGCAGTAGCTGCTGCCATAAGCGGACTCGCTAAAATGGTACGAGCACCTTGTCCCTGTCTTCCTTCAAAATTTCGGTTAGAAGTAGAAACGCAATACTCTCCTTCTGGAATTTTATCGTCATTCATCGCTAAACATGCCGAGCAACCCGGTTGTCTCAATGCAAAACCAGCTTCTGTAAATACTTTGTCGAGACCTTCTTCTACCAGTTGTTTTGCAACTTGCTGTGAGCCGGGAACTAACCAGGCGTTTACATTAGGCGCTTTTTGCTTGCCTTTTACAAAATCTGCCGCGATGCGAAAATCTTCTATTCGAGAATTGGTACAGCTTCCTATAAACACATAGTTAATAGGCTTATCAATTAGGCTTTCTCCCTTTTTGAAGTTCATATATGCCAAAGCCTTTTCCAGATTCACGTCATCCTTATCTGGGATGTTTCCGGTTACTTTGATTCCCATTCCGGGATTTGTGCCATAAGTTACCATAGGCTCAATATCTGCTGCGTCAAAAGAATATTCTTTGTCAAAAACAGCATCAGCATCTGTAGGAAGAGTTTTCCAGTAGGCTAATTTTTTATCCCATTCTGCGCTTTGAGGTGCAAACTTGCGACCTTGCACATAATCAAAAGTTGTCTGGTCTGGAGCGATCATTCCGCCACGAGCGCCCATTTCAATACTCATGTTGCAAACGGTCATACGACCTTCCATAGACATTTCTTCAAAAATGTTTCCGGCATATTCACAGAAATAACCAGTTCCCGCATTAGTTCCTAGTTGGGAAATAACGTATAAAATAACATCTTTAGGTAAAACATTCGGTTTTAATTTACCGGTTACATTGACCCGTAAACTTTTCGGTTTTGTTAATAATAAACACTGGCTGGCAAAAACCTGAGCTACCTGGCTGGTTCCTATACCAAATGCGATTGTACCAAATGCACCGTGTGTAGAGGTATGGCTATCCCCACAAACCATCGTCATACCCGGTTGGGTAATTCCAAGTTCTGGAGCCATTACGTGCACAATACCATTGTACTCGTGCCCTAAACCATAAAGTGTAATTCCGTGTTTCTCACAATTGTCTGTGAGCTGTTTCAACTGGTTACGGGATAACAAATCTCGCACTGGTAAATGTTGATCTACGGTAGGAGTATTGTGATCTGCTGTTGCAACAATCTGGTCTGGTCGTGCTACAGGTATGCCGCGCTCTTCTAATTCTGAAAATGCCTGCGGACTGGTAACCTCGTGAATAAGGTGCTTGTCTATATAAAGTACTTGCGGTCCGTTAGGCACCGTATCTACTACGTGTGCATCCCAAACTTTGTCAAATAATGTTTTTCCTGCCATTGTTATTTTAATTAGTTCAATAAGAACTTAATTTATTTATAATTTATTCTTAATCAAGCAATTGCTTATTTGCGTGGATTGAATTTTTGTTATGGGAGTAAATTGTAAAAAATAAGGATTCTAAAAGCAGAATCCTTATTTAATGTATTTATTTATAGTGAATTAAACTTCCGCGGGAATTTCAATTTTCACAACTTTCATAATCTCATGAATATCTTCATCTACGATTTCTTTTTTCTTGTCTGCAAAGGTAAGAAAGACATCATAGACTTCGTCTAACTGAAGTTTAGTTAATTCATAACCCACCTTTTTAGAACGGTAAGCTAAAGCAGCACGACCACTGCGCGCGGTAAGTACTATAGCACTTTCGGTAACGCCTACCTCTTCAGGATCCATAATCTCATAGGTCTCCCGGTTTTTAATAACGCCATCCTGGTGAATACCGCTGCTGTGAGCAAATGCGTTAGATCCTACAATAGCTTTATTTGGTTGCACCGGCATACCCATTTTTTCACTTACCATTCTACTGGTATCGTATAATAAACGGGAATTAATGCCTGTGTCTAAACCTAGAGTAGGATGTTGACGCAAGATCATTACAACCTCTTCAAGAGAGGTGTTTCCTGCACGCTCACCTATACCATTAATGGTGCATTCTATTTGTCGTGCACCATTAATTACACCAGCAATAGAGTTTGCTGTTGCAAGCCCAAGGTCGTTGTGGCAGTGACAGGAAAGTATTGCCTTTTCAATACCTTTTACATTTTCTTTAAGGTATTTAATTTTTGCTCCGTACTCTTCAGGAAGACAATATCCTGTAGTGTCAGGTATATTTAAAACAGTTGCACCCGCTTTTATCGCAGCTTCGCAAACACGAGCTAAATATTCATTATCGGTACGGCCTGCATCTTCTGCATAAAACTCAACATCCTCAACAAAAGTTTTAGCATACGCGACAGCCTCATAAGCACGCTTTAATATCTCTTCACGAGTGGATTTAAATTTATGTAAAATGTGTGAATCACTGGTACCTATACCCGTATGTATACGTGGTTTTACAGCATATTTAAGCGCTTGAGCGGCAACCTCAATATCTTTTTTAACAGCACGGGTAAGACCACAAACTGTGGCGTTCTTAACCAGTTTTGAGATTTCCTCAACAGATATAAAATCTCCGGGACTCGATATAGGAAAGCCGGCTTCAATAACATCAACCCCCAGAAGATCGAGACGCTCAGCTATAATCAATTTCTGATTGGTATCTAATTTGCATCCGGGAACTTGTTCCCCGTCTCTCAAGGTGGTGTCAAAAATTTGGACTTTGTTATCACTCATAAGTGGATTTTTTCTCAATTTAATTGTGAATATAGAGAATGGTGGTACTTTTGATATTCTCTTTGGTGAACACCCTACGATGTTTAAGTAATTTTTGGGTTATTTAAATTATTGAAAATCAAGTAATTATGCGTAAAATCATTACAACAGCAAATGATTCAAAAGATTCTCTTTATGTGCTTATAAAGTCATTGTCTAAGTCTGAAAAGAGACAATTTAAACTTTATGTAGGCCGTCTTGACGGAAATGCAGATTCTAAATATTTGCAATTATTTAATCTTCTCGATAAGATGAACGCATATGAAGAAACTGAAATTTTTAAGAATAACATTGTAAAGAAACAGCAGCTTTCAAACCTCAAAGCACATTTATATAAGCAAATCCTTATTTCACTAAGGTTAAGTCCTGCACATCAAAATATACGTGTACAAATACGCGAACAGCTAGACTTTGCAACCGTTCTGTATCAAAAAGGCTTATATCAACAATCGCTAAAACTACTAGAGAAAGCTAAGCATATGGCGATAGACAATGAAGAGAAGAATGTTGCATACGAGATTGTAGAATTAGAAAAAGTTATAGAAACCCAGTACATTACGCGAAGTATGAGTACCAGGGCAGAAGAACTGGCAAAAGAGGCAGAAGATCTGAGTGTACAAAATTTAATGACCAGTAAATTGTCAAATTTATCATTGCAGCTATACGGTATTATGCTCAAAACAGGATATGTGCGCAGTGATGATGAAAAACGAGAAATCACAACTTACTTTAATGATGCAATGCCTAATTATAATTTAAGCACATTAGGTTTTAGAGAGAAGCTTTGGTTATACAAAGCTTATTTGTGGTACAGTTTTCTTATTCAGGATTTTGTTTCATGTTTTAAATATGCGACACGATTTGTCGAGCTTTTTGAAGAAAACCCTTCAATGATAAGCAGAAACCCGGTTTTCTTTTTAAAAGGAAACCATTACTTATTGGAGTCTTTATTTTACTTAAAACATCATACTAAGTTTAAGGAAGTCCTTGATGGTCTTGAAAATAGATTAGAGACTGAAGATTTTCCGCGTAGCGATAATTTAGAAATTTTGGAGTTCTTATATGTGTATTCTCATAAGCTCAACTTAAAGTTTATGGTGGGCGATTTTACAACAGACGATGGCTTAATTAATACTATTGAAAAATACCTGAAACAATCACGCCAGCGTATGGATGAGCATCATATTATGGTGTTCTATTATAAAATTGCAAGTTTATATTTTGGCTCTGGCCAAAATAAAAAGTGTATTGAGTATCTGGGACGCATCATCAACAATAAATCGCTAAAGATGCGAGAAGATTTGATGTGTTTTGCCCGAATTCTAAATTTGGTGGCTCACTATGAGGCCGGTATGGATTATCATCTGGAAACCTTATTAAAAAGCACGTTTAAGTTTTTAATTAAGATGGATGATTTACACGAAGTACAGAAAGAAATGATTAAATTTTTAAGAAATCTGGGAGAAGTATTTCCCGGCGAAATTAAAAACGAATTCAAAAAACTGAGAGAACGTCTCGAGGTTTATGAAGAAGACCCGTATGAGCGTCGCGCCTTTTTATACCTTGATATTTTAAGTTGGTTAGACAGTAGAATTCAAAATCGTCCTGTAGCCGAAATCATTAAAGAAAAAGCTCAGGTTTTAAATCGATAGCATTTAGACGGAAGATTTTAGACAGAAGACAAGAAATCTAAGAATTGCTATAAAAGAAAAAAGATGTTTGTAAAGAAAATGAATTGATACATTACAAACATCAAATAACAAATGCCCAAATCTAGTAGTTTGTCAACAGTACCCAATACGTTTATTAAAAACATATTACAACTCAATCTTGCAATGCTCTTAGTAAGCACCAGTGGTGTTTTAGGCAGAGCAGTGACAATGTCTCCTGTAGTTACCATAGGTTGGCGCGCATTATTGGCTGCGGGTTTTTTATTTCTGTTTTTAAGATGGAAAAAGATAGAGCTTAAAATTTATAAGGAAGATCGCGTTCAGGTTTTATTAGGTGGTATTTTAATGGGCATTCACTGGGTTGCTTATTTCAAAGCCTTACAGCTAAGCAACGTTGCAATAGGTATGCTTACGATTTTTACCTATCCGGCTTTAACCAGTATTTTAGAGCCCTTAATTCTACGCTTACCTTTTCAAAAAATCCACTTTTTCCTGGGCCTTCTCGTCTTGGCAGGAATCGCTTTTTTAATACCCGATTTAGATTTTGAAAATGAATACACACAGGCTGTTGCTTTTGGTATAGGGTCTGCTTTAGCGTATGCGTTACGTAATATTTTAATGAAAAAACAAGTGTCTAAATACCACGGAAGTTTATTAATGTGGTATCAGGTGGTAATCGTTGGTATTATACTTATTCCGCTTAGTTTTCAAACTTCTGCGGAAGCATTACAGGATAATCTATTTTTTATTCTGGCACTGGCACTGTTAACTACCGCTATTGGGCATACCCTGTTTTTACTTACATTTCGTTATTTTTCAATAACAACGGCCAGTATCATTAGCAGTGTGCAACCGGTGTATGGTATTTTGCTAGGTGTGTTACTTCTGGGAGAAGTGCCTAAGTTAACAACCATTTTTGGCGGGCTTTTGATCTTAAGTGCGGTAGTAATTGAGAGTTTAAGAACTGCCCGAAACAAAAAGTAGTACCTAAGGTTTTAAATAGTTTTAGGGCAACTAGAATTTCCTCTAAGTTCTAACTAAATACATGCTTTCCAGATCGCATCTTCAGCCGGAGGCGGTGCTATAAATGTTAGTTCTTCTTTAGTCACCGGGTGCGTGAGGCTTAATTTTCTAGAGTGCAGGTGAATACTTCCGTCAGAATTGCTTCGGTCAAAACCATATTTTAAGTCTCCTTTTATAGGACAGCCTATGGCTGCTAATTGAGAGCGTATTTGATGGTGCCGCCCGGTATGCATATCTATTTCTAAAAGATAATAATTGTTTAATTCTTGAATAATACGGTAGTCTAAAATCCCCTTTTTACTATCAGGGACCTCTTTTATATTGCTATATGATTTATTTTGTTTAGGATTACGCTTTAGGTAATGCACTAGCGTATCTTCGGGTTTAGGTGGTAGATTTTTTACTATAGCCCAATAGGTTTTTTTAGCCTCCTTTTCTGCAAATAATTTATTTAATCGGGGCAAAGCTTTAGAGGTTCTTGAAAATATGACAATACCGCTCGTAGGTCTGTCCAGGCGATGCACAACTCCCAGATATACCGCGCCAGGCTTGTTATATTTTTCTGCGATATAACTTTTTACAACTTCGCTTAAGGGTTTATCACCAGTTTTATCACCTTGTACGATATCACCGGGACGTTTGTTAACTACAATGATGTGATTGTCTTCAAAAAGTACCTGAAGATTATCTTTTGTGCTATGCGTAGATTCTGAATTCAATAGATAAGGCTATTTATATATTTTAGATGTTTACTCGCCGCGTTTTTAATACTGCTCGTCGTCGTTAGGGAAGTCTAGCGACTTTACATCGGTAATATATTGCTCAAAAGCACCCGTCATTTGCGTGTGCATATCAAGATATCTTCTCAAAAATCGTGGGCTAAACTCCTGGCTCATTCCCAGCATATCGTGCATTACTAAAACCTGACCGTCAACCCCATTACCTGCACCTATACCTATAACTGGTATGGTAAGGCTCTCTGCAACTTCACGAGCAAGCTGGTTAGGTACTTTCTCCAGAACAACGGCAAAACATCCCAATCGCTCTAGAAGTAATGCATCTTCTTTCAACTTTTGAGCTTCTTCCTCTTCTTTAGCTCGTACGGTATAGGTCCCAAACTTATAGATAGATTGTGGTGTTAATCCCAAGTGTCCCATTACCGGAATTCCTGCGTGAAGAATACGCTTTACAGATTCTTTTATTTCGGTACCACCTTCTAATTTAACTGCGTGTCCGCCGCTCTCTTTCATAATACGTATAGCAGAGCGAAGCGCCTCTTTAGGGTCACTTTGATAACTCCCAAAAGGTAAGTCTACAACAACCAGTGCACGTTTAATTGCGCGTACTACAGAAGACGCGTGATAGATCATCTGGTCTAACGTAATAGGCAATGTAGTCTCGTGACCTGCCATCACATTAGATGCGGAATCCCCCACGAGTATCACATCTATACCAGCGCGATCAACAATAGTCCCCATAGTGTAATCGTACGCCGTAAGCATTGCAATTTTTTCACCTTGAGATTTCATCTCGGTAAGTGATTTTACGGTTATACGTTTATATTCTTTTTTAATTGCAGACATCGTAACAGTTTTTAGTGCGCGTAAAAGTAGTAAATTACTAATGCATTAACTACCTATGCTTATTTAGGCTTATGAAAACTCTGTTTCTTTTTACTTTCTTTTGTGTAAGCTGCTGCTTAAATGCTCAGGATCAGCCTAAACCTGAAGAAACGATTATTGCATTCTTTAATGCCTTTCATCAGCAGGATACCGTTGCTCTTAAAGATTTAGTACACCCTAAGGTTAGAATGCAGTCTATAGCTAAGGGAAAAACAGGAGCGCTAAACTTAACAACTTCAAATTTTAATGAATTTTTAAAATCAATAGCTTCCATACCAGATACTACAGTTTTTCAGGAGCGCATTTTAGATTATAAAGTAACGTCAGATGGTTTAATGGCAAACGTGTGGACGCCATACGAGTTTTATGTAGACTACACGCGCAGTCATTGCGGTGTAAATAACTTTCAGCTTATTTATTTAGAAGGGCAGTGGAAGATTTTTTATATCGTAGATACCCGAAAAACAGAAGATTGTAACTAGTTTATTTAGTAGATTACAAGTAATTGCCTATCTTTTCAATCCCTTATTCCTGTAATTATCCCCTTGATCTAAATTTTATTAACTAAAATAAAAAAGTTAAGGTTTTGATTAAATTCAGGTTTGTTTATCTCATCATAACTCTTGGTCTTATACGTGTATCTGCGCAGCAGGAAACAGCTGAGAAAACTACCTTAAATCCCGGTTTTTCTGTTGATATTCGGTTTGTAGATCCGTTGAATTTTGATAAAAATTCGGTTGTTTCTGGCAATATCAATTTGATTTTTAGTACTGAAAGTTTAAAGGGTGCTTCAAAATTGAAAACCTCCCAGAAATCACAACTTAGCTACGAGTTTGTTAATTCAGCTTATGAATTTGAAAAGTATATATTAAAAGCAGATACATCTGCAAGAGCCTATTCCTCACGATTTTCTTCAGTTTATAATGCTAATGATGCTCTAGATAAATCAGACGAATTTTTAGTCGTTTTTTGTTTACGACAGTATCCCCTTTATGAGCGCCGTCTAGCGGAAACCCCAATTTCTGAAGATTTTAGAGATGCGGTCTTTAGACTGGGAAGAGATTTAACTCCGCAAGGTTTTATATCAAAATTTGGAACCCACTACGCAGAACGCCTAACGTACGGAGGTAATTTTATTAGTAAAAATGCAATACGCAGACAAGATTTTATAGAATCGCCTTATTCTGAAATCGAATTTAGAACAGCAGTTTTAAAATCTATTGCTCAGCAACAACAGAAGCAACCTATTATAGATGTCTATATACATCTCGCACCTGCGCAATATTACACTAGAGGAGGCGACCCTGCAGAACCTTGGGATGAGCGTTGGGAGCAAACCGTTACTGCAGCTAATGCTGTAGTAATTGATGCCAATTTAGTGGGGCTTACAAATTTACTATCAACTAAGAATTTTCCTGATATAGAAGACCTGCAGGATAAACGTTTTATGCTTCAGGAAGCGATTGATGCCGCAATAGAAAAATCGGTTTTATGGCAGGCAGAAGAACGTACTTCAGAATTCTATAAAAAATATTCACTACAGTTTACACAAAAGATAGGTAAGCTAATTAAACAGAGCGTAGGCACAGAAGAGCAAGACAAAAAAAGCTATGTAGGCGATTTGTTTTTTGGCAGTTTTAATGAGCATGGTGAACCTATGAAAACCACCGCCCTCATAGATTATAATGGTATAGATTTAAATACCCTGTTAACAGATGAGGAAATAGATGTAAATAAAATGCTTGATTTTATAATTTCTCCGGAAGAATTGAAACATGCATTTGTTAGCGTTTGGGATGATACTCAAAAACTAGTAAAGGGGGAGAAACGTACCACGCTATTTGTATCTGGCACAGCAGACGCTCGCACATATTTTAAAGAGGCACTCGTTAAACCGGTGTATAAAGAGGTGACGATCACGACAATTGATAATGATGTATTTAAAGTGGCGTATAGTCTCGAACTCGTAAAAACTAAAAAAGCCCTACAGTCTTTCGGCTCTGGTTACGATTACTCATTAGATTCTGAAGTTATAGCTGCAGCGGCAAGTGGAGATATTCAGAATCTGGAGCAGCTTTATTTTGAAGGAGCTTCGCGGCGTACAAATGGTGTAGTTAAGGCGTTAATTCAAAATTTTGACGATGCCTATTTAATGAATCAAGTGTTTGATTTTGGAGTAAAACCTACCACAGAGGATCTTGACCTGGCTTTTGATCCTGATTATTTCACAAAAGAAAAAGCGATAGCTCTTTTAGAACGAGGTGCTAAACCTAAAAATAATATGATTTATAAAGCGGTAGCCTATCAACAACCCGAAGTCATTTATGCTTTGTTGAGAGAAGGAGCAACCTCGGTAAATAATGATGTTGCTTTTGCTGCAAAAATTCAAAATTATGAGGTTATTAAGGCTCTGATGTCACTAGATTATGATGGCTTTATAGCTGAAGAAAATATGCTGGCACTAGCTGTTAAAAATGTAGATATTGAGTTAACCGAAAAATTTATTGGTTACGGTGCGGTATCAAACCCTGAAATTTTAAAACTTGCTATTGATGCCGAAAATCAGGAAGTTCTTGATCTAGTAAAAGCAGTATCAAAAAATTCGGCTGAGGTTTTTGAGGTTGTAGCCGCTTCTGATAATACGCAATTATTTGATTATTTTATAACTCAGGGAGCCGTAGAAATAACTGATGAGGTTTTAAGTACCGCCATTGCAAACAATAATCTTGATATTTTAACTAAGGCCTTAAATTCTGGTGGATCTGCAGAATTTGCCCTGTCACAAGCCCTAAACTCAAAAAACACAGATGCGGTGCGGTTAAGTTTAACTAAAGGGGTACGTGCAGATTCCGTTTTTGAATATGCTGTGCGGGAAAAAGATTTTGAGTTATTTAAAGATGTATTAGACACGTACGAAGGAGACGCTCAAACGGGTTTGAATACTGCGGTAGCTTTAAATGAACTTGAATTTGCACGCTATACTTTCAATAAAAAAGGGTTTGTACTTGATGCTGATTCTCAGATGATACAAGCTGTTAAAAATGACAATCAAGAGCTTCTAGAATTATTGATTTCTAAAGGAGGAAAACCGCAAACAGCGCTTTTGGAGGCTGTAAGTTTAGAGAATATACCGCTAACTCAATATTTGGTTGATGCCGGGGCCATCACGCAAGAAGCTAGTCTTATTCAAGAAGCCGTAAGACTAAATAATGTAGAGCTGGTAACAATTTTACTAGAAACCAAACAAGCCGATATAAATTCAGTCTTAATTGATTTGATAAAACTTCAAAATCCTGAGGTGATTGCAACGGCAATTGAGCAAGATGCAGAGATTACAAAAGATGTGCTTGAGTTCGCAATTTCTTTGGAAAATGAACGTGTAGTAATGCATTTACTAGAGCAAGCAAATCCTGATATTTTAGAAATGTCTTTTCTTTTAAAGACAATAGAAAGTGGAAAAAATGTAGCTGCAGATTATTTAATGGGCAAACTTGATAAATCTGATATTGCTCTTGAGGCTTCTTTTCGCTTCAAAAATGAAGCAGCTCTAATTCTTGCTTTGCGCAGAGGTGCTCATATTACAGATGATTATTTAATACGAGCTGTAAAAGATCGCTTTAATGAGGCTATACCCATTTTATTAAAAGAACAATTAAACGCCGAAACTGTAGATAAAGAAGGGAATACATTGCTACATTTTATCGCTTATCACTATGATGCAGGTGATGAAAATTTATTGGATATTCTGTTTGAATCTAAAGTAAATATCAATGCTAAAAATAAAATAGGAGAAACCCCTTTGCATTGGGCTGTTAAAGGAGGTATTGCTAATGAAATTATTATAACAAAATTAATTCGTAATGGTGCATTACCCGAAGCAGAAACCATTGCAAATAAATCTGTAACAGATTACGCAGCATCTAAAGAAACACGGCAGTTATTAAAGCGGTTAGAACTGCGTTAGCAGTCGCTTAAAGCAACATTAACGGCGAGACCGCCTTCGCTGGTCTCTTTGTACTTTGAGTTCATGTCTTTAGCCGTTTGCCACATTGTTTCAATAACCTTATCTAGCGGGACTTTGGCATTTTTAGCATCGGTATCCAGAGCCATCTCACACGCATTTATTGCTTTAATCGCGCCCATTGCATTGCGCTCTATACACGGTATTTGTACTAAGCCGCCAATAGGATCACAAGTTAAGCCCAGATGATGTTCCATTGCAATCTCGCTAGCCATTAGTACCTGCTCAGGAGAACCTCCCATAAGTTCAGTAAGGGCTCCCGCAGCCATTGCGCTTGAGACTCCTATTTCTGCCTGGCAACCGCCCATCGCGGCAGAGATAGTTGCGCCTTTTTTAAATAGACTACCTATTTCAGCAGCAACCAGCATAAACTTTTTGACATCTTCAAAATTTGCATCGTGATTTTCGATCACCAGATAATACATCATTACTGCAGGAATCACACCGGCACTTCCATTTGTGGGAGCTGTAACCACGCGTCCTAATGAAGCATTCACTTCATTTACTGCTAGTGCAAAACAAGATACCCATTTTAGGATTTGTCTAAATTTTACCTCTGTGCCACGTATGCACTCAATCCACTCGTGTGCATTGGTGTATTTGCTTTCTCCTATAAGGGTTTTGTGTGTATCAAAAGCTCTTCGTCGTACATTAAGACCTCCCGGTAAAATACCTTCGGTATGACATCCTGTGTACATTGAGTCAAGCATTACTTCCCAAATTTGACTTAGACCGTGATTGATGACTTCCTCAGAAGCTAGTGATTTCTCATTTTCCCAAACGATTTCTGATATTTTTTTATTTTCGGCGTTACAATAGGCGAGAAGTTCTAAGCCTGATTCTACAGGAAAGGGAAAAGCTTTTAATTGTTGTTGCTTAATTTTTGATCGTTTACGCTCTTCCTGAACAACAAAACCACCACCTATAGAATAATAGGTGTCTGAAGTTTTTTTACCCGAAGCCAATTGAGCTCTAAATGTGATACCGTTAGGGTGAAATTCTTTAAATTTTCTATTAAATATTATATCTGTTTTTGGAGTAAAAGAAATTGTACGTTCACTGTTAAATTGCAGTTGACCTTGAGTGGTAATACGATCTATTACTGTTGTGATTTCAGCAATAGGAAATGTTGTGGGGTCTAAACCCTCTAAGCCTAAAAGCACCGCAATATCGGTAGCATGGCCCTTTCCGGTTAGCGTTAAGGAGCCATATAATTCTACAGTAATTTGAGTTACACTATCAAATTTATTATTGGCTTTCAATTTTTGAATCCATCGTACTGCAGCACGCCAGGGACCTAAAGTATGCGAGCTTGACGGACCAACTCCAACTTTTAGCATGTCAAAAACACTGATACTCTCAATTTTACGCATAACTCTATTTTGGGCTAAATATATAATTTTTAAAACAGCTTCAAAATTTCAATATGCCGATGGTTTTAACAGGATAATATCCTATTTATTGGAAATATTCCATAATTTTACAGCTATGGAATTTGAAGAAATACAGAAGATAAAACGACCCGAACATACCCACAAAGCAGGTAGTTCTGAACAAACCGGTTTCCCGAGTCCGGCTACACATTATCTTGAAAGTACCCTTGACCTTAACTTAATTCTCACTAAAAACAGAGATGCTACTTTTTTTATTCGTGTAAAAGGTGATGGTTGGGTAGAGCATACGATACGTGATCAGGATGTACTTATTATTGACCGTTCGATCAATGCGACTGTGGGCAAACTTGCTGTGGTAGTGCGTGATGGTGATTTTAAAGTAGAGCGTATTTCAAAATTGACTGAAGCAGATAACGAGGTGGTTTTGTGGGGAGTTATAACCTATATAATTCACGCGTTATAATGATCGCACTGGTAGACTGCAACAGTTTTTATGCTTCGTGTGAGCAAGTATTCAGGCCCGATTTGTGGGGAAAACCGGTTGTGGTTTTAAGTAACAATGATGGTTGTATTATCGCTGCAAATAAAGAAGCAAAGGCATTAACCCAGATACCTATGTTTGAGCCGGTTTTTAAAATAAAAAAACTTCTGGTAGATCACCGTGTAGAATTCTTCTCTTCTAATTACACACTCTATGGAGAAATGTCTCAGCGTGTTATGAATACACTCAAGCAATTTTCACCTAATGTAGAAATTTACAGTATTGATGAGTCTTTTATAGATCTCGCTAATATGAAGTTTGTAGACTTAAATGCACACGGTCATCTTATAAAAAATACGATATTAAGAAATACAGGTTTACCCGTAGGAGTTGGGGTCGCGCCAACAAAGGTACTTGCTAAATTAGCAAACCGAATGTCAAAAAAAATAGTTGGCTACAATCACGTTTGTGTATTAGATACCGAAGAGCGGTGCAGGCAAGCGCTTAAAGATGCGGTTATAAAAGATGTATGGGGAATAGGAAAGAAGCATTGCCAGAGGCTGAACAATAGAGGTGTTTTTACCGCATACCAATTTGCTTATGAAGTACCACTAGATTGGGTGCGTAAGCATATGACTGTAGTAGGAGAGCGCATTTGGCGAGAACTTCGCGGAGAATCCTGTTTGAGTCTTGAGATGATGCCAAAGGCTAAAAAAGCAATAGGTACCGCAAAGTCATTTGGATCAAAACTTACAGATTTAGGATTGATTGAAGAAGCCTGTGCTTTTTACATTAGTGAAGTGAGTGAGGTACTACGTAAACAAAACTCCTGTGCTCAATTTATTCAGGTTTTTTTGCAGACTAATTATCATAGTGATCGTGATGCACAATATTCTAATAGCATAACCGTCACACTATCAACTGCTACTAACGACACGTTTATTTTAACTCGTGAAGCTACAAAAGCTCTAAAATCGATTTACAAACCGGGTTATCGTTATAAAAAAGTGGGTGTGAATTTAAGTGGGCTTATTCCTCAGGAATTTGTACAAATGAATATGTTTGAATCTGTAAATTCTGAAAGCCGCTCCGCATTAATGCGCACGGTAGATAAGCTGAATGAGAAGTATGGTAAATCAACAGTAAATTCGGGTCTGGTAGGTAACCGTCAGAATCAATGGGAATTAATTAAAAAAGACCGAAGCCCGCGATACACTACACAATGGAGCGAGTTGCTTACTTTAGATTCAACCTGGACTTAAATAGAAGCTAATGCGCTAAAAGTAAAATCGAGAGCGGGATTGCATTATTAATACTGTGCAACGCCATTGACCAGCCCAGATGTTTGTTTTTAATCTTTACATAGCCAAAAATAAAACCAGAGAGAATACGCGGTGTGATATGCAATAAAAGCGGCAGGTTAATGATAAAAGCATCTACATAGTTATTAATGTGTATGAGACCAAAAACAATAGAACTTAGAATCCAGATCCATTTATAGTGTTTGTAAAGCCAGGCGCGCAGGTGCCTTGCTTTATAAGGATCGAGAAGTTGTGCACCTATATATGTAAAGCAACTTATAAAAATTGCCAAAACTGCATATTTAAAAATGAAGTGTACTTCTGCTGGAATTATAAAAAGCGCCATAAAAGCTGGCCACGATACAAAGAATAATATTAGTTCTGTGTGGGTGGGTTTTATAAGTGTTCTAAACATAAGCTCTTCAAATATGGGAGCTATAATTAATATTTTTAAACTGGCGCTTAGCGGTTCTGATACCAGAATTTCGCGCAGATTACTTTGCACGTAATTAGATGCCGTGTTTCCCGAAAAGATTTTTGCAATGGCAATTTTTAGCAAAGCCAAAACCAGATAGCAGCTAAAAAGGATATGAAGGCTTTTAAAAAAGGTTTTTTGTTTAGGACTCAACAGCAGCACATAATTTTTAATAAAGCTACGGTTTTATTAGGTATTGTATTTCGCAAGAGGGATAGCAGTAAAAATCCTGTCGCGTTTTTGCGACAGATTGCAATGTATAGCCGACAGTAACACATGCTTTGGCAAAGTTACTGTCTTGCTATAAGAAATTTATGACAGGTTGGCAGTGTTATTCTGGTGGCATAAAGATTGTCTTAAACAGACCGAACAAAAAATTAATAACACTTAAAATTATATATAATGAGTAAGATCATAGGAATTGATTTAGGTACAACAAACTCCTGTGTTGCCGTGATGGAAGGTAACGAGCCTGTTGTTATACCTAATGCAGAAGGTAAAAGAACAACTCCTTCTGTGATAGCATTTGTTGAAGGCGGTGAAATCAAAGTAGGTGACCCTGCAAAAAGGCAAGCTGTTACTAACCCAACCAAAACGATATCTTCTATTAAGCGTTTTATGGGAAACAAATTTTCTGAGTCTAATAGAGAATTAGAAAATGTTGCTTATGGCGTAAAGAAAGGTGATAACGATACTCCGCGTGTTGATATTGACGGTCGTCTTTATACTCCACAAGAATTATCTGCAATGATTCTTCAAAAAATGAAGAAAACTGCAGAAGACTATTTAGGTCACGAAGTGACTGGAGCTGTTATTACAGTGCCTGCTTACTTTAATGACTCTCAGCGCCAGGCTACCAAAGAAGCTGGTGAGATCGCTGGTCTTAAAGTAGAGCGTATAATTAACGAGCCTACTGCTGCTGCACTAGCTTACGGTCTTGACAAGAAAAGTACAGATCAAAAGATCGTTGTATTTGACTTTGGTGGTGGTACGCATGACGTTTCTATCTTAGAGTTAGGTGACGGTGTATTTGAAGTACTTGCAACAGATGGTGATACGCATTTAGGTGGTGATGATGTTGATAGCAAAATCATCAACTGGTTAGCAGAAGAGTTTAAGTCTGAAGAAGATATGGATCTTCGTAAAGACCCAATGGCACTTCAGCGTTTAAAAGAAGCTGCTGAGAAAGCAAAAATTGAGCTTTCTTCTTCAAACCAAACAGAAATTAACCTGCCATATGTAACGGCTACTGCTAGTGGACCTAAGCATTTAGTACGCACATTAACACGTTCTAAGTATGAGCAGTTAATAGACGATTTAGTAAAAAGAACTATTGCTCCTTGTGAGACTGCTCTTAAAGCTGCAGGTCTTTCTAAGAGTGACATCGATGAGATTATTTTAGTAGGTGGTTCTACACGTATTCCTGCTGTACAGGAAGCTGTTGAGAAGTTCTTC
Source organism: Leeuwenhoekiella sp. NPDC079379 (assembly GCF_044542075.1). Taxonomy (NCBI): domain Bacteria; kingdom Pseudomonadati; phylum Bacteroidota; class Flavobacteriia; order Flavobacteriales; family Flavobacteriaceae; genus Leeuwenhoekiella; species Leeuwenhoekiella sp. NPDC079379. The sequence goes on from NZ_JBITTU010000002.1 coordinate 250,667, forward strand.
GGAAAGAAACCAAGTAAAGGTGTAAACCCTGATGAGGTTGTTGCTGTAGGTGCTGCTATACAAGGTGGTGTATTAACTGGTGACGTTAAGGATGTTCTTTTATTAGATGTAACCCCACTTTCTTTAGGTATTGAAACTATGGGTGGTGTTTTGACAAAATTAATTGAGTCTAATACAACTATCCCTACTAAGAAGTCACAGGTATTCTCTACTGCTGCAGACAATCAACCAAGTGTTGAGATCCACGTATTGCAAGGAGAGCGCCCAATGGCAAATGATAATAAGACTATAGGTCGTTTTCACTTAGATGGTATTCCACCAGCACAAAGAGGTACTCCTCAAATCGAAGTTATTTTTGATATTGATGCTAATGGTATCATTAAAGTAAGTGCTGAAGATAAAGCAACTGGTAAGAAACAAGATATTCGTATCGAAGCTTCTTCTGGTCTTACTGAAGAGGAAATTAAAAAGATGAAGGCAGATGCTGAAGCAAATGCGGAGTCTGATAAGAAAGCTAAAGAAAAAGTAGATAAACTTAATGAGGCAGACCAGATGGTTTTCCAAACTGAGAAATTGTTGAAAGATTCTGGTGATAAATTATCTGCAGATAATAAAACCAAAATTGAAGGTGCTTTAGAAGACTTGAAAAAAGCTCACGCAACTGGTGAATTAGAGCAAGTAACTCCTGCTTTAGATAACCTAAATGAGATCTGGAAGTCTGCTTCTGAAGAGATTTACAAAGCTCAGGCTGAAGGCGGTGCACAACCAGGTCCTGATGCAGGTCAGCCAGCTGGTGACAGCCCTGATACTTCTGCAAGTGATGTAGAAGATGTAGATTTTGAAGAGGTTAAGTAATACAGAACCTTAATATTGAATAACTCCAGAGTTTTATCTGGTTATTAATACTCAAAAACCCGATGCAATTGCATCGGGTTTTTTTATGTTTTGAATTTGTCTCGTCCTAAATAACCGATACTTTTAGCATTGGACTTTGTGTGCGTCTTGTCTTTATTATGATTTAAAGGCAATGCTTTTATGATTATTTCAAATTATATAGAAGCCGCAAATAAAAATAATTTAGATAAAACGGAATCAATTTTAAAATTTATTTAATTTCTAATTAGTTATTTTGAAATACTTTTTGCGTAACCAGAAGGAAACCTTAACTAATAGAATTAGTGCAGGGACTTCAACTAATGGACCAATTACACCTGCAAAAGCTTGACCAGAATTGAGTCCAAATACAGCAATTGCAACTGCGATTGCCAATTCAAAATTATTTCCGGCGGCTGTAAATGCTACAGATGTGGTTTTATCATAATTAGCGCCTGTTGCTTTAGTTACAAAAAAGCCTATAATAAACATAAGTGTAAAATAGATTAATAATGGTACAGCTATAATTAAAACATCTGTAGGGATTTCTACAATTAATTCGCCCTTTAAAGAAAACATGACAACAATCGTAAATAAAAGTGCAATTAGTGTTATGGGTGATATTGCAGGAATAAATTTGTTTGTGTACCAATTTTCGCCTTTAAATTTGGCTAGAAACAGTCTGCTAATTATCCCCATTGCAAATGGAATACCTAGATAAATAGCTACGCTTTCTGCAATTGTACCTATAGAAATATCTACAATAGCACCTTCAAACCCAAAATAGGGAGGAAGCACAGTTATAAAAATCCAAGCATAAAAGCTGTAAGCGAATATTTGAAAAATACTATTTAAAGCTACTAAACCTGCTCCATATTCACTATTTCCTTCTGCGAGATCATTCCAAACCAATACCATTGCTATACAGCGAGCCAGACCTATTAAGATGAGCCCAACCATATATTCAGGATAATCGCGTAAAAATGTAATGGCTAATACAAACATCAAAACGGGGCCAATTACCCAATTTAATAGAAGCGAAACAGAAAGAATTTTTGTGTTTCTAAAAACCTTGGGTAGTAAAGCATAGTTAACTTTTGCTAAAGGAGGGTACATCATTAAGATTAAACCTATTGCAATGGGAATATTTGTAGTTCCGCTATTAAATGAATTGATGATTTTAGGTAAGGTAGGTATAAAATAGCCAAGACCTACACCTAATGCCATCGCAACAAATATCCAAAGCGTTAGATTTTTGTCGAGAAAACTTAATTTTTTTGAAGCCATTCTAAGAATTTATTTGTGAAAAAACGTAGAACATTTCAGTTGCTATCTGCAAGCTTCTTTCATTGTATTTTTCAGCTTGATGAGTTGTATTATCAAAAATTTTAGGATCTTCATAAGTGATAGGAATACGCTTTTCTGCACCAGCAATAAAAGGACAGCCGCCATCTGCTTGTGAACAGGTCATAATAGCTGCAAACTCTGACTTTGGGTTAAAATCATCATCTAATTTTTTTGAAAAACCAATAATAGGATGTGCGTTCTGTGAGTAGTTGATACTGTAAACAGGGTTTTGTTCTCCTGCAATCTTGTAGACTTGAAACCCACTATTTCTTAAAGTTTCTGCAACCATAGGAAATAAGGCCGTAGCTTCTGTACCACCAGAATAACAAAACACATTTTTAACCTCAAAATAAGTGGCCATTGTTTGTGCCCAAACCTGAGATAAATGACTTCTACGTGAGTTATGAGTACAAATAAAATTGATTCTAATTTCTTTATTTAATGAAGCCTTAGACTTTATATATTCTGTGAGTGGTTGTAATACTTTCTTGCGCTCCTTTGAAATAGATTCTGGTGTTAACTGCTTAATTACATTCTCTAATTCTAAGAATAGGTTTGATTTTTTTGTAGACATTTTTTTAAATTTTAAATAGAATAATTAGCAACAGTTTCCTTCTGGAGAACAACACGGTTCATCAGATAAACGAGATAATTGTACCTTGGTTTTTTCTGTTGAAATACCGCACTTATCTTTTGCAAGACAATCTGTTTGTTTATTAGTTAATAGAAAAGATTCTCCATTAAAATCAAGTCCAAATTTTCCAATAGTATCTGATTGATATTCAACTTCAATTTCTAGATCTTCTATTTCTAACGCTTTTATAGATAGTTCAATTATATTGAATAGTTTTTCGGGATGTAGTCTATGATCGTAATCGTTTGCATCCCAAAGCTGAAAATTGACAATTTCTTCTTTGCGCTCCGTTCCTCCACAATCAATAAAATGCTTTGTTATTTTACCAACTTCTGTAACGTGAAAATGGTTTGGGACTAAATCCCCATTTGGTAACTGAAAGCTTATAGTTCTTAAATCTTTCAGTACTGATTTTACTTCGGATAGTTTCATAGATATATTTGTTTATTGCAATAATGCGATTAATTAGTATAAATTTTTAACAGCAATCTTTATTTTGCGAGATATCTTGATCAAGAAATTGTGTCATTACAGTTTTCATTACAGTCCAATTTTCTTTGTGAATACAATAGCATACGCTAGTACCTTCAACACTACCTTTTATTAAGCCTAAGTATTTGAGTTCTTTAAGATGTTGAGAAATGGTAGGCTGGGCTAATCCAATTTCATTTACCAAATCACCGCAAACACAAGAATTAATTTTAAATAGGTGCTGTAGAATAGCAACGCGTGCAGGATGACCAAATACCTTTGCAAAAAGAGCTATTTCATTTTGCTGGTCAGTAAACATTTCGGTTTTAGCTAATCCCATAATATTTTATTATTAATTCATTGCAATATTACGATTAATACTTAACTGCACAAGTATCTTTTTTGTTTCTTTTGCAAATATTAATTAATCAGATAGTGATTATTATAAAACTGTAAAAATAAATAGCCTCAACATATTATCTACTGTGAGGCTATTTTTAAAATAAAGAAGAACTTTTAGTTAGTCAAAAGACTGCATATCTACTAATTTCTTATAGGTCCCATTTAAACCTAAGAGTTCTTGATGCTTGCCCTGCTCAACAATTTTTCCTTTGTGCATTACAATAATTTGATCTGCATTTTGAATGGTAGATAAGCGGTGTGCAATTACAATAGAAGTACGATTCATCATCATATTTTCTAAAGCTTTTTGAACCAGGCGTTCACTTTCTGTATCTAGTGCAGAAGTAGCCTCATCTAAGATCATAATTGGCGGGTTTTTTAAAACTGCCCGCGCAATAGAAAGACGTTGCTTTTGACCGCCACTTAATTTGTTTCCGCTGTCTCCTATGTTTGTATCAAGTTTCAAAGGTAAGTCTGATACAAACTCCCACGCATTAGCAATTTTAAGCGCTTCTATTACTTCATCGTTATTAGCATCTGGCTTGCCTAGTAAAATGTTATTGCGTACCGTATCGTTAAAAAGAATCGAATCTTGGGTAACTAATCCCATTTGTGCCCGTACTGAATTTTTTGTAAGGTCTTTTAAATCTATCCCATCAAGTTTTATGGCACCCTCATTAACGTCATAAAAACGGGTAACCAGATTTGCTATGGTACTTTTACCACTTCCGCTTTGTCCTACTAGGGCAACAGTTTTGCCCTTAGGAATTACCGCACTAAAATTTGTGAGCACCTGCTCGTCTTCATAACTAAAAGTGATATTTTCAATACGTACCGAATCTGAGAAAGTTGATGCAACTTTAGCATCTGGTTTGTCTTTTATTGTGGTTTCCGTATTTAAAACCGAAAGAATACGTTCTGCAGCGGCATCTCCTTTTTTTACACTGTATGAGGCTTTACTAATTTGTTTTGCCGGCGTTAAAATATTATACGATAAACCTAGAAAGGCAATAAATGTTGCTGCAGAGAGTGTACCATCTACAAGTACCATTTGACCACCAAACCACAAGATGATTACAATCACAAAAATCCCTAAGAATTCACTTGCCGGAGATGCCAGGTTTTGACGGTTAAGTAAGCTGTTTAACACGGTATTCAATCGATTTGTACTGGATCTGAATTTAGTTCTAAACTGCTCTTCTCCATTAAATCCTTTAATTATTTTAAGACTTGATAAGGTCTCTTCTACAATAGATAAAAACGTACTGTTTTCTTCCTGAGCCTGACTTGATTGCTTTTTTAGTGATTTTCCTATTCTTGAAATCACAAATCCTGAAATAGGTAAAAATACAAAAACAAATAAGGTAAGTTTGGCACTCATAAGAACCATCGCGATGATAGTAAAAATGATAGTTAACGGCTCACGTACTACCATTTCTAATATAGATAGGAAGGAGCGTTCTACTTCGTTAACATCTGCTGTAATTCGGGAAATGGTATCACCTTTTCGTTTTTCTGAAAAATAAGAAATAGGCAATTCGATTAATTTATCATAAATCGCATCACGTACATCACGCATCACCCCGTTACGTAAAAAGGTAATAAAATAGGTAGCTAAGTACCCAAATATATTTTTAAGAAAAAATAGAATAACAACGATTATGCAGATAAAAACAAGTGCTGAAAGTTCATCCTCTGCCACGCGCTGGCTTACATTATAATAAAAATAATCTACAGAATATTGCTTAACATTCTGCCATCCTTCCCATACTGGCAATACTGAAATACGTTTACTCTTATCAAATAAAATCTCGATAACCGGGATTAATGCCAGAAAAGATAATGTGCTGAAAACAGCGTATAGAATATTACATACAATATTAAGAATCGCGTACTTTTTGTAGGGGATTGCAAACTGTAATATTTGTTTAAAGTAATTCATAAAGCCTAAACGCTTGTAAAATTATAATAGAGTACTCTACTTAAGTATAAATCCACCAGTGTTTAAAATACTGGTGGATTTATAGATATTATTACTAAATGAGTTATTTCTAATTACAGACCTAATTCTTTGCGAATACCTGCTATTTTCTCATCAAGTTTTTTCTCTGTGCTATCAAGATCTGCAAGACTATCTACCGTATCATTAACACTTATGTAAAACTTTATTTTAGGTTCTGTGCCGCTTGGTCGTGCGGCAATACGAGAGCCTTTGTCTGTATGGTAAATAAGAACATTAGATTTTGGAATTTCTATATCACTAGAGCTTCCTGTATTTACCTTTAATGATTTTGAACTTGCGTAGTCATCTATTTGAACAATACGTTCACCTATAATAGAGGTCATTGGGTTTTCGCGCAAATTAATCATTGTTTGTTTAATCTCTTCAGCTCCAGAAATTCCTTTTTTCACTAATGAGGTTAGATCTTCTTTAAAAAAACCATGTTTTACATAAAGGTCTTGTAATTTTTTATAAAATGAAGAACCTTCGCTTTTTGCTTTAGTTACAATCTCGCAGGCGAGTAGGGTAGCGGTTACCGCATCTTTGTCACGTACAAAATCACCTACCATATAACCAAAACTCTCTTCACCACCACCTATAAAATATTGACTAGGATGATCTTTAATCATCTTAGCAATCCATTTAAAACCGGTAAGGCCTAATTTACATTCTACATCATAGGATTTCGCTAAAACCTCCATCATAGGAGTAGACACAATAGTAGATCCTATAAATTCAGTCCCATCTGCTTTATTGTTTTCAAAATAATTATCCAGTAAGAAATCTGTCATAACAACCATAGTCTGGTTACCATTTAGAAGCACTAATTTACCAGAGTTATCACGCACAGCGATACCCAGGCGATCACAGTCAGGATCTGTACCTATAACAATATCTGCATTTTTTTCTTCAGCAAGAGCCATAGCCATTTTAAGAGCCTCAGGCTCTTCTGGATTGGGGGATTTTACCGTTGGGAAATTACCATCTGGTTTGCGTTGCTCTTCAACAATATGTACATTTTTGTAACCTGCTTGTTTTAAAACATCAGGAATTACAGTTACTGATGTTCCGTGAAGTGGTGTAAAAACGATTGTTACATCATCGCGATGTTTTGCTAGTTCCTTAAAGCTTCCGTTTTCTAAGGAAGCTTCTATGAATGCGGCATCAACTTCAGTATCTATAAAGGTTATGTGCTCTTTTTTAGCATCAAAATTTATAGCACTATAGTCAAGCTGTTCTATAAGAGATACTATTTCAGAATCTTGTGGTGGTACGAGTTGACCACCATCTTGCCAGTATACTTTGTAGCCATTATATTCTGGTGGATTATGACTTGCAGTAAGTACGATACCACAATGGCAATCTAGGTGCTTTACAGCAAAACTGAGTTCTGGTGTAGGTCTTAGATCACTAAATAAAAATACTTTTATATCATTTGCAGAAAAAACATCTGCAACAACCTGAGCCAGTTCTTTACTGTTGTTACGGCAATCGTAAGCGATAGCAATTTTCACGGTCTCTCCCGGAAATGATTTTTTTAGATAATCAGATAATCCCTGAGTGTTTTTTCCTAAAGTGTATTTGTTTATTCGGTTTGTGCCTACGCCCATTATACCGCGCATTCCACCAGTACCAAACTCCAGGTTTTTATAGAAACTCTCGTTTAGATCTTCTGTATTGTTTGCAAGTAACTTTTTTACTTCCTCTTGTGTGGTTGTATCAAAGGTAGGAGACAACCAAGCCTCCGCTTTTGCAGTAATTTCAGGATTCATAGTGCGCAATTATATTAGTTTAAATTCAAAAATAGTCATTTCGGTTAACGTACACTTTACTTAAAAACCCTTTTTATCTTTAATAAGATACCGGGGTCTCTCATGTTTTGTACGCTGCAAGAGTTCGCCAAGAAAACCAGCTATAAAAAGTTGCATTCCTATAATCATACTGGTTAGGGCAATATAAAACTGAGGACGTTGTGTTAATAAACGTGCTGTAGGATTTATAAACAATTTGTCTATACCTAAATATGCTGCGAGACCAAAACCTATTATAAACATAATTGCCCCTAGTGTCCCAAACAAGTGCATAGGTCTCTTTGCAAAATGGGTAACAAACCAAATAGTTAGTAAATCTAAAAAGCCTTTTATAAACCGGTCTGCACCAAATTTTGTCTGGCCATATTTACGGGCTTGGTGTTGTACTGTTTTTTCGCTGATATTAGTGAAGCCTGCATTTTTGGCGAGTAGGGGAATATAGCGATGCATATCACCATACACGTCTATGTTTTTTACAACTTCATTTCGGTAGGCTTTTAAGCCACAATTAAAATCGTGTAACTTGAGTCCGCTGGTTTTACGAGCCGCTGCATTAAATAATTTAGACGGAAGGTTTTTTGATAAGACTGAATCGTATCGTTTCTTTTTCCATCCTGAAACCAGATCATAACCTTCTTCGGTAACGAGTCTGTAAAGTTCTGGTATCTCGTCTGGGCTATCTTGCAGATCGGCATCCATAGTAATAACCACATCGCCCTCTACAGCAAGAAAGCCGGCATTTAATGCCTGGCTTTTGCCATAGTTTCTATTAAATCGTAGTCCTTTAATGTTAGGATTACTTTCTGCTAGATGCTCTATAAGTTGCCAGGAACCATCTGTACTACCATCATCTATAAATAGAAGCTCATACGTTAATTGCTCTGAAGTAATAACTTTTAAAAGCCAGTTATAAAGCTCTTGTATAGATTCTTTTTCGTTAAGAAGAGGTATAACTACCGATAGTTGCATACTGTATTAATCTTGATATGGGTTTTCTGTTTTAAGAATAAGACCGCTTATAAGTGATATGATAAAACCAAAAAAGATTCCGCCAACGATTTGAAAAGAAGATTGTACCCAAGGTCGCGCAAATTGACCAGCCATAGCTAAGCCTTGCTCGATTTGAGCTTCGGTCATATTAGGAGATTGCTCAATCATCGCTTCACGTTGCTTTTCTACAATAAGATCTACAAATCCCGGCTCAATAAACGTTAGAAATATAAAGTTATACAAAGCAGCAATAAGAGCACCGGTAATAGCAATACCTACACCTACTTTAAGTGCTTCTTTAAAGTTCATATAACCGCCATTACCCTTTTTAAAAACCATTTGACCATATACAATCATCCCAATCATAATGGCAAATCCTACAACTGCAGTAACCCAGTTTTGGTCTAATAAACTATTCGTGATATAGAGTATTACGGCTTGTGTAATAGAGAGTACTCCTAGTAGAGTACCGTAGGTTAATGCAACTTTTCCTGTAGTCTGTGGTTGTTCTTTCATCTTAGTTAAGATTTAGTTTGTAAAAGTACGTTTTAGGTATAAATACACCTATATTTTTAGTAATACATAAGTAGAGATAAGGGCTATTATGTTACATTTATTTTCTTTTTTGAATAAAAGTTAAATATAATTGCATTTAGCCTTGTTAGATTATATTTTATTTCTAAATTTGCACCTCAAAATTCAGCAGATTTTAAAGCATTTTACGATGAAAAAAGAGATACATCCAGAAAATTTTAGAGTAGTAGCATTTAAAGACATGTCTAACGATGATGTGTTTTTAACTAAATCTACTGCCAATACAAAAGAAACGATAGAAGTAGAAGGTGAAGTTTACCCATTGGTAAAACTGGAGATTTCAAGATCATCACACCCATTCTACACCGGTAAATCTAAGTTAGTAGATACAGCAGGTCGTATTGATAAGTTCAAGAACAAATACAAGAAATTCGCTAAATAAGCGACTTCAAGAGTATATATAAAAAAGCCTTTGCTAATAGCAAAGGCTTTTTTTATTGTTTAAAAGTGAGCGTTTTTTTCTTAAAATTAAATGTCTATAGCTATAATGAGCTAACTCGTTACCTCATTTTAAAATGCTCGAAAGTTGTATATCTGAATTTTAAAAGCTTAAAAGTTCTTATGAATCTACGGTTATTTATTTCTTACCGAACATAGAATCCATAATTCGGTTTATACCCTTAAACCCAAAGTAGATAGCAAGTATAGCTGCTACACCACCTAAAATCAAAACAGGAATATAGAGTGGGTGCTCCTGATTTTTAAATGCCTGATAAATAAGGCCTGGTCCTAAAAACATGAACAACAGCGACATTGCCATAGTTTGTACTCCTTTTGCTAAAGCTTCTTTGTCTGTTCCCATTACTTTATATAATTAGTTACTGCTGCACGTACAGAGCCATATTTTTTTAATAAATGAGCGGCTTCATTGGTGTCTATGTCTAGCTCAGCTTGTATCATACGTACACCACGATCTACAAGCTTATCATTACTCAATTGCATATCTACCATTTTGTTGCCCTTCACTTTACCTAACTGTATCATAGAGGTCGTAGAAATCATATTAAGTACTAGTTTTTGAGCAGTACCAGCTTTCATTCTACTACTTCCGGTAACAAATTCTGGACCTACAATTACTTCAATAGGGTATTCTGCTTCTAACGAAATAGGACATTTTGCATTACACGTTATACTACCTGTGGGTATATTACGTTCATTACACGCTTTTAATGCGTGCAATACATAAGGCGTTGTGCCTGAAGCTGCAATGCCTATAACAAAATCTTTAGATGTTATATCGTGGTTTTGTAAATCTGACCAACCTTGGGTAGTACTGTCTTCGGCAAATTCAACGGCTTTGCGAATAGCGGCTTCTCCTCCTGCAATTAATCCCACAACTAACTCGTGAGGAACTCCAAATGTAGGCGGGCATTCTGAGGCGTCCACAACTCCTAATCTTCCGCTGGTGCCTGCTCCCATATAAAAAAGTCTCCCACCTGCTTTAAGTTGATCAACTACTTTGCTAACTAATTTTTCAATTTGAGGCATAGCCTTTTCAACGGCAAGAGGTACGGTTTTATCTTCGGTATTAATGGAGGTTAATACTTCAGAAATACTCATTTTTTCTAAATTAGTATACTCAGAGTCTTGTTCTGTAACTTTAGTGAAACTCATTTAAAGTGCTATGATTTAATTTTAGTTTGAAGTCGAAAACATCAAAAGCTATTCTATAATTATCTGATCGCTGAAGCTTTCACCAATAGCAAAATAACCTAGAGGATAATGAGTTTCGTCTGTATCATTAATTATATTCCCTCTTATTTCTGAAGGTGGTGCAGCAAAAGGATTTCCTGATGCAGAACCAGATTGATTGATTACAATACTCATATAATCAAAAAAGGGTTTAGTAATGCCTATAAGCTCAATATCAAGTGTATCTTGCGGTTTTACTTCATCGTAAAAATAAGAAAAAGAAAACTGCTGATTTTTATAAAAAGTATCTTCACTAGTTAAATACTGCCCTTGATCAAGGTCAAAAAGATAATAATTATCTTGATTAGGAGTATCTGTGTAGGTTACGACAACTTCAGTCTCATCGCCGGTAAATAAACTGCCATCTCCTTGTGTTAGCGAATCTAAAGGTACTGAAGCGACAAAGCGCGCTGTAGATCTATAAATCTCATCGTTATAGAAAATTGTAAGTATCATCTCATCATTTGTGATTTGATCTCGGGGAACCATAGCACTATAAAAGCCATTCCCTTCGAGGTTGAGTCTAAAGGTTTCTGAGTTGCTTCTTAAATTAATAACGGCGTCATTAACTGTGGGGATTGTATCCTCAAAAAATCCGGTAGTTAAGGTAAGTCTCAAATAGGCTCTTACAAAATTAGAGTTGGATTGCGGAATACGCATTAACGCATCTACCACCAGTCGCTCTTCCGTTGTTGGTAAATCTACATCTATAGTCTCCTGGCAACCGATTATAAGCACTGTGAAAACTGCAATTGCTGTGTATTTTATGAAGGTGCACATTAGAATTTAAAATTATAAGTTACAGAAGGCAAGATTCCGAAGATTGAAGTTTTGACAGCTTCATTAACTCCGGTATCTTCATTTTGTCTAAAATTAATTGAAGCAGCATTCATACGGTTATACACGTTATAAATACTAAATACCCATTCTCCTTTTACCCTTCGATCTATGTTTTTAGAAGGTGTAAGGGTTGCTGAGATATCTAATCTATTATAAGAAGGGAGCCGTTCTTGATTACGCATACCATAATTTGAAGTAATCAAGCCTTGAAAGCTAGATTGACTTACCGGATAATTTGTAGGTTGCCCGGTTTGAAATACAAAATTAGCATTGAAATTCCATTTTTTACTCGCCTTATAATTTAAATAAGCACTTATATCATGAGTTTTATCGTAAGCCGAAGCATACCAGTTTCCATCATTAATTCCTAATTCGCCGGGTAAACGACCGGGAGTTTGCTGCTCACTGCGAGACAATGTGTATGCTAACCAACCGGTGAAATCACCTTCATTCTTTCGAGCTAAAAACTCTAAACCATAGGCACGGGCCTTACCTACAAGTACTTCGCCTTCAATAGCATCGTTAGCGATGAGCTGGGCACCATTTCTATAATCAAGCCTGTTTTGTACATCTTTATAAAACACCTCACTTTCTATAGAATAGTCGCCATCTGCAAGTTCTTTAAAATAACCTAATGCATATTGATCAAGAAGCTGAGGCTTTAAGTAAGGACCACTTGGAGCGTAGACATCAAGCGGAGTTGGAGAGTTTGTGTTTGAAATTAAATGTAAATACTGAGCCATTCTATTATAACTCGCTTTTATAGAACTCGAGTTATTTAGAGTGTACGATAATGAAGCCCGGGGTTCTAAATTTGTATATGTGGCTAAAGTGCCAGTATTTATATCTATTTCTGAAGGAGTTGCTGGTTGATAAATTTTTAAGTTATCATTGTAAATAAGCGGATTGTCATCTGCATATCTAGAAAAAGAATCCTGTCCCAGTCTTGTAAAATGACTTAATCGTAATCCATATCGCAAGGTTAAATTGCTGGTAATATCTTGCTCTGCCTCAATATATGCCGCAAATTCATTAGCAAATTTATGTGTGAGTTGTGATGGTACTATGCCAGAGTCTGGTCTGTTGGGCTCAATTGTAGCCGGATTAAAGCGGTAATAAATATTATTAATCCCGTAGCTTAATTTTAAATCATTATTTAAATAATGTTGAAAATCATACTTTAAATTAAAATTACGAATACCCGAGTCATATTGGAAGCCTACAAAATCGAGCTCAAGACCGTAATAATAGTCAGAGTAAATAAGTGAAAGATTAGAAAATAACTTGTCTGAGAAAATATGATTCCATCTTAGGTTTATAGTAGCATTACCATAAACATTTACAAAACTTTCATTGACGCTAAAAAGGTCTCTTCCAAAATAGCCCGATAGGTAAAAATTGTTGTTTTCATTTAATTTGTAATTCAGTTTTGCATTTAAGTCGTAGAAATAAGCTTTATTGTCTAAATCAAATAGTGGTAAAAAAAGATGAGCATAGGAGGCTCTACCACCTATTAGAAAAGCAGATTTGTCTTTTACGATAGGACCTTCAACCAGTAATCTACTAGCAATAGCGCCAATACCGCCATTAGCGTGAAACTCTTTACTGTTTCCTTCTTTCTGGTAAATATCAAGTACAGATGATACTCTACCACCATAACGAGCAGGAATACCTCCTTTGTAAAGTTTTAAATCTTTAATCGCATCAGGATTGAATACGGAAAAGAAACCAAACAAATGAGAGGAGTTAAAGATTATAGCTTCGTCTAAAAGTATGAGATTTTGATCTACAGCACCACCTCTCACATTAAAACCACTTGCGCCCTCGCCAGCACTAGTGACACCTGGTAATAGTAGAATAGATTTTATTACATCTGCCTCACCAAAAACAACTGGAATTTGTTTAATGGTAGATGCGGTTAGAGCATTTACACTCATTTGAGGCTTTCTAATGCTTAGTTTTTCAATGTTTTCTTCAATTATTATCTCATCTAAAGTTTCAGTAGCTTCTTCTAAGCTGAAGTTTAACTTTGTATTTTCAGTAAGATTAATTGTATTTGAAACTGAATTAAAACCAATAAAACTTATTTGAATGTTGTGCTCACCTTCGGGTAAGGTGATCGAGTAAAAGCCATATTCATTAGTAACAGCACCTGCATTTAATTGAGGTACTAAAACATTTACACCTATTAATGTTTCATTTGAGGAAGCTGCAGAAATAATACCACTAAGTGTGTGGTTTTTTTGGCTCCAGCCGGCGGAAATTACTCCTAATAACAGGAATAAAATAAAAGAATTCTTGATCAAGTTTTTTTTTCAAAAATAAGAGACTTAGGGCATTAAATCACACGTTTTTTGAGAGAAGGAGTATTTTAATTGAAATAGGCGTAAAATGATGATTAAAAATAAAAAGGGATCAATAAAATACGGGTTTTGAAGTAGCTTCAAAACCCGTTAAATTAATTTATAAGGTGCGATTATGAATTTATAATAGCATTTAAAGTAGCACTTGGTCGCATTGCATTTTCTGACTTTTCTTCATCAGGAAAATAATAGCCACCTAAGTCTACAGGAGATCCTTGTGCTTCTAATAATTCTGAAAGAATCTTAGCTTCATTAGTTTCTAGTTCACTAGCAATTTCTGCAAAATGAACCTTTAACTCAGTATCTTTATCTTGAGCTGCCAGAGCTTGCGCCCAGTAAAGAGCTAAATAAAAGTGGCTACCGCGATTGTCAAGCTCGTTAACGTTACGAGAAGGGGATCTGTTATTGTCTAAGAATTTAATGGTAGCATCGTCTAATGCTTCTGCTAAAACTAATGCTTTTGTATTTCCATTAGCTTCAGCCTCGTGTTCTAACGAAACAGCTAATGCAAGAAATTCTCCCAAAGAATCCCAGCGTAGATGACCTTCTTCAACAAACTGCTGTACGTGTTTAGGAGCAGAACCACCTGCACCGGTTTCAAAAAGCCCACCACCATTCATTAAAGGAACGATAGACAGCATTTTTGCACTGGTACCTACTTCAAGAATTGGGAAAAGGTCTGTATTATAGTCACGTAAAACATTTCCTGTCACAGAAATTGTGTCTTCGCCTGCTTTCATTCTTTTAAGTGTAAAGCGTGTAGCAAGCTCAGGAGACATTATTTGTATATCTAAACCTTCTGTATCGTGATCTTTTAAGTACAGGTTTACCTTAGTTATTAATTCTGCATCATGTGCACGATTCTCATCTAGCCAGAATAAAGTAGGGGTACCTGTTGCGCGGGCTCTGTTCACGGCTAATTTAACCCAGTCTTGAATAGGTGCATCTTTAGTTTGACACATTCTCCAGATATCTCCTGCTTCTACATTATGTTCTAAAAGTACAGTACCTGAGGCGTTGATAACCTGAACATTTCCATCTAATGGGATTTCAAAAGTTTTATCGTGAGAACCATATTCTTCTGCCTTTTGAGCCATCAAACCTATGTTAGGTACTGTACCCATAGTTTTAGGATCAAAAGCACCGTTCTCTTTACAAAAATCTATAGTTTCCTGATAGATACCTGCGTAGCTGCTATCTGGTATAACCGCCTTTGTATCCTGAGATTTACCAGCCGCATTCCACATTTGGCCACTGTTACGTATCATCGCAGGCATTGAGGCGTCAATGATAATATCACTAGGAACGTGAAGATTTGTAATTCCTTTATCAGAATTAACCATTGCAAGATCTGCACGATTTTTAAGTGTTTCAGCAATTGCTTGTTCTATTTCTTGTTGCTTATCTGCAGGTAATTTTTTAATGTCATTTAATAAGACAGCTAATCCATTTTTAGCATCTACACCTATAGATTTTAAATCTTCACCGTATTTTTCAAAAACATCTTTGAAATAAACACGAAGAGCGTGACCAAAAATGATAGGGTCTGAAACCTTCATCATGGTTGCTTTAAGATGTATAGAAAGCAAAATATTTTTTGCCTTTGCGTCATTTATTTGTTCACTTAAAAAAGCTAAAAGTGACCTTTTGCTCATTACAGTAGCATCAATAACTTCGCCTGCCTTGAGTGATAAATTTGCTTTTAAATTTGTTTTTGTTCCGCTTGCGTCAGTATGTATGATATTAACCTCTGTAGCGTCTTCTATAGTAAGTGACTTTTCATTAGATTTAAAATCACCCTCAGACATTATAGCAACATGCGATTTACTGTCGCTGCCCCAAGCACCCATGCTATGTGGGTTTTTCTTAGCATATTCTTTAACTGGTTTAGGAGCACGTCTATCTGAATTACCTTCTCGTAAAACAGGATTCACTGCACTACCTAAGACTTTCGCAAAACGCTGTCTTAAAGCCTTTTGCTCTTCAGTTTTTGCTTCTTCCGGGTAGCTAGGTACTGCAAATCCCTTTGCTTGTAATTCTTTAATAACCTCAGTTAACTGTGGTATAGAAGCGCTAATGTTAGGAAGCTTAATTATGTTAGCGTCTGCACTTTTAGCAAGTTCTCCTAATATGGCTAGAGCGTCTTCTACTTTTTGGTCATCTTTAAGATAATCAGGAAATGTAGCTAATAGTCTAGCAGCTAAAGAGATATCTTTAACTTCTAATTCGATATTTGCAGCTTTGGCAAATTTTCTAATAATAGGTAATAGAGAATGTGTAGCTAAAGCCGGTGCTTCGTCTGTTTTTGTGTATGCTATTGTAGACGTTTTGGTTGACATAGAAATTTTCTTTTTATAAATCTTGGTTTTAGGATTACATCACTAATTAAGAATTAATCCTCTATATAATAGTTAAAAATCTCAAATAGATTTTAATAATTTTTTCGGTCTGCAAATATAGAATTTTATAGCAGATTTTAACACCTAATTTGTTCTTAATGCCACTGATATAGGGAATAAAGATTGTAATCTTGATTGAGTGGTTTTTAATAAAAAAGCTCTATTAAGATTAAATAATCTTAATAGAGCTTCAAATGGCTTGACTTTTTACCGGTGAACCCTTTAAGTTCTTTAGCAAGAATATTAGTACTTGCACCGTAAATCAATACATAGGGATTAATCTTTAAATCCCGATCCTATACATTTATGATTTTTAAATTCTGAACACGTTTTAAGTATTTCATAACTGTATGGGCAACAAATAATACTTTTCAGAATAAATAAAAGTATTACTAACTTTTAAACTTATACTAAGATACTAAAATATTTCGAAATCGATATAGTTTTTAATGTTTATATAATCAACATATTATTAACAAAAGTTTTTAACTTTTGTTAATTTCTCTGATTTTTGTAGAAACTAAAAATGCCTCTATAAATAGAGGCATTTTTTAAAAATATACAGGAGTTAGGTTTATTTTCTAACTTCTTTAATTCTAGCTTTCTTACCAGTAAGACCTCTAAAGTAATAAATACGAGATCTACGTACTTTACCTTGCTTATTGATTTCGATTTTTTGAAGTGCAGGTAAATTGATTGGGAATATACGCTCAACACCTACAGTACCAGACATTTTTCTAATAGTAAAAGTACGGGTTACACCTGTACCACGTACTTGAATAACAACTCCTCTAAAGAACTGTGTACGTTTCTTTTCTCCTTCACGTATTTCATAATACACAGTGATGGTGTCTCCAGCTCCAAATTCTGGGAATTCTTTTTTCTCTACAAATTCGTTTTGTACAAAACTGATTAAATCTTCCATTTTTAAGATTTTTTAAATTTTATAAAAGCAACATTCACGTATATCGCCAGAGGTTATTCTTAACAGGCTGCAAATTTAAGATTAATTTTAAATCTCACAATCTTATAGGTGTATTTTTTTGAAAGTAAAACTATTAGTCTTTCAAAAGGTCTGGTCTGCGCTCAAGAGTATGTTTATAAGCTTGTTCTTCTCTCCATTCTTCTATTTTAGGGGTATTCCCAGAGGTTAAAATATCTGGAACCTTCCATCCTTTATATTCGGCCGGTCGCGTATAAACTGGTGGAGCTAATAAATCATCTTGAAAAGAGTCTGTTAAGGCTGAAGTCTCATTGCCCAATACTCCGGGTATTAACCGTATTACTGCATCGCAAAGAATTAAAGCGCCTAGCTCACCACCACTCAATACATAATCGCCTATTGAAATTTCACGGGTTATAAACTGATCTCGTACACGCTGATCTACGCCCTTATAATGACCACAAAGTATAATTACATTATTAAGCAGTGAGACTTGATTGGCAATACCCTGATTTAGCGTTTCACCATCTGGAGTCATATATATGATCTCATCATAATTGCGGGCCTCTTTTAACGTACTTATGCATTTATCTATAGGTTCTATCATCATAACCATACCGGCACCACCACCAAATTGATAATCATCTATCTGTTTATAGGAACTGTCTGTATAATCACGTAAATTATGAAAATGAACTTCTACAAGGCCTTTTGCAATTGAGCGTTGCATTATAGAAGCTTCAAAAGGACTCTTTAAAAGATCTGGTACTACGGTAATAATATCTATGCGCATAATTTACGGTAGGTCTAAACTTTTAAATTAAAAATAAATAGGATTGAAGAAGTACTAGTTGTTTTTAGTATTTTTTAATGCTTTGTTGCGTTCATCTTGTAGCATTCTACCCATCTTTTGTTCTTTTTCTAATGCCTTTTTACGATACTCATCATACTCTAATTCTGTTTCGTCTAACTTCTTGCGTGCTTCCTGAGTATGCGCATTACTTCCTTTATATTTATATATAAATAGTATTAAACCTAATGCAAGTACTCCTACAATAGCCCACATCATTGTCATATAACCTACTTTACTCATAGGAATACCAAAGAAGAAAATAGAGTCTTTTTCTTCTATAGTGGAAGCTAATGTACTTTTTGTCTCAACTAAAGAATCATTTAATTGACTAACATCAGATTTTTGAGAATCTATGTTTGCCTGAAGGCTTGCAATTTCAGTTTTTAAATTTGAAATACTATCTACGGCATTTTTTTGCAATTTTATAAAATCACCTTTTTTGATGTTTTTATAGTCTTCCCAACTGTTTGAATCATTGTACAAATCTTCAAATTGTTGATTTATTGTATTTATTTTAGGTCCTTGAACTTCAGTGTTTTCAACTTCTTGAGCAGTTAGACCTGAGAATGCAACTAATGCAAGTACTAGACTAAGTCTTAATGTATTCATTTTTGGCTAATCGTTTTTCTGTTTCTGGGAAAACGAGATGCTTTCCTTCTTAGTATGTTTAAAGCGCAAAAATAATCAATTACCTGTGTAAAGACCTATTTGAGTAAAATAAATGAACTAATTAAAAAATGAAATTTTAGAAGGATATGGATAGGAGCTATTTTATTTTAAAGAAAAGATATATTTTCAGTTTTAAAATATTCATCATATATAAGGTATAATCAATGGTTTTTTAGAAGAAAGAATCAAAAAAAAGCTCTTCTTATTAAGAAGAGCTTTTTTAAAACTGAAATCAACTAACGCTATTATTGAAATATAATTTGTTTTCTCTCACCACCTTTACTAACAAAACTAATACTTATAGCCTCGTTAGGTGCCTTATTTGATACTGCACGTTTCACATCATCAATTGTTTTAACAACTTTGTCATCAATGGCGGTAATAACAATACCGCTTAAATCATAGCGCTTTAATTGCTCATTAGTAGCTTGCGTAATTACGACCCCATTTTTAACGCCATATTCTTTAAGTAATTCTGTGGAAGCTTCACGAATTTCAAGCCCTGGTTTTTGAATAACATAGGTTACGTATTTAGTAAGTTTTACCGATGTTGTGAAAAGCTCACCATCTCGTGTATAGGAAACCTCGACCACATCATCAGGGCGTTTTGCTCCTAAATAGCCGGTCAGGTCAGAAGTTTTAGAAATTTTAGTATTATCTACTTTAATAATTATATCGCCTTCCTGTAACCCTGACTCAGCAGCTCCGGTATCAGGATCAACAGCTCCTACGTAGACTCCTTCAGAAGTTTTAAGGTCATACTGGTTTGCGAAATTTGCATTAATACCTATAGGTTTAATTCCAAGAATCCCGCGTTGCACATCACCATACTCCAAAATGTCTTCAACAATCTTACGGGCATTATTTGAAGGTACAGCAAAAGCATAACCTACATAGCTTCCTGTTTGTGAGGTAATAGCGGTGTTAATACCAATTAATTCACCGTTTATATTAACCAAAGCGCCTCCACTGTTACCTGGATTAATTGCAGCATCAGTCTGTAAAAATGATTGTGGATTACCATCTTGTTGATTAAAATCTCGAGCTTTTGCTGAAATAATACCAGCAGTTACTGTACTTGTCAAATTAAAAGGGTTACCTACTGCAAGCGCCCATTCACCTATGCGCACATTGTCAGAATTCCCAAAAGGAAGATAGGGCAACTCACCATCTGCATCTATTTTTATTAAGGCGATATCAGCTTTAGGATCTACACCTATAACTTCAGCCTTATAAGTACGGTTATCATTAAGAGAAACCTCAAGTTCTGTGGCGCCATCAATCACGTGATTATTAGTGACGATATAGCCATCTGCAGATATAATGACACCACTACCGGCACCTACAAGCCCTTTTTTCATCTCGCCACCACCATAAAATAAATCCTGAAGACTACGAGGCTGTCTAGATATTTGCACATTTTTGACATGTACGACGGCATGTACGGTACGATCTGCAGCTTCTGTAAAATCTGCGTTAGTACTAGTTAACGGTGTCCCATTATAAGTAACAGGACTAAATTTTGAAGTAGTTGTAACGCTATTAACGTCATTTTGAATATTGTCTTCAAGGAGTTTATATGCCCCTAAAGTAATGCCACCACCTAAGATGGCCACAAACAGTAAGCTTGCAAATTTTTTCATAATAAGTTTTCTTTTTTATATAACATTATAAGTACGATTGTGTGTATTTGATGTTGCAGTATTTAACTAGTCTTTAACAAGCTCTAGAATTCTTGCTTTGTGTATTTTTGCGGAGCTTATTAAAATACAAGTAATGGCTTTATCATTTTATAAATACCAGGGTACTGGCAACGATTTTGTAATTATTGACAATCGTCAAAATGTATTTTCCAAAAACAATACCAAACTTGTTAAGGAGATGTGTGACCGAAAATTTGGCATAGGTGCAGACGGTTTGATGCTGCTTGAAAAACATGACACGCTAGATTTTACAATGGTTTATTATAATGCAGATGGTAATCCCAGTACTATGTGTGGTAATGGGGGGCGATGTCTTGTAGCATTTGCTAAAGCGATGGGTGTAATAGATAAAACCACCACATTTGAAGCTGTAGATGGTGTACACGAGGCATTTATTAAAGATGAATTAGTACATCTCAAAATGCAGGATGTAGATGCTATTCAAAAATTTGATTCTCATTTTTTTTTAGACACAGGGTCTCCACATCATGTAGCTTGGGTTTCTGATATAGCATCTTATGATGTAAAAAAAGAGGGAGCAGCATTACGCTATAGCGATTTATATGGTAGGGAAGGAAGTAATATTAATTTTGTTGAACAGACAGAAACTGGTTTTAGAATGCGCACCTATGAGCGAGGTGTTGAGGATGAGACATTAAGCTGTGGTACAGGAGCTACTGCAGTAGCTCTTGCAATACACAAGCTAGGTAAGACCATTTCAACGAGCGTGCCATTGCAGGTAGAAGGAGGTGAGCTACAGGTAGATTTTAAACCTACAGCAGAGGGATATACAGATATATTTTTAATAGGCCCTGCTCAACAAGTTTTTGAAGGGTTATGGCCGGTTTAACATTAAAAGGAAGTGTTGTTTATTTAAGGGCTCTAGAGCCAGAAGATCTCGATCTTATTTTTAAGATCGAAAATGATGAGAATATGTGGGAGCTAACTTCTACAATAACTCCCTTCTCCCGTTTTTTACTTAAACAATATCTTAAAAATTCACATCGCGATATTTTTGAAGTCAAGCAACTACGCCTGGTAATTTGTAAAAATGAAACTGATGAGCCCTTGGGGCTAATAGATTTGTTTGAGTATGAGCCTAAGCACCATCGGGCAGGACTCGGAATATTAATTTTTGAAGACAAAGAGCGAAGAAAAGGTTTTGGCGCAGAAGCTTTACAATTAATAATTCAATACAGTTTTAAAAGACTTGAGTTGCATCAGTTATATGCAAATATTTTAGAGACTAATACCGGTAGTATAAGTTTATTTAAAAACCAGGGATTTGAAGAAGTAGGTCTTAAAAAGGACTGGATACGTATTGCCGGTAATTTTGAAAATGAATATTTATATCAATTAATAAAAGAGTAATGTATATAAAACGTATTGTAGCTGCAACAGCAGTAATAGGCCTTATAATCGCAGGTTTCTTTGCCTATACTATTTATGGGAAATTCTTAACACCAAACACTTCTTTTAATAATGAAGAAGCACATGTGTATATTCCTACAAATGCAACTTATCAGGATGTGAGAGCAGAATTAGAGCCTCTTTTAAAAGACAAAGTTTCTTTTGATGAAGTGGCGCAGCGTAAGGGATATATAGGTAATATTAAGGCAGGGCATTTTATTATAAAGCGAGGAAGTAATAATAATGAAATTGTTAACGCTATTCGTAGCGGAAACATCCCCATAAAAATTTCATTTAATAATCAAGAACGATTAGAAAATTTAGCGGGCCGTATTTCCCAGCAATTAGAGGCAGATAGCACTTCTTTAATTGAATCATTTACAGAAACTCAATTTCTTGAAAACAATAAGTTTACTGAGGAGACGGCTTTAAGTATGTATTTACCTAATACATATGAGTTTTACTGGAATACTAGTGCCGAGGAGTATCGCGATAGAATGTTAAAAGAATACACACGATTCTGGACAGAAGAACGTCTTAAAAAAGCAGAAGAACAAGGGTTGACTCCGGTTGAGGTATATACATTAGCCTCAATAGTTCAAAAAGAAACTGCAAAGAACGATGAGCGACCTCGCGTTGCAGGCGTGTATTTAAACCGCTTGCACAATAACTGGACGCTAGATGCAGACCCTACAGTTATTTATGCAGTAAAGAAACAATCAAAGAATTTTGATCAAGTAATTAAGCGTGTTTTATATAAAGATTTAGAAACAGTATCCCCTTACAATACTTATAAATATTCAGGTTTACCTCCGGGACCTATATTTATGCCAGACCTTTCTGCAATTAATGCAGTTTTAAATCCTGAAAATCACGAATACTATTTCTTTGTTGCGAACGTTTCTAAACCTGGCTATCATTTGTTTGCAAAAACGATAGCTCAGCATAATGCAAATAGAAAGCAATATATAGACTGGATTAATAATCAAGGAATTAACAGATAATTGAAAAACGTTAAATGTTTGACGTTTGTGCAATAGATTAGCATTAATTTGTTAAAAATACCAAGATTATCATTTGAAATTAAGGGAAAGCAACGAATAATCACGAAAACTTTAAATTTATAAAAACCTTAACCAATTCATTATCAGTAACTTAATTACAAGTTGTATATTTGCCGAGTAATATAGACAGGTATATTAGTAGCGTTTGACTACCGGTCTGAAAAATTATTTATGACAAGAAACATAGTAAAATTAGCAGCGCTCCCTTCTGTATTTGGTCTTGTAGCACTAAGTATGTCTATAAAAGATACAGAAATGCCTCTCGACAACTCAACTGATGGATTAGAACTTTTTTATACTGTTCCTCAGGCAGACGAGTTAGATTCTTCTACTATTTTTGATGAGACAAAAAATTCAAGTTTAGCGACCACCGGTAAGTCATTCACCGGTTTTAAAGAAGCCTTAGGGTTTAAAGAGTCACAAAATGATTACAAACGTATAAATCAGTTTGGATATTTAGGAAAATATCAATTTGGTAGAAGTACGTTACTTTTATTAGGTATTTCTGATACCGAAGAGTTTTTAGAAAATCCTGTTTTACAAGAAAAAGCTTTTGTTGCCAATGCCTCTCGAAACAAATGGGTGCTTCGGAAAGATATTAAGCGTTTTACAGGCAAAACTATGAATGGTATTACTATTACTGAATCGGGTATTTTGGCTGCTGCGCATTTAGCAGGACCTGGTAGTGTTAAAAACTATCTTCGCTCTGGTGGAGTAGAGGGTTTTAGAGATGCTTTCGGAACTTCTGTTCACAGTTACCTTAAAAAATTTGGAGGCTACGATGTCTCTTTTATTGAAGCTGATAAAAATTCTAAGGTAAATTTGCAGAGTTAAATTTACAAATGATTAAAAATTAAAAACGACCTGTTAGGGTCGTTTTTTTTATGCTTGAATTATAAATAATGCCGGTCTCTTGTGTATATCGGGTTGCTTAGTTTTCCAAATAGAAATAGGCTTGGTCACAATAAATTCTGAAGCTAATGTAATGTCACAAGCAATACAAAGCCGGGTGGCAGGATTTAAAGTGTTGCAGAGCTCTTCTATAAGTTTATTGTTTCTATAGGGCGTTTCTATAAAAAGTTGAGATTGCCCGTGGTCTCTAGATATATTTTCTAAACGTTTTAATTCTTGACGCTTCTCTTTTTGATCTATTGGTAAATAGCCATTAAATGCAAAGTTTTGACCATTCATACCACTGCTCATCATTGCCATCAAAATAGAGGAGGGGCCAACTAAAGGAACAACCTGTATCCCTTTTTCGTGTGCTAAGCGTACTACTTCTGCACCGGGATCTGCAATACCCGGTACTCCTGCTTCAGACATGAGGCCAACAGATCTACCTGATAAACATGAATCTAGATATGCAGGAATCTCGCTATTATCTATATGTTTATTTAAAGGGTGTAAAATAAGACTGGGCTGCGATTTATCACGGCACAGTTGTTTTATAAATCTACGAGCAGTTTTTTCATTTTCAACTATAAATTCATCAAGATCATATACAATTCTCTGAACCATACCAGGCATAACCTCTAGCGGTGCGGTATCACCCAATGTAGTAGGTATTAAGTAGAGTTTGCCTAATTGAGAATTAATATGCATAGCTGTAGATTATAGTGTTTACTTAAGACGTTCTGCTAGTTTAGTAATAGCTTCATCAAGCATTTCGTAGACATTATCAAAGCCTCTTAAACTATCATTATAAGGATCTGGGACATCAACTTTCTCTCCTGGGAAAAGCTCATCTAAAATAAGACTAACTTTTGCTTTATCTTCTTCAGTACGTGCTTGATCTATTACATCCTCATAGTTGTAAGTGTCCATTACAAAAATGTGGTCATATACATCAAAAAATGCAGGTTTGAACTGCATACCGCGTTGATCTGTAATATCTATACCGTTTTTTTGTGCTACAGAGATGCTTCTGGAGTCTGGCAAGCTTCCTATATGCCAGGAACCTGTACCGGCAGAGTCAACTTCAAATTTATTAGGGTCTAGCTTAGATTTTAGTAAACCTTCGGCAAGTGGAGATCTGCAAATATTACCTAAACAGACCATTAGAATGCGTGTCTTCATCTCACGTATTTTTTATGAAAGTGTATATTTTATTCTTGAAAATACGGAATAGCGTTTCAGATTTTAAACAAAAAACTTACATCGTAAGTTTTTTGTTTAAATCTTCTACGTATTTTCTAAACTGCTTGTCTGTTGCAGAAAGGTTATCTACCGTTTTACAAGCGTGCAGC
The DNA here is from genome assembly GCF_044542075.1 of Leeuwenhoekiella sp. NPDC079379. NCBI lineage: Bacteria > Pseudomonadati > Bacteroidota > Flavobacteriia > Flavobacteriales > Flavobacteriaceae > Leeuwenhoekiella > Leeuwenhoekiella sp. NPDC079379. Next base: position 275,973 of record NZ_JBITTU010000002.1, read on the forward strand.
ACTGTTGCGTGATCGCGTTTTCCTATTTGAGAACCTATACTGGCTAAAGAAGCCTTAGTAAGTTTTTTAGCAAAAAACATAGCTAATTGGCGTGCTTGTACAATATGTCTTTTACGTGTTTTAGACTGAAGTGTATCTACATCCATCTGAAAATAATCACTTACAACCTTCTGAATGTATTCTATAGAAACCTCACGTTTAGTGTGTTTCACGTAATTATCTACAATCTTTTTAGCGAGATCAAGGTTAATCTCTTTTCTATTAAAAGAAGAATGCGCAATTAACGAAATAATAGCACCCTCAAGTTCTCTAATGTTAGTTTTGATGTTGTTTGCTAAAAACTCTACAATATCTTCAGGCATTTCTACACCATCCTGATAGAGTTTGTTTTTTATGATTGATACACGTGTTTCAAAACCGGGTTGTTGCAATTCTGCAGAAAGCCCCCATTTAAAACGTGAAAGTAAGCGTTGCTCAATATCCTGCATATCTACAGGAGCTTTATCACTTGTTAGAACGACCTGTTTTCCATTCTGGTGCAAGTGATTAAATATGTGGAAAAATACATCCTGAGTACCTGCCTTCCCTGATAATAATTGAATATCATCAACAATTAGAACATCTATAACCTGATAAAAGTGAATAAAATCATTGCGATTATTCTTCTTTACAGATTCAATGTATTGTTGCGTAAATTTTTCCGCAGAAATATAGAGAACCGTTTTTTCTGGATATCTATCTTTAATTTGAATACCTATAGCGTGGGCTAAGTGAGTTTTACCAAGACCAACTCCTCCAAATATTAATAAAGGGTTAAAAGAGGTACCACCCGGTTTATTTGCAACGGCCATACCAGCAGATCGCGCTAGACGGTTAGAGTCACCTTCAAGAAAATTATCAAAATTGTAATTTGGGTTTAATTGAGACTCTATTTGTAGGTTGCGTATTCCAGGAATTATAAACGGATTCTTAAGCTCTGGATTTTTGTTTTTAAAAGGCGCATCAACCTCTTGAGACTTCATTGTAGAAGGTCTATTAGTACTGGGTATTTTTTCGGTAAAAGGCTGTCTGTTTCCGTAGGTGTTTTCCATACGTATAACATAAACCAGTTTAGCACTTTCCCCCAGCTCTTTTGTAAGTGACACTTTAAGAAGTTTAACATAATGTTCTTCTAGCCACTCGTAGAAAAATTTACTCGGTACCTGTATACTTAAAGCATTATCTGTAAGTTTAACCGCTTTAATAGGTTCGAACCAGGTTTTGTAAGCCTGCGGGGTTATGTTGTCTTGAATAAACAAGAGGCAATTATCCCAAACTGTTTGCGCAGTCATACTCATTCTAATGATTAAATTTTAAGTTATTTCTAATTTAGATCACTTGAAAAGTGAGAAAATGTAGAGATCTTCGTTTCTTTCAGTGCGGGGCAAATATGTGAACAAAATATGTAATAAAAAAAGAAAATTACATTGGTTTTGTAGAATTTTTATCGCATACTCTGCATATTAAGAAGTGGTCTTTTTTATATGTTAATAAGTCTATGAAAACAAGCTCAACTAATGTTAAGGTAAGATACGCAGAAACCGATCAAATGGGTGTCGTACATCACGCTAACTACCCTGTTTACTTAGAACTTGCTCGTATAGAGTGGTTAAACGATATCGGAATTTCTTACAAAGAAATGGAAAAAGGAGGCGTTATGCTACCTGTTTATGATATGCAGTTTTCTTTTCTGAGTCCGGCCTTTTTTGACGATACTTTAACGATAAAAACCAGTCTTAAAAAGATGCCGCGTGCAAGCATCGTTTTTGATTATGAAATAACAAATCAAGATCAAAAATTGATTATAAAAGCACAAACCACTCTGGTCTTTGTAGATATGAAAACAAAAAGACCTACACGCTGTCCAAATTATATTTTAGAGCTTTTAAAAGATTAAAAGTTTTCTGTAATTACAGTTAACCCAAAAACAGCATCAAAACGTTTCTTTATGCTATTTAAATCTTTCTTTCTTATGGCTAAGGTGATTGAGCAACTCAATTCCATTTTTTGTGACGTGACGCTTATCTGTTCTTCTTTAATTATGCGCATAACAGTATGAAGTAAGGCATACTCAAAGTCTATTTGTAAAGCCTCGGTAATGACTTTAGTCTTAATATTTGCTGATTCTAAGGCTAATTGCGCCGCTGTTTTATAGGCTTGTATAAGACCGCCTACACCAAGATTTGTCCCGCCATAGTAGCGTATCACGGTAACTAATATTTGGGTAACTTCAAAAGATTGTAGCTGGCCGTAAATAGGTAAACCTGCAGAATTATTGGGTTCACCATCATCATTTGCCCTATAGTGCTCATAATTTTTACCCAGTTGCCAGGCATAACATATGTGTGATGCTTTACTGTGTTTATTTTTTAATTCAGTTAAAATGCGTTCAATTTCAGCTTCTTCTTTGACGGGATGTGCCTGACCAATAAATTTGCTTCCGCGATCTTTAAATAAACTTTCGGGACTTTTTTTTGCAATTGTTTTATAGATGTCTGAAGTCATACTCATAACTAGGCTTTAACAATTGCTATTAGAATGATGCTAAAAACAGCAAGGCCAAACCCGATCCAGTTTTTTGTTGAAAGTTTTTCTTTAAAGAACACAATTCCTAAAAGTGTCGCAAGCATCAATATACCCACATTGTTTAGTGTAAATACTACCGAACTTTCTAAATTAGGATTTCTGAGCGCTTGAACCAGAAAATAAATCGAGAAGTAATTGGGAACACCTAACGCGATTCCTCCTAATATATTTTTAAACTTAAGTTTTTGTTGTCTATTATATAACTGAAAAATAAACACTAGAATGCCTAAGGTAAAGGCGGTCGCAAATATTACAGCAGAGAATAAGGGGACATCTTCTTTTGCTACAAAACTTGCTTCTAAAAACTTGATAGTTGTATCAATGATACCGCTTCCAACGAAAACCAAAATAGGAAACAATAAATCGTTTTTTGATATAGATTTAGCCGTTGTTTTTTTAAGAGAAACCAGATATACTGCTATAAGAGCCAGACCTATTCCTGTAAGTTTTAAAAATCCTGCAGCTTCCTGATAATAAAAGAGACCAAAGCATATAGGTATAACAACACTCATTTTAGTAGAAACAGATACTACCGAGAGTCCACTGCGTTGCGTGGTTATTGCCATAAAATTGAAAATAACAATAAATAAAAACCCTAAGAAGATAGTGCCGGGAAACCAGGCGTATTGCGGAATGTTTATTAAATTTATAGGCTGCCCATAAGCAACAAGACCAGAAACGCAGGCAATGAAATAATTGACTACAATAGCCTGAAATGTGTTTATTTTAAACCGGTCAAAAAGTTTAAATACAAGAAAGATAATACTTGAAGCAAGTATGCTAAGCAATAAATAGATCAAAAGAGCTCCTGTTTTATTTTAAACAATTGCGTTACATCTTCAATACCCGGTTCAAGGTGCCAGGTTCTAATATTCATAGAAGCTGCTGCTGCGGTATTTAAAACAGTGTCGTCTACAAACAGCGTTTCTTCAGCAATCAAATTATCGTTCGTAAGTACATAGTCGTAAATCTCAAGATCGGGTTTACGCAGATTAATTTGTTGTGACAAGTAAAAGCGTTCAAAACAGTTTTGAAACTGTGAGTATCTAAATGCTCCCATATTTTTAATTACTTGCTCAATGTGTAAATCATTTGTATTGCTCAACAGAAATAATCTGTAACGATTTTCTTCTTTAAGTTTTAATATCCAGTCTAATCGCTGCTGCGGAAAGTCTAGAATTATACTATTCCACGCATTTGTAAAAGAGATTTTTGTTAGAGATGGAAATTTGTTAAGGTAGTTTTTAGTTAGCTCATCGGTAGTGATTAAACCCTTCTCATAATTATTGTGCCAGTTAACCATATCACTGTCAATCTCACGAATACCCATTTTGGCTAAGGCTTGTTCCGGTGCTTTTTTATCAAGGTTTATGAAGACATCACCAAAGTCAAAGAGTAAATTTTTAATCATTTTTATTTAAATAATAGGTTAAAAAGTCACCGGTATATCCTGTGCTTCCTGCTTCTTTAGCTGTATTTAATAGGGGAGACTTGATGCCGCTTTTAAAATATACTGCTCCTTTAAATACTCTGGCCTCATCCCATAAGCCAGCATCTATAAAATGCTGTAATGTTTGAGCACCACCCTCTATAATAACAGACTGTAAACCTTCAGTATGTAAGATATCGCAAATTTGCATAGGTAAATCAGAATTAAAATCTGCCTCATAATATTTTAAATTTTTTGAATGGGTTGACTCAGCTTCAGTTATAATTAAAGTAGTTACGCTTGCGTCATACAAGTAATTGTCTTTATTAATGCTTAAGTTTTTATCAATTACAATACGGGTAGGAGAGTTGCCATACCATTCACGTGTCGTTAGACTGGGGTTGTCTGTCTTTGCAGTGGTAGATCCTACAAGGATACTCTGCTCTTCTGATCGCCATTTGTGTACAAGCTGTTTGCTTGCAGAGTTAGTAATCCAGAAAGGTTTTTTTTTGTCTCTTTTGCTGCTATCTGGAGCGATAAAACCATCAGCGCTTTCTGCCCATTTCAAGATTATATAAGGTCGTTTCTTATTATGGAATGTAAAAAAGCGTTTGTTTAGGTCCTGGCACAAATTTTCTAAGACTCCCACCTGTACTTCGCAACCTGCCTCGAGTAATTTTTTAATACCTCTTCCGGAAACTTCGTTAAAAGGATCTACGGTGCCTATAATTACTTTTTTAATTCCCTTAGCTATAATTAAATCGCTGCATGGAGGAGTTTTCCCGTAGTGACTGCACGGTTCTAAGCTTACATAAATAGTTGATTCTGCCAGAAGTTCCTTATTTATCACACTATTAATAGCGTTTACCTCGGCATGTGGTTCACCAGATTTCTTATGCCAGCCTTCACCTATAATTTTATTGTTATGCACAATTACACTTCCTACCATTGGGTTAGGGTAGGTGGTGCCCAGTCCGTTTTTAGCCAGTTGCACGCAGCGAACCATGTATTTTTCGTGTATCTTCACAAGCTCAAAAATACCAATTAAAACTAAGATACGAATGCCTCTTATAAGACCTGTAGAACTCAACGATAATTTAGCTTTAGCAAAAACCATACGAGCGGTTTTAATTGAAATGGGAGTTCCTAAGGTAGGGACTGCATATGCAGATGAAGCTCTAGATTGTATGTATGAGACGTATAATGCTGCAAATAAGGAATATTTTGTCATTGAGGATCAAAATAGGCTTCTGGGCGGGGCAGGAATCGCACCGTTAGCCAATTATGAAGGTCCTGTTTGTGAGTTACAAAAAATGTATTTTCTTTCAGAAATACGGGGAAAGGGTTTTGGTTTGCAAATGATGCAAAGGTGTCTTGACTTTGCAAAAGAGGCAGGTTTTAAACAGGTTTATTTGGAGACTATGCCGTATATGAAAGATGCTCAAAAATTGTATGTGAAAGCAGGTTTTTATTATATAGATGCTCCTTTGGGCAATACGGGACATAGTGCCTGTCCGGTTTACATGTTAAAAGATCTGTAGATGAAATTAGTAAAGTTTAAAGCGCAGTTTTTTAAGCGATTAACGCCTAATTTTCCGCAGAGCGAAATCACTGCTTTTTTTAAAATATTAATTCAGAAATACCTGGGAATTCAGCCTGTAGACCTTGTTTTAAATCCTGACAAAAACATTAAGATTAAAGAGTTAGAGCATCTTTTAGCAGCTAGAGAACGTCTGTTTAATAATGAACCGCTGCAATATATTATAGGTGAAACAGAATTTTACGGCTATAACTTTACAGTTACACCAGATGTACTTATTCCCAGGCCCGAAACAGAAGAACTAGTAGAATGGATTCTATTAGATTTAAAAGACAATGATACTTCTCAATTAAAAATTTTAGATATAGGAACCGGCTCTGGGTGCATAGCTGTTAGTTTGGCTAAAAATACAGATGCAAAAATAACAGCTCTTGATGTTTCTGATAAAGCATTGCAACTTGCTGAGCATAATGCCGAATTAAATAAGGTTACTGTACAATTTGTTAAGTCTAACATATTAGAGATGGCAGAATTGCCTCTAAAGTATACTGTAATTGTATCAAATCCGCCTTACGTGCGTAATTTCGAAAAAGCTGAAATGCATCAGAATGTGCTGCGTCATGAACCGGATTTAGCTTTATTTGTAGATGATGATAACCCGCTTATATTTTATAAAAAAATAAGTGAATTGGCTTATAAAAGTTTAGAAGTTGATGGAGTTTTGTATTTCGAAATCAATCAGTATCTTGGGGATGAGACGGTAAACCTTGTAAAAGAAGCAGGTTTTAAAACTGTAGAATTGCGAAATGATTTTGCAGGAAAATCTAGAATGATAAAAGCAAAACGCTAATGAATAATTTAAAATCTATCTGTGTTTTTTGCGGAAGCAGTGAAGGAACAGATTCGGCAATCATAATAGAGTCAGAATTGCTTGGCACTAAATTGGCAGAGCGCGATATCACGCTAATTTATGGTGGTTCTAAAATGGGCATAATGGGCAGGGTAGCTATAGCCTGCCTTGGTAATAAAGGAAAAGCTGTAGGCATTATCCCTGGTTTTTTAAAAACAAAAGAAATTGTACACGAAGGTCTTGATGAGCTTGTTACTACAGAAAACATGCACGAGCGTAAGCTCAAAATGCAAGAAATGAGTGATGGTTTTATAACACTTCCTGGAGGTTTTGGGACGTTTGAAGAGCTTTTTGAAATTATTACCTGGAGTCAGTTAGGATTACATCATAAACCTATAGGTATTTTAAATACAAATGGCTTTTACGATCATTTAATAGCTATGCTAGACGAGATGGTTAATAGAGGTTTTCTTAAAGCTGAAAACAGAGCTTTACTCATAGAAGATACAGATGTTGATAGTCTGTTGAATAAGATGGAGCACTTTGTACCTGATTTAACTTCAAAATGGCTAAAGCCCGAAAATACCTAATACGTATCAAAATTTTCGTTTAAAAATAATTACACTACTTCTATCTAGTTTTAATGGATACTCAGCAAAAAATACAAACACTACGCGAAGAATTGCGCCAGCATAATTATAATTATTATGTGCTTGATAAGCCGGAAATAGATGATTTTACATTTGATCAAAAACTAAAAGAATTACAAGCCTTAGAGCAGGCTCATCCAGAATATTTTGATGCAAATTCTCCATCGCTTCGGGTAGGTGGGCAAATCACTAAGAATTTTAATACCGTTAAACATGAAACGCGTATGTATTCTTTAGATAATAGTTATTCCCTTGAAGATTTAGAAGATTGGGAAAAGCGTATAAAGAAGATGGTAGATGGGGAGGTTGAGTATGTCTGCGAACTTAAATACGATGGTGCTTCTATAAGCTTGACTTATGAGAAAGGTGAATTAATACGTGCGGTTACCCGTGGCGATGGGGTACAAGGTGATGATGTCACAAATAATATTAAAACCATACGCACAGTACCCTTAAAATTAAAAGGCGATTTTCCTGAAAAATTTGATATTCGGGGAGAGATTGTACTTCCTTTAGCTGGTTTTGCTGCTATGAATGCAGAGCGTGTTGAAGCCGGTGAAGAGCCTTATAGCAATCCGCGGAATACGGCATCCGGGAGTCTTAAATTGCAAGATAGTGCAGAGGTGGCCAAAAGACCTTTAGAGTGTTTGTTGTATAGTATTGTAGGTGAAAATTTAAATATAAAATCGCAATTTGAAAGTTTAGAAAAAGCCCGTTCCTGGGGTTTTAAAGTGCCTGAAGTTGCAAAACTCACCGCTTCAACAGATGAGACTTTTAAATTTTTAGATTATTGGGATGTACATCGCCACGAGTTACCCTACGAGACTGATGGTGTGGTTATTAAAGTAAATAATTTTCAGCAACAGGAAGAACTTGGTTTTACTGCAAAAGCACCACGATGGGCTATGGCCTACAAATTTAAAACCGAGCAAGCTGAAACCGTATTAGAAAAAATAACTTACCAGGTAGGACGTACCGGTGCAATTACACCCGTGGCAAATTTAAATGCAGTACAACTTGCAGGAACAATAGTTAAACGCGCTTCTCTACACAATGCAGATCAAATTGAAAAATTAGATATCCGGGAAGGTGACACGGTTTATGTAGAAAAGGGTGGTGAAATAATACCGAAAATTGTAGGTGTAGATTTTGAAAAACGAAGTTCAGACTCAACTCCCACGCAATATATTACGAGTTGTCCTGAGTGTGATACTACCCTTGTGAGACAGCCTGGTGAAGCACAGCATTATTGCCCTAACGCAAGTGGTTGCCCTCCTCAAATTATAGGAAGAATACAACATTACATTTCTAGAAAAGCCTTGGATATAGAAGGTCTTGGAGGCGAGACGGTAGCATTGCTTGTAAATAATGGACTAATAAAAAACTATGCAGACCTTTATGATTTAAGAAAGGAAGATATTTTACCCTTAGATAGAATGGCAGAGAAATCTGCTGTTAATTTAGTAAAAGGCGTTGAGTCTTCTAAAAATATTCCTTTTGAGCGCGTGCTTTTTGGGCTAGGAATTCGATTTGTGGGCGAGACTGTTGCTCGTAAACTTGCCAAACAATTTAAAAGCATCGAAGTTTTAGCTCAGGCCACTTTTGACGAGTTGATAGCCGTAGATGAGATTGGGGAGCGTATTGCGCAAAGTGTTGTTGAGTTTTTTGCTTCCGAAGAAAATAAAGTTTTAATAGATAAACTTAAAAATCACGGTATACAATTAGAGCTTGATGCTGCAGTACTTGAGAATCAAACCGAAAAGTTGAAAGGAAGTATTTTTGTAATTTCTGGAGTGTTTACACAGGTCTCACGCACCGAGCTCAAAAAAATGATTGAAGATAACGGAGGTAAAGCTTCGGGAAGTATTTCTTCAAAAACAAATTATCTGGTGGCTGGTGAGAATATGGGGCCAAGTAAACGTGAAAAAGCGGAAAAATTGAATGTGCCTATCATTACTGAAAGTGAATTTCTAGCTATGATATAGGTTTATATTCAATAACTTAAAAACTTAAACTAAGAAATTTGCGTAGTTATACATCAATATTTTATTTAGTACCACTCAATTTTTAAGAACTCATAAATGAGATTAAAAATTTTATTATTCTTATTCTTAATTCTAGGTTTTACCGAAATAATATTGGTTTCATTAGAAATTGATAATTCTATAATTTTACGACCCCTATGTGCGATATTAATTTACGCGTTTTATTATTTCAACTCACATAGACATAATTTATATTTTATAATCTATTTAAGTTGTGAGTTAATTAACGAGACTTTTTTCTTAATTAACTTTGAACGCTATTTTTCATTAGTGCTAGGCGGTTATGTATTAGCTACATTTACGATGATTTATCATTTATGGCCTGTTTTCAAGAAAGTAGGTTTCACGTTAGATAGAGATGCTTTATTTAAAACTATCTTAGGGCTTTTAGGGATTCTGTATGCATTTTGGGAGTTAACGTTACTGGTTTTTGATAATTTACCAAACAATATTATTTTCTTTCCGGCATTGGTAGCGCTCTTATCCTGGATTTTCTTTTGCTCTATAATACCTATAAGAAACAGGCACCCAGATAATTTTTTATTATATATAATGGGAGGCTCTATGGCAGTTATGGCACCTACCATGTTTATATATACGTTTTTATGGAGTTATATGCCTGTATTAATCTTAAGTCTTCTTTCTATGATGTTATTAAAACTTAGTATGGTATGGTATTTAATTAAACTAGATGGCATTCTCAACTCAAAGGAATCTTATTTCTGAAAGAAAATTCATTCATAAAATGAGCTTCGGTATTTTTTTATTAATATGATATCTGTATTTTTTGTTATTTTACAGATAAATTATTAAATATAATAACCAATTTCCCTTAGCTGTGAATAAAACAATTAGCCTTTCTTTAAAGCCAATAAAATATTGGTATTTGGCAATTGTTAGTTGTTTGTGCTATATTTTGGTTTCAGAATTAAAAATCGAATGGGGATTTTATTTAAAGCCGGTCTATTTTATTTTTTTTTATGCTTATTACTATTCTTCCACTAAGAAGCATAATATTATCCTAATAGTGTTTCACCTTTCCTCCTTAATTGCCGAAATATTTTTTCTATTAGATCTTAATCTATTTTTTGATGAGGTTCTTTATTTCTATATGATTGCAGTTTTTGCAATGTTTTTATTTTTTGCGCCTATTTTAAAAATAAGATCTCAAAAAATAACTAAAGAAATGTTGCTTGAGCCGGTGCTCGGCGTTCTGTTTGCTGCCTATTTAATAATACATCTTTTAGCGGTTTTTTATGAGAGCGTACCTAATAAACCGCTCTTTCTAATCGGCGGAATTTTATTATTTATTTTTACCGCAATTTGCTCATTAATACCTTTAAGGCACAGAAGTCCTCATAATTATAAAACCTATATCATAGCTGCAGCACTATTGATAGAGTGTATCACAGGTTTTATTTATTATTATAGTTTGAGTATACCTATAATTTTATCATTACTCAACATCGCCATATGCTTTCATAAAACGGCCGCAACATCTTATTTTGTAGATGTGCATAATGCACTAAATGACGAGAAAGATTATATATAATTTTTAAACTTGAATAACAGTAGCTGTACTTGATTTATTTCCGGTAGCGTCAAACTCAAAGTCAATCCTACCTACATTTATACCGGCCCAACCTACCTGATTGACTAAAACATTTTTTTGATCTAGATTAGTAACAATTTCAGGCTTCGGAAGAAACGTGTGTGTATGACCACCTATTATTAAGTCTATATTTCTGCTTTTTGCAGCAAGCGATAGATCTGATATTTTATCAAATTTGTATTCATATCCTAGATGAGACAGACAGATAATTAAGTCGCATTTGTGCTCTTCTTTTAAGATGCGCGTCATATCCTGGGTGATTTCAAGCGGATCTAAATATTTAGTCTCTTTTGATAATGCTTCGGTTACTAAACCTTGTAGTTGTATACCTAATCCAAAAACACCAATTTTTATTCCGTCTTTAATAAAAATCTCATACGGTTTTGTAAGTCCTTCCATCACCGTATTTGTAAAATCGTAATTAGAGCTTATCATTTTAAAAGAAGCATTAGGCATTTGAGCAGCCAGACCACCTACGCCGTTGTCAAAGTCATGATTGCCTATAGTAGCGGCGTCATAACCCATCATACTCATAAGTTTAAACTCAAGCTCACCGCCATAAAAGTTAAAATAGGGCGTCCCTTGAAAGATGTCACCGGCATCAAGAACGAGCGTATTTGGGTTTTCTTTACGTATGTTTTGAATAAGCGTAAGACGTCTTGCTACTCCACCTTGATTTGCAAAAGAAGGATCTTCTGCAGGAAAAGGTTCTATATGACTGTGCACATCATTAGTATGTAAAATTGTGATCTTGCGCGATTTTTTTGTACCAGCAAAAAGGTTGAGGCCAGGTGTAGCACTTAGTAAAGCGGTAGCAGCTCCTGTCTGAATTAAAAACTTTCTTCTTTCCATAGGACTTATTTTTTAATGAAACGGGTGTCACGCTTTGGTGCAATAGTATCTTGTTTTTTAAAATGATCAATTAATATAGTTCTCATTTTATAATCTAAAATCTCAATAGTTTTAGGATTAGTAAAGAAAACCATCCCGTCACCACCTTGTTGTAAATAATCGTTTGTAGCTATAAAGTAAGTTTTGCCATTTTCTATAGGTTTCCCATTTATCAAAGCAGAATCAATATCATCGTTAGCATTAAGAATGAGTTGCATATTAGCAATAGGATGTGCTTTGCCAGATTTTAAATATTGAAACATAGCACGAGCCTCATCACTTGATATTTCAACAACCACTATACTATTTTCAAAAGGCATAATTTCATAAGCTGTGCCCATTGTAACATTGCCTGCACGTAAAACAGAGCGAATACCGCCGTGATTTAAAACAACACCGTCAATGTGTTTGCCAGATCGTTTAAAAAATACAGGATCACAAAATTCTAAAACAGCGTCTGCCATCATATTTCCTATAGCAGTATTGTATGGTCCGTCTGACTTAGAAAGACTTTCAGGAGCATAGGCGAGTATTGCATTCATCTCTTCATCTATGCGCTTTTTATAAGGAGCTATATACTCTATAACCGAAAGATCTGAAGCGATACTGTCTGTAATGTTTATTTGTTTTCCTTGAATACTAGTAAGCGTAGCTTGTGATTGCTTGCAGGCGACTAGAAGAAAGCCTAAAAGCGCAAGAGAATATAATCTAATCATTTGGTATAAAAATTAGCGGTGTGCATTGAGGTATAATTGTCTACATTTGCCGCAAAACAAAGGTAAATGTTTTTGGACGGTTGGAAACAATATTCGCTTAAAAGTAAACTTCAAAAAAGTCTAAAACCCATCCAAAATTCTCAAAATAAAATTGGGGAAGGAGTGGGTGTTTTGTTTGATTCACGAGATTTTCAGGATGAAAAACAGTTAGAAGCGTTAGCAAAATGTGTTTCTGCAACTTCAGAAATCTCTTTATTTGTGTATTTAGAGAATCAAAATCAAAGTAATTTTAGTGTTAGTGAAGTTTTTTCTAAAAAAGATTTTACAGTCTTGGGAGCAATTAAAAACGAAAAATTAAATGCTTTTATAGATAAACCTTTTAAGATCTTAATAAGTTATTACCACAGAGAAAATGTATTTTTGGAGTTTGTTACATCTCAGTCTAAAGCCGATTTTAAGGCAGGATTACCTGTTAAAAACAGTACTGTAAATGATTTAATCATTAAAACAGATTTAGTTAATGTTAAATTGTTTGAACAAGAGTTAGTTAAGTATTTGAAAATATTAAACCGCATAGAATAGCATGCAAGAATTAAAAGGAACAGGAGTAGCGCTGGTTACTCCTTTTAATAAAGATTTTAGTGTAGACTTTGATGGTCTAAGTCGTGTAATTGAGCATTGTATTTCTGGCGGGGTAGATTACCTCGTAATTATGGGTACTACCGCAGAAAATGCTACGCTAACAGAGGCTGAAAAGAAAGAAGTTATAGCTAAGTCAATAGCAGTGAATGCAGGTAGATTACCACTTGTTTTAGGTGTAGGAGGTAATAATACAGCTCAAATTGTTGAAGAGCTTCAAACCAAAGATTTAAGTGCGTTTACCGCAATCTTATCTGTATCTCCTTATTATAACAGACCCAGTCAGACAGGTATTTATGCACATTATAAAGCAATTGCGGAAGCTACAAAACTTCCTATTATTCTTTATAATGTACCGGGACGTACAGGCAGTAATGTTCTTCCGGAAACCATTATAAAACTTGCTAACGATTTTTCTAACATTATTGGCGTTAAAGAAGCAGCAGGAGATATAACACAAATGATGCGAATCATAAAAGATCGTCCAGAAAATTTTTTAGTCATTTCTGGAGATGATATGCTTGCGCTTCCTACAATAAGTGCGGGAGGTGACGGCGTTATTTCTGTATTAGGTCAGGGTCTTCCCAAACCCTTTTCAATAATGATAAATCAAGGTCTGGCAGGAGAGTTTAAGGAGGCTTACGCAACGCATTATGACCTTATGCTAGCTACAGATTTAATTTTTGCTGAAGGAAATCCTGCAGGAATAAAAGCATTATTGGCTCACAAAAGCCTGTGTTTAGATACGGTGCGCCTACCATTAGTAGCTGCTAGCGATACTTTGAAAAACAATATTGCAACATACTTAAATGACTCAGGTCTTTAAGTTTTTTAATCTATAGAAAAAACCTATTTTTGCACGATGTTTTCAAGTATAAGTAAGAAAATAATTATAGTAGCAGTTGCAGCAGTAAGTCTGGCTTCTTGTAGTGAATATCAACAGGTATTGAAGTCTGAAGATATGGGTAAGAAATATGCCATGGCAGACTCATTGTATGACTCTGGTAAATATCGCAAATCTTTAAAACTTTGGGAGCAAATAGTTCCGAGTTACAGAGGTAAGCCACAGGCAGAGCGTATTATGTATTTGTATGCAGATGCGCATTATCAAGTAGCAGATTACTATCTCGCAGGTTATCAATTTGATCGTTTTGTTTCTGCTTACCCAGATTCAGAAAAAGCAGAAGAGGCACAATACAAAGCAGCTTTAAGTTACGCTGAATTATCACCTAACTATCAATTAGATCAATCTGAAACTCAAAAAGGTCTTGACCAGTTACAGCAATTTATTGCAAACTACCCAGAATCTGAATATGCTGAAGAGGCTGGCGAGCGTATTAAAGACTTAAGTGTTAAGATGCAGAAAAAGGCTTACGAAATTGCAAAAGGTTGGCATAAAATTATGGACTATCCTACCGCTATTTCATCTTTAGATGATTTTATTTCAGATTATCCCGGTTCACCATTTCGTGAAGCGGCATTCTTTTACAAGTTAGATTCTCAATACCAGTATGGCTCAAATAGTATAAATGTTCTTGTAAAACCGCGTTTAGAAGAAGCGATTGCAATGTATGAGACATTAATACGTTATTTTCCGGAAGGAGAATACAGAGCTCAGGCAGATGAGATCAAAATGGATATTGATAAAATATTAGAAAATTATTCCTAATTAAATTAATAAATTATTATGGACGTTAAAAATATGGAAGCACCAGTAAATACAATAACTCTAAATAGAAGTGAAATTGACGCTCCTACAGGAAATATTTACGAAGCAATCTCGATTATAGCAAAACGTGCTACTCAAATCAACACGGAGATTAAAAAAGAATTATTAGAAAAGCTTGATGAGTTTGCTACCTATAGCGATAGCTTAGAAGAGATATTTGAAAATAAAGAACAAATAGAAGTATCTAAATTCTACGAGCGTTTGCCTAAAGCTCATGCGATGGCGGTTCAAGAATGGTTAGATGATAAGATATACTTCCGCGATACGACTGCACCAACAGAGTAGTCATGTCTGTATTAAGCGGAAAAAAGGTTTTACTTGGTGTAACCGCCGGAATAGCTGCCTATAAAGCAGCTATTTTGGTTAGAGGTTTTATCAAAGCTGGGGCAGAGGTACGGGTCATTATGACTCCCGAGGCTAAAGATTTTGTAACACCCTTAACGCTTTCTACGCTATCAAAAAATGAGGTGTATTCAACGTTTGTCAGCGATGACAACGAGAATGCGGTATGGAATAATCACGTAGAACTCGGCCTTTGGGCCGATTTCTTTGTTATAGCCCCGGCCACAGCAAATACCCTTTCTAAAATGACTTCAGGAGCAAGTGACAATCTTTTACTTGCTACGTATTTATCTGCTAAGTGTCCTGTATATTTTGCCCCGGCAATGGATCTTGACATGTACAAACATCCCAGTACGCATCACTCTTTTGAAGCCTTAACAAGCTACGGAAATATTATGATTCCTGCGACTAGTGGTGAACTTGCCAGTGGATTGGAGGGACAGGGTAGAATGGCTGAGCCTGAAGATATCGTGCGATTTATTGAAGATGATATCTTAAGTAAATTACCTTTAAAAGGAAAAAAACTGCTTATTACTGCCGGTCCTACTTATGAAGCTATAGATCCTGTTCGATTTATTGGAAATCATAGTAGTGGTAAAATGGGCTTTGAGATAGCAGAAGCTTCAGCACGACAAGGTGCAGAAGTTTTTTTGATTACCGGTCCCACACACCTGCAAACAAAAAGCAAGTTGATTACTACTATTCGGGTTACTTCAGCAGGTGAAATGTTTGATGCTGTGACTAATAAATTTGATCAGGTTGATATTGCTATTGCGGCAGCTGCAGTGGCAGATTATAGACCTTCACGTGTTGCAGATCAAAAAATTAAGAAAAAAGAAAGTGCGCTGGTAATTAATCTGGAACCTACTCAAGATATTTTAGCATATATGGGTTCGGTTAAAAAAAATCAATTTCTGGTTGGGTTTGCATTAGAGACCGAAAATGAAGTTGATAATGCTAAAGGGAAACTGCAAAGAAAAAATTTAAACTTAATTGTTTTGAATTCGTTAAATGATACCGGAGCAGGGTTTAAAACCGAAACAAATAAAGTAACTTTCATAAAACAGGATGGTACTGTTTTGCCTCAGAATTTAAAGACAAAAACCGAGGTTGCAGAAGACTTACTTAATTTAATTCTAAAAGAAATTCATGTATAAACTGATTGTTATTTTTCTCTTTTGCGGCATTGGTTTACATGCACAGGAGCTTAATTGTTCGGTTACAATTAATGCAGAACAAACGGGGCAAAGCAATCTTCAGGTTTTTAGAACTTTAAAAAGTGAGCTTACCGAGTTTATGAATAACACCACGTGGACAGATCTTAATGTAAAGCAGCAGGAGCGTATAGATTGTAGTCTTGTAATAATCGTTTCTAATATAAATTCAGACTCATTCTCAGCTTCGGTTCAAATACAATCCTCAAGACCGGTTTATAATTCAACATATAATACGCCGGTTTTTAATTTTAATGACAAGCAGTTTAATTTTAGATATACAGAGTTTCAGCCTTTAAACTATAATCCTAACAACTTTGATTCAAACCTTATTTCAGTGCTTTCTTTTTATGCCTACACCATTATAGGTCTTGACGCGAGTACTTACGAGTTAGGTGGTGGGGAGCCTTATTTTGAAGAGGCAAAGCGTATTGTAAATACCGCACAACAACAGGTTAGTGATGGCTGGTCTGCTCAAAGTGGCACGCAATCAAGATACAGACTAAATCAAGATTTATTGTCTCCTAATTTTAGAGAGTTTTCAGATGCGCTTTATGCGTATCATAAAAATGGTCTTGACTATATGGCAGATAATACAAAAGAAGCGAAGCAATCTATAGCCGTTACCTTACAGCTTTTTAATCAACTTTACGCAAACAGACCTAACAACTTTTTATCACGTGTTTTCTTTGATACGAAGGCAGAAGAGATTGCGAGTATGTTTTCTGGTGGGCCGCAAGTTAATGTGAGTAATCTTGTGACAGTTTTAAATAAAGTAGCTCCAACTAAGTCGTCTTACTGGCAACAAATCAAATTATAAGAGACACCTTAAATTCTTTGATTGTCGTAATTTTCTCTCCTATATTTACCTATCTATTTTCAGTTAAAAAAAACTAAATAATACTTTAATTGCTCAATTCACTACACATAAAAAACTACGCATTAATTGAAGAGGTAAATCTCAAATTTAATGATGGGTTTACGGTAATTACCGGTGAGACGGGGGCCGGTAAATCTATACTTCTGGGAGCTCTGGGTCTTATTTTAGGTAAGCGAGCAGATATAAGTAGTATAGGTAATCCTGATGAAAAATGTGTCATTGAAGCGCATTTTGACATTACTACTTATAATTTAGAAACTCTCTTTGCTGCCGAAGACCTCGACTTTGAGCCTCAAACCATTATCCGCAGAGAAATTTTAGCGAGTGGTAAAAGCCGGGCATTTGTAAATGATACGCCAGTCACGTTAAATCAATTATCTGCTTTGGGCTTGAGTCTTGTAGATATTCACAGTCAGCATCAGACGAGAGAAGTAACAGATGTTGACTTTCAATTTCAAGTTTTAGATGCATTTGCCGAAAATGGAGAAACTTTGAGTGCATATACAGAGCTTTATTCTGGTTTTAGAAAAAAGGAAGGTCAGTTAAAAAAGCTTACTAAGCAGAAAGAGGAAGCTCAAAAAGAAGAAGAATATAAATCATTTTTACTTGAAGAATTACTTGCTGCAAATCTTAAACCAGGGGAGCAGGAAATCATTGAATCAGCCCACGATACGTTGAATAATGTTGAGCAAATTACGGATGGCCTTGCAGAGGCTTATCAAATTTTGAGTAGGGAAGAGGTTGGCGTAAATGAGATGTTGCTTTCTGCTAAAGTACGTTTGTCTAAGTTGTCTGGTTTTAGTCCTAAACTTAAAGAATTAAGTGAGCGTCTTGAGGCAGTGACTATAGAACTTGATGACGTTTCAGAAAGTATAAATGACCTTGCTGCAGATACAGAAGGAGATCCTACAGAATTAGCCCGACTTGAAAGCAGGTTGAAGTTGTTTTTTGATCTTCAGAAAAAACATCAGGTTGATAGTGTTGAAGGGCTTATTGAGATAAGAGATACGCTTGATGATGAAGTGCAGTCTCTAAATAACCTGGATCAAGATATTGCTAAACTAAAACGAGAAATTGCTCAGGCTCAATTAGTGTTAGAAAAACTAGCGGTACAACTTACAAGTAAACGTACTAAAACTATAAAGCCATTAACAGAAAAGCTTCAAACGATACTTTTTAATTTGGGAATGCCTAATGCCCGTTTTGAGGTAAGTCTAACAAATAGTCCGTCATTTTTAGACAATGGGAAAGATCAGCTTCATTTTCTATTTACGGCAAACAAAGGAATGCGGGCGCAAGAGCTTAAAAAAGCCGCTTCTGGAGGAGAATTATCACGTATTATGCTTGCTATAAAGTCTGTTCTTAGTGATTATGCACATTTACCTACATTAATTTTTGACGAGATAGATACCGGTGTAAGTGGTGAAGTTGCTTTAAAAATGGGACATATTATGAAAGCTATGGGTAATCGCATGCAGCTTATAAGCATCACCCATTTACCACAGATAGCAGGGCAGGGAGCGCATCATTTAAAAGTATTTAAAGAAGATAAACAACATAAAACAACAACGGGGATCAGGGTTTTAGATCAGGATCAACGTATTGCAGAGTTGGCAGAAATGCTGGGCGGAAAAGCATCTTCTGATGCTGCTTTTGACCACGCAAGACAACTACTCAATTAATTAAATAGTATATTTGACCACTTAAATTAAACAACGATTATGTCCTATAATTTATTAAAAGGAAAACGAGGTATCATATTTGGAGCGCTTGATGAGAATTCAATTGCTTGGAAGACAGCTGAGCGCGTTCACGAAGAAGGGGGAACTTTTGTTTTAACAAATGCTCCTATCGCTATGCGTATGGGTAGCATTAACAAATTAGCAGAAAAAACAGGTTCTAAAATTATACCTGCAGATGCAACATCTGTTGAAGATCTTGAAAAATTAGTGGCAGGAGCCGTTGAAGAATTAGGTGGGAAACTTGATTTTGTTCTACACAGTATAGGAATGTCTATAAACGTGCGTAAAGGTCGTCATTATACAGATCAGAATTATGATTGGACTCAAAAAGGAACAGATGTAAGCGCGATGTCTTTTCACAAAACTATGCAGGTTCTTTATAAGCAAGATGCTATGAGTGAATGGGGAAGTATTGTTGCATTGACCTATATGGCCGCGCAACGCGTTTTCCCAGACTACAACGATATGGCAGATAACAAAGCATATTTAGAAAGTATTGCACGTAGCTTTGGTTATTTCTTTGGTCGCGATAAGAAAGTACGTGTAAATACAATTTCACAATCACCTACTCCTACGACAGCAGGACAGGGAGTTAAAGGTTTTGACGGTTTTATTGCATATGCAGAAAAAATGAGTCCGTTAGGTAATGCTACAGCTCAGGAATGTGCAGATTATACAATCACTTTATTTTCTGATCTTACTAAAAAAGTTACCCTTCAAAACTTATTCCACGATGGTGGATTTAGCAATATGGGTGTGAGTAATGAAGTAATGGAAGCCTTTGTCAACGAGCAAAAGTAAATTCTGAATATTATATAAAAAATGCCCGAAGTAAAACTTTCGGGCATTTTTTATATCCTCTGTTTTTGATGATACCTTTTTAGAATAAACACCTAGTTTGATGAATTTAAGTTTTTCAATAATAGTACCGGTTTACAACAGACCTCAGGAGGTACAGGAGTTGTTGCAGAGTTTACGAACACAAACTTTCACAAAACCGTTTGAGATTGTTATAGTTGAAGATGGTTCTATAGAAACCTCTGAAGATGTTATTGAGGAATATTCAGATTTAAACATAGCCTATTTTATAAAAGAGAATACAGGTCCTGGTGATTCACGTAATTACGCGATGCAACGTGCCACAGGCAATTACTTTCTTATTTTAGATAGTGATTGCGTATTACCAGAAAGGTATTTGAAGCGCGTGGAAGACAATCTAATTAAAAAGTTTTCAGACTTTTTTGGAGGTCCAGATGCAGCTGAAGAAGGTTTTACAGCACTTCAAAAAGCTATTAATTATGTAATGACTTCATTACTAACTACTGGAGGTATAAGAGGTAGAAAAGAAGCTTCTTCCAGTTTTGAACCACGTAGTTTCAATATGGGTATTTCAAAAATAGCATTTGAGGCTTCGGGTGGTTTTGGTAAAATACATCCCGGTGAAGACCCTGATTTAACTATAAGGTTGTGGGGTCTTGGTTTTAAATCTCAATTAATGCCCGAGGCTTTTGTATATCACAAACGCCGTATATCGTGGGCTAAGTTTTACAATCAAGTACGTAAATTTGGCTTGGTAAGACCTATTCTCACAACCTGGCATCCACAAAGTTCTAAATTTACCTTCTGGTTTCCCAGTCTATTTACGCTGGGATTACTAGTAGCTTTTATTCTCGCACTAACGCGTTTTTATATTCCTATTTGTCTTGTTGCTATATATTTTGTTTTTATAGCCTTAGATTCTACGATAAAAAACAAAAGTCTTATGGTGGGGTTACTTTCAGTATGGGCTGTTTTAGTTCAGTTTATGGGATATGGTTTTGCTTTTGCAGAGTCAACTTATCATATTCGATTTCTTAAAAAGGACCCTCGCAAAAAGTATCCTCACTTATTTTTTGAGTAATTTTAGTATTAATAAGTAATCATATGTCAGATAAAAAAAAGCACAATAGAAATTCAAACCTTCGGGTTTTTTTGACCATATTTCTAGTGGTTGCTGCTATTTCGATAATGATAAAATTGAATCGTAATTTTAGTTTTACGGTTAAAATACCATTAACGTTTCAGAATCTTTCTGAAGATTACATTCTCAAAAAAAGCTCGACAACATCAGTTAAAGTAACTGGTACAGCAAGTGGTTATGATTATTTTAAATACCGATTTTTTTCACAGGCTTTTCCTATTGACTTATCAGACTTACCAAAAAAAGGTGATAAATCTTACTATGTTTTCACCGCGGAAAGTGATGCTTTAAAAGGAAGTCTTAGCGGTAGCGAAATAACAGAATTTGAACCGGATACAGTTTTTTTTAGTTTAGATAGAAATTACGACAAACGTGTACCTGTAGTATCTAAATTTGAAATTAGCTATGCACCGGGTTATGGTAGTTTTCAGGGAATGGAAATTAAACCAGACAGTATTACGGTGAGAGGACCCGAGTCTGAAGTAGATACAATAACGAAGGTGTTTACGAGTGCTGAAGTTTTTGAAGATGTAAGAGCATCTAAAGAAGGCAGTGTTTCTTTGCATTTATTTAAAAAAACACCCAATGTAGAATTACTACCTAACGCAATCAGCTATAATTTATATGTAGATAAATTTACTGAAGGTTCTGTGTCTGTACCGCTTCAGTTAATAAATGTACCGCCCCAGGTTTCTGCAAAAGTTTTTCCAAAGCGTATAAATGTAATTTTTAATGTGAATGTTACAAATTACGATCGGGTGAAATCTTCAGATTTTAAAGTGGTTGTAGATTTTGATGAGGCAGATAGTCTCTCTACCTCCTTAACTCCGCAGGTTATAGAGATACCGGCGTTCGTTAGAGACGTTCGTATAAGTGAAAGCACAGTTCAATATTTATTAGTTAAATGAAAATCGTAGGAATTACCGGAGGTATTGGAAGTGGTAAAAGTACCATAGCTCGTTATTTTAATGAGCGTTATTATGTTCCGGTTTATTATGCAGACAAAGAAGCGAAAACACTAATGAATACTGACGCATTAAGAGGTCAAATCATTAATCTTCTAGGTGATAAAGCTTATATAAATAATACGCTCGACCGTAAATATATAGCATCAAAGGTTTTTAAAGATTCAAAATTACTAGAGCAACTTAATAAAATTGTACACCCTGCAGTAGGGGCGCATTTTGAAAAATGGTGTGACGCACAAGAAGCACCTTATGTTCTAAAAGAAGCGGCTATTCTTTTTGAAAATGGCACACAGTCGTTGTGTGATTTCGTCATTTTAGTTACGGCTCCAGAAGATATACGTATTCAACGTATTTTAGAAAGAGATCAAACGAGTATAGAAGAAATTAAGAATAGAATAGATAAACAGTGGGATGACTTTAAAAAAATTCCATTAGCAGATTTCGTAATTGAGAACATAGATCTCGAGATTAGTAAAAAAAGGGTTTCAGAAATACACCTTCAACTCTTGGCAGCACCTATAAATACATAGGTTATTCTTGTTAACATTTGGTTAAACCAATTAACCCCTAAATGTTAAAATCATACATTTGGGCATATGAATAAAAAACTCTTTGTGCTACTTGTTGTGTTGATGAGCTTATCCCTCATAGGCATTATATTTGTACAGGGTTACTGGATTTCAAATAGCATAGAAGCAAAACGTGGTCAATTTGGTTTTAATGCGAAGCAAGTGCTTAATACTGTGGCCCGTGACATACAGATTAAGGAAGTTAACACGTGGTATAATCCTGTTTTAAAAATGCGTGACAGTCTGGGAATTCCAGACGATGTTAGTTTATACGATCTAATTTATAAAGAAGAAGATTCTATCACTAACGAGTCTTATGTATTTAGAAATAGTATAGTAGAGCAGGATTATAAACTAAGTGCACCTATTCTTGATTACGAAGTAGATAGCATTAAGTTTAAAAAGTATCTTCAAAGACAGTACACAGAGATTATAGATAAAAATGATTTAGATAAGGCAGAGGTAGACCGTACTACGATTTTTACCAGAATGTCTGATTTGAGTGATATTGAACGTTATAATATTGAGCAGGCGGTTATGTATATAACTCGCAAAATACCTATTCACAAGCGTGTAGATACTAAAGAATTAGAACGTCTACTTACTATGGAGCTTGCTGAACGGGATATGGAGACAAATTTTGAATACGCCATCTACAGTAACAATCTAGTTACTAATGTGCGTTCTGAAGAATTTGATATTCAATCACCAGATCAGAACTTTAGTGTTCCCCTTTTTGCAGATGATGAAGGAAATAGTGATTACCAGTTAGTTGCTAATTTTCCGGGAGAGAAAAAGTATGTAGTATCTTCTGTAATAGGTATGGGCGGTTTGAGTATCTTATTTACATTAATTATTGTAATCGCCTATAGCAGCGCACTTCAGCAATTAGTGAAACAGCGCCAAATTTCTGAAATCAAAACCGATTTCATCAATAACATGACGCACGAGTTTAAAACGCCAATAGCTACAATAAACCTTGCACTTGACGCGATTAAGAATCCAAAAATAAATGGAAATCCTGAAGCATTAACCCGATATATGGGTATGATTAGGGAAGAGAATAAAAGAATGCATGCTCAGGTTGAAAATGTATTACGTATCTCAAAACTGGAGAAAAACGAGCTTGACATTAAAAAAGAACGTTTAAAGCTTCACGATTTAATCGAAGATGCAATAATGCATATCGAGCTAATAGTTGAAGACCGTCAGGGTTATATAAAGACCCATCTGGGCGCTTTAAAAAGTTCTGTTTTGGCTAATGAGTCACATTTTACAAATGTGCTGGTGAATATTCTTGATAATGCTGTAAAATATTCTACAGATGTACCTAAAATAGATATTTATACAGAAAATTTAAAGAACTTCATTTTGATTAAAATTAAAGATCAGGGTGACGGGATGACAAAACAAGTACAAAAGAAAATATTTGATAAATTTTATCGCGAGCACACTGGCGATATACATAATGTAAAAGGGCACGGTCTGGGTCTTGCATATGCAAAACGTATGGTAGAAGATCACGCAGGTGAAATCTGGGTACAGAGCGAAAAAGGCAAAGGCAGTACCTTTATAATTAAACTACCACTAATATCTTAAACAATGGAAACTGAAAACAAGAAAATCTTACTCGTAGAGGACGATCCCAACTTTGGGACTGTATTGAAAGACTATCTTTCAATGAATGACTACGATGTAACTCATGCAAAAAATGGAATGGAAGGATTTGAGAAGTTCAAAAAAGACGACTTTGATCTTTGTATCCTAGATGTGATGATGCCATATAAAGATGGTTTTACTCTTGCAAAAGAAATACGCGAAAAAAATGAAGATGTGCCTATTATTTTCTTGACTGCTAAAGCAATGAAAGAAGATGTTCTTAAAGGCTATAAAGTAGGCGCAGATGATTATTTAAATAAACCTTTTGATAGTGAAGTGCTTTTAATGAAAATTAAGGCAATCATGATGCGTAAGGCAACAGATTCTGTAGCAGACAGTAAACAATTTGAATTCCAGATAGGTGGTTTCTTCTTAAATTCAAAATTACGTTTCCTTACATATAAAGAAGATGAGCAAATAAAGCTTTCTCCAAAAGAGAATGAATTGCTACGTCTTTTAGCTTTACACGAGAATGATTTAATGCCTCGTGAATTAGCACTTACAAAAATTTGGAGAGATGATAACTACTTTACTTCTAGAAGTATGGATGTTTACATCGCAAAATTACGTAAGTATTTAAAGCGTGACGATACTGTAGAAATACTTAACATACATGGTGAAGGTTTCCGCCTTGTTGTTAAAAGTGACGAAGAGAAAAAATAGTGGTATTTGTAAAACGCCTCTTAATGAAGAGGCGTTTTATCTTTTATTACAGTAATAATTTCTTCGAGAGGTGTTTTGTAATCAAACCATAACACAGATTTATCTCTGCGATACCATGTTAACTGTCTTTTAGCAAAACGTCTGGTATTTTTCTTAATTTCTTCAATGGCTGTAGCTAGATCGTAGTTGCCATCAAAGAAGCTAAATAATTCTCTGTAGCCTACAGTTTGCAAGGCATTTAGATGTTTGAGTGGATATAGCTTTTCAGCCTCTTCCACAAGACCATTTACAATCATTAGATCTACTCGCTGATTTATTCGATCATATATAATTTCACGATCTGCATTCAATCCTATTTTTAAAGATTGAAAACTTCTACTTACTGTATTTTTTGCCAAAAACGAAGAGTAGGGTTTAGAAGTGCCTCTACAAATTTCTAAAGCTCTAATAAGACGTTGCTTGTTATTTAAATCTATTGAGGCATAGTGCCTGGGGTCACTTAATAAAAGCTCTTCCTGTAAAGCTTCAATACCTTTATCTTTTAAAAGCTGTATTAATTTAGGTCGAATTTGCGGTTCAACCTCAGGAAAGTGGTCTAATCCATTTAGCACAGCATCTACATATAAGCCAGATCCACCTACTAAAATAGCAGCGTTGTGTGATGCATAAAAAGTATTTAATTTTTCAATACATTCCTGTTCAAACAAACCTACATTGTAAGTTTCATGTATTGAGATATGCTGAATAAAATGGTGCTTAGCTGCTGCGAGTTCATGGGTATCAGGTACAGCAGTACCAATGGTCATTTCTTTAAAAAATTGCCTTGAATCTGCCGAAAATATTTCAGTATTAAAATATTGAGCCAGTTGAATTGATAAGGCTGTTTTGCCTATTGCGGTGGGCCCTACAACAGCTATTAATGTTTTAATCATAATGCAAACTACTTCCGCATTTGTGGCAATATTGCGCTTCGTCCTGATGTTTTCGCGCTCCGCAGTTGTGACAAACCTGAGTATTCAAGCGTAAACTTTTTTGGTCAGGTTCTACAGTATCTTTTTTAGCCATCTCTGCACTTACTATGCCGGTAGGTACTGCTATTATTCCATAACCTAAAACCATTATGATCATCGCTATAAACTGTCCTAATGCTGTGACTGGTGCTATATCGCCAAAACCAACAGTGGTTAATGTGACTATACACCAATAAACACTTACAGGAATACTCTTAAAACCGTGTTCGGGACCTTCAACAATATACATTAAGGTGCCTGCGATTACAGATAAAATCATAACGGCAAATAGAAAAACCAAAATTTTAGGACGACTGTCTTTTAAAGCTTTGGTTAATTTATTTCCTTCACCTATGTATCTGGTTATTTTGAGTATTCTAAAAACTCGTAACAATCGTAGTGCACGTATAGTAAGTAAGGCGTTTGTACCTACAAAGAAGAATGATAGGTAAAGAGGTATAGTTGATATAAAATCTATAAGACCATAAAAACTAAAAACATAAGCAGAGGGTTTTCTTATCGAAATTACCCGTAGGATATATTCTATTGTAAAAAAGACTGTAATTATCCATTCACCAATATAGAAATAGGTACCGTATTTAATTTGCATATCTGCAACGCTCTCTAGCATAACGAGAACTACACTTAATAAAATAAGTATAAGTAGTATTACATCAAATATTTTCCCTGCAGGCGTGTCTGCCTCGTAGATGACCTCGTGTATTTTTGATTTCCAGGTATGTTTAGCAGCTTGTGTCAAAAATGGTATTAATTTTAATATGTAGTTTCAATTATATCGAGTTTATCAAGATAGAATTTAGAGATTTCTTTTTATTTTCTAAAGTTGAGGTAGCTTTAATCTAATCTGGTTTTATTTGATGAAAATCAGCTTCTGTAATATTATATTTTTGGACATTAGCAATTAAGAAAAATAAAGGACGGTCTGTTCGAATTTTTCTCAAAAACACAACATATTTCAGTGATAGATTCACTTTTTAGTAAGTTAATTTTTTCTGTATTCTGCACTTCCTGAGCAGACAATATTGAGGCAGCTAAACTAATGGTATATAAAATACTATTAATTGCTTTCATCTAGTTTGCTAATTGATTTAAGTCAATTGTTTTTATTATTTTTTTAACGCGCAAGTAGCTTTGTATAATGTGTTTAGCATCAAGATTGTCGTGCATGGGAGTAATAATACGATGTAAAATTTCAGGGTTATTTAGCTGAAAATTTAAATTATAGAAGCCTATACCCATAAACTTACCATCTTCAATTAATATAAGACTGCGCTCATCTGAAGTTCTACCGCGATCAATAAGTGCAACGCTACGGTTTTTAAAACTTATCGAATTTATAAATTCATTTGCACGTATATTATATTCTTCGGGTCTTTCTTCTTCAAAACAGGCGCCGCTGCAGCTTTTATCTGTGCATCTATCTTTTTGCGTATTGAGATTTGTTTTTGCTGCACATAAATTAAACTCTTCTATTATACGCTCCAAATTTGTCTTAGCAACGTGCGCAGTGGCATATGTTGCTATACTCTCTTTGCGTGCATCGGCTTTTTCAATACTTAGATTTATATAACCTTGATCATCTATAAAGCTTACTAATTGGGCTTTAAATTTTAACCTGCGATACGTGCGATTGTGAAGCGGTTTGTTTTTTTTAACCTCCTCGTTTTCTTTTAAAAGAGCGATAAGTTCGCTGCCAGTTTCTTCATAACTAATTGCCTGTACATCTTCCTGAATCTGTTTTGATTTGCGATTATCATTTGTAAAATGCTGCGTAACGCGTTTTTTTATGTTTCGGCTTTTGCCTATTAAAATGATTTTACCATTTGTATTATGCATATAATAAACACCGGTTGTGCTGGGTGTTTCTGCAATTAAATCCCGTAGTTTAGTATCTATTTTCTTTTTTGGATTAAGCTTTATGGCTTCTTGAATTATTGTTTTCTTACTGTCTTTTGCTAAAAGTAGTTTAAACAGTTTTACCGTGGCTAATGCATCACCACTAGCACGGTGCCGATCTGTAATAGGTATGCCCAGGTTTCTAACTAGCTTTCCTAAACTATAACTTTCTTGATCGGGAAGTAAGCTTTGAGACAATTCTACAGTACATAAACTTTTACGTTGATAATCATATCCCAGACGATCAAATTCAAGCTGTAAGATTCTATAATCAAATTGAGCATTGTGGGCAACTAGAATGCAGTCTTGAGTAATCTCGATAATGCGTTTAGCAACTTCAAAAAACTTAGGTGCATTACGCAACATCTCGTTGTTAATACCGGTAAGACCTACAACAAAAGATTGTATAGGACGCTCAGGATTTACAAGACTTATAAATTGATCTACAACCTGATGACCGTCAAATTTATAGATAGCGACCTCTGTAACCCCTTCTTCATTATATTTTCCTCCTGTAGTCTCTAAATCGAGTATTGCATACATAAATAGCCATCTATCTTAAAATACGGTATTCCAGTATTTTTAATTATAATTACGTTCTCCAAAAATAGCACTTCCTATACGTATCATCGTACTGCCGTGGCTAATTGCTAACTTATAATCTCCGCTCATTCCCATAGATAATGTAGTAAAGTTATGTTGTTCTTTAAATTGCGTGTAGATTTTTTCTAATTCTGAAAATTCACGGTTAAGTTGATCTTCATCATCAACGAAAGATGCCATTCCCATAAGACCTACTACATCAATATTAGGGTAATTTGTCTTTAGTTTATCACCCGTCAATAGTTCTTGTGCTTCAGAGGGTTTCATACCAAATTTACTATCTTCTTCTGCTATTTTAATTTGAAGTAAAACACGTATAGTTCTATTATTTTTTTCAGCTTCCTTGTTTATTTCTTTAAATAATTTCAATCGATCTACGCTATGTATAAGACCTATATACGGTGCTATATATTTCACCTTATTGGTTTGTACGTGACCTATCATATGCCAGTCAATATCTTTAGGAAGCGACTCCCATTTATCGGTCATTTCCTGAATTTTATTTTCTCCAAAAATGCGTTGTCCTGCATCATAAGCCTCCTGTAAATCCTCATTTGGCTTTGTCTTAGATACGGCAACCAGGGTGACGTGTTCTGGTAAAGTTTGTTTTATAATCTTTAAATTTTCAGAAATTGAAGGCATAAAAAAAGATGATTATTTTTTGTAAAGGTAAGCAATTGCACTGGGAGCGCATTGTTGGCATTTATAAATTCAAAATGATATTTATAGTAAGTAAGGTACTTCAGTTTATTGAAACTTTATTTTTTAAATAAAAATAAAGTTGACAATTAATCTTAAATACATTTAAATCGCAAAAGCCTCATAAAGATTTTATGAGGCTTCTGTAGTAAATTCAAAATATGCTTATTAAGACCTGTTAGTGCTCAAATTATGTAAACTGTGCTGAAACCTTTTCTGCTTTTCTGCTTTCACTGTAGTCATAAAAACCTTCACCAGATTTGATACCTAATTTACCTGCACGTACCATATTAACAAGTAAGGGGCAAGGCGCATATTTAGGGTTTTTAAAACCGTCATACATCACTTCAAGAATAGATAAACAAACGTCAAGACCAATAAAATCTGCTAATTGTAACGGTCCCATAGGATGTGCCATACCTAGTTTCATAACGGTATCGATTTCTGCAACCCCTGCAACATCATTATAAAGCGTTTCTATAGCTTCATTAAGCATAGGCATCAAAATTCGGTTTGCTACAAAGCCGGGGTAATCATTTACCGCAACAGGGTTTTTACCTAGCTGTTCAGATAATTTTATAATAGTACTCAGAGTTTCTTTAGAAGTGCTGTAGCCACTAATAATCTCAACTAACTTCATAACGGGCACAGGGTTCATAAAATGCATTCCTATAACCTGAGAAGGACGCTTGGTTGCTGCGGCGATTTGTGTAATTGATATTGAAGAAGTATTGCTTGCAAGAATTGTAGATGGCTTACAGAATTCTTCGAGTTTCTTAAAAATATCAAGTTTGACATTTAGGTTTTCGCTTGCTGCTTCAACAACTAAATCTGCATCTTTAACCCCTTCTTCAAGCTGGGTTAATGGCACTATATTTAGAAGCGTCTCATTTTTCTTAGCTTCATCAATAAGTTCTTTAGAAACCTGCCTGTCTAGGTTTTTTGTTATGGTTTGAATTCCTGTTTTTAAAGAATCTTCAGAAATATCAATGAGGTTAACTTTAAATCCGTTTTGAGCAAAAGTGTGAGCTATGCCATTACCCATTGTACCGGCACCTATTACAGCTATATTTTTCATTAATTAATTTTTTTTAAATTAGCTATATATTGCATAATTCCTGTAATTAGCTAATATAATTTATAGATTTTGTTGAATACCGTAGTAGTATCACTGTAAAGTTACGAATTTTTCAACGCTCCAGGCTTCTGGTTTAGCGTTAAAAAGAACTTTGGTCCTTGCCCAGGTAGTTTTAAAAAGTTCACTTTTTCGATACGTTTCAAGTGCTTCAGCACTTTCCCAATAACTGTGCGTAAAAAATATAGTTTTATTATCAGTGCCATTTAAAAGCTCTAAGAATTTACAGCCTTCAAAACTGCGTATGTGTTCTTTTACACCCTCAAAAAGAATTTTAAAATTTTCAATTTCTTCAGGTTTAAATTCCATTTTAACAAGGCGTACAATCATAATATAAAACTAGAATTATTCAAAAATTACGGTTATGGTATCTCTGTAATCGAGACCAAAAAGGGTAGAGGCACTGCCTACCGTGCTGGGGTTGCTTTTATAAATCGCAAGCTCCAAATAACCTGAGGAGTTGAAGAGCGCAATTTTTTTACCGTCTTCTTCGCGCTTTGTTTTTTCGATGTCAAAATTTATGGCATCACTATACTTGTCATAAATTTTTTTAAAATGGGCACGGCGTGCCTGAATTGTAAAAGCTCTGCTTTTGCCAACTTCGTCAAATAAGCGGCGTGTGATATTTGTGATTACATTTCCGTAGTTATCTACATAAATAACATTACCTATAATTTGCTTTTGTTCATTATTTATAACCGGCATTAAGCCTGTAATAGCGCGTATTTCTTTTATGGGCTTACCTATAACTCCTAAAGTTCCGCCACGAGCAATATGGCAAGCGACTTGTACAAAAACATCAAGTTCTGTGAAATTTGTTTTAATACGGTCGTGTATATTAATTTCTACCAGTTCTTCAGGAACAATAGTGCGCGTTATCATAGACATAATCCCATTATTTGCACATATAAAAAAATGGCCGTCTAGTTTTACAGCGATATGTTTGTTCTCTGGTGTTTGCTCAGAGTCTATACCTATAATATGAATGGTGCCTTCAGGAAAATTGCGATAGGCATTTTGTATAATATATGCGGCTTCTGTTATATGAAAAGGTGATATGTTATGTGAGATATCAACAATTTTGGCATCGGCCATTTCAGTATAAATAGCGCCTTTAACCGCACCGGCAAAATGATCTTTTAAGCCGAAGTCTGTGGTTAATGTTATAATGGGCATAGGCGGTTTTGTTGATATTTTTAAAGGCTAGAGTTACTAATTTTAGTTACATTTGTTAAACACAAAACTAAAGATAATTAACTAGTTTCTTTATAAAATTCTTCCGCTTTTGAACGAACTTATCATTGAACTTTCAGAGATTACACCAAGAGATTTTTTTGGTGAAAATAATATAAATATTGAGCTGCTTAAAAGGTACTTTCCAAAATTAAAAATCGTCGCAAGAGGTAATAATATTAAGGCTTACGGTGATGAAGATCTTTTAGAAGAGTTTGATAAACGCATGACAATGCTTCTTGAGCATTTTGCTAAATACAATAAGCTTGACGAAAACTCCATTGAACGGGTTTTAACCAGCGACAGCAGGGCAGATTATGAGACATCGCCGGCAAGTGGTGAGGTTCTTGTGCACGGTGTAGGCGGTAAACTTATTAAAGCACAAACTGCTAACCAGCGTAAAATGGTAGACCTTACACGTAAAAACGATATGGTTTTTGCGATAGGACCAGCAGGTACAGGTAAAACTTATACTGCTGTTGCATTAGCAGTTAAAGCACTTAAAGAAAAGCAGGTAAAGCGTATTATTCTTACACGTCCTGCTGTAGAAGCGGGAGAAAATCTAGGTTTCTTACCAGGAGATTTAAAAGAAAAATTAGATCCTTATATGCAACCTTTATATGATGCACTTCGTGATATGATACCTCACGAAAAACTAGAGAGCTTTATTGAAAAAGGGGTGATACAAATTGCACCCATGGCATTTATGAGGGGTCGTACGCTTGACAATGCATATGTAATCTTAGATGAAGCGCAAAACACTACCCACGCCCAGATGAAGATGTTTTTAACACGTATGGGAAAACACGCAAAGTTTATGATTACCGGTGATCCCGGCCAGATAGACTTACCAAGACGTGTAATTAGTGGTTTAAAAGAAGCGTTGCTCGTACTTAAGGATGTTAACGGTGTAGGTATGATTTACCTTGATGATAAAGATGTAATACGTCACCGTCTTGTAAAAGAGGTTATAGCAGCATATAAAGCAATAGAAAACAGAGATTAAAACTTAGCCTACTCATACTTTATGTCAAATAAAACTATTACCGATACCAATTATAATTTTCCCGGTCAGACGCACGTCTATAAAGGTAAAGTACGGGAAGTTTACAGTCTTGAAAATGATTTATTAATAATGGTCGCTACAGATCGATTAAGCGCTTTTGATGTAGTTATGCCAAAGGGAATCCCGTATAAAGGCCAAATTTTAAATCAAATCGCCACAAAAATGATGCGCGATACTCAGGATATCGTTCCTAATTGGTTAGAAGCAACTCCAGACCCTAATGTGGCTGTAGGCAAAAAATGCGAGCCTTTTAAAGTTGAAATGGTTATTCGTGGTTATATGAGTGGTCATGCTGCTCGTGAATATAAAGCCGGAAAGCGCATGCTTTGCGGTGTTGCACTACCGGAAGGATTAAAGGAAAACGACAAATTTCCTACTCCTATCATCACACCGGCAACTAAAGCTGAAATGGGGGATCATGATGAAGATATCTCCAAAGAAGATATAATAAAACGCGGTATTGTATCAGCAGATGATTATGCAGTTCTAGAAGATTATACCTCTAAATTATTTCAACGCGGTACCAAAATTGCCGCTGATCGAGGTCTTATATTAGTAGATACTAAATATGAATTCGGTAAAACTGTAGATGGTAAAATTGTTTTAATTGACGAAATACATACACCTGATTCTTCAAGATATTTTTACGCTGAAGGCTATGAAGAGCGTCAAAAAAATGGAGAAGCGCAGAAACAGCTTTCTAAAGAATTTGTACGCCAGTGGTTAATTAGCAATGGCTTTCAAGGATTAGAAGGACAGAAGCTTCCCGTGATGAGCGATGCTTATATAGAAACAGTTTCTGAACGCTATATAGAGTTGTATGAGAATATTACAGGAGAACCATTTGTAAAAGCAGACCTCTCAAATATAGATAAACGTATAGAAGATAATGTCTTAAGTTATCTTAATAGTTGATTTCTTTTAGTAGATAAATAAAAAATTAATGAACCGAAAAGGCTATTTTCTCTTTTCGGTTTTTTTATATCAAATATGGAAAGACTCAACAATTTTTTTTCTGAAGCGGCATCATTTGTATGGGGACTTCCGCTCTTAATTTTGTTAATAGGTGGGGGTACCTATTTACTTATATATTCGCGTTTTCTTCCTTTCAAATATTTTGGTCACGCAATTAATGTTTTGCGTGGTAAGTATGATAATCCTGATGATCCTGGTGAGATAAGCCATTTTCAGGCACTAATGACCGCACTTTCTTCTACCA
Source organism: Leeuwenhoekiella sp. NPDC079379 (assembly GCF_044542075.1). Taxonomy (NCBI): domain Bacteria; kingdom Pseudomonadati; phylum Bacteroidota; class Flavobacteriia; order Flavobacteriales; family Flavobacteriaceae; genus Leeuwenhoekiella; species Leeuwenhoekiella sp. NPDC079379. The sequence goes on from NZ_JBITTU010000002.1 coordinate 309,578, forward strand.
TAGGCATGGGTAATATTGCCGGTGTAGCAGTAGCCATAGCCATAGGAGGTCCGGGGGCTGTTTTCTGGATGTGGGTGAGTGCATTAGTAGGAATGAGTACCAAATTTTTTACCTGCACACTGGCTATCTTATATAGAGGTAAAGACGATGCAGGAGAAGTGCAAGGCGGTCCTATGTACTTTATTGTAGAAGGTTTAGGCAAAGCCTGGAAACCACTTGCTGTATTATTTAGTATAGCGGGTCTGGTAGGCGCGTTACCGGTTTTTAATGTTAACCAACTTACGCAGGCGATAAACGATATTCTACTCGTACCTAATGGTATTACAAAGAGTTTTACTACAGATTTGACTATAGGTCTTATACTTGCAGCAATTACGGGAGTGGTAATTTTGGGAGGTTTAAACCGAATAAGCAAAACAGCATCGCGTATTGTACCGGTTATGGTAGGTCTTTATTTTATTGCTGTTCTTGCAATTCTCTTTATTAATGCTTCGGAAGTACCTATATACTTTAAGCTCATTTTTACAGATGCTTTTGCGGCTAATAACTACACAGGAGATCCCATGTTTGGTGGCGTTGTAGGGGCGCTAATTGTTTTAGGAATTCGCAGAGGTGCTTTCTCTAATGAAGCTGGTATAGGCACGGCCCCTATGGCACACGGCGCAGCTAAAACAAATGAACCTATACGTGAAGGATTGGTAGCAATGTTGGGTCCTTTTATAGATACTATAATTGTATGTACACTTACCGCCTTAAGTATTCTTGTTACAGGTGTTTGGAAAACAAGTGAAGCAAATGGCGTAAGTCTTACAGCAAAAGCATTTTCTGATGCTATGCCGGGTTTTGGAGCATATGTATTATTAATTTGCATAGCTGTCTTTAGTATAAGCTCATTATTTTCCTATTCTTATTACGGTACAAAATGTCTTTCCTTTTTATTTGGAACGAAGTACAAACACATCTATAATTATTTTTACATTGGGAGTATTTTGCTAGGAGCGACTACTTCTTTGAGTTTAATGATTAATCTAATTGATACATTTTTTGCGCTAATGGCAATACCTACTATGCTAACCACTTTAATTTTAGCACCTAAAGTAATGGTACGTGCACGAGAATATTTTAAAAAGCTCAATACCTAATCTCAATTAAATAGCAGATTTTACCCGGGCATTAATGAGCAATTCAATACTTTAGCAATGGTTAAAAAATACAAGTATTAACCATTCAACTACACTTAAAGGTTATTCGTCTATAGTTAAGTATACGGTCAACGTTTTTCGGGTGTTCTAAGGTTAACTTTTTTGCAACTTTACTCGATAACAGGATATTAATATACCGCTGCCAAATGAAAAAACGTATTTTATCTATTCTTCTTATTGAAGATGATCGTATAGAAGTTATGAAGCTGAAGCGCGTTTTGAGCAAAAGTGATCTTAAGCATCATCTGGTAGAAGCAAAAAATGGGGAAGAGGCCCTAACAATTTTACAAGATAAAAGCAATTTGCCAGATCTTATTCTTTTAGATTTAAATATGCCGAAAATAAATGGTATTGAATTTTTAAGAATTTTAAAAGATGATTCTTATTTAAAATATATCCCAACTGTTATTCTTACAACTTCAAATAATCATAACGATGTTAAAGAATGTTATGAGATAGGTATTGCCGGTTATGTTTTAAAGCCACTTAAATACGATGATTATGTTGAGAAGATCGAGAGTTTACTAGCCTATTGGAGTATTAACGAGCTTATACATATATAATGAAAGGTGTTGTATTTACTGAGTTCTTAGAACTTGTCGAATTAAAGTTTGGTTTACAAATGGTAGATGATATCATTGTAGCTTCAAATTTAGAATCTGGTGGTGCATATACGGCAGTAGGCACCTATAAATTTGGAGAGATGGTTAGTTTACTCACCGAGTTGAGTAGTCGAACGCAATTGTCTGTAGACGATTTACTGTATACCTATGCCCAGCATTTTTTTACTGTAATTAAATCCAGTTACCCCGGTTTTTTAGAAAGCTATTCAGATCCTATAGAGATGTTAGCTTCAATTGAAGATCACATTCACGTTGAAGTACTCAAAATTTACCCTGATGCGCAATTACCTACCTTTAAAACCCTAGAAAAGTCAGAAAATACACTAACTTTAGACTATCTATCTAGTCGTGCCATGTATAGTTTTGGTTTGGGTTTAATGCATGAAACATTTAATTTTTTCAATATAGATTTTAATATTCGATTAGAGAAACTCAAAGAAGACGGCACACACGTAAGATTTTTTATCGAAAGAAAAAATGGAAACATCAAATCTAGAGGTTTATAAACGTATTATTGACAGAGAGCGTGCAGCTCGCAAAATGGCTGAAGGTATTCTTGAAGCAAAATCATCTGAATTGTATCTGATTTCTCAAGAACTTAAAAAATCAAATGAACGCTTACAATCTTCTATTTATCAGAAAAACTCTGAGCTAAAAGGCTTATTTGAAAGTCTGGTTGATGCCTACGTTGTTATAGACTTAGAAGGCTATGTACTAAAAATGAATAGTGCAGCTGTAAGACTTCTGGGTTATGATGCTACTATTGAAACCGTTTTCTTACCTAATTTGGTTCCACCTACAGAAACGAGTAAAGTTGCAGAAAGTTTTAAAATACTTCTCAAGACCGGTAACATTACAGATTTTAAAATCACCATTGTTACTAAAGAACAGAAAAACTGCCTTGTACATATAAACGCAAGTGTAATTTGTGATGAAAATGGGAATATTGTCGCTGCTCAGGGAATCGTGAGAGATATCACTTCAGAAGAGAAAAAAGCTCAAATAATAAAAGAACAAAAGCGTCAGTTAGAGTTTATTGTAAACAGCTCCCCGCTAGGTATTGCATTAACTACAAATGGTCTCATAGATCATTGCAATGCCAGTTTTACACGTATATTAGGTTATACCGAAGAAAATATTTTAGGAAAAAGTCTCAAATCAATAACTGTTGCAGCAGAGCAATCTGATTACGAAGAAAAGAGCGAATTGTTACACAAAGGTGATCTAGAGTCTTTTACAACCACGATCAAATATATTACAAACTTAGGTGAGATTATAACCACAAAGATTAATGTAAGTAGCGTAAAAGATCACAATGATTTTAGATTACGGCAGGAAGTAGTTACCATAGAAGATGTTACTAAAGAACTTTTAGCACAAGAAAAACTTATTGAATCTGAAAACAGACTATCTGCTCTAATTCTGAAGTTGCAAAGTGGGATTTTATTAGAAGATGAAAACAGAAAGGTAGTACTTACAAACCCTATGTTTTGTGAAATGTTTAGTGTGCCTATGACTCCTGAGGCTATGATAGGATTAGATTGTCAAAATGCGGCAGAGCAAACAAAAGATTTATTTAAAAATCCCGAAGAATTTATTAATCGCATATCTGAAATTTTAGAAGATCGTCAATTAGTTACTGGTGACGAGCTGGTTCTCAATGATGGAAGAATATTTTCACGCGATTTTGTTCCGGTTTATTCTAATCACAAATATAAAGGACACCTCTGGAGCTATACAGATGTAACACTTAACAGACGTTATAAAGACAATCTTCAAAAACAAAAAGAAAAGTACAGTAGCATTATCGCAAATATGAATTTGGGCTTACTCGAGGTTGATGTTGAAGATCAGATTTTAATGGTAAATCAAAGTTTTTGCGAGCTTAGTGGTTACAGCGAAGAAGAACTTTTAGGAAAAAAGGCTGCAAATCTATTTCTAAGAGACAAGAATGCTACTATAATTAAAGACAAAAATACGGTGCGTTCTAATGGAATTTCTGATTCTTATGAAGTTGAAGCTATCATTAAAAATGGAGAACGCCGTAACTGGTTAATAAGTGGCGCTCCTAATTTTGATATTAATGGTAAACTCATAGGTAGTATAGGTATACATCTTGATATTACCGATTTAAAAAACCTGGAGCTACAGAAAGAAGCACTTTTAAAAACGCTTGAGAAAAGTAATCAGGAATTAGAAGAGTATGCACACGTAGTATCACATGATCTAAAGAGCCCTTTACGCAGTATTAATGCATTAGCAAGTTGGATAAAAGAAGACAATGCAGCTGTTCTTGATGCTCAAAGTTTAGAAAATTTTGATATCCTGGAAAGTACATTAGAAAAGATGGAAAACCTAATTTCAGGAATTTTAAATTATAGTAGTATTCAGATTGAAAGCATTAAAGATGAGAATACAGATGTAAATGCTATTATTAGAGATATACAAGAATTAATCTTTGTACCAGAGCATATTAAAATAGTTACAACTGCAAATTTACCTACGATAAATGTTGATAGAACAAGACTTCAGCAGGTTTTTCAGAATTTAATAGGAAATGCAATTAGATATAGTGATAAAGAAGAAGGGGTCATTGAAATACTGTATCAGGAAGATTCAGAATTTTACATATTTGCAGTAAAAGATAATGGTATTGGTATTGAAGAGAAGTATCACGATAAGATTTTCAATATATTTCAATCTCTTACAGATCATAAAGAATCAACAGGAATAGGTCTATCTATTGTCAAGAAAATAGTCAACTTATATAATGGTAGAATATGGGTTGAGAGTACACCAAAGCTTGGGAGTACTTTTTACTTTAGTCTTAAAAAAAGTTAGCGATGAGAATTAAACAAGGAAGTCTTGACAGTGCCGGTAATTGGAGTCACTTAAACGGGGATCTAAATTTGAAGTACCCGCTGGTACTCGTTTTTGCTAACAGATATGTGCTTGAAGATGAATCAATATTTAATAAAATGCGAGATTTGTTTCCTGATGGGCATTTAATTTTTGGCTCTACAGCTGGCGAAATATTGGGTTCTCAAGTAAACGATGGTGGTCTGGCATATACGGCTATAGAGTTTGAGAAATCTTCTTTCAAAATACTTTCAGAAAACATACTCAATCATAATAAAGATGCGGTTGTTGCGGGAAAGGCCTTACTTCAAAATGTTGTTAAAAAAGATCTTAAACATATTTTTGTAATTTCTGAAGGAAGTTTTGTAAATGGTAGTGAGCTTATTAAAGGCATAGAAAGTGTTTTACCAGATGAGGTCGCTATAACTGGTGGGCTTTGTGGTGATGATGCACGATTTAATAAAACACTTGCGGGCTATAACAAGCCTGCTGCAGAAGGAGAAATTATAGGGATCGCACTTTATGGAGAAAGCCTAGAAATAAGCTTCGCAAATTATGGGGGATGGTTTCCCTTTGGTCCAGAACGTATTATAACTAAATCTAAAGGGAATGTTCTTTATGAATTAGATCATAAGCCGGCGCTAGATCTTTACAAATCATATTTAGGCGATAAAGCTGCAGAGCTACCTACATCTTCTTTATTTTATCCTTTAAGTGTACAATCACAATTAAAAGAAAGACCATTAGTACGTACCATCTTAACTATTGATGAAGCAGAAAACACAATGATTTTAGCTGGTGATGTTCCTGAAGGTTCAAAGGTTAAGCTAATGATGGCTACCGTAGATGGTATAATTGATGGTGCCTGTGAGGCTGCAAAAGAAGCCACTAAAAACCGCAAATCTAGTGCACAATTGGCAATTCTTGTTAGTTGTGTAGGTCGCAAACTAGTGATGCATCAACGCGTAGAAGAAGAGGTAGAAGAAGTTATTGAAGTTATAGGAAAGCAGGCAGTTGTAAGTGGTTTCTACAGCTATGGGGAGATGGCGCCGTTCTCAGATAATAATCAATGTGAATTGCACAACCAGACGATGACCTTAACCTTAATAAGTGAATAGATGAATACACTTTTAAACAGGCAAATACGCAAGCACTTATCAAGTAAGGGTATAGAAGTTGACGCAGAACTCGATTCATTTTTAAATGCTGTAGACAGTTCTTATACTAATTATGAGGAGCAGTTGGTAATGGTACAACGCGCCATGTCCTTAAGTTCAGACGAACTTTCTGCAGCTAATCTCAGTCTTAAAAAAGAGATGAGCCAGCAGCAGGAGATTATTAAAAGTCTTACTGAAACTATAGCTACACTTCATCAATATGGTAATAACAATACACCTGCAAACAGTACAGATAAAATAGATGCAGCTCACGACGGTTTAGAACTTGCTCGCATCATAGATAATCAAACTCGTGAGATTATATCTTCAAATGAGCAACGCGATAAATTATTAGCAGAACTAGAAAGACAAAATAAGGAGCTTAATGATTATGCACACATAGTTTCACACGATTTAAAATCACCTTTAAATAGTATTAATGCGCTTACGAGCTGGATTATTGAAGACTATAAAGGTGTCTATGACGATAATTGTGGGGTTAATCTGAATTTAATTCTAGAGCACGTTGAACATATGAATAGTTTAATTGAAGGTGTTCTTGAATATTCAAGTATAGATAAAAATCAGGGAGAATCTTATAAAGTAGATTTAGACGATATGTTGTCGCGTTTAATCGCAAATATGAATATCCCAGATAATTTTAAAATTAATGTCACTAGTAAACTACCCGTGGTTTCCGGTAATTCATACCGCTTTCAGCAGCTGTTTCAGAATTTGATTCAGAATGCTATAAAGTATAATGATAAAGAATTAGGTACTATTACCGTAGATTTTGTAGAACTAGATGCATTTTTTCAGTTTAGTATTGCAGATAATGGTATGGGTATAGAAGCTAATTATTTTGATAAAATATTTCAGCCGTTTCAAACTTTAGAAAATGACTTTAAATCTAAGGGTATAGGACTATCTATAGTTTTAAAGATTATAAAATTTTACAAAGGAGCCATTTGGCTGGAATCTAAATTAAATACTGGCACAACATTCTATTTTACATTACCTAAAAAATTATGACAGAAAAGCCTGATTTAGAGAAAATAAAGCAAATTGCAGGTGATAGCGATGAACTTGTACAACAATTACTGGAGATTATAAAAGAAGAGCTTCCGCAGGAAATAAAACGCTATAAAACACATCTAGAAAATAAGGATTATCTGAAATCTGCCGAAGATGTACATAAACTGAAACATAAAATAAGTATATTGAATCTTAGTTCAGGATATGAGCTGGCGGTTATTTATGAGAATGAGTTGCGAGCCGGAAACCCTGAATCTGCTGTTATATTTGAGAATGTTTTAATGGCAATGACCCATTTTATAGAAAAATTTTAAAAGCATATTTATGAATTGTATTATAATAGATGATGAGGCATTAGCACGAGCAATCGTAAGTAGTCATTGCTCAAAAGCCGCAGATCTTAATATAGTTTCAGAATTTGATAATGCTATTGCAGCAATAAAATATCTTAATCAACATACTGTAGATTTAATATTTTTAGACATTCATATGCCAGATTTTACGGGTTTTGATTTTATACAAACATTAAAAAATCCGCCAAAAATAATATTGACTACTTCAGACCGAAACTTCGCGATAGAGGCTTTTGAGTATGAGTGTATTGTAGATTATTTAGTAAAACCTGTTGAACTTCCTCGTTTTTTAAAAGCAGTTGAGAAAGCAAAACAGGTACAGAGTCCTGTGGCAGCAACTGTAGATCAAGTACAGCCTACTGCTAAAGAACCTAAGACTGAAGAGGGTTCAGATTTGTATGTAAATATTGACCGTAGGTTAATAAAGATCAACTTTGATAGTATTCTAATAATTGAAGCTAAAGGTGATTACATACTTATTAAAACAGAAACAAAAAATTACACTGTACATTCTACACTCAAGAAAATTGAAGAAAAGTTGCCAGACAGTAAGTTCTTAAAAATTCACAGGTCGTTTGTAATAAATTTTCACAAGATTATTGATATAGAAGATAATAGTGTTCTAATCGCTAAAGATGTGATTCCTATAAGCCGTTCTAACAGACCTATACTTATGAAACGCCTTAATTTACTTTAAAGCGTAAAACCTACCACTGGTCTACACTTAAAAACCATCTATCGAATATTTAAAAATCAGCATTAAGTCTTCTCTAATTTTGGATTAAATCCCAGATTATGAGAACGCAAGCTCTTGTTACATTCTTATTGAGTACTCAAGGCGTCAAAGCCTATAAATACTACTATAAGGATGTTTCTCATTTTGAGCGCTGTAAATTTTTAAAGTCTGTAAGTAATATAATACTTACCGGAATTTTAAAACCAGAACTTCTTCTGGTTTCCAGATATTTAAAAGAGAAGTCATCAGTTTAAATCACAACGTTTATTAAGCTGGCGATAATGATTAGATAGTTTAGTTAGTTGGTTTGTTTTTTTGAAAGCAGCGTTTGGAGAGACGCTGCTTTTTTATGCTTAAAAATCAAACAGTTATAATGGTTAACCAGTTTAAAGTGTAAAGGATTAGAAATGTCACAGCAGTACTAACGAAAAATGCACCCTGCCAAAAATAGAGCCTAGATCCCCATTGTTTGTGATTTTTAGCTCCTAGAATATATATGTTATAGGTGCTCATAATTTTCCAATAAAGCGCAGTGACAACTAAGAAAATAGCTACAGCCAATATTATAATCCAGATCGAACCCATATTTTTATTTTAGCTTAAATATAAGAATTTGACAATTAAGTTTTTATTATCAAGCTAATAGAGATTACTTAAAAAACCGAACTAAAGTCAAAACATTACAGATAGGATACTTTATATTACTTTAAGTAGCCATCTTAAGGTTCATTAGATTAGCCGTTGACATAAGGTAGAGCTAGGAGCTTAAAGTCCGTTCTAGTACCTCACTATGGGCTTTACACTCCTATCCTAACGCAATCTATTCTCTAAATTTTCGTTTCTTTTAGCTAAATTATAATAAGAGAATCTGAACATTAGTCTCTGATATTTTTCTTCAATTCAAATAAAAAACCTGTTGTTTCCTTTTAAGGGAAACAACAGGTTTTTAGAATCTAGATATTAATTCATTTTAAATGGCTATATCAGATAGTTTATTTTTTAAAGATGGGTTTGTCAAAAGGTAACCAGCGAACGAGTAGACCTACTTCGCCAAATTCAAAACCACTTGCGAGCTCAGAAGCGATATTACTGTACTTGCCATATGCCGAAATTTGCAACTGAGAAGATGCCGCGTAGGTAATGTTTAATTCTGCTCTAAAGAGTGACGTTCCTTTTAGGTCTTCTACAAATTGATATCCACCGGCAGCAATAGCGTGAATATTAAATTTATTTATTTTCTGAAGCATCAAATCTGCAAAAATCTCTGTAGCCTGGTATTTAGATGGGCTAAAATACAATTCATTAATTTGCTCTTTATAACCTAAATACTGGTAGTTAAAACCCATTTTTAAGGCAGGTTTTTTTGTAAGGTTATAATATAATGAAGTAAATAGAAGTTTACGGTTGTTTTCGTCAGATTGTGCTGTATAGATCATTGAAGTGTACCACCCCAGACGTGTTGTTATTCCCCAATTATAATTTAGTAAATAGTTATTTAATGCAATTTTTTCTTCAATTAACTGAGCGTTAAAATTTTGTAATTCACGTTTGTAGCCTATTTCTAGATTCTGGCGTTTAAAGGGTTTTGTTTTAAGACTAATTCCAGCTTGCCAGTCTGTATAATCACGGTCAAATGTAAGTGCCTTTATCAAACCCGCGCTGGTTTGCAAATCATAACCTGGAGCAAATTGATAATTAAGTTTAAGTCCCATTTCGTAGGCTTGAGCTTCCTGGCCGCTAATTCCATTTTTTGTTATTCGGTAGCCATAATTAGCTTCGGTTTGAAATGATGTTGACAACGGTAATGCTGCGTTAAAACCATAACTGTATGCTGTATTTTCTCCGTTATCTTTAGTGATTGAAGCACGTGCTCCCAGTATAGGGGCATAGGTGAGATCTAAGGTTTTAACAAGCCCCATCGCATCTGCCTGACCTTCATAGAAAGCTATGGTTTTATTTGCATACTCATAGGATTTTAAAGGCTCATCGTTAGCACGGTATGCGTTCGCTATTCCCAGATTACCATCAAAAGAAGTAGTGTCTTGGACTAATATTTTCTCGTAGCTTGCAATAGATTTTTTAAAATCTCCTGTGTACATACCAAGCATTGCTTGTAAAGCAAGTATTGAGTTATTAGTAGGGTATTGAGCTGTAAATTCTTCAATTTTAGATTGAGCCTCCTTGTATTTTGCATTCCATATTAAAGCTTGCGTATAGCGTTCTGCCGCAGGGATAAATACCAGCGAATCATTTTTATATTCCTGAGCCATCTCAAATGCTTCGGTAGCTGTGCTCAAAGCCAATTTTTCATTTTCGGCAAGATGCTGTACTAGGGAGATTCCTATTTTACCGGTAATACTATCTTTTTTAGATTCTGTAAAACCAGTATAGATAGCAGTAGCATCTTCAAAATTCTTTTCTTTCAAATAAATATTTAGCTGATTAAGCTGCGTATCGCGATCTTTAGGAAAATCTACCAGATTAGAATCTAGCATAATAAGTGCGGGCTCAATAGCTCCTTGTTTAACTAGTTCTCCTGCTTTTCCCAGTCGTATATACTTGCGAGAAACTAATGCGTTAGGATTGCCGGGGCTCACCTCAAGTGCCCGCCTAATATACTCTAAAGCCGGGTCATATTTTTTTAAATTAGAAAGTGTATTTGCATACCCAAGTAAGGCTCCAAAGTTTTTTGGGTTGTTTACTACTAAGTTTTTATAGTAAGGGGCAGCTTCATCAAATTTTTTATTCCACAGTAGAGCTTCGGCATAGTTTAATTCTATTTCCAGATCATTAGGAAAGTCAACAAGCATTGTTTCAAAAAGATCCAGTGCTTCATCAGGATCACTACCTAAGCCTAAAGCTCGTGCATAACATAATTGTGCGGTCTTATTATCAGGGTAATCTTTTAATACTTCAGCAAAAAAAGCTTTAGCTTCAGCATTTTTTCCTTCTTCTAAATAGGTAAAACCTTCTTGCATATTTTGGGCTGTTGCAGTAAGGGTAATAAGAAAAAGAATAAAAAGTGCAATTGTAGATTTCATAACTTTGATTTGGATAATGCAATTTAGGGGTATAGTTGCTAATTTTAATCTATAGGCTTTAACCATTCACCTATACTTATATACCACTCACGGTTTTTACGGGATTCAGCGCTCTTATTTTATCAGAATCATCGCTTTATTTGGCTAAATAGTTGGTTTTTAGTCTCTTTAAAATATTTTCTATGTTCAGTTGTGATAACGAAGTTTAACAACCATTCAACTACAGCAACGTACCATCTACCGAAATTCACCAAATTCAAATTGCCTCCTTTTCGATATTTGCATCATATTATATAAGCCGCAGCTTATTTAAAACGAACCATAGCAATGATCGCAATTCCATTTATCCAGAAGAAAATAACCCCACAGCAGCTTTTTATGTTGAGTGCCCTTATAGTAAACGCAGGAAACTACGTTTATAATTTAGTTCTGGGCAGGATATTAGGACCTGCAGCCTTCGCAGATGCCGCAATTATAATAACACTACTATTAGTATTGTCGTTTGCTGCGATGACCTTTCAATTAGGTACAGCACGGTATATGGTTTTATTAGAAAATCAAGATAAAATCTCATTCTTAAAGACCATAAATAAATGGGGGTTAAGGGTAGGTCTTATTCTTGGAGCTTTATTTGTTGTTTTTGCTGAAAATCTACAATTGCTTTTTCAAACGGAATCTAAAGCGATGTTTATCGTATTTGGAGTTGCGGTACCACTATATTTTATAATGAGTATAAACCGCGGTATCTTTCAAGGAAATCAAGATATGTTGTCACTTGCAAAAACATATCAATTTGAGATGTGGAGCAGACTGGTTTTAACCTTGCTTTGTATTTTAATATTTAAAGATAATCCCGCCATTGGAGTTGCAGTAGGAGTAGGTCTTTCATTATTTATCGCTCAGTTTCCTAAAAGCAAACAACAACAATCTAACGCAGAAACTACAAAACTTGATACAGAATTAAAAGCTGAAATAGTACGTTTTTTCTTAATTACGGCTTTCTATGAAGGCACGCAAATTCTCATAAACAATAGTGATATCTTAATGGTAAAACATTATTTTGATAGTTATGAAGCTGGTTTATATGCTTCATTAGCACTCATAGGACGCGTAGTTTACTTTGTTGCCTGGATGTTTGTTATGGTTCTTTTACCGGTTGTGGTAGACAAGCATAAAAAGGGTGAAGACACTAAAGCAATACTTTTAAAGTATGTAGGTTATATAACGTTACTAGCGGTTTCGATTATTCTTATCTGTTTTGCAGCACCTAAACTTATTGTAAGTCTGCTATTTGGAGAAGCTTATTTAGAGGTTGCATCCTTGTTAGGCCCTTATGCATTAGCTACTGGTTTATTTGCAATCGCAAATCTGTTTGCATACTATTTTCTTTCACTTGGTAAATATATTCCAGTATTTATAGGTCTTGTAGGAGGAATCTTTCAAATATCTTTTATAGTATTTTTTCACGACAGTTTACTCGAGGTAGTGATCGCGCAAAACGCAGCTATGATATTTCTTGTAAGCGCTCAAATAGGTTATTTCTTATTATTTAATAGAACTAAAACGCATTAGCATTCAGTTCGTTGTAGGAAATAAGAGATAACAAGCTCTAATTCTGTAAGAAAATGTTAAAAAAATAAAATTAACGTGTATTTCATCGAATATAATTGTCTGTAAAGGATAAACGGTATTATATTTACGCTGTAATACAAAACAAACCCACTTATGTCTAAAATTATTTCTGCTAGTTTATTATTATTTGCGTGCTCTTTTAGCTTTGCAAATACATTTGAGTCTGGTATTACATCACAATTAATAGAAACATATTTTGTACAAGAAGCAGTAGTTTCTTCTAGTGTTCAAGTAGATTTTTCAGAAAAAAGCATACAGGTTTCTCAAAATATTGCGTCAGAATTACCTGATGCCGTACTACGATTACACGATCTTAAGAAAGTAAATTTTAGAGGTGAAATTATTTATACACGTTCACCTTTAGAACTATCAACTTTAAAATCGCATATTAAAACAGTATAAATTTAAGTTAGCCAGTGATCCCCAAATCATAGTGAACCCGTCTTAAATTCTTAACCCAAATTATAATTGATTATTACAATTACAGCAAACCCCTTATTTTAAATTAATACCGCTCACAGAATCCCAAATCAGGTGGTTTTGATTTAAAAAAACAATTACAGCGATTACCCCAAATCGTAATAGATTTTAAGAATTTAAGTTGGGAGAAAGGCCCGTTGCGCAAGCACGGGTTTTTCATTTTATAGCTATTTTACTATTCACTTCTTCTCGGTTACCTTTAAATCAAATATTTAGATATAAAATACTACGTAAATTCCATTAGACGGCTTAAAAATACCACTCGTCTACATAGCGTTGCTTGCTAACGTTTTTTAGTCTGAAACTTTCCTGCTTAGTTGCAAATTTGTATCAGAATTAAAAAACAAATCAAATGAAATTAGCAATCGTAACTGCATTCCCTCCAAGTAAAGTGACTTTAAATGAATACGCTTATTACCTGGTAAAAGCATTTAGAGCAAATCAAGAGGTATCAGAACTTATTCTTCTTACAGATGTATCTACAGAAACGGCTAATATGCATTTAGATGTTGACGGTTGTAAAGTGACTGTAAAATCGTGCTGGAGTTTTAATAGCTACTCAAATATTGTTTCTGTGGTGCGTGCGTTAAAAGAGACAAAGCCAGACGCGGTTCTATTTAACCTTCAGTTTATGAAATTTGGAGATAAGAAAATACCAGCAGCTTTAGGTTTGGCTTTGCCCGGCATTTGCAAGCTTATGGGATTACCTACCGTGGTATTGTTACACAATATTATGGAGCAGGTAGATCTAAATGAAGCTGGTTTTACTGCAAATAAGTTTATGCAGCGTGCTTATAATTTTATAGGTACCCAGCTCACTAAAATGATTCTGAAGGCAGATTTTGTTGCCCTTACCATAAGTAAATATGTTAGCATTCTACAAGAAAAATATACGGCAAATAATGTAGGTCTTATACCGCACGGAACTCTAGAATTACCTGCAGAGCCTAGTTATGAACTTCCAGCTGGACCTTTACGGGTAATGACTTTCGGAAAATTTGGAACGTATAAGAAAGTTGAAATGCTTATTGAAGCGGTAGAACATCTTCGCAAGATTGTAGATCTTGATATAGAGATAGTTGTAGCAGGTACAGATAATCCTAATGTAAAGGGCTACTTAGATGGTGTACAGGCGCGATATGCGCACGTAAAGCAATTAATATTTACGGGATATGTAGCCGAAGAAGATGTGCCAAAACTTTTTGAAGAGAGTGCAGTAGTGGTCTTCCCATATACTTCTACGACAGGAAGTAGCGGTGTATTGCATCAGGCTGGCAGTTATGGTAAAGCGGTTGTTATGCCAGATTTAGGAGACCTAGGAATACTTTCTCGCGAAGAAGGGTATGAAGCTCGCTTTTTTGAACCAAATAACATTAAAGATCTTGCAAAAGCGTTAAGCGAAGTCCTTGTTGATCAAAATTATAGAACGAGAATGGGGCAGGCAAACTATAAAGCTGCCACAGCATTACCTATGGATGCCATTGCAAAAAAATATATTGAAGTTTTCAAACAAATCATCAGCAATAAAGAACAAAAAACAAGTAACGATTTAATTATCGTTCGTTAGTCTTTCGCCCCCATTTGATTTGGTTGAACTCCTTTCGCTTTCCCTAGAGCGTTGGGAGTTCTTTGATTCTAGTGATTTTCAACAGTTCTAAATGTAAGATTAACTCGTTGCTCAGCAACTCGCTTAGTAGGAGGTAGTCTGTGTACCCAGTGGTCTTGCGTATTATCTTTCATAATAAGCAGGCTGCCAGATTCCAGAAAAACATCAATTCGCTCCTTAGTTTCTTTGTGTTTAAAAGCAAACTTGCGAGCAGCTCCAAGACTTATAGAGGCAATAGCTCCATGTTTTTTTAGGTCTTTTTCTGCATCACTATGCCAGCCCATTCCTTCGTTACCATCGTGGTAAAGATTTAATAAACACGAGTTAAATGTTTCTCCGGTTCTTTGTTCAGTTTTTTCTTTTAACTCTAGTAATGCAGTAGTCCAGGGTAAGGCAGACTTGGTTGTTTTAGAGTAGGTGTACTCAAATGGTTTATCACCATACCAGGCAACTTTACGTTTTGTAACTATCTTTTTACCAAAAATTACAGCTTCGTCATTACGCCATTCAATTGTAGCTAAAAGTGTATTTAAATAGTCGTTAGCAGCATTTTCATCTATAAGCTTTCCAAAGTAATTTACCGTACCATCTTGAGGCAGTAGATTCTTAGTTGCGTCTGGTTCTATATCGAATAATTTCATATTCCTTTTTTGAAAAATATACGATTTTCAGCTATTTTTTAAGCTGAAGATTCAAATAAAAGTTCTTTTTTCCTCCTAAATTTTAGCGAGCATTTGTGTATTGTTTAACAACCTCCACAGCTTTTTTAGCTTCACCATTATCTTTATAAAGCCCAAAGTGTTTTTGTTGTGCTTTACGCCAGGGCAATCTGCCCACTACCGCAGTAGGAATTTCATTAAAATCATACAATGTCCAAAGCGTATAGTTCAACTCATTTTGCGCAGCAAAACCTAAAAAGTCTGAATAGTAGTCGGCTTGCTTTTGTTCACTAGCGCCTAACGGATTCCAAATTCCGGAATAGGTAGAGAGACCAAACTCTTGCAGTACTAAAGGTTTACTGGTTTTTGATTTTAATTCTTTAAATTCGGTTTTAAAACTTTCAAAACTTTGATAGGAGTGAAAGGAAACAATATCTACAGACTCTAATAATAGTTGTGCAGATTGTAAGTTAGACCAGCCAATAGTTACCGCAGTTTTGGGGTCAAGTTGTTTTATGTGTGCTAAATGACTTTTTAACCAGAAGCGCACCAGTTTTTCACCTCTCGAATCAAAGTCAAGATTGGGTTCATTTTTGACATCATAACAAGCCAGTGCCGGATGCCCTTTTAAAGCGTTTACGATTTGTCTGGAATGCATAAAGGTATTAGACCAATCAATAACGGAATAGTCTCCGTAAAAATCAAACAAAGTAACAATGACCTGAAGCTTTTGTTTATGAGCAACATCCATTAAAATTTTTAGTTTTACTAATTTCTCGGCTTTTACATCGGCCTCCCCAAAATCTTTATATCCTACAAATACACGAATCGTATTAAAACCTAGAGATCTAATCTTTTTAAAGTCTGTACTTAGTGTGTCTTGATTAAAGGCTTCTCCAAAGGTGTCCCAGGCACTACTTTTAGGATAGTAATTGACTCCCTGATGGAGGTCTTTAAATTTAGTAACGATGCCTTTTTGTACGATAGAATCCTTTTTTAATGATGGGATTTTTACAAATTGACGGATGCGCCAAAAACCATCTTCAAGTAGCATGACCACGCGATAGGTGGAGCTTGATTGTTCTTCTAAAAGCAATTCTTCTCCCTTAAAAACCCGTTTTGCCTCCTCTACATTGTTGTCTGTAAAACTGATTAACTGGCCGTCTGCGCTGTAGAATTCTAATTTGAGGTCGTGACTTAATGTTGTCGCTTCGATACGCGTATTTGCCGAATTATTTACAGTTATGAGTGAGTCAATTTTTTTTCTGGCACTCTCTGTATAGTAATCTTCAAGTCCTTTTTGCTCACCGCTATTAAATGCTACTTCCCGTACATACCACGCATTAAGATAATCTTGTGCTACTCTTTTCTGAGTAGGTTTTTCTAAAGGTCTGCTAGGGTTTAGTGTATCACTCCATAATAAATGGGGCTTGTATACGCTTTCACTCTTAAGTGATAGGTTGAGCATTTTACTTTTATCTGCTCCTGTATTTAAGTAGGTAATGACCTGGCTAATCGCAGAAACAATTAAAAGATTTAACCCTATAAAGGTTAAAATGAGCAGCGCTCTATAGATGTTTTTATTTTGGTTTTTCACAGTTCTACACCTTCTAACGTGTGAGTAACTCCTAAAACTTCAAGCTTAAAATTATAAATGCCTGTTTTATAGAAGTCTTTTTTGAACTCAAAATTTACGCTTCCTGATTCAGTTTTCTTACTTATAGTTTGTGTGCTGCCATCTGGCTTTAAAATATGTATTTTAACTAAAGTTCCTTCTGCAAGTATTTGATTAAGGCGACCCCTCAAAGGGCCAACGTTTAATACGTTATTTTTAGAATCCCAGTTGGTCTTAATTTCTTTCAATGCAGGTTCATATTCCACTCTTAGTGTATTGCTTTGAGTGATCCCGGTTACAAAGGCAGTAATTTCCCAGATTTGAGGTTTTGATGGGTGTAAAAGTGATGCTTTTGCACTTCCGTTAATAGTATTACCCGAAGTTTGTAATACTTCGCCATTATTTGTTTTTACTATAAAATTTACCTGCGTAGCATCGGGAATACTGTTTCCGTAGATATCCTTTATATCACTTGATATAAAAGTAGTAATCTGGTCACTGTCTGCATATTTGTTTGACCGTGAATAGGTAATCTTAAAAGGCGTGGCCAGATTTGCATCTACATAAATAGTCTGTAGTTTTGAGGTGATACTGTTGCTATTTGCTGCGGTAAATATGCGACCAGATTTTTTAGTAGAATAGGTATTCTTCCAGCTAATAAAGTTTTTAACCTCTAAATCTTCCTGCTTTTCTATAGTTTCAAAAGCTGTAGTTAAGGTAACAACAGTATTATCTGGTAAGGGGTTATCAAATTGATCTGTAGGCAGTAGTGTAAGCTGAGCAAAATCATTGCCTCCGGCAGCAATACGCTGAGGTCCTAGATAGGATTCGATTTTAGTTGTTGCCTTTGGGTTAGTCGTGATAGTAAAAAAGCCATCAGTAATTCTTTCCGATTTTTTAACTAGAACCCAGTTTACAACACCGCTCAACTTGTTTAAAGGGCTTGGTATAGAAAATTTAATCTGCCCATTATCCGTAGCGCCTGGCTCTAAAATCACCGTAGCGAGTGCTGTAGAAACGATAAGGTGCAGATTTCTGGCATTTCCTTTAAACTGAAGTTGTATTAGTTTACCAACTTCAAATTGATTTTGAATAGTAAGTAATGTAATGTGATAAGACTCATCCGTATCTTGAGGTTTAATCGTAAACCCTAATAGAAAAAGGAAGCAAACTACCCATATATGTGTTAAGAATTTTTGCATCATCGCGGATTACCAAGATAACTATTGATTTCTACTTTAAGAAAACCACCTTGAGGTAACTCAATTTTTGAAGCATCTTCCTGCTTTCGATTTCGGTTAGGAACCACCTTACGTGCGATTTCTATGTTAGGTAGGCCGTTTACAAAAATAGCCTGCATGGAGTCATTTATAAGTTGGGTTTCTTTAATATCTAACTTAAGAGTCAAATTTTGTTTACGTTGTTGACGAACACCTTCTTGTAAAAAATGATGGGATACCCATTGCAATTGATTATCTGCAGTATAATATGACAAGAGCAGTTGTGGTATTGTTGCCTGTTGTGTACCGGTATTAAACAGCGTAGTGGTAAGGGTAGTGTCATTAATCTCAAGACTGTTAATAGTTAGTCTTTTATAAAGATCTGTATTCGCAACATTAGCCGAAACATGAAGGTCAAAGTTTACCGGTTTTCCCGCAAGTTCTACCGGGGTAAATTGATCTGGATTAAAAGTAAGCGGGGCGTGATCATCCTGATTAATCCAGGCCGTACCTTCAAATTCTATTTTAAATGAAGTAATCTCTTTTGGCATTAGTTTATGCTTCATCTCATACTTAGCATTATAGGTAGCTAATTCTTGATTTTGCTCATCATATAACGTTCCTTTTACAGAGACATCTGCAGGAACATTATCTACATTTTGAATTTCGCCTACAATTATATAGTCATTTTCTACTTTTAATAATCTAGCGGAAAGTACCTCAAGTACTGGTTGCTTCAATATATCCTCATGGTAGGTTTGTTCAGAAGTGATGCGGCGTCTTCCGTGGTTATAAAAATCAGTTTCATTTACGGTGATTAACTGGTCTGGCGGAAGATCTAATTCAGGTTTTTTAGGTTTTATATACCACTTTCCCTTTCGTTTTATCAATTCAAAATCTTCTTTAGTATTTATAAGTTCTAATGGCGTAATCCATTTTGCTTTAGCAGTCGCCAGCGCGCTGCTATCGGTTTCTTTATTTAGTTTGATAGCAATCGCATCTAGTTTTGCGTAACTGTTTAACAGGCCATCTGTAACGGCAAACTCGAGCATAAATTGATCAAGCGATTTGTCACTTTGCGGATCAAAATAAGAATATGCCCGTTCTAACTCTTTAAAGTCTAATGCGTCAAAATAAGCTTCCAGAACATTTTTAGGGGCAATCTGGTCTGCATTCTTTAGATAAAAGGTGTAAACCCCAAAGGCAAAGCAACAAACAACGATTAACCCGTAAAAATGGGCAATATTAAATAATAATTGGGAGCGTTTTTGAGAGGTTTTCGCAGTTGCGGAAAAATCAATCTCCCATTGCATATAGGGTGGTTTTTTAGGTTTTTTAGACCGAAGCGCACGCACCCAAATAGATTGGATATTTATAACAAATGCAATTAAAACCGTAAGTAGCGGAATGATTCCCCACATTAAAATAAGAAAAAGCGGAATATCATCTTTAGGTAAAATTTCGGCAAGAGGAGGTACGCCTAGTTTTTCCCATACCATTATACCATTCTCTAATAGTCCCAGTCGCTGCCAGCCGGCGAAATATAGAATAGGATCGTAAAACTTATCGTTTGAAAATACATATTTGAGATTGTATTTTTCAGGAACAGTTAAAAACTGCTGAAGCGAACCAATACCTTCTACACCTCTAAATTTTGAATTTTCGAGACGTTCAATTGCTCGTGTAGTTAATTCTGGCAATCTGCGAGCAGAGTGGTAATTACCGTCAACGGTCATTGCATCTGTTTGAGCAGAAAGCCAGGCAATTTGATCGCCAAAGCCTAAGGGTAAAAAGCGCCATTTGTAATGCATATCCTGATTAAGGAAGTTTACTATGGGTAGCATTTTAATAGGTTTAGGTTGAGAAGGTCTAAAGTTACTTAGGGTCATCGTAAAAATGGTAGTTCCTAAGAATATTGCGGCCATAAACCCGGCAAGAATACGATGGTACAAACCTCCTAGTTTTGTACTCAAGAAAGTTTTATAATCTCCTTCTGCAAAACGATAAACAAATTCTCCAAAAAGTGGTAAAACCATAATGCTTCCCCATAAGGTAAAACGGTCTAAGGTTAAAATATTAAACGCGTTATCACCTAAGATAATTTTTGGAATGGGTGTGGTTCCACCAGTTCCTAAGATGGTTAGCATCGTAAGCGAAAGCCCGAAAAATAAATAACGCTTGCTGTAATACCGGTAAAAAAAGTAGGGCATAAGAAGCAACAAAATACCCCACGGAATTAAAAAGAAAACAAGACCGCTGGAGGTTATTTCTAAAAAATTATCGCGAGACCCGTGCGGGATGGGGACCTGGGTGATCGGATTATTTTTAGTATTTACCCAATAGGGAAGAATGCATGTAATTATAAGAAATAGCGCAGAAAAACCGAATGCGATCATACGCTTCAGCAATTTAAAGAATGCTTTTAAAAACACTTTAAATGTAATCTCTTTCATTGTAGATACCTGCGATCTAGCTTGATCCATAACAGCCATACCTATTAGAGGGAAAATAAAAAAGACCATTCCAAAAATAGGAGTTACATGATGCGAGCAGACTGTAACAGCTAATAAGGACAAGGAGGTAACAAAATACTTTTTTCGACCGGTAATAAGCCACAAATAGATTTCAGGAAGGCAGTGCATAAGTATAGAAACCCCTATTATGCTAGGCAGTTGTCCAAAAACATGCAGTGTTTCAACAAAAGAAGATGAGAATACAGCGAGAATTGCAGCATAGCCTGCAGCATTTGCATTTGCCGTAATAAGTAAAGCAAATCTATAAACGCCAGTTATAAATAGAATAATACCGATTAAAGCCACGGTAAACATTCCAAATTTTAGTCCGCCTACAAGCGATAAAACTGCAATTGCCTGATGCACCAGCGGCGGATACCCCATAACCGTAAAGCCGGTGTACCAGCTATAATTCCACGGTTCAAACCAGTGTGTGGCATAATGATCTGCAAAAAAGAGGTGTATTAAGGCATCGTAGGTTCCTTCTAAAGTGAAAAAAATTCCAAAACCATGAAATACAACCCCTATAAGCAAGGCTATAATTAAATATCTGTTTGGAGTACTCTTCATTTATATGGATTGCAACTGTTTTCTTATTTCTTACAAAGCTAAGATAAGACTTTCGATGAATGGCTCGTCTGTCGATGAACGGTTTTCGTCTAAAGTGAAGGTTTAGCTATCGAAAATCAACAAAGTAGCCCTCGTAACCACGGTATGTTTGCAGTGTAATTAATCGATTTAGTAAAAACAACACACTATGAAAACTGCAATTATAATACCTTGTTACAACGAAGCAAACCGAATCAACAAAGCTGCTTTTAAAAGCTTTATCAACAAATCTGAAAATTACCATTTATGTTTTGTAAATGATGGTAGTAAAGATGAAACTCTTAAAGTTTTAAAGAGTATACAAAAAGTAGATGAGAGTAAAGTAACTGTTATTGATATGAAACGTAATTCTGGTAAAGCTGCTGCAGTTAGAGCAGGTGCCCGTTATTTATATAACAGAGAGGATATTGCTAATGTAGGATTTATAGATGCAGATCTTTCTACAGATTTTGAAGACTTTATTGCATTAGATGATACGTTAAAACGCAATACTACATTAAAAATGGTTTTTGGTTCACGAGCAAAAGACAATGATGGCGATGGTATACAAAAAGACCCGTTACGAGCATTATTCTCTAAAATTATTAAAATGTGTGTATTTTTAATTTTAGGTCTTCCCATAGAAGATACTCAATGTGGAGCTAAAGTTTTTAGAAAAGAATTAATACCGGTTATCTATGCAACAAGCTTTTTAAGCAAGTGGTTATTTGATGTAGAAATGTTTATTAGATTAAAAAAACATATGGGTGGAAAAGATGCTGTTATGCAGGTTATTAAAGAGCAGGCTTTAAACAGATGGGTACACGTTGATGACTCTAAATTAGGATTAAAAGACTCATTAGAAATTCCGTTACGACTATTAGTTATCTGGTTTAATTACAACATATTATCAACAGGAGGAGATTTCTATGCAATGGAAGAAGCAGAAGCATTTACAGAAATCGCTGGTTTGCCGATGGCAGCATAAATTTTTACATTAATTACGAAGTTAAAAGTCAGATACATAGTGATCTGGCTTTTATTTTTAAAATAATATTTATTTTTTTTCAACTTATACTTTAACTTTTTAGTTAAAGCATTATATTTGCACCCGCAAAAAGGGTCGCGTAGCTCAGTTGGATAGAGCATCTGCCTTCTAAGCAGACGGTCACAGGTTCGAATCCTGTCGCGATCACTTCTTCAAAGCCTCAGTTTTACTGAGGCTTTTTTTATTTATAAGATTTTGAACTAAAACTTTAAATCTTTCAGATTTAATTTTTAAACACGACGCTCTTCTTTCCTTTAAAATTTTCTACCTCAACTTTAGCAATTGTAGTATCAATTTTAAGTGATCTGGAAGATTGAGATAAATAGGAGGAGCCGTAATAGAATTCTATAGCACGCTTCTTTCCATTTTTATACGTAATTAGACCTTTTGCAGCAGCCGCGTCAATTTGCAACGTTTTAAAGGATTGTGCATTTGTAGGTTCGTAGGTTAAAAGTGAATCAGAATTTCGACCAAATACATAGCGTGAACTTTGATTTCCTGCAAGAACCGCAGAACCACGTACCTGTCCCTCTAAATTTAAACCATCTTCATAAATGCCCATTGGCTGAAAGCCTCCCGTACCATCACCAGTTAATATAAGCCCCTTTAAGGCATCATATCCTCCTGCATCAACGCTGGTCCCAAAATCGTTACCACTTACGATTAGATCTAAGATATTGTCGTTATTTAGATCATCAACCAGTATGCTGTAAATGGGGCCTAATTGTGCAGCTTTAGGTAAGGGGTTTATTGTAAAAGTGCCATCTCCATTATTCAATAATATTGATGATGCAAACATGAAGGCTCGCGCACTGTAAGCACGGCTTTTTTCTTGTGAGGTAAGAACGTCGTTTAAGCTTGCATTTGCATAACTGGCATAATTGGGAAATTTTTTCTTCATAGCAGGTATCTGCTTGATCAAATCATCTCTTGAGTGAACAAGTACCTGTACGCCATTTTTATAAGCTGCAATAATAGGATCAATGCTCCCATTATTATCATAATCTAAAGCATAAATGGTCATGGGCTCTTCTGAAGAAACCTGGTATTTTGTATTTAATCCTAGATTTCCTACCACGTAATCAATATCGCCATCATTATCAAAATCACCAGCATTAATTGAGTTCCACCAGCCAGATGTTTTATTAAGTCCCGTGCTTGCTGTATTATTCTGAAAAGCACCATTTTCATTTTCTATAAATTGAATGGCCATAAACTCACCTACAACCACCAGATCTGTGTCGCCATCATTGTCGTAATCACTCCATAAAGCATCGGTTACCATTCCTAATTTAGATAGGGAAGGAGCTAGATTTTTTGTTTTGTCTTTAAAGACACCATTTTCATTTACCAGTAAATAACTTTGTCCCGGTAATGGATATTTAAGAGCTGAAAGTCTGCCACCTATAAACAAATCTAGATCACCGTCTTTATCAAAGTCAGCTGCACGTACACACGATCCGCTGGCAGTAATTTGTGGTAATGCGTAGGGGTTCAATTTAAAATTACCTCGCCCATCGTTTATATACAAACGATCTTGATAAAACTCTGATTCTGGATAA
Organism: Leeuwenhoekiella sp. NPDC079379; assembly: GCF_044542075.1. NCBI lineage: Bacteria > Pseudomonadati > Bacteroidota > Flavobacteriia > Flavobacteriales > Flavobacteriaceae > Leeuwenhoekiella > Leeuwenhoekiella sp. NPDC079379. The sequence goes on from NZ_JBITTU010000002.1 coordinate 333,507, forward strand.
AATTCATTACTTCCTGATGCGATATACAAATCGAGATCACCATCATTATCAGCATCAAAAAGCAAAACTCCGGTGTCTTCTTCAAATTTTTCTTTTGCGTTAGCCAAAAGAGCTGTCTGATTAAATGTTCCATTTTGAGATCCCAGAAAAAATTGACCGCTTTGATTGTAGGCACCACCTATAAAAAAGTCTTCATAGCCATCATTATTAATATCTCCTACAGCTATACCAGGTCCTTGAAATGAGTGTTTATGCGGTAACAAAAACTGACGGTTAAAATCATTGTAAAAAGGATCTTCCTGCAGATACTCTACGGTACTTTTTTTACTTACCTCAACCATAAATTGCTTCGGTTTCGTTTTAGCTTTTAGAATATATTCGGCTAAATCATTTTCTGAAAGCTTCAGTAATTGATTTGCTTTAACGTTTTTTATAATTCCCATCTTCCCGGTAGGCCAGGAAATGATTAGGCTGTCTATATTTTGTGATGTTAGGCCAAAATGCAAAACGGGATCAACAGACGATTGATAGCCACGGGTAACACTTTGCTTAATTTTCTGAATTTTCCCATCTTGATAAAGAGCTATTTCGCTTCCGAAGGCAAAAGTATTTAATGAATCGCCGGTTAATGAAACCCGCAGATAATTACTGTTTTTAGTTTGGTTTTCATAGATAAAAGCTTTCGCATTAATATTATTTACAACTAAATCAAGATCACCATCATTATCAAGATCTGCGTAAGCTGCACCATTAGATAGCGACGGTTCGCTCAATCCCCACGGGTTAGAAACGTTTTCAAAATGAAGCGAATCTCTATTTTTAAACATATAATTAGCCAACCTAAGTGCAGGCATCGCTTTGGCTTTATTTTTTAAAATGGAATCTAATGTTTTTAGCGTAGGATTGCCCGATAGGGTGCTGGTGTAGTTTATAAAATCAAGATCGGTTATATCACGTAAATACCCGTTTGTAATGTATAAATCTTTGAGACCGTCATTGTCAAAATCTGCAAATAGGGGAGACCAGCTCCAACTTGTAGCATCTATACCTACAAGTTGACCTACTTCAGAAAAACTTTGTTCGTTTGCTGAAGTACCGCCGGTATTTATTTGCAAATTGTTACGCATATATTGAGGTAAATATCCCTCTTGAAGCGTGTATTGAAATAAGTCGTTATTCAATGGGCCAGACATCTTTTTCTCCTGAATATTATCTGGAGGAAGCATATCTGCAGTAACAATATCAACCAGGCCATCATTATTGAAATCTGCGAGGTCATTACCCATACTAAAATGGCTGTTATGTCCCAGAAATACATGTGCTTGCTCTGTGAAAGTTCCGTCTTGATTATTTATGTATAGATAGTCATTTGCTATAAAATCGTTTGTTATAAAAATATCATCCCAGCCGTCATTATTTATATCTGCAGTACCTATTCCCAGACCCATACCATCGTAGAGAATTCCTGCCTCGAGGGTAACATCTGTAAAATTGATGTTGCCGGTTTCTGCCTCCATATTTTTATAGAACCGGTCATTTGCGAGACCGCTACCGTCCTTTGTTAATGCCTTTACATTATTAGGATCGCGTATCTCGTTACTGTGATTGAGTAAGTACATATCTAGATCCCCGTCGTGATCAAAATCTAAAAATGCAGCCTGAGTAGAGTAGCTGGTATCGGCTAAACCATAAGTCGCAGCTTGTTCTTTAAAAGTGGTATCTCCCTGATTTATATAGAGTAGGTTTGCACGTTTTTCTGGGATATAATTCCCAGATCTACTTACATATATATCAAGTAAACCATCGTGGTTAATATCTATCATGGTTACACCGGTAGACCATCCCGATTTATTTATTCCTGCGGAAACTGTTATGTCTTTAAACTTGAAGTCACCTAAATTCAGATATAATTTATCATCTACAAAATTGCCTGTAAAATAAATATCTGTCAAGCCGTCATTATTAATATCACCTAGCGAAACGCCACCACCATTATAAACATAAAAATAATCGACCATATTAAAATCGGTATTTTCTACAATGGTATTTGTAAAGTCAACTCCTGTTTCTTTTGAAGTGTGTAATTTGAATAAGCTGCTTTCAGTTATGGCTTCATTAGTTTTAGGTGAAGTACACGCAGCAACACTAAAAATGAGCAGTATTGATTTAAAGTAAAAAGAAAAACGATGCATTAATTTGATTTAGATGAGAAAACTAAAGATAGAAATAGGTCATTAAAAAACCTGCCATTTCTGGCAGGTTTTCTTAAAGAACAATTAAAAAAAATAATTACTGATATAGAGGATTTTGAGTTACGTTAGGATTACCTAAAACTTCATTTAACGGAAGTGGTAAAACGTAATCTTTAGCTTTTAAGGTACGATCAACATTGTATTGATCAATAAAACTTTGAATATAATCTCCTAAGTAATCCTGAGCACCACCAAAGGTACTTTTACGCTTAAGTTCAGGATAGGTTTCATTTTCCATAGCAAACTCAAGAACACGCTCATCTACAATTGCATCTCTCAACGCTGCTTGTCCCAAACCTGATAACAAGGGAAGACCTGCACGCTCACGTACTAAATTTATACCATAATAAGAATCACCTGTACCGCTTTCGTTAGCTGCTTCAGAATGACCTAAAAGTACATCTGCAAATCTTAAATAAACGATATTTTTCTCATTTGCATAAGGGTTAGTTAGACCTATTTCTGTGTATTTAGCAGAGAAACCACTAGAGAAAATTAATTCGTCAGGATTATTAGGATCTGCATCTACAGGAACAAGACCACCAGTTACTCCTAGATTATACGGTGCATCTTTGCTCCATCTTACAACTGGGCGCTCACCGGCTGCATTTGAAGCAGGTCTTGTTGAAGGATATTCACTAATAAAAGTACCAGCTATACGCTTATCATTTACATCATAGCGCTCACGAAAAGCTCGTGTGCTATTAAGCCAATGCCAGCCCACACCACCTAAATCATTAGGTAAATCTCTAGGTACAAAGTGTGCATGGTAATTTTGATATTCATTAGGATTTGCACTAGCAGAAACTTGTGCTTCAAAAATACGTTCTCCGCTGTTTTCTGTTGCAACCGCAAAGTTATCTGCGAAGTCTGTAAATAGACTTATACCAGACTCATCAATAATAGTCTGAGCGGTTGTGTAAGCAGGACCCCATTTCTCGTCTTGTAGATAAGCTTTTACTAGTAGAGCCATCGCTGCCCACTTAGTCGCACGACCTGCATTACCACCAGAATAGGATTCTGGTAAAATTTCAGCAGCCATCATTAAGTCTGATTGGATTAAATCTAAAGCTAAACGCTTACCATTTTCATTAGATGGTAAATCTTTATCGTCAATAGATCTTGATGTTTTAACAGGAATATCATCAAAGTAACGTACAAGATTGTAATAGTAAAAAGCTCGTAAAAACAAAGCCTCAGCTTTTACACGATCTATTTTTGCAACATCAGCTACACCTGCTTCTTTAAGCTCGTCTGCTTTTTCAATAAGCGTGTTTGCTCTATTGATGTTTTCGTAAGAAATTCTCCAGTATCTACCTATGTAGAAATCTGCAGGATCTACATTTCCAGTTTGATAGGCTAGTGGGCCTTTTTCATAGCCTACTTGATATCCTACTAGACATTCAAATACAAATCTATTGTAGTAGTGATTTTCCCAATCTCTACCGGTACCTATACCGTCATATACAGCATTAACACCAAGTTCAAGCTGATCTGCTGTTTGAAAAAAGTTTTCCTGAGTTGTAAAATCTGGATTTTCTTCAAGGTCTGTACAGCTGACCATAGCTGTCACCACTACAAAAGCGTAGAGTAATTTTAAAGGTTTAAATTTTGAATTGTTTTTCATAGTTCAGCAATTTTAAATTAAAATTCTAAGTTAACACCCATTGTAAATGTACTTGAGCGTGGGTATGCATCGTAATCATCACCTCTGTTTAGGTTGTTTTGACCACGATTGTTTACTTCAGGATCAAATCCGCTATAATCAGTAATGGTAAGTAAGTTTTGACCACTTACATAAAAACGTAGTTTGCTAATGTTTTCATTAAAGTTAGGCAATGTGTATCCTAACGATAAGTTTTGTAAACGTATAAATGAACCATCTTCAATAAAGTAATCTGAATCTCTATAAGAGTTTGCAAAATCTCTACTAGCATCAATTACAGGGCGAGATGCGTCTGTATTTGTTGGTGTCCAGGAGTCTGTTAAGATTGTGCTCAACTGGTTTATACGTTGTACACCATCACCTAATTCTGATGCTTGTAAGTTACGTACATCAAAACCTTGAGAACCTCTAAAGAATATACCTAAATCAAAGCTCTTGTAATTTAAAGTAGAGTTAAGACCCCAGGTGAAATCTGGATTAGGATCACCTATTATAGCATAATCATCTGGTGTAATCTCACCATCTCCATTAGCGTCGCGATATCTAGGATAACCCGGCTTATCACCAGATCTGGAAGCGTTATTAGCGATTTCTTCTTCAGACTGAAAAATACCGATATAGTCATAACCTCTCCATACACCAATAGGATTTCCTGCTTCTACCCAGCTACCATCAACACCTAAGTGACCACTTGTAGTTTGAGAGAAAAATGGAGTGCTGTCACCAAGACTGGTAAGTTTATTTCTAAGGAATGATATGTTTCCTGCGATGTTCCACTTAAAATCTTCATTGTTGATAACATAACCATCTAAACCTATTTCAAAACCTTTATTTTCTAAAGAGCCTGAATTTTTTAAGATAGATTCAAAACCTAAACTACTTGGTATAGATACAAACAGTAATAAATCTTCGGTAGTGTTGCTGAAGTAATCAAGTGTTAAATTTAATTTATCATTAAAGAATGATGCATCAAGACCTATGTTTCTCATCGTTGTAGATTCCCACTTTAAATCTGGATTTCCTAATCTTCCATCTGCAAGACCAAGAGCGTTACCACCATTAAATACGTAATTAAACTCACTAAGGTTTGCAAGAGAGTTATATACAGGAATTTCTGAGTTTCCGGTAAGACCTAAACTACCTCTAAGTTTAAACTTGTTCATCACGTTAGCGATGCTAGATTCTTCGTAAAAAGATTCATTTGCAAGATTCCAACCTAATGCTACAGAAGGGAAATTAGCCCATTTATTTTCGCTTCCAAAACGAGAAGAACCGTCACGTCTAAAAGTAAAAGTAAATAAGTATTTACTATCGTAGTTATAGTTTACACGACCTAAAAGCGATTCTAATAACCACTCTCTTCTACCTGAAAATGGAGTTAAAACATCTGGACCACCTTGTAAAGTTGCCTGATCAACATTTGATGCAGTAATCCCTCGGGTAGTAGCCTGCATATACTTATTAACTTCTTTCTGATAGGTGTAACCTGCTACAGCATCAATATTATGTTTGTCACCAAATTTCTTAGTATAGGTAAAGATATTTTCATTTAAAATGTTACCTACATCACGATTTGCCAGTGTTAATTCACCAGAATTTTCTCTACCTAAACGTGAATTGCCAGAAGGATAAAACGTAGTTCGGGATACATTTAATATATCTGCTCCTAAACTCGTTTTAAACTTAAAGGAATCGCTAAGATTAAAAGTAAGACTGGTAGTTCCTAACACACGATTAGTAATGTCACGATCTGTCACAAAGTCTAATTCTTGTAAAGGGTTTATTGCAAAACGACCATCGTATGACGCTAGGGCATATGAACCATCTTCATTGCGTACCGGTACTGTAGGGTCTAAGCCTAATGCTGTAATTATAATACCACCTGGGCCACCACCATCTGTAGGCGCGTTATTTGAAATAGCACGGTTATAAGTCCAGCTAGATGAAACATCAATAAAATCATTAAGTGCTTTGTTGTCAACGTTTATACGTATACCGTAACGTTTATAATTAGTTTCTTTAATAATACCATTGTTATCGTGGTAGTTACCAGTAAGTGCAAATCTATTATTTTCACTACCTCCAGAAAATGTTAATTGGTGATTCTGAATAATACCTGTGCGCGTTACTTCATCAATCCAATTAGTTCCTTCACCAAAAGAATCTATTTGTTCCTGAGTATAAACCGGGTTACCGCCGGCACTTTGCTCTAAAATATTAATATACTGCGCGAATTGAGTACCGTTTAATACATCTATAGAGTTGCTAATTGTCTGGGTTGAAAAAGACCCGTCGTAGCTAATTTTAGTTTTACCTGCTTTACCACGTTTTGTTGTGATAAGTACTACACCATTAGATCCTCTAGAACCGTAAATAGAGGTTGCAGAGGCATCCTTCAATACTTCAATAGATTGAATATCATTAGGGTTAATAGATGCCATTACGTTTGTAGGTTGTCTATTACCACCTGCGCCATATGCACTGTTATCTGGGTAAATTGGGAATCCGTCTATTACATATAAAGGTTCACTACCACTATTAATAGAGTTAGATCCACGTATACGTACAGATACACCCCCACCTGGTGCACCAGAGCTTTGAGTTACCTGTACACCCGGAGCTCTTGCCTGTATGGCTTGATCTACAGAAGTTACCGGTAATTCTTTAAAAGCATCCCCGTCTATAGTAGATACAGAGCCGGTAAGATCACTTTTCTTTACAGTACCATATCCCACTACGATAACCTCATCTAAGTCTTCAGACTTAGAAGCTAAGGCTAAGTCTATTACGCTTCTGCTGTTTATCGAAATCGTTTGCGTAGCATAGCCCAATGTAGAAAAAGTAAGTTGAGTTGTACCGGCAGGGACAGTAACTTCATACTTTCCGTCAAAATCTGTAATAGCTCCTGCGGTTCCGGCTATTACATTAACCCCGGGCAGAGGTTCTGCATTGTTAGCATCTGTAACAGTTCCTGTAACTTTAGTCTGTGCCTGTAGAAAAGCGCCGGAAAAGAGAATTACAGCAATAAGTACAAATCGGTGATGAAAACTTGAGTAGATTTTCTTCATAAGAATTTGATTAATTGATTTAGTAAATAAATATTATGGAATAAAGGTATAAAATACTTTTAATATTTTTACAAGTATTTTAAAAATTTGCAAAGTATTTTTTAATCTATTGTATATAACTTAAAATCTAAGCTAATAAGTGTGAATATGACAATTTATAATTTTAATAGATGTATATTGTTTTAAGTAATAATAAGTATTCCATATGTATACCTCAATATTCATTATCAATCCTTTTTAAGTTTAAAACCTCTAGTTATTGAGTTATTTAAATCACTATGTTCAGCTAATTTCATTATCAAACTAATCTCATAAATTACTTTCTTAAAGTTTTGACCTCCTTTATAATGTTGAACTGCCCGTTAGTGATTATGCTTTGTTATGGGTTAGAGTTTGAGATACTAAATATTTTTATGAAATCTTTAAATGGTTGAAGATTAAAGTTATGCTTTACTAAGCACATATTAATACGCTATTAATTCTAGATGCCTTTAGGAGAGTAGTCTTAACACATAGATAATTACATCGTTTGTAAGGATAATTTGTTTAATATAAAAGTTAAAATACTAATAATCAGTAATTTATAATATTTGTATAGCTAATTTAATCAAATTTACATCGATTTCGTTTTAGGTGATTTCTCTATGTTTTTGGATAAATTATCCATTTAATGAACTGGTTGTCTCGGTAATTTCATCCTGTGATATTTTCACAAGAATTTAACTATTAACCAAACAATCAATAATGGAGAAACTTAGACTTTCATTAATAATCCTTACACTTTGCTTTGTATCCAGTTCCTGGGCACAGAAAAGTGTATCAGGTGTAGTCACAGATGCTAATAATATGCCCGTACCCGGGGTAAATATTATAGTAGAGGGAACATCAAATGGTGCAGTTACCGATTTTGATGGAAATTATTCAATTACAGTTAACGCAAACGATGTATTAGTGTTCACGTATGTAGGTTATACCACAGCAAAGCGCACGTATACAGGACAGACCACTATAAATGTTAAGCTAGAAGAGAATAGTGCAGAGCTCGATGAAGTAGTAGTGATTGGTTATGGTACTGTAAAACGTAAAGATTTAACAGGTTCTGTAGTTTCAGTAGGATCTAAAGATATTGAGCAGGCTAATAAAGTAGATGCAATTTCTGCTTTACAAGGTCAGGCGCCGGGTGTTGTTATTCAGCGTACAGATAATAAGCCTGGTGGAGGCGGTTTTAATATTCGTATACGGGGTGCAAGTACGATTAATTCAAACCAGACTGCTTCAAATGGTGGTTTTAATCCCGGGCAAAATCCTTTATTTATTGTTGATGGGATTTTCGTTGATGATATTTCTTTCTTAAATCCGGCAGATATTAGTAGAATGGACATCTTAAAAGACGCTTCTGCAACTGCAGTTTATGGATCTCGTGGTAGTAATGGTGTAGTTTTAATTGAAACTAAACGTGGTAAAACCGGTGAATTAAAAATAGACTATAGTAATTATGTGGGTTATAAGGAGGCTTATAATTTACCAGATATTTACGATGGTCCTGGCTATGTAGAATTATTGAGAGACGTTGCTTTAGGGCAGGTGTTTAATAGCACAGATGGAGATTTAAATACACGACGTGGTGATGTTAGTATAGCAGATTATCTAGATGAGCAAGAGTTGCAAAATATTGCAGATGGGGTTAGCACAGATTGGGTTGATTTACTTTTAGAAAAAGGCTTTCAAACAAATCACACCATAAGTTTGAGTGGTGGTACCGAAAAGACAACCTATTCTGCAGGTCTGGCTTACACGCTTGATAAAGGTAACTTTGCTGGTGAAGATTTTAAACGATATAATATTAGAGGAAGTTTAAACAGTGATTTAAAAGACTGGTTAAATATCAATATAAGTAACTATATAACCACAGCTACTCAAAATATAGGTACACTTGAAGCATTTAGAAGTGCATATCGTCTGAAGCCTATAGGTAGCCCATATAATGAAGATGGTAGCCTTCGGTTTACTCCTATAGATAAAGAAACTCAAATTACCAACCCATTATTTGATCTACAGAACATTACACGTGAGCAAAAGTTCTTACAGTATATAGGAGATATTGCATTAAAAGTAGAACCTCTAGAAAACTTAACAGTAACATCAAAATTTTCTCCTAATTTAAAATACCAACGTTATGGAGAATATAGAGGTTTGCTTACTAAAAGTACAAGTGGTAATCCTGCAAACAGACGAGCGGTGACTTCAAACTCAAATTATTTCTCGTATTCCTGGGATAATATATTAAACTATAGCTTAGAGACACGAGTACACGCATTAAACTTTACAGGTGTTGTTTCTCGTTTTATGGAGCGTAGAGAAAATTACGATAATGAAGTACGTAATTTTACTACAGATGCTTTTACATTCTATAATTTAGGAGCGGGTTTAAGTATTAGAAACTTAGGAAGTGGTTTTTCTAAACAAACTTTAGAATCTTATACAGGTAGAGTAAATTACACGCTTGCAGATAAGTATTTATTTACTGTGACGGGTAGATACGATGGTTCTTCAATACTTTCAGATAAAAATAAATGGGCATTTTTTCCATCAGCGGCATTTGCCTGGCAAGTTATTGATGAAGATTTCCTAGCTTATCAGGAAGTTTTATCTAACGCAAAATTACGTTTAAGTTACGGTCAGACTGGAAATAACGGTCAGGGTGGTGGCCTAGGACCTCTTGCTTCACAATCTCTATTAGGTTCTGGCGCTACTAATTTAGGAGACTCTTCAGTTTCTACAGCATTTTTAACAGGTATCGCAAATGAAAATCTAACGTGGGAACGTACCACTGAAGTAAACCTGGGAGTAGACTTCGGTTTTTTAAACAATAGAATTTCTGGCTCTGTAGATCTGTATAGAAGAAAAAACACAAATATTATATTCTTCACTCCATTACCTAATGTAACCGGTTTTGGGGGAACTTATGATAACGTAGGAGAATCTACAAATCAAGGTATCGAAGTTTCTTTAAACACTACTAATATTGATAATGGTAATTTTAGATGGACGACTAATTTCAACTTCGCTTCTAATAAAAATACCTTAGATAAATTATACGGAGATTTAGATGAAATCATTTTTAACGTTAATGGTACAAATCTTATACATAGAGTAGGAGAGCCTATAGGTGCAGTTTATGACTACGAGTATGCTGGTATCTGGCAATTAGATGAGGTTGAAGAAGCTGCAGTATTTAACCAGCGTCCCGGTCAGGTGCGTGTTACAGATGTAAATGGTGATGGTCTAATCACGCCAGGCGAAGATCGTAAAGTAATAGGGCAGGTAACTCCAAAATGGACAGGAGGTATCACCAGTACGATGAACTATCAGAATTTTGATTTTTCATTCTTGCTAAACTTTAGTCAGGGCAATACCTATAAAAGTGTTTTTCACAGTAACTACGCCTGGGGATATGATAATGAGCCTTCTCGTTTATTTAATGGATATAAAACAGATTACTGGACCCCAGAAAATCCTACAAATGATTGGTTTCAGCCGGGTAACCCTGGTCAATTTAGAGATGCTATTCTTTACATGGATGTGTCTTACGTGAAAGTAGGATTTATGACACTGGGTTATACATTGCCGTCAAACATACTGGATAAGATTAAAATTAGAAACCTACGCGTATATGCAACGGTTCAAAATCCTTTTGTATTTACAAAATATGATGGTTGGGATCCAGAAAGTGCAGGTAGAGATCAGTACGGTGCGGCTTTTATGACCCGTACATTTATGACCGGGCTTAACCTTACTTTTTAATTACGAAATAATCTAAAATATTATAAAATGAACTATATAAATTATAAACTAATTGTTGGGTTCTTAGCACTGGGAGCACTTAGCTCTAGTTGTGACAGTTATTTAGAAGAAGAGAATAATACATCTATAAGTATTGAAAACGCTAACAATGATCCGGAAACTTTTAATCAGCTAGTCGCTTCAGTTTACGAGCGCTCTCGGGAGACCAGTACCTTTTATACTTCTAATCTATATTATGCGTTAGAAGATTTAGGTACAGATATCGTTACTCGTGATGCTCCTATAACAGGAACCAGCGATCTTAATGATTATGTTAACTTCAATTCTTTAAACTATGCCATCGATGTGTATTGGGATAATCAATACCGAATTATTGCAGCGTCAAACCTGGCAATAGATAACGCAGATATTATTCAAAATGTGCCAGATGATGTTAAGACAAGAGGTATTGCAGAAGCTAAATTCTTTAGAGCATACGCCTATTTTAGATTGGTAGAAAACTACGGAGGCGTACCATTAGTGCTTAATCAAGTGAGTACTTCAAGTACTGAATATGCACGCAGTTCTGATGCAGATGTATATGCACAGATTCTTGTAGATTTGCAAGATGCTCTGGCAGGTGTGCCTGAAACGGTAAGTACTTATGGGCGTCTGACTAAAGACGCCGTTAGACATTTTACTTCTAAAGTATTACTTACTAAAGGCTATAAATCTTTTGGTTCTGATGCAGATTTTACTCAGGCTGCAGCTTTAGCAGAAACAGTAATCAGTAACCACCAGTTAGTACCTTCGTTTAGTGATTTAGTGAGCATTACAAACCAGAGAAATTCTGAAGTTGTTTTCTCTTTTTTATTCGGAAGCAATTCAGTTTCTCGCGGATGGGGTAACTCCAGACACATGCTTTATAAATTCAGATTTTTTGATTACAAAGGTTTATCTCGATCTGTTAAAGGATTAGGACCTATGCCTACACCATTTTTCTACAGTTTGTTTTCTGAAGAAGATGAGCGAGCTCAAGCTACATATGCACGCGTACTTTTCGCTACTGAAAATGAGGCACCTATCGCTATTGGTGATACCGCAATATTTTTTCCTAAAACAGTATGGACTCAGGAAGAGATTGATTCTAAAGATTATGCAGTTATCAATCCCGGAACCTATTTTAAAAATGACGGTACAACGCCGGTTCATTACCCAATGTTTAAAAAGTTTGACGATCCTAGCATACCCTTTACGCAACCAGATCAGCCTTCTCAAGGGGAGCGTGATATGGTTGTTATGCGCTCTGGTGAAGCCTATTTATTTGCTGCCGAAGCATATCTTCAATTAGGAAACGCAGGAGATGCATCTACCAGACTCAATACTTTACGCTCTAGAGCAGGTATTACAACACCTCTTGTTGCTTCAGATGTTACAGTAGATCTTATACTTGACGAGCGTGCTCGTGAATTAGTAGGTGAGGTAAATCGCTGGATGGATCTTAAACGTACCGGCAAACTTATTGAACGCGTACTTGCAAATAATCCGCACGCTGCTTTAAATAAAGCACTTCAGGAAAAGCATTTGTTAAGACCTATCCCACAATCAGAAATAGATAATACAGGTGGTTTAATTACTCAAAATCCAGGATACTAATCATAAAATTAATTTGCCAAAAATTGTGTGTATCTAAATAGATTGCAGGCAAGCAATTGCCTGCTTCTATTTTTATAACCAATCTTAAATAGTTCGTTTTTAAGCTATATTGCTATAAAATGACGTTTCAGCCCTAATCAATATGAGCGTGAAAAAACTCAAACTTCACCAGGCATTACTTCTCGTATTAGTAACGCTATTACTGGCTTGCAAAGCAGAAGAACCCAAAGTCACAACTTCAGAAGAACTCGTGGATAAGGTATACCCACAATTAGATACCGAAAATTCGCGATGGTTTTTCTTTTCTTCAGCTAGCAGACCTTTTGGTATGGTAAATCTTAGTCCAGATACCCAAACTAATGGAGCGTGGGGGAGTGGTTACCGTTACAAAACAGATACTATAAAAAGTTTTAGTCACATACATGCGTGGCAAATGGCAGGTCTTTCGGTAATGCCTATAAGTTTAGATTCAATATCTAAAAAAACAATTTTTACAGATTTTTATTCAAAATTTGATCACGATAAAGAAGCCATTCATCCCGGTTACCACAAGCTAGAGTTGGATCGTTACAAAATTAATGTTCAGCTAACTAGTACGAAGCGGGTAGGTTTTCATAACTATACGTTTACAAAAAATAAAGAGCGTGCGATCCTATTCAATCTAAATACTTTATTAGGACCTTGCGAAAATAGATCTGGTGTACTTACACTAGATACTAATCAAGAACTTTCTGGGAGTTTTATAATGACCCCTACTACACGCAGACCAAAACCACTTACAACTTATTTTAAAATAAAATTAAATACCCCGGTTACTTCTCTAATTAAAGATGAAGAAACAGGAAATTTCCTTGTGAAATTAGAGCATGCTTCAGATGAAGTTTTAATGAAGGTAGGGATCTCCTATACCTCTTTGGCAAATGCCGAAAACAATATACAGCAAGAATTGCCACACTGGGATTTTGATCAGGTGGTTTCAGAATCAAGAACAGAGTGGAATGCAATGCTGGGAAGAATAGAAATTGAAGGAGGAAGCGAAAAACAACAGAAACGTTTTTATACAGATTTATGGCACGCACTTCAGGGAAGACGTACTATAAGCGATTTTAACGGAAACTATCCAGATAATACAGGAACAGAGTTTAGAATAGGACAGTTGCCCCTTGATGATGCAGGAAAACCCTTGTTTAATCATTACAATTCAGATTCCTTTTGGGGTGCGCAATGGACGATAAATACACTTTGGGGACTTGTTTACCCAGAGATAATGTATGAGTTTACTTCTTCATTATTACAATATTATAAAGATGGCGGCTATGTTCCACGGGGACCTTCTGGAGGAAATTACACCTATGTTATGACCGGGGCATCGTCAACTCCTTTTATTGTAAGTGCGATTCAAAAAGGTATCATCACAGACAATTTAGATAGTATTTATAAAGCACTTAAGAAAAATCATATGCCCGGCGGTACGATGAGCAAAGCTGGTTATGAGCATTATACTAATAAAGGTGGTGGTCTAGAATATTATTTAAAAAATGGTTTTGTGCCGTATCCACTACCATTACCCGAAGGTGAGTATGGCATACACAAAGACGGTTCTAGTCAGACTTTAGAGTACGCATATCAGGATTTTACATTAGCACAACTTGCCAAAAAGATAAATAAGCAAGATGAATACGATTATTTTATAGGTAGATCAAAAAATTATAAAAACGTTTTTGATACAAAAACCGGCTGGATGACTGCACGAAATATAGACGGAAGTTTTAATAAAGATTTTGATCCGTATCAATATGAGAATGGTTTTGTTGAGGCCAATGCTGCACAGGCAACCTGGTTCGTACCCCACGATTTACCAGAATTAGCTCAGCTTATTGGGGGTGATAAATTAGCTATTGCAAAACTCGAATCCCAATTTGAACAAGCCGAAAAAATGGGCTTTACCTCAGGAACTTCTCACGATGCAGAGCTGCATCCCGAATACAGTAGAATTCCTATAAATTATGGCAATCAACCATCTATACAAACCGCATTTGTATTTAATAAGTTGGGTGCTCCACAACTCTCTCAGTATTGGTCGCGTAAAGTGGTAGATAACGTTTTTTCAGATTTATCGCCAAGTAGGGGATATAATGGGGACGAAGATCAAGGGCTTATGGGGAGTCTTGCAGTATTGATGAAAACGGGATTGTTTCAAATGAATGGCGGTACCGAGGCTGATCCTGAATATCAATTAGGAAGCCCACTTTTTAATAAAATCACTATACATTTCAATCCCGATTACTATAGTGGGAAAACGTTTATTATAGACGCTCAGAATAATTCAGAGACCAATGTTTTTATAAACAAAGCAGATTTTAATGATAAACCGCTGCAAGATTTAAGTTTAAAACACAGTGATATCACCGCTGGTGGTGTATTGAAGTTACAAATGACGAGCGAAGCACACAAACCGCTAGAAACCTTATCAGTAAAAGCAAAAAGTGATGAAAATTAAAAACAAACTTGTAGGTGTATTACTAATTTTTCAGGCAATTGTTTTTGCTCAGGATTCAACTACACGGGAGTTTTCTATTTTAGATTTTGGCGCCGTTGCAGATGGTAAAACCCTCAATACAGCCGCCATTCAGGCAGCGATTGATAAGGCTTTTGAACAAAAAGGAGGCACGGTTGTTTTTCCTAAAGGAATGTTCTTAACTGGGAGTCTGGTGCTTAGAACTAATGTGCATATAGAGATTGAAGAAGGTGGGGTTTTATTAGGAAGTACATCACCACAGGATTATAAAAAACTTGATATGCCGGGGAGACCGGTATCTCCTAAAAAGGATGATAACTCACAACTGGCTTTACTCTTAGCGCATAAAGCGAAAAATATAAAAATAACTGGTAAAGGTAAAGTTGATGGTCAGGGATTAAAACTAGCACTAGCGATAGATAGTTTACACCACGCAGGAATTGATATTGATACGCAATACAATTACAGACGCAATCGTCCTAACGAAACCAAACGTCCCAAATTAATTCGGTTTTCACAATGTGAAGAGGTAAGCATTACCGATTTGTCTCTGGGTGCAGCAGCATGCTGGGGACTTTCGTTTGAGTTAACCGAAAATTTGATACTAGACAATCTTAAAATTGTAAATAGGGCCTATTGGAATAATGACGGGATTGATATCACAGATTGCAAAAATGTGAGCATTACCAATTGTGATTTAAATACAGCCGATGACGGGATCTGTCTAAAATCATATTACCCTAATTATGCAAATGATGGAATTTTAATTAAAAACTGTACCATACGATCGAGCGCCAGTGCTATAAAATTTGGTTCTGCTTCTTATGGAGGTTTTAAAAATGTAACCATAGACAGCATACAGGTCTATGACACGTTCCGCTCTGCCATTGCTTTAGAATCTGTAGATGGTGCAATGATTGAAAATATCCAGATATCTAATATTACGGCAAAGAACACAGGCAATGCGCTGTTTATACGATTAGGAAATCGTTCTGGTGAGCAACCGGGTTCGGTTAAGAATGTGAGTATAAAAAATATGCTTGTTGAGGTTCCTTTTGGCAGACCCGATATAGATTATGATTTACGTGGACCCGAAGTTGATTTTTTTCACAATCCTTTTCCTGCGTCTATTGTAGGTCTTGAAGATGCTGTAATTGAAAACGTAAAGCTTGAGAATATCACCGTTCTCTATCCCGGTAATGCAACAAAAGGAATGGGGTATATTCCGTTGAGTAGGCTTGAGGCAGTTCCCGAAGAACGCGCAGGTTATCCTGAGTTTTCGATGTTTGGCGAATTGCCTGCCTGGGGGTTGTATGTGCGTCACGCAAAAAATCTGAAACTTAAGAATATCAATTTCGCGTTAGCTAAAACAGATTTTAGACCGGCTTTTGTTTTTGATGATGTAAGTCAATTACAATTAGAAAGTATAAAGTTACCATATAACCTCACACAACAAATTGCATTAAAAAATGTAAATCTTAAGCCGGAAGTAACCGATAGTATTAAAAAACATTTTCTTGTTATAGAACAGTAATACCGCAACCTAAAAATTGAACATATGCGACTTCTTAATACATATGCCGGTTATCTTGTATTCTTGCTTATATGCAGTTGTACTTCTCAGCAAACTAAAGAGCACACAGAATCTGTAGATACTCCGGAATATGCGTTATTAAAACGCACCTTACCCAACCACGCAGATCAATTTATAATAGAATTAGACACTACTGTTCAAGAAGATTGGTTTGAGATTGACTCGCGTAATGATAAAATACGTTTACGCGGAAACAACGGTGTTTCGGTAGCTTCGGCATTATATTATTACATAAAAAATATAGTTCACGGGCAAATCACCTGGAATGGAACCAATCTTAATTTTCCTGAAACACTTCCGCTGCTAAGCGAAAAAATAATCAAAAAAACACCTTACGAATACCGGTATTATTTAAACTACTGCACCTTTAATTATACGATGAGTTGGTGGGATTGGAAACGCTGGGAAAAAGAGTTAGACTGGATGGCGTTACACGGTATAAATATGCCGCTTGCCATTACCGGTGAAGAGTTTATCTGGGATAACGTATATAAATCCTATGGTTTTACAGAAGAAGATCTGAGTGGCTTTTTTAGTGGTCCGTCGTATTTCTCTTGGTTCTGGATGGGAAATTTGGACGGCTGGGGTGGTCCATTACCACAAAGCTGGAAAGAGAGCCACCGCGATCTTCAAATTAAGATTCTTAATCGGGCACGCGAATTGGGGATGACTCCGGTTTTACCGGCATTTACAGGGCACGTTCCGGCATCGTTTAAACGTATTTTTCCTGATGCAAAACTGAAACAAACCAATTGGGGTAATGATTTTGAGGACACCTATATTCTCGATTGCGACGATCCGCTTTTTGCTGAAATCGGTAAACGCTTTCTGGAAGAACAAACCAAAATTTACGGTACAGACCATCTGTATTCTGCAGATACCTTTAATGAAAATACACCACCTTCTAACGATCCTGAGTATTTATCAAACTTGAGTAAACAAGTGTATGAGGGGATGCGTTCTGCAGATGAAGAAGCGGTGTGGGTGATGCAGGGCTGGTTGTTTTACAGTCATCGTGATTTTTGGAAAGCTCCACAAATAAAAGGGTTGCTAGATGCGGTACCCGATGATAACATGATTATTCTCGATTTGGCTACGGAAATTGAACCGGTGTGGAAACGTACCGAAGCATTTTATGGTAAAAAATGGATTTGGAATATGTTGCATAATTTTGGTGGAAACATTAGCCTGTTTGGGCGTATTGAAACAGTGGCAACACAACCTGCGGCAGCTTTAAAAGACAGCACTTCAGGTAAATTGAAAGGCATTGGCCTTACGATGGAAGCCATAGAGCAGAATCCTGTATTGTATGAATTGATGACCGATAATACCTGGAATACCGAGCCCATTGAACTTAATAACTGGCTAAAAAGTTACAATCTTAACCGCTATGGGGCTGTAAATTTTAAATTGCTTGAGGCCTGGGATATTTTGGTGCAAACGGTTTATAATGGACAAACCATACGCGATGGCGCCGAATCGATTATTGTAGCGCGCCCCACTTTTGAAGGCTATCGCAGATGGGCACGCACAAAGCTCAATTATCCCGCAGAAGATTTACTACCTGCCTGGGATTTATTTGTTGAGGTTTCTTCAGAGTTTGAATATTCTGACGGTTTTAAATATGATGTAGTTGATGTGACGCGGCAGGTACTGGCAAATTATGCGTTGCCGTTGCAGCAGCAAATTTCATACGCCTATAAAAATGGAAATCAGGAAGCTTTTAAAATGTATTCCGCAGAATTTATAGAGCTTATAGAAGATTTAGACCGTCTATTAGCTACGCGAAAAGATTTTTTATTAGGCCCATGGATTGCAGATGCGAGAAGTTGGGGAACTACACCAGATGAAAAAGCGCTTTATGAGCAAAATGCACGCGATTTAATTACACTTTGGGGAGGAGCAGATAACAGACTTCACGAATACAGTAATCGACAGTGGAGTGGCTTAATGACCGATTTTTATAAACCCCGCTGGGAACAATTTTTCACCGAAGTGCAAAACAACTGGAGCGATTTTGATCAAAACCAGTTTGATGAAGCCATTAAAACCTGGGAATGGAATTGGGTAACAACCGAAAAGTCTTTTCCTGTTGAGGCAAGCGGAAATGCAATAGAAGTTGCAAAAGAATTGCACGATAAATACCGCAGTAAAATAGAGCCGCTAATCGCAAAGATGCAACCTATAATTTACGATTATTGATGGCTATAGCATCTGCACTTAAACAATCAAAACGTTTTTTATCTCTTGATGTATTTAGGGGATTAACCATCTGTTTAATGATTGTAGTAAACACTCCGGGATCTGGCGCAAAATTTTATACTGCATTTACCCACGCATCCTGGTTCGGGTTTACCTTAGCAGATTTGGTTTTTCCGTCGTTTCTGTTTGCTATGGGTAATGCAATGAGTTTCTCGATGCCCAGATTTAAAAATGGCACTTCTGTAGCTTTCTGGAAAAAAATAATTAAGCGCTCCCTTATTATTTTTTTTATAGGATATCTAATGTACTGGTTTCCATTTTTTGAGTACGGTACAGATGGCGATTTACAACTAAAACCCATCTCAGAAACCCGAATTATGGGGGTGTTGCAGCGCATTGCGTTATGCTACTTTTTTACTGCTATTCTGGTTCACTATTTTAAAACAAAATTGATTTTTATAATCTCTGGTGGAATACTAATGGTGTACTGGGCATTGCTTTATTTGTTGGGAACTAACGGACACGAATTAGAGATGGCAACAAATGGAATTACCTGGCTTGATCAGATCATTTTTGGCGAAAGCCATATGTATAAAAAAGACCGTATTTCATTTGACCCTGAAGGGCTTTTAAGTACGCTGCCGTCCATTGTAAATGTAGTAGGCGGTTACTTTGCGGGTGCATTTATAATTAAATCTGGTAAAAGTTATAAAACCATTGCACAACTTTTAATCGCCGGTGTTGTGCTTTATGCATTGGCATTGATTTGGGAGGTGAGTTTTCCGCTAAGTAAAAAATTATGGACCAGCTCTTTTGTACTTTATACGGTGGGAATAGACCTATGCATCATTGCGTTATTAATCTTCAGTATTGAATTAAAACAACTCAAAACCGGAACCTATTTCTTTACAGTTTTTGGGAAGAATCCGTTGTTTATTTATCTGTTTTCAGAGTTGTTTTTTATCGTTTTATTATTAATAAAAACCCCTTCGGGATTGTCGGTTTTTGACTGGGTAAGTCAGGAATTTTTTCAAAAATTAGCTTCGGGTAGTTTTGGAGCACTACTTACCGCATTTGTATTTATGCTGCTATGCTGGTTTTTAGGATATATCTTAGATAAGAAATCAATCTACATTAAAATTTAAGTGTTTATGAAGAGTTCACCTCAAATCTATTTGTTTTTTGCAATTATCCTTACTTTAGGCGGAATTACAAATAGCACTGCGCAGACTTCGTTTAAGTTGGTAGATTCTAAAGAAAGAACCAGTTTACGCATTGATAAGAAAGAACCAAAAGTGGTTCATATTGCGGCTGAAATGCTCAACAATGACGTGTTTAAAATCACCGGAAAGCAATTAGGAACAACAACAAATAACACATCAACAGCCATACTGGCAGGAACTTTAGGTACGAGTTCTTTTATAAATGATCTGGTAGCTGCAAAAAAAATCGATACTACACAGCTGAGTGGTAAATGGGAAACTTATTCAATTCAATTAATAGAAAATCCTACTAAAGATATTAGTCAGGCTTTAGTAATTGTAGGATCAGATCGTCGTGCCACAGCGTACGGGTTATTAGAACTCTCAAGACGTATAGGGGTTTCTCCGTGGGAATGGTGGGCAGATGTTACTCCCGATAAAAATGCACAACTAAGCTTAACTATCACGCCTCAAGTATATGGTGAACCTTCGGTAAAATATAGAGGGATATTTTTAAATGATGAAGATTGGGGTTTGCAGCGCTGGGCCGCTTTAAATTTTGAGCCAAAAACGGGTGATATTGGTCCTAAAACCTATGCTAAAGTTTTTGAATTATTATTGCGTTTACGGGCAAATACCATTTGGCCCGCTATGCATACCTGTACCAAGGCTTTTTACCATTATCCCGAAAATAAAATAGTCGCAGATGATTATGCGATAGTCGTTGGCAGTTCGCACGCAGAACCCATGTTATGCAATATAAATGCTGAATGGGATCACGATAAGATGGGTGATTACCGCTATGATACCAATGCAGGAGAAATCAAAAAATTGTTTAAAAAACGAGCCAGAGAAACTGCAGATTACGAAGGTATTTATACTTTAGGAATGCGTGGAGAGCACGATTCGCCAATGATTGTGGGAGATGATGACACGCCTTCTCAGGTAAAGTTATTAGAGCAGGTAATTACCGATCAACGGGAAATTTTAAAAGAAACGAAGCAGGATTTAGCTCAAGTTCCGCAGGCATTTGTGCCTTATAAAGAGGTGTTGCATTACTATCAAAACGGTTTAAAATTGCCCGAGGATGTAACGCTGGTCTGGACCGATGACAACTATGGGTACTTACGCCAATTGAGCAATCCGGAAGAACAAAAACGCAGCGGTGGGGCGGGTATTTATTATCACACTTCATACTGGGGAAGACCGCACGATTACCTGTGGTTAAACTCGACGCATCCGGTTTTAATGTGGGAAGAACTTTCAAAAGCTTATAGCTTCAAGGCAGAAGATATCTGGATTTTAAACGCCGGAGATATCAAACCCCACGAATACAATACTGAGTTGTTTATGGATATGGCCTGGGATATGTCAAAATTTGAAACAAGCGAGGCGGTTGCAAAGCATCAATTCGATTGGGCAGCACGTGAATTTGGTACAGCAAATGCTACCCAAATAGATGCTGTTTTAGACACTTATTACCAGTTGGCTTTACAACGCAGACCCGAATTTATGGCGTGGAGTGCCGTAGAACCGGTAATAAAAAGTGGTGAGACGCAGTTAACACAAATACATTATGGGGATGAAGTAAGTAAACGTATTGATGCCTATCAAACTTTAATGGATAAGGTGGAAGCATTAAAACCCACTATTTCAGCAAATCGAAAAGATGCGTTTTTTGAATTGGTTTACTATCCGGTAATGGGAGCGGCACAGCTTAATCAGATGTGGTTATATGCGTATAAAAATAAACACGTGGCGTCTCAGGGCCGAGCCAGTGCAGCGGTATATGCACAAAAATCTGGTGAATCTTATGATGCAATAGAGCGACTTACCCGTTATTTTAATGACACGATACAAGACGGCAAATGGCAGCATATTATGAATAAAGCACCGCGTAATTTACCCGTATTTTCAAAACCTGTAGTATCGTTTGTAAACTCTCAAGAACCTGGTGTAGGTCTCGCTTTAGAAGGCTATGAAATGGAATATAACAAGGAAACGACCAATTCATTTGCAGATGTTTTACCGGTTTTTAATGCTTATACAAAAAACAGATATTATATAGATGTATTTTTAAAAGGAAGCGAACCGCAAACCTGGTCTGCGACACCTGCAGAATCGTGGATAGAACTCTCTACAACTTCGGGCAAACTCTCTTCAGAAAATCCGGAAGAGCGTGTTTGGGTTACCATAAATTGGAGTCAGGTTCCGAAGGGAACCAATAAAAAAGAAGCACCGTTAGGCCACGATCATCAATTGATACCGCCCAGTTATAAAGTGAATTCTAAGATAGATTTTACAACCGGAACTTCAGAAACAACAGTTGGGGTTTCGGTGTTCAATCCGCAGTTTGAAGTGTTGAAAGATTTTAACGGTTTTGTTGAGGATAAAGGTTTTGTGGTGATTAATGCTGAAAATCCTTCCGCAGTACAAAAAGGAAAAGAAGCATCTTGGAAAATCATAAACCGACTCGGTTACAGCAATAGCGTAATGCGGGCAGAACCACTTACCGCAGCCTCAGAAACTATACTAGAAGCACTACTGAAAAATGCTCCTGTGCTGGAATATGATTTTTATACGTTTAATTTTGGAACCGTTGACGTTAAGGTAAGCGCATTACCTACACACGCTGTTTATCCCGGAAAAGGGGTGCGTTGCGCAGTATCGATTGATGGTGCAACACCACAAATAATAGACTTTCAGACTGAAGGCCGCAGCGAGTCCTGGAAAGAAAACGTCTTCAAAAACCGAAGCGTACAAAGCGTCTCTCAAATTGTAAATAAACCGGGTAAACATTCGCTAAAGGTTTATATGGTAGATCCCGGTGTAATGCTTGATCAAATTGTGATAGATTTGGGTGGACTAAAGGATGCCTATGCATTTCCCGAAGAGACTAAAAACTAATTTATGAGTATTAATAAGCATGTAAAACATTTAGGATTACTGCTTGGCATTCTTATTTTTTGTGCCTGTAAACCCTTACAAAATACCCCAAAACCCGTTCAGGTCGCATTCTTATCTGACGTACATCTCACTGATATTTATGGTGAATTTTCAGATTCGGACTATAAGGGAGTTTTAAATCCTAAAACAGGCAAGAACACAATTTTAAGAACGATGCAGGCGCAGTTGCATTCTACGCGCTTATTTAATGAGAATTACTTCGCATTTCTTGCTGCATTAGATGATGTGGTTGCCCGAGGAATAAAATATGTGGTGTTTCCGGGAGATTTTAGTGATGACGGGCAACAGTTTAACTTACGCGGCTTACGGAAAATTTTAGAGGAGTATACAGCTAAATACGGCATTCATTTTATGCTCACCACCGGAAATCACGATCCTGTAAAACCCTTTATAACAGATGCGGGTAAGGCAGATTTTATGGGAGCAGAAGGGAAGCAGCAGCCTATTTATAGTAAAGAAGGTTTGTTTAAAAATAAGACTGGTGAGGATTTACCGGTTATCATCACACAAGACATTGCGCAATTAGGTTATGAAGGTATTCTTGGTGAATTAAAAGATTTTGGTTTTTACCCAAAGCCTCAGGATACCTATTGGGAAACTCCATTTACAAACTATAATTATAAAAACTACACCTATCAAAAAGCTTCAAATGCTGAAGGGATTGCAGCACGTAATTATACCTTACCCAACACAGATTTAGAAGTACCCGATTTGAGTTATTTGGTCGAAAAAGGAGATAATATTTGGTTTCTGGCCATAGATGCTAATGTATATATCCCTAAATCTAAAGTAGAAAAAGAAGATGGAGAATCTGTAGAATTTGAAGGAGCAGGAACAGGTTATAAAAATGTGTTAACGCATAAAAAACACCTTTTATCCTGGATAGCTTCGGTTACAAAACGTGCCAAAGAATTAAATAAACAATTAATCGTTTTTAGTCATTTTCCCGGTGTAGAATTTAACGATGATTCTTCAGATTTGATGGGTCAACTTTTTGGTGAAAACAAAATGCAATTGTATCGGGTTCCTACAGAAGAAGTTTCAAAGGCTTTAGCAAAAGCAGGAGTACAGCTTCATTTTGCAGGTCATATGCATATTAACGATACAGGAAGATATGATTTAGATGCATCCAGAACTTTATTTAATATTCAGGTTCCGTCGCTGGCAGCGTATATTCCGGGCTATAAAATTGCGACAATTAAAGGGGATTCTAACATCGAAATAGAAACCATAACGCTAGATGAGGTTCCTGATTTTGACGATCTGTTTCCGCTTTATGCGCTAGAAAAAAAATATTTAGAAACTAAGGCAGAAACAGCTGCCTGGAATGCCGAAATTCTTAATGCAAAAACTTACAAAGAATTTGTTTTAAAGCATCTGGAAGAGTTGGTACGCTTGCGTTTTTTAGAACAAGATTGGTCGGCAGAATTAAAGGATTTACTGGTTAATAAATCGGGTTTAGAATTGCTAAAAATGACTTTTAAAACGCAAGAGGAATATGAAGTTTACAAAGCTGAAAACACTATTAAAATCTCAGAAAAAAAATTGGCACGCTGGACCGGTTATGATATGATTCAGGATTTTTATAAATTAAAAAATGCCGATAAACTCGCACTTTCTGATATTGGTAAATCCCGTTTTAATGAATACCTTATGGTTTGTGAGCACTTGCAAAAGACAGACAATACCCAACTTCAACTCTGGGGAGCAATATTTAGTAAAATTAGCACCGGTTTACCGGCTACCCATTTTGTAATAGATTTAAATTCAAACACCATAAAAGATCTCAATTGAGCCTTTTAAAATTATGAAGCATACCACATTTTATATTTTTCTTTTTGTCTTAACAGGTATTTCTGCTCAAAATATCAAGTTTGAGCATTATAATGACACCTATGGTTTGTCTCACAATTCGGTGCGGCATATTGTGCAGGATGATCAGGGATTTTTGTGGTTAGGAACCTTTGGCGGTCTTAACAGATTTGACGGGTATCAATTTAAATCGTATTTGAGTACCACAGAAGATTCAAACAGACTACAGAATGACGACATAACGGCACTCGAACTCGATGCAGATTCTCATAATTTATGGATAGGTACACGAAAAGGGCTCACCCTTTTTCAAACAGATAAACAAAAGTTTACGACCTACTTATCAGATTCTTCTAAGTCTGGTAGCCTGCCCGACGAGGAGATACGGGCAGTTTTAATAGACAAAAATAAGCGCGTTTGGGTAGGTACAAAGAATGCCGGTCTTTATTTATTTGATTCAGAAAATCAAATTTTCAAAAAAATTGATCTTCCTGATGTTAGTTATGTTAAAGAGATTTTTGAAGATTCTCAGGGTAATATTTGGATAGGAAGTTTTGGTAAGGTAGGAGTTGCTAAAATAACATTGAATTCGGTCAATGCGATTCAAGAAATAACAACTTACAACCTAACCATACATAATTCTACAGAAACAAATCCGTATCTCAATTTTATTTTTGAAAATACTCAGGGTGAATTGTTCGCAGGAACCCGCAAAGGTCTTTTTAAACTAGAGCGAAGTACCAATAAATTCACCGATTTATATATTGAAGACGAGACGATACGAGAAAATTTAGGACCGTATTTTCTATCTATAGCAAAAGCTCCAGATGGTAAATACTGGTTAGGAACTCTAGGCGGACTTATAGTTTGTGATCAATTAGAAGATATTCAATCAGGTAATTTTACGTGGTATTATGCCATACTTTCTGACGATACCTCGCTGATAGATAATTTAATTTCAGCGTTGTATTTTGATGCTTCCGGAGTATTATGGATAGGCACTGAAGATGGTCTCGATAAATACGATCCCTATGAAAATGAGTTTAAGCTCAATAAAGATATATCAACATTTATAGACAATCAGGCTCCCAGAATTCGGGGTTTTGCACAAACCTATACTGGCGATTTAATCGTTGCGACCTGGCATAATGGGCTGTTTTTATATGCTAACAATCACATAAAACCACTACAGGATTTTAAGGAAAATATTGCAAGTATTTATTCTGATGATGGTATCACTTTTTACTGTGGTCTATGGAATGGCGATTTACTGGTTTATAATTATAAAAGTAACACCGGGAAAGTTGTAGATATTGGTTTTACAAACTCGGCGGTACTATCTGTATTAAAATATGATGCTAACACTTTGATTGCAGGGTCTTTTGGTGAGGGTCTGCGTATTCTCGATTTAGAGACGTTGCAACCTAAAGTTGATCACGGTAATTTATTTTCGGGCTATGAGATAAATACTATTAAAAAACTAGAAAATACCTTATGGATTGCTACGGAAACCGGAGTGCTAACCTATGATGTATCTACTCAAAAAACACGGGAATACCGACATTCAAAATCAGAAAATTTTGAACTTCCGCAAGATAATATCAGTGATATTTATATAGATACATTACACAATAAAATATGGGCAGCCACGCGTCTGGGGCTGGCTGCTTATGATAAAACAACAGATCGTTTTAAATTTGTTGAGGAGCCAAAAATTTTAAAAAATAAATGGATTACAGATATAGCATTAGATAAGCGAGGCAATATGTGGCTTAATATGAATAATAATAGTATTGCCAAGTTTGATGTAAACAATAAAACTGCTAACATTTATAATGTTATGAGTGGTAATCGTCTGGATATTTTTAGTTCTAGCGGATTTTACAATTATAATGATGCTACGATTTATTTAGCCGGAAAAGACGGTATTCTATATTTTTCGCCTTATGCAATTACCGAAAATACCTACGCTCCTAAACCCATAATTACCGAGTTTAAAGTTCAGAATAAAGAAATAATACCGGGCACAACTGTAAATGGACAAGTACCCTTTGAAGAGGATATTAACCATAGCAGAAGCGTTACGCTCAATTATGCAAATCGCAATTTTTCGATACAGTTTTCTACACCTACGTATACGAACGAACGTCTAAATAAATTTCAGTATAAATTAGAAGGTTTTGATAAAGATTGGATAGAAACTACCAGCGGTTCACGTACGGTGCAATACACAAATTTATATCCCAGAACCTATGTATTTAAATTAAGAGCAGCAAATAGTGATGGCGTATGGAGTGAAACTGCTTCTTATCAAATAGAGATATTACCCTCTTTTTGGCTAAGTTATAAAGGTGTTCTCTTAATACTGCTTTTTGTGGGTATTCTATTTTATATTCTTAGAAAACAACTAAAAATACGATTGGCATTAAAACAGGAATTACTTCTGGAAAAAGTAAAACGAGAGAAAGATGAGAAATTAAATAACGATAAGCTGCGTTTTTTTACAAATATCTCACACGAATTAAGAACACCGCTAACACTAATTCTGGGTCCTGTAAAGCAATTACTGGAGCTTGATAATACTACAGATTATGCACGCAGTCGTGCAGATTTAATTTATCAAAATGCAAATAGATTGCTGCGTCTGGTAAATCAAATTCTTGATTTTAGAAGAGCAGAAACCGGCGAATTGAAGCTTCGGGTTTCTAAAACTGAAATTTTAGTAAGCACAAAAAATATATTCAACAGTTTTATAGAACTGGCCCATTCTAAAAATATAAATCTTAATCTAAATATTGAAAAGGAACATCTTATGTGCTGGATTGATATGGATAAGTACAATAAAATCCTATATAATTTGCTTTCTAATGCGATGAAGTTTACAAATACATTTGGTAACGTAGATCTGTATTTAGGTTTTAAAGACGGGAATAAAAAAATACTAGTTATTGAAGTTAGCGATGACGGAATAGGAATTCCTGAAGAAAGTCAGGAAAAGATCTTTTCAAGATTTTATCAGGCTCATAACAGTAAAGATAATACCACCGGCACCGGTATAGGGTTGTCACTGGTAAAGGCTTTAGTAGAAATTCACAAGGGAAAAATTCGAGTAAGTAGTAATCCCGATAGTGGGAGTGTTTTTACCATAGAATTGCCGGTAAATAAAAAGGCCTATAAACGCGAAGAAATTTATGATTACAAACCAGATCCTAAAAGTATTGAAGAGTTAGTACCCATAAAGCATTTAGAAAATACCCTTACTCCTGTAAAATCTGTTCCCGGAAATACCAATATAAAGCATAAAATTCTGGTAATAGATGATAATACCGAGTTACGTAATTATATTGTAGAATACCTGTCTGGCTATTACAAAGTGTTTGAAGCCGAAAATGGAAAAGAAGGGCTTGAAATCTGCCGTAAGGAAAAACCGGTACTTTGTGTGGCAGATGTTATGATGCCTGTTATGGATGGGTTTGAATTTGTAGAAGAACTAAAAGCAGATGCTAATATTAGTCATACTGCTGTAGTGATGTTAACCGCTTTAGCTGAAAATGAAAACCGAATTAAAGGCTATAAAATAGGTGTAGATGGGTATTTAGTTAAACCTTTTGATCCTTCACTCCTAAAAACACGCATAGACAATATCATTAAAATTCATTTTGATCTTAAGCAGAAATTTTCTGGCGAAGAAGAAGGAGACGTACTAAAGCTGGCACACTCGCAGATAGATATTGATCTAATCTCTACAATTAAAGAGATTATAGATAAAAATATTAATAATCCCGAGCTTACTCCCGGTTTTTTAAGTGATGCAATGGCGATGAGTTCATCAAAGTTATATCGTAAAATTACCCAGCTTACAGATTTATCACCCAACGAATTTATACGTACTATTCGTTTAAAAAAATCTGTACAACTATTAAAAACAAAAAAACACAATGTATCTGAAGTAGCTAATCTTGTAGGTTTTAATGACCCATTATATTTTAGTCGCTGCTTTAAAAAACAATTTGGCAGGTCTCCCAGCTCCTTACTTAAATAGAATTAGGTTTTATTTTGATATATCCTTAAACCTAAGGTTCAATAGTTACAATTACACGTTTATAACTAGACAATGCCGGTTCTCCTTTATCGGTTACTTTGAGTATAAAATGAGCGGTTTCTGGCTTTGTAACACGAGGTGCAATCACATATGCATTGTGTACATTTTCTGCACCATCTACTTTAATTAGCTTTTTATAAGAACCGGCTTCAGGATAATTAAACCATAAAAAACTAAGATTATCGCCATCAGGATCTGTAGTTTCAAAGGCATCTAAAGCAAAACCTTCACCAGATTTTACCGTTAAGCTATCAGAGTGACTCAATTTTATTATCGGATTGTGATTAGCATCTGCGTAGCTTTGAACAGACCAGTCTATACGCGCTGCAAAATCATTCTGAAAATCTGCTCTCCAGCGCCATAACGTAGCTTTATTATCAGCATATGTGATAGTGGTGTCTACCTTTACACTTCTGCCATATTCATTAGGTTTGTAGGGTGTATACCTGTCTATAGCATCTGTATAAATAGGACGTGTTTCTGCTTCCAAAGGCACTCCAGAATTTCCTTTTTTTTGTTTTGAAAAATCGGGTTTATACAATTCATAGCGGCCACCCCAGCCGCCCCATTCGGGATGTTCAGGAACATTTAGACCGTTAGGGATTAAAGATAGAAAAGAGGGAGTATCACCTTCAACTCCCCACGCAACATCAGGATAAGCAGCACCTAAAGGACCGTGATTTTGCTGAATGTTTTCTGCTAACCACGTATTACTTATTTGCGAATTATCAATTCCCTGAATTACACTGTTTATGGTAATCCAGGTTGCACTACCGTAATCGTCCCCGGGACTTACAATATAAAATAGATCGGGAAAATTTTTACGTATCCAGACGCCGCTATCATCCTGATCTGAAATAGTATATACTCTAAGTTTTGCAATAAGGCGTTTTGTTTCGGCGGCAGTGCGTGTATTTTTAATAGTAAATAAGGCCTGCGCTAAAGTATTTACACCTCCCCAAACAGGTATCCATAACGGGCGGGAATCTTCTTTTTCTAGTTCCTGAATAATCCACTTAGAACCTTCACTTTCTTTTCCTGCACCTACGCCTAACATTCCATAGACAGACGGCCCTTTTTTAACTAAAGAGGACAGAGTAGAAGCTTCGGGAAAACCCTTTGCGTGTTTTAAAAGATTTGGCTGAACTCTAGCATACGCATTAATTATTTTATGAATAGACTCGGGGTTGATTTCTGTTTTATGCCAAACAGAAGTTGTGGCAATAAGACCTTTTAAGTCAATTTCATTAGCATATAAAAACAAACGAATAAAAGATTGTGTATCATCTGGATCAGCTTCAATATCTGATAAAATAATAACCCGATGTTTAGTGACGTCTTGGGCTAAAACCAGCGAGACATTTATTAAAAAGATTAAAACAACTAAATATTTTTTCATAATTAATTTTTATAAATGAATGCGCAAATCAGGTACATCTTTGAGTTACCAGAATTTTATGTTCGATTAGAGTTAAGATTTTGAGATTACTAAACTGTTTTTTTAATGCTGTTTTACAGTAAGTTAAAAATATATTTATATCAATATTTAAGAATAGCCTGTAAATATCAATTAATAATACTATACTTGTAGTCAAATAAACTATAACTATTTAAAAGTAGTAAATATTTTAGTTGTTTACATTTTTTGTAGAAGCAATTTTTTTAATAATCTACATAATGGCTTTGCGTAAATTGAAAGAATAGAAGAATGGTCTTGTTAATTATTATGTGATTTTCATTTTACGAAATCGATATACTTAGAAGTTTTTGGTCACTTTAGAGTGAATAAAATGGTGAATTACGATAGATTAAATTATAAACTTCAAAAATTAAAAATTATGTATAGGTTACAGAATTCCATTTTTAAAAACATCTTTCTTGTAGGTTTGATTTCGTTTGCTTTTTTGAGTTGTAAAACCAATAATTCAGAGGAGCAGGATGAAGTTGTTGCTGAAAAAATGCTTTCGTTAAAAGATGCGTTTGAAGGTGAGTTTTTAATAGGTACTGCACTAAATCTAAATCAGATAGAAGGTCGTGCAACTAGTGACATAGCACTCATAAAAGAGCAGTTTAATTCTATTGTTGCTGAAAACTGTATGAAGAGTGAAAACTTATTTACAGCACAAGGTACTTACGATTTTACGGCAGCAGATGCTTTTGTAAAATTTGGTGAAGACAATAATATGGTGGTACATGGGCATACGCTTATTTGGCATTCACAACTTCCGGAGTGGTTTTTTAAAGATAGTCTAGGTAATCAAATAGATAAAGTAGCACTTACCGAACGGATGAAGAGTCACATAAGTACTGTTGTAGGGCGTTATAAGGGCAGAGTGAAATCGTGGGATGTGGTAAATGAAGCGGTATTAGATAACGGTGAATTGCGTAAAAGTAAATTTTATGAAATTCTGGGAGACTCTTACTTAAAGTTGGCTTTTGAATTTGCTCACGAGGCAGATCCCGAAGCAGAATTGTATTACAACGACTATAACACTTCATACCCAGAAAAAAGAGCAGGAATTATAAAAATGCTCTCAAAACTTCAAAGTGAGGGTGTGCAGCTAGATGGTATGGGAATGCAAGGTCACGTAGGTATAGATAAACCTACGGTAGCTGAATTTGAGAAAAGTATCACGGCTTTTGCAGATTTAGGGTTAAAGGTTGCAGTTACCGAATTTGACATAACCGTATTGCCATTTCCTAAAAACTTAGATGGGGCAGAAGTAAGCAATAATGCCGAGTATAAAGAGGAGATGAACCCGTATATAAATGGAATCCCAGATTCTCTAAATGTAAAGTTTACTAACCGCTATCTCGACTTTTTTAAAGTGTTTTTAAAGCATCAGGATAAGATGGAAAAAATTACTTTTTGGGGTGTTAATGATGGAAACTCGTGGAGAAATGACTGGCCTATAGCCGGTCGTACAGATTACCCTTTACTTTTTGATAGAGAGAATAAAGCAAAACCGGTAGTTGATTCTATAATTAAACTGGCACTTAAAAAATAAACTGAATTGCCCGTACAGTTTTGGTAACATAGTTCAATCTTTTGAATTAAATATGTTTTTATGAATACACGTATATCTATTGTATTAGTCAGTTCAGTACTACTTTTTAGTTCGTTTTTAGTACAAAATAATTTAAGTAAGCCTAAGACGCCGGCATCTCGTAATCCGGTATTTAAACAGGCTATTTATGAAGGAAAAGATGAGGTATACCAAAATAATCCTTTAGCTGAAGGAGAGTTTTACAACCCCATTTTACAAGGCTGTTATCCTGACCCTGCAATTACCCGTAAAGGCGATGATTATTATATGGTTTGTTCCTCGTTTGCTATGGTACCGGGAGTTCCTATATTTCATTCTAAAGATTTAGTAAACTGGACGCAGCTGGGTCACGTCTTAGATCGTAAATCTCAATTGAAGGTTGAAAACTCTGGTATTAGCGAAGGTATTTATGCACCAGGAATTACCTATAACCCTAATAACGACACATTCTATATGATTACAACGCAAATTGCCAGCGGTATTGGCAACATGGTTGTAAAAACTAAAGATCCTAAAAAGGGTTGGAGTGATCCTATAAAACTAGATTTTGGTGGGATCGATCCCGGTTTGTTTTTTGATGATAATGGTAAAGCTTATGTAGTGCATAATGATGCTCCAGATGGCGAACCGCTATACAACGGTCATCGCGTAATTAAAATTTGGGAATACGATGTGGAGACCGATAAAATTATACCGGGTTCAGATCAGGTGATTGTTAATGGCGGTGTTAATCTTGCCGATAATCCTATATGGATTGAAGGACCGCATATTTATAAAAAAGATGGCTTATATTATTTAATGTGTGCTGAAGGCGGAACCGGTGATTGGCACAGTGAAGTGATTTTTGTGAGTGATAATCCTAAAGGTCCTTATACGCCTGCGCCATCAAATCCTATTTTAACACAGCGTCATTTTCCCAAAGACCGAAAAGACAAAGTAGACTGGGCGGGTCACGCAGATTTGATACAGGGTCCTAATGACACATACTATGGAGTGTTCTTAGGTGTACGCCCTAACGAGCAGGATCGTGTAAATACTGGGAGAGAAACTTTCATTTTACCGGTTGATTGGTCTGGAGAATTTCCGGTATTTGAGAACGGCTTAGTGCCCTTAAAACCTAAATTAAAAATGCCTGAGGGTGTGGTTAATCAAACAGGGAAAGCGGGATATTTTCCTAATGGAAATTATACATATACAGAAAACTTTAAGAGTGACACGCTTGATTACCGCTGGATTGGACTAAGAGGACCGCGTGAAGATTTTATAAAACAAACAATAGCAGGCTTAGAAATTAAACCCTTTGCAGTTTCTATAAAAGAGAAGAAGCCCACATCAACTTTATTTCACAGACAACAACACAAAAACTTCTCATTTACAACGACGCTTACCTTCAATCCTAAATCGGAAAAGGAGCTGGCAGGACTTGTATGTCTGCAGAATGAAGGGTTTAATTATGTTTTTGGAGTTACCAAAAATGGTAATAAAAATCACCTGCTTCTTGAGCGAACAGAAAATGGAAAATCTACTCTTATAGCTTCCGTTGCGATTGAAAATACAACCAATTTAAATCTTAAAGTAGAAGCTCTGGGCGATGCATATCGCTTTAGTTTTTCCGAAGAAAATAGTAACAATTTTATAAATCTGGGAGGTACTGTGTCTGGAGATATATTATCTACAAACAATGCCGGTGGTTTTACAGGAGCGCTAGTAGGCTTGTATGCAACAACTGCTAATGACACAATTTTCACTAAATAAATTATTGAAGACCGCATTAAATTAGAATTACACAAATACATTATTCATGAAAGAACCAAGATATCTAGCCAATCACGCGTATATGGCAGATCCTTCTGCACACGTTTTTAATGGAAAAATTTACATTTATCCGTCTCACGATGTAGAATCGGGTATTGCAGAAAATGACAATGGCGACCATTTTGATATGCGCGATTATCACGTATTTTCTATGGAAAAGATTGACGGTGCAGTAACTGATCACGGTGAGGCCTTACACGTGAGCGATATCCCATGGGGTGGAAGACAACTTTGGGATTGTGATATCGCTTTTAAAAACGGTACTTATTACCTATACTTTCCGCTAAAAGATAAAACAGATATTTTTAGAATAGGAGTAGCAACCAGCGATAAACCTGAAGGTCCTTTTATACCCAGGGACGCACCTATGAAAGGGAGTTTTTCTATAGATCCCTGCATATTTGAAGATAATGGAAATTACTATATGTATTTTGGAGGTTTATGGGGCGGTCAATTGCAACGCTACCGTGATGGTAAAGCCATTGAGAATCCGTCTGAGCCTGCAGATGACGAACCAGCTTTGCCATCTCGCATAGCAAAGCTTTCTGATGATATGCTTGAGTTTGCAGAAGAATCTAAACCAATTGTAATTTTAGATACTGACGGCAAGCCATTAATAGCAGGAGACCACGAGAGACGATTTTTTGAAGCATCATGGGTTCATAAATACAACGGCACGTATTACTTTTCATATTCTACAGGAAATACGCATAAGTTATGCTATGCAACAGGAGATAGCCCCTATGGGCCGTTTACGTATCAGGGAGTTATAATGACACCGGTTGTAGGCTGGACAACCCATCATTCTATACTCGAGTTTGAAGGTAAGTGGTATTTGTTTTACCATGATTCAAAACCTTCCGGAGGTAAAACCTGGTTACGTAGTATGAAAGTTGTTGAGCTTGAATATGAATCAGACGGCAGCATAAAAACCTTAGAAGGTTTGTAAATGCAGAATTAAGAGCAAAAAAAGAGAGGCATTAGCCTCTCTTTTTATTTTACTGCTTGATGTTTACTTCTCATTAACCAAACTTTCTGGAGGAACGAGATATAATTCTTGTTTATTTGAGGAAGCTTGTAAAACTATATGTTGAAGTACAATACCGGGATCTTTACCATAGATATTGAGTGTATGTTTTCCCGCTTTTAAACGTAAGTAAGTTTTAATACGATTTCTATTAGTACGCAATACTTCATCCCAATCCTGCAAACCATCTTTCTCTAAATTGAGTGTCTTAATCTCATCATTATCTAGTGAATAGCTAAATTCTAGACCTCCGTGATTAAGAAAGTCTAGGGTAGGAGATAACAAAAACTCAAGATTACCTTCAAAATCTTCTTTAACCGTAAAGTCATAGGTAATCACAGTATTTTTTGGGTTAATGTCTTTACTAAATTTATGTATAGGTCTTATTGCGCTGTTTAGGAGTCCTAAATCGGGTAGAAGTTCCCAACCTGTTTGAGTTGTAAATGCCGTTGCCGGGATGCTAACTATACCATTATATTCAAGATGTCCTTCAGTATCTACTTCAAATGGCTCATAATTTACTTGAAGTATGACATTAGAATTGGCCTGAGAAATTATAAACTGTGCAGTCGTTTTAGATTTTGGAATTTCATCTTTTTTTAATTGAAGTGTAAGCTGAAGATCTTTCGTTAATGTTCCTTTTTTGTTCGAAATACTAAGCCATTCTGGAAGATTTTTTACGTTGTAAGTAATCTGTTTTTTTCCGCGGTTAAATAAAGTAATGGTCTGCTGACTATGGTATTTGTCAAAGGCTAATATATTTAAGGTGTCTTTTTCAGGAAAAAAATCGGTGCTTCCCGCAGTAGAAATTCCCAGACTTCCGGCTTCGGGAATAATTATAGATGCAATTGATGGCATCGTGTTCTCTTCGGGTTGTTGCCAGTAGGTATATCCTATATGGGTTTGAGACATCATATGATTCCATTTAGAATCGTTGAGCTGGTGGTATTTTTCAGTAAGTTTTTTATCTTTTTCAAAATACTCCTCAACCTGCTTACCATAGTCAGCCGTTGATAATCTGCCTTGCTCTGCATAGCGTTTATTTTTCGCGGAAGCGATATACATACGGTTAAGATTTGCCAGTGCTTGAATGGGAAATAAAACCAATTGATAATAGGCAGCTTGATGAGTTTCGGGTAATTTTTGCTGAATAGCTAGAGCCAGATCTTCAAGATTTGCATACTCTTTTAAAATCGTGTCAGCTTCCTCAAAATTATCTAGACTATAGGTTTCTGAATCTAATAATTCGGGTTTACGTCTACTTGCCAATGTTGAATACGTTTGCAGCAGCTCAGCAATTTCAGCTGAGTAGGTGTCACCAAATTGGCCGGCTGCCCATTTTTGAGGATAGGCCTTTAAGTCACTCAGCGTAAAAGCTTCAGGATTCCAGGCGTAGTCAAGGAAAAAGCTGGTAGGGTATTCCATAGGCTTAATATCGCCAACATTTACAAGCCATATTTTTTGAGCGTTGTAAGCATAAGCGAGTGACATTTGCTCATACACCCGGCTTATTTGTGTTGTGTTTAGCCACTTATAACTGCGTGGACCGCCCACATAATCAAAATGATAATAAATACCGTAACCCCCTTTACGGTTACCCTCATCTAAAGGCGGCAGTTTTCTAATATTTCCCCAGTTGTCGTCTGCCAGAAGCAGCGTGATATCTTCAGGAACGCGCATTCCCTGGTCGTAATAGTCCTGTACTTCTTTATATAATGCCCAGAGCTGTGGTGTCTCTTCTGCCGGTTTTTGCGTCACTGAGGCAATGATTTTACGTTGCTCACTTACAATAATTTCAAGTAGTGAAATAGCTGTTCCCTCGGTCATCGGTTCGTCGCCATCTCCCCGCATCCCAACAGTTACAATACTTTCCTGAGCACCCATACGCTCAATTCCTGTTTTCCAAAATTCATTTAGTTTTTCTGCATTGGTATTAAAATTCCATTCACCACTCCCATATTTTTTCCATTCAGACTGTGCACGCATTAAGGGTTCGTGATGAGAAGTTCCCATTACAATACCGTATTTATCTGCCAAAATAGGGTTTTGAGGATCGTCATCATTAAAAGATTTACCCCACATTGCAGGCCACAGGTAGTTTCCTTTCAGTCTTAAGATAAGTTCAAATACGTGTGCGTAGAATTGATGGTTAAATCCACCAAATTTTTCCTCAGCCCAACCAGATAGTGCGGGCGCTTCATCATTTATAAATATTCCCCGATACTGTACTTTAGGTCCCGGGTTGACGTACATATTTTCAGTAAAATACAATTCTGATGCCTTCGCTATGGGTACATCTGCCCACCAATACCAGGGAGATACGCCCATCGCTTCAGAAAGAGTATATACTCCGTAAATGGTGCCGCGTTTATCGCTTCCGGCAATGATTAGGTTTCCATCTATTTGTTGAATTGTAAAAGCTTCCCAGGAATTTCTGATTGAGTCTACATCAAGATTTCCTTCTTCAATAAGATTGTCTATAAACCTGTTTTTACCAATAGTACCTATAATTATAGATCCTATTTTTTCAACATTATAGCGTTTAGAACTGCTTTTAGCGGTTACCCGTTCGATATCCTTAATAAAGTTATCTGCGGCCAGCAGAACACCTTCAAAATCGCTGGAGTCTATTACAACAGGCGCTGTATCTTTAGTAGATGCAAGGGTAAAACTTCCAGTTACAAATTCAGTTGAAATTAATTTTTGCTGCGCAAATAGCGTGCAGTTTAACAGAAGCAACACCAACGTGAAATTTAAGCGCTTTCGATACATTGTATTAGTATTCATAACTGATAATAAGTTCTATTTTATTAATCCCACGAGGGATTGATTCCGGGTGCATACCTATTTCTAAAATTTTTGTAATACTCAAGAGTATGCGACGCTTTAGGAATAAATGCCGGCATTTCTAGTTGTGAAAATTCCTGAAAATAAAGTAAACACGCGTCACGCCACCATTTTGCTTCTTTAAGCTGAAGTTTTAAAAGCATTTCGGTTTCTGTAAAAACATCAGTTCCCACATAGGGTTTCATTTGCTGCCAGGTTGCAATCATACTCTCAACCGTTTCAACACCATTTTGATAGTGCTGCGCAAGATTATACCATAGCGTATTGCCATTGTTCATGGTATAATCCCAGGGTAAATGATGAAACCAAAGTAGGTAGTTCTCAGGTGTTGTTTTTGGGTCATTATAGAGTTCCTGAAGCTCTGGCGCATATTGTTCTAGCGCATTACTACCCGTATTAGTTCGGTCAAACCCAATGCCGTTTTTATCTGCTTTGTGATAATACACCGAGTTCCAGTCTGCTCTCCCCAGATAATCTACCCACGGTCCCGGACCCTGGTGATGACCCGCTGCCATAATATGATGCAATCCTAGTGGAGTTCTATAATCTACGGCAGCTTCGCGTGAATTTAGAAGAAGTCTGGTCATCGATTCTACAAACTTAGGGTTTGAAGTAAAGGTCATTTTAAGCCATTCTTTCGCAATATTTTCAGCTTTTAAATTGGGATTCCACGCGAGTCTGCCATAGCCATACCAATTGGCTTGTGCAAATGGGTGCCCCGTCCAATTATGGGCGGTTCCTATATTAGATACTCCTGCAATACCGGTAAGTTTTTTAGAACTTAATGACCCATCAATGACTTTGGCCACCGTACTACCTGCTCCCTGGCTAAACGTTTCTTCCTGCAGGGTTTCTTCAAATAATTTAGGCAAGAAGGTTAGATGTGAAATGCCTCCTAAATATTCCTGAGTGATTTGAAATTCGATCATTAAAGAGGAATTGGGCATAGCGCCAAAAAGCGGATGAAACGGCTCTCTGGGCTGAAAATCGATGGCTCCATTTTTTACTTGAACCAGCACATTATCTTTAAAGGTCCCATCAAAAGGTACAAACTCAGAATAGGCTTGTTTTGCCCGGTCGTCTGGTTTTTCGTCTGAATATACAAATGCCCGCCACATTACAATACCGTTATGAGGTTCAAGGGCTTCAGCCAGCATATTTGCACCATCTACGTGCGAACGCCCATAATTATTAGGACCCGGTTGGCCTTCAGAATTAGCTTTTACCAGAAAGCCTCCAAAATCAGGTATCTGCGTGTAAATCTCGTTTACTTTTTGGTTCCACCAATTACGCACCTCTTGATTTAAGGGGTCTGCTGTTTCCAGGCCACCTATCTCAATAGGAGCAGAAAAGCGTGCAGTGAGATATACTTGTAAACCATAAGGGCGAAAAGCATCTGCGAGTGCCTTTACTTTTTCCAGATAAAAGGGTTCTAGAATTTCGGCACTTGCATTAACATTATTTAAAACCGTACCGTTAATTCCTATTGAAGCGTTAGCTCGTGCATAGTCTATATATTCTTTTTTAATGACCTCTGGCAACAGGTGCCAATCCCAGATAGAAAAACCGGCATAACCGCGCTCAACTGTGCGATCTAGATTATCCCAATGATTTAAAAGTCTTTTTTGTAATTGCGGATTCTCAAGCACATCTATGTTTTGCAGGGAATTATTTTGCTGTATTTGATTTAACAGGTAATAGGTACCGTATAAAAGTCCCTTATCTGTTGTTGCCGTTATAAGAAGAAGCTTCTTTTTATTGACTTGAATAGGTTTAATATAAAAACCTTCTGAACCTATTTCCTGAGTGCTACTAAGTTGTTCTGATTCTGCTTCAGAAAGATCTGCTACTTTAGAGATAAGCAGTGTAGGCGAGGAGGTAGCAAAATTGGGGTTGATACTAAGCATAGCTGGTACAGCTATATTTAATTCGTTTTTTATAACAGCTGAAGTGGGTGTAGTACTACGAAGTTCCACAGTATTAAGAATCGCGGTATATTCTTTTGACAGGGTTTCATTTTGAATTGGATGGTATTGTAACCATAAATTGTATGCATCCTGACTGTAAGAATGCATAGAAACGCAAAGCATTATTAAGAATAAAAGTTTTTTCATGGTATACTGTTCTGAATGTGAGTAAGTCGCTTTAAAAAGAGCTATAAGCTACATTTAAACGAAATCGATTGCATGATTTTAAATTTAATAACACGAATTAAGAGGTGATCAATCAAATTTAATTAAATTTAACCACATATAGTAATAATGACCATATCATAATTTTAATTATTAGTGGTCTTTACGATATAAGAATAACACGTTCACATAAGCCAAAACATCATTTTTTTAAATAAAAGTAGGGACTATGAATACATATATATATAAAAGCACAAACAGTATTTTAGTTTGTCTGTTCATGTTATTTTCAATACCTCGGATTGAAGCTCAACTAAAACTACCTAAGCTCGTAAGTGATGGGATGGTCGTACAGCGCAATACTGAAATCAATATTTGGGGTTATGCAGATTCCGGTGCGCCTGTAATGGTGTCTTTTTTAGGAAAGCACAAAAAAGTGAAAACTAATAATACAGGAATCTGGATCACAACATTTAACACTCCTAATCAAGCCGAAGCGTCCTCAGTTACTATAACATCTGCCTTAGAAACGCTTACTGTAGACAACGTACTGGTAGGCGATGTCTATCTATGCTCAGGACAGTCAAATATGGAGTTGCCTATGTCGCGTGTAAAACCTCTTTATGAAGAGGAAATCGCCACAGCAAATTTTCCTGATATTCGTTATTTTGAAGTTCCGAAAGTATATGATTTTTCAGGCCCTCAATTAGATTTACCGGGTGGTAAATGGGTTGCGGTAAACAGCGCAACTATTGAAGATATTTCTGCAGTTGCCTATTTTTTTTCTAAAGAAATTCATTTAGATCAAAATGTTCCTGTGGGGATCATTAACGCCAGTTTAGGTGGTTCTCCTATAGAATCCTGGTTAGATTATGATGCACTAAAATCATTTCCCGGAGCACAGGCTTCAGCTCAAAAATTTAAAAGTCAAAGTTATAGAGATAGTATAGCAACTAGCGATATTAAACGGCAGCAAGACTGGTATTCAAAATTAAATAACGCTGATACCGGCTTAAAGAATAACTGGAAATCGGGAGAATTTGAGATTTCAAATTGGGATTCGATGCAAATACCGGGCTATTGGGCAGAAACTAATCTAGGCGCTCTTAATGGTGTTGTGTGGTTTATGAAGACAGTTAATCTTCCTAAAGAACTCATAGGAAAAGAAGCGCATCTAGAAATGGGAAGGATTGTAGATGCAGATTCAATCTTTATTAATGGGACATTTATTGGAAACACGACCTATCAATATCCACCAAGACGTTATGAGATTCCAAAAGGTATTTTAAAAGAAAAGAACCAGCTTGTAGTTCGGGTAATTAATGAGCAGGGACGTGGGGGTTTTGTTGAAGATAAAGACTATGAAATTCGTTTTGAGGATACAGTGATAGACCTTAAAGGCACGTGGCAGTATAAACTGGGAGCAATCCAAGAGCCGTTAGCTTCTCCTACTTTTATTAGGTGGAAACCTACCGGATTGTATAACGCCATGATAAACCCATTATTAAATTATAAAATAGCCGGTATGCTCTGGTATCAGGGTGAGTCTAATGTGAGCAATGCAGATGAGTATAATGAGTTGATAAAAATTTTAGTTAATGACTGGCGCTCTAAATGGGTGCAAGGGGATACTCCTTTCTTATTGGCGCAACTTGCTAATTTTCTTAAATCTTATGAAGAACCTACAGAGAGTGACTGGGCCAAGATGCGCGAATCGCAGGAAGCTGTGCTGGATTTAAAAAATACGGCTATGGCCGTTTTAATAGATGTGGGTGAGTGGAATGATATTCACCCTTTAAATAAAAAGGATGTAGGTCATCGGCTTGCCTTAGGAGCTAAAAAACTGGTCTATCATAAAGATGTTGTGAGCAGCGGACCCCGATTTAAATCTTTAAAAATTGAAGATAATAAAGCAATCGTTCATTACGACTTATTTAATTCTTCAATTCAAATACAAGGGGCTAAACCCCAGGGATTTGCTGTAGCAGGAGCAGATGGTAAATTTTATTGGGCGGAAGCTCAGGTTGTAGGAAACACGATTGTATTAACAAGTGAGCAAGTTTCAAAACCATTGTATGTGCGGTATGCGTGGGCAGATAATCCTGATACTGTAAATGTATTTAATACTCAAGGATTACCTGCATTGCCATTTAGAACTGATAAATAGCGATGACTGCTTTTACCTGATATTTATAGACTCTAGTTAAAATATCTAGTGAAATTTTAAAAATACCCCGAGACGTTATTCCGGGGTATTTTTTTTTGAGTGCGTGTTATTCCAGATCAAATTAAATGCGTGTTATGAGCAATTTTTGTATGCGATACAAATTGTAATCAAATTATATCCTTCTGCGAAGAATGTAAAAAATACATTAATATTTTTGAAAGCGTAAAAATTTCAAAATTATAGTCATTTTGACTACAAGTTGTCGTTTTAGCGCGAAATTTTCACCAAAAACTATGTAAAAATTGGTCAAAAAAGTGTGTTTTTCGCCTAAAAATGAAGCGATTTTTGTTAAAAAAATTGGCGTTAGCCCAGTGTATACAGGCAATGCTTCAAAATTACGGTTGGCTTGCTACAAATCTTTTACACAATTCTTGATTCTGCCGATATATTTGTTAGAAGTCATCAAAAAATAATCAACGTCTTATTTACTTCAATCGTTTTCGTTTGATTGAGCAAATTCTAAAAAATAATAGAATGCACATAAATTCAATCGATATAGTAAAGCAGTTGCTTAATCATCTTTAAACTCGTTATTAAACTATCTATGACAATGACAAAACATTTACTTAACAAACTCAAACCGAAATTTTGTGGTGTGTATCTCACGCTACTGGTGAGTCTGATTTCGCTTGCGGGATTCGCTCAATCTACAATTACCGGTACCGTATCTGATGATACTGCACCTATACCCGGTGTTTCTGTTTTATTAAAAGGAACCCAAAATGGGGTCGTAACCGATTTTGACGGAAATTATTCAATTAGTAATGTTCCTGCAGATGGCGTTTTGGTCTTCAGCTATGTGGGTTTTCAGACAAAGCAAGTACCCGTAAATAATCAAACATCTATTAATCTTACACTCGAGGTTGATGTATCATCTTTAGATGAAGTAGTGGTAATCGGTTATGGTAAAATGAAACGTTCTGATGTTACCGGAGCTGTGGTTTCAGTTTCTAGCGAAGCGATAGAAAAATCGATACCTACCACTTTAGATCAGGTTTTACAGGGTAGAGCTGCCGGTGTTCAAATTCAACAAAATAGTGGTGCTCCCGGCGCAAGTTCTTCTATACGTATTAGAGGGGTGAGCTCAATCACGGGTTCTAATGAACCTATTTTTGTTATAGACGGGGTGATCGTAGACAGCAATACAGGTCAGGGTGGTCAAAATGCATTTGCCTCTATTAACCCATCAGACATTGTTTCTGTAGATATTTTAAAGGATGCTTCTGCAACGGCTATTTATGGTTCGCGTGCAGCAAACGGAGTTATTCTTATCACTACTAAACGAGGAAAAAATGGTGCGGCTACAATCACGTATTCCAATTACATAGGTTATCAAGAAATTCCCAAACAATTAGAGTTATTAAACTTGTGGGAATATGCTATTCATAAAAATAACAGAGCAGATCTGGGTATAGTACAGCGGGATGCAGACTTTATAAGACCAGATTTGTTAGGTGAAGGTACAGACTGGCAGGATGCGATGTTTGACCGGGCGATGATGAAAAATCATAACCTTTCTGTCTCTGGCGGAAATGAGAAAAGTACTTATAATATGAGTATAGGTTACTTAGATCAGGAAGGTATTGCGCTGGGTTCTTCTTTTGAGCGTTTTACGATGCGTGGTGTTTTTGATTCTCAGGTAAAAGATTATGTGAAAATGGGAATCAATTTTGCGTTCAATACCATTAATCAAAATACAACCTTTTCAGATCAATCCTTAATTCTTACGGCCTTAAGACAAACACCTAATGTCGCTGTACGTAATGCAGATGGCGATTTTTCGGGTCCGGTAAATGAAGAGTTTCCGCAGAGTAACCCGGTAGGTTTAGCTTTTCTACGTGATAATCGTGCCGAAAATACGGGTATACGAGCCAATACTTTTGCTGAGATCGAATTTGTTGAAGGACTTAGTTTAAGAACGGAATATTCTATTGATTACGGTTTTCAAAATGCTTACACGTTTAACCCTTCGTATTTTTTTAGTGAAAGTGTTTCTAACACAAACAGAGAGGGAACGCGTACTAAAGGATATAATAAATATTACAACATCCGTAACGTATTGACCTATGATCGCTCGTTTGGGGTGCATAGTATAAATGCAATTCTGGGGCAGGAATATCAGGAATCTTATTTTGAGAATTTATTTGGGTATAGATCTGGCTATTTAACAAATGGAGCTACAGATTTAAATGCAGGAGATGCTACTACAGCTCGTAATTCTAATGCCAGTTTTAAAAGTTCTCTTAATTCGTATTTCGCAAGAGCCTTTTATTCATTTGATGACAAATATCTTTTAACGGCAACCATACGCTATGACGGTTCTTCAAAATTTTCAAGAGAAAACAGATGGGGTTGGTTTCCTTCTGCAGCATTAGCCTGGAAGGTTTCAAACGAAGATTTCCTAAAAGAAAATGATTTTATAAACAACCTTAAATTACGTCTGGGATATGGGGCAGTAGGGAATCAAAGTGTTCCTAACTATGCATACACATCTATTTATGCCGCTTCTCCTACACCTTTTGGAGCCGGTTTATTGGCTGCAAATACAGCAAATGCAGATTTGCAATGGGAAACTACCTACTCAAGCAACTTAGGTCTTGACCTTAATATGTTTAATAACCGCCTAGAATTTATCGCAGACATTTATTATAAGAAAACTAAAGACCTTCTATTATTGGCTCCCTAT
This sequence comes from Leeuwenhoekiella sp. NPDC079379, assembly GCF_044542075.1. Taxonomy (NCBI): domain Bacteria; kingdom Pseudomonadati; phylum Bacteroidota; class Flavobacteriia; order Flavobacteriales; family Flavobacteriaceae; genus Leeuwenhoekiella; species Leeuwenhoekiella sp. NPDC079379. The sequence continues at coordinate 378,110 of NZ_JBITTU010000002.1, forward strand.
CCTGATTATGCAGGTACAAGCGGAGTAGGGGCAACTTCAGCACCTTATGTGAACATAGGTTCCCTTGAGAATAAAGGTCTGGAGCTTACTTTGAATACGGTAAATATTGATAATGGCAACTTTCAATGGAAGTCAAACCTCATATTCACATTAAATAGAAATAAAGTTTTAGGTCTGGCTACGGAAACCGGAATTTTAAACAGAACACTTCAGCAAGGTTCAGATATTACGATTGTAACGCGTACAGCTGTAGGAAAACCTATAGGGCAGTTTTATGGTTATAAAGTAATAGGTCGTTTTGAAGATGCAACAGATTTTTATTACCGAAATGAAGCCGGAGAAGTTGTTCCTACTGCATTACCCGAAGGCTTAACCATAAGTGAAAATGGCGTATGGATAGGAGATTACAAATTTGAAGATATCAATAACGATGGCGTAATTAATGAGCAGGATCGGGATTACATAGGAAACCCATTACCAGATTTTAGTTATGGTATAGGAAACTCGTTTAGCTATAAAGGTTTTGATCTTAACGTACAGCTATCTGGGCAATATGGGAACGAAATTGTTAATTATCAAAGACGTTTCTTAGAAAACCCAAGAGGTAATACAAACCTATTACATACTGCTTTAGGTTATGCAGAACTAGGCTTAATTAATCCTGATGGTCCTAATGATTACCGAAACGTGCAGATTGTAGGCGGCGACCGGTATATGCCTAGAATTGCTGCATCATCGGCGGCATCAACCTCAAACTTTAGATACAGCAACCGTTTTCTTGAAGATGGGTCGTATTTGAGAATTCAAAATATCTCTTTTGGATACAGTCTTCCTCGAGATTTTATAGAAAAATTCGGTTTACTCAATTTTAAAATATTTACAAACCTTCAGAATGTTTACACATTCACGAAGTACTCTGGTTACGATCCTGAAGTGGGCTCCCTTAATCAGGATGCACTATTAACAGGTATTGATAATGGTCGTTATCCATCACCTCGTATTTATACACTGGGTCTAAATGTCAATTTTTAATAAAAATACTATGCGAACACATACCTTAATTTATACGTTTTTAATTACCGCTCTGGCACTTAGTATTTCTGGCTGTAGCGATGATCTGGAGATAGAACCTAATGATCAGATTGCAAAAGAAAATTTCTTTCAGTCTGAAGAAGATTTTAGAGCTGCTACTGCACCCTTATACAATCGCGTTTGGTTTTCATTTAATGATAAATTCTATTTTGGTTTGGGAGACGGGCGTTCTTATAATCTTTATGCGCCATTTTCAGATTATATCTATCCGTTTAGCGATTTAACTGAAACAGGACTAACCGGACCTTTAGTTGAAGCCTGGAGATCATTTTATATTGTAATTCAGCAGTCCAATAATACGATTGAAGCCATAGAAGGCAGTAGTGTTGAAGAAGAATTAAAAACGCAATATATCGCCGAAGCTCGCTTTATGAGGGGCGCTGCATACTGGTATATCGCCTCGTTGTGGGGTGATGCTATTATCGCTACCAGTCAGGCAGATATCATTAGCAATCCTATTGTGAATAAAAGTCCGCGTTCTGATGTGTATGAGTTTGCAATACGCGATATGGAGTATGCTGCTAAGTTTTTACCAGAACAAGCCGGTCAAGCCGGAAGAGTAACAAAATACAGTGCCTTTGGGATGTTATCACGTTTATATCTGTCTTATGCAGGTCTAAGCGATAATGCAAATAGTGGAAACAGAAATCAACAACTACTTGACCTGGCTAAACAAGCTGCGGCAAAAGTAATTGAAGAAGGACCGTATACCTTATTAGATGACTATGAAGATCTCTTTAAAGTCGAAAATAATAATAATTCAGAATCACTTTTTGCATTGCAATGGGTTCCTAACGGAGAGTATGGTGTAAATAATCCGCATCAGGCATTCTTTGCCTTAGGTTCAGAAATTACAGGTGATGATGCTGCTTATGGTTTTTTTACTCGAGCGTCTTATGATGTATTAGAAGAGTATGAAGCTAGAGATTTGCGTCGCAAAGTAACTTGGATGGCAGATGGAGATTTTTATCCCGAGTTGAGCAAAGCTAATGGCGGGTATCTTGTAGATCACGAGAATACGTATGTGAATGTAAAAAAAGGAGTTGTAGGTTCTACTAAAGATAATCCTAGTATTTCACGACAAAATTCTGCTTTAAATACCTATATGTTACGCTTGGGTGAGGTGTATTTAAATTATGCAGAAGCTGCGTTGGGCAACAATGCTTCAACTACAGATGCAACTGCTTTAATGTATGTAAATGCATTGCGTACCAGAGCGGGTCTCTCCTCAAAAACATCTTTAACATTTAATGATTTGTTTCACGAGCGTAGAGTTGAACTGTGTATGGAAGGGCAATTCTGGTATGATATCGTGCGTAGAGCCTATTACAAAGAGCAAGAAATGATCAACTATATAAGTGCTCAGGATCGTGATGTAGTTGTGCCATTTACATATGATGAAGAAAAGAACGAAGCAAATATAGATGATACGCGTGACCCGGAATCTCGTGCTATAGGTGTGGTTGATGAAGGCATTTTTTTATTACCATATCCTGAATCTGAAGTGGTTCAAAATCCGCTATTGAGAGAAGCTGCTGTTCCTTATGAATTTACTGAAGAACGTATTACAGACTTATTTGAATAATACATTAGAAATAACTAAAACTAGTTTACAGATGAAAGACATATTAATAAAAAATTTGGATAGGAGCTTAGCCCGGTTTTTTGGGGCATTCTTGTTCTTTTTAATTCTTGCAAGTTGTTCTAATGATGACGATGCAACGGGAGGAGAGATAACCGTAAGTGCGGTTTTTCTTCAAGATGTAAATTCTGCAGTACCAGACCGTCAGGTAGAATTTGTAAGATTAGGACAATTATTACGCATAGAAGGTTCTGGATTTACAGGGCTTAAACGCGTATTTATAAATGGTTATCAAACTGGTTTCAATCCGGTTTATGTATCAGATACCTCGATGCTTGTTCGGGTTTCGGGTGATACCCCTACGGTAGAAGCAGCAGATGAGGTACGCAATACGATACGTTTTGTAAAAGACAATTCAGAAAAGATTATTGAATTTGAAATTAGATCTTCTGCACCTCAAATAAATCGTATTTCGCATACAATGCCAAAGCCGGGTGAAGAAATCACGGTATATGGTTCTGGTTTAATTGAAGTTACAAAAGTTGTTTTTCCGGGAGACGTTGAGGTTACAAACGGAATAATATTTGACGAAGTAGATGGTGAGTTTTTTACGGTAACTATGCCTGAAGGTGTAGCGACCTCAGGAGGCTCTATTTATATAGAGTCTGCAAATGGTGCAGCCTATTCTCCTGCATATTTCAATTTTAAAGAAGGTGTGATTCTCAACTTTGATGGTATGGGAGGTATTGGTGAATTTGGAAACACCATTCGCACAGCTCAATTAGAATCTGAAGTAATAGGTGAAGGTAATACGTCACAAGGTACTTATGTACCGCATCGTCCCGAAGGAAAAGGAACGTTTCCGGCAGGTTCAAATCGTTTATCTGAAGTATTTACAACAGGGGGCGAAAGCTGGCGCACGCAATTCACACCCTTTTTTCCAACAACTACTCCATTAGAAGAGCTGGCTTTTCAATTTGATATTTATGTTCCGAAAGCGTGGAACAGCGGTGTTTTACAAATTTTACTCATCAATAATTTTAATGGTGGTGAATGGAATGGCGGAACTTATAATTATGTGCCGTGGATTGTAGATGAGGAGCGTGAACCTTTTATGACTGAAGGCTGGACCACGGTTACCGTACCGTTTACAGATTTCTACAATTATGAAGCTGAAGATACAGAATTCACTTTTGCAGACCTGCTGGCATTCCGTGAAGCGGCAACATTTAAAAATTTTGGGATGTTTTTTAATAACACAGATGTTTTGCTGAGTAATGTAACTAGAAGTCCCAGTGATGTAGAATTTGCTGCCACACCTACATATGTGGATATATATACAGACAATTGGAGAATTGTATCTCTAGAAGTACCTACGGTTACAGATTTTCCTGAATAACATAAAAAATAAAGCGATGAAAAACTTAAAATTAATACCGGCATTCCTAATTTTTGTAGGGTTGATGTCCTCTTGTGAGGATAGTATTATGGACTGGGAAGAAGTACCGGAAGAGAATCAAATTACCACTGCAGAATTACCACTTGAACTTGCAGAGAAAATAAGTCGATATGAGCCACTTAAGACCTACACAGACTTTGTTTTAGGTGTTGGTATCGTTATGGATCTATATGTGAACGACGCGGCTTATAGAGCTCTGGTAAATGAAAATTATGATGATGCAACGGTAGGTTACGCGATGAAGCATGGTGCGATGGTTAACAATCAGGGACAGATTAATTTTGGCCCGGTAGATAATTTTATCGCATTAACTAATGAAGCCGGTCTTGATGTATATGGGCATACATTAGTTTGGCATGCAAATCAAAACGCAAATTATCTTAATAGTTTAATAGCCCCAACCATAATTCCCGGTACCAGTGGAGGCAATATTCTAGATTTATCTAGCCTTAAGGATGGAAGTCTTACCGGCTGGGGAAAAAATGGCACTGTTACAGTTGCAGCAGACGAAGGGCTTGCAGCAGGATCACAAGCAGTAAAGTTTGAAGCGGCAACTCCGGCTAATTATTACGATTTACAGTTTAGATCTCCATTAAATACCGGTATTATAGCCGGGCATACGTATGAGATTTCTTTTTATGTGCGATCAGATAATAGCGGAAACGGTAAAGTTACCTTTAGAGGTTTAGACAATAATTATCCTTATAAAGATTGGTATGGTTCTGGCGCCTCAGATAATTTTGCAACAACCTCAGAATGGAAACAAGTAAAATTTACAGTAAGTGATTTTAAAACTGAAGGTGGCCAATTACAACCTTTTGGAATAGATTTTAATTTCGGGTATGGGTCTAATGTTAATTATTATGTAGATGTAAATACGCTGAGTCTTGTAGATCTTGATGCAGAAACTGAAGTGGTAAATTTAATAACCAATAGTGATTTTGAAAATGCCTCCTTAAACCCGTGGAGTGGTTATGGCAACGGATCGTCCCGTTCTGTATCTGCACAGGGAGCAGGGTATAGTAGTGATTATGCGATGGTATTAACAAATCCTGTAGTTGCCAATTCGTACTCGGCTCAGCAAGTTTTTGAATTTCCGACATCTTTAGAAAGTGGTGTAGCGCATACCATCTCATTCTACATAAAATCTGATGTAGCAGCATCTCTAGAAGTAGAATTACAGAGTCCAGATTATTCTGCAGATTATTCGGGAGCTATTAATACAACTACAAACTGGACGCAAGTGGTACGCACCCTAACCCCAAGTAAAGCAGATCGTAAGAAGTTTATATTTGATTTTGGGGCTTCTGCAGCAACATTCTATATTGATGATATAGTACTTACTACCGGTGAAGTCGCGGCAGGTTCAGAGACTATTATCATCGAAAAAACTGACGAAGAAAAAGCAGAATTGATAGGGGACGCAATGGAAAATTGGATGTCTCAAATGCTTACACATTATAAAGCAGATGTTCACGCGTGGGATGTTGTTAATGAGCCTATGAAAGAAGGAGGTAGCTTGCGTGACGGTAATGTTACAGATCCTGCAAATGATGATTTCTACTGGGTAAAATATTTAGGAAAAGACTATGCAGTAACAGCATTTAAACTGGCGAGACAGTATGGTAATTCTGATGATGTTCTGTTTATAAACGATTATAATCTGGAGTCTAGTTTAGCAAAATTAGATGGTCTTATAGAGTATACAAATTATATAGAAAGTCAGGGAGCTGAGGTTGACGGTATAGGTACACAAATGCATATTTCTCTAAATACAAGCAGAGACAATATTGTACAGATGTTTCAAAAATTAGCTGCTAGTGGTAAACTGATTAAGGTTAGCGAATTAGACGTGCGATTAGGTACCGCATCACCTACTATGCAACAGTTGTTAGACCAGTCTGCTATGTATCAATTTGTAGTAGATTCTTTCCGTGAGATTATACCTGCATCACAGCAATATGGGATCACCTTATGGAATTTATCTGATAAGGCTAATGAACATGAATTCTGGCTACCGGAGGAGTCTCCTAATGTATTTGACACCAACTTTGGTAGAAAACCGGCATATAAAGGTGTGGCTGATGGTCTAGCAGGAAGAGATGTTAGTGAAGATTTTAGTGGCGAACTTGTAGATTAACTCATTTATCTGAATTTACAATTAGCAACGAAAATGAGGGCGAAAGCCCTCATTTTTTTATTCTATATATTACCCTAATTTATATATCAACTAAACCTAGATGTGTATTGTGGTTACTCTATTCTAAAAAATATATTTTAAGCTGTAGCATCTGTATCATAAAGCTTTTTTGTAAATCAATTATAATATTGCACTGCGTGAATTGTACTTTTATAATTAGCTCTAATCCTTTTTGATTTCAGTAGGAAGTATCCCAAAGTGTGCTTTGAAGCATTTTGAGAAATAGGAAGGGGAGGAAAAGCCTACATTAAAACTAATCTCACTTATAGAGTTATTGCTTTCTTCAATTAATTTCTTAGCGCGCTCAAGACGTAAATTGCGTATAAACTCATTAGCCGTTAAACCGGTAAGTGCTTTTATTTTTCGGTAAAGCTGACTTCTACTTAAACTAAATTCATCTGCAAGTTTTTCTACATTAAGTTCAGACTCATTTATATTTTCCTGTATATAGGCAATTATTTTTAGTATAAACTGTTGATCTAAGGATACCGGATTTGTGACTGGTTTTACCGGGACTACGTTGCCAATAAATTTTTTAAATAGTAATTCTCTGTTTTTAACTAATTGCTTGAGATGTGATTGCATTACCGCCATATTAAAAGGTTTGTTGAGGTAAGCATCTGCCCCAGAATCTAAACCTTCTATCCAGTCGTCTGCCATTGCTTTAGCAGTGAGCATAAGCACCGGGATATGACTTGTTTTAAGATCACTTTTGAGGTGTGAACATAAGGTGACGCCGTTCATCTTTGGCATAATTACATCGGTTATTATTATGTCTGGGGTGCTCTCGATAGCTTTTTTTAATCCTTCCTCACCATCTTCAGCCTCGAGAATAGTATAGTTTTCCGCAAGTTCGGTGACCAGATATTTTCTAAGTTCAGGATTGTCTTCTACAATCAAAAGAGTTTTTTTATCTGTATAGCTTTCTACTTCAATAGCTGAAACGGTTTCTTGAATCTGATTTGTAAATTCTGCTTTACCAAAGGGAAGTTCAATGCGGTCTGTAGAATCATAATGCTCTTCACTTATGGGAATTAAAATTCTAAATTTTGTACCTACACCTATTTCACTTTCCACATAAATTTCTCCCTTATGCAGATTTACAAAGCTGCTCACAACTTCAAGGCCTATACCGGTTCCTCCAAAATATTGCTCGTTTAATTCTTTTATTTGATAAAAGCGGTCGAAGATTTTTTCCAGTTCATCTGTAGCGATTCCTTTACCAGTGTCTTCGATGCTTATTTCTAGAGCTTCGGTAGGAGTATTAGGTATACGTTTAAAGATATATTTCTTTTTTAAACTAACATGAAGCGTTATAATGCCATTATTAGATGTACTCTTAAAAGCATTTGAAAGAATATTAAAAATTATTTTTTCGAGTTTATTTTTATCTGCCCAAATAGATTTTAAATCATTTCTAATTTCTAGTGATAACACAATATTACGTTGATGTGCCTCTTCATGAAAGTAATCGAGTATTTCGGAAACTAATGTCCTGATATCAAATTCTGAAACGTGTAATGGAATTTTATTAAACTGAAGCTTTCTAAAGTCCATCAACTCGTCAATAAGTCGTTTTAAGCGTGTAGTATTTTTATGAATTATGCGGTGTTTATTCTTTAGTTTTTCGGGAACCGAAGCATCTTTTAAAATAGCGTCTAACGGACTTAGTATAAGTGTTAATGGCGTTCTAAACTCGTGTGATATATTTGTAAAAAATTGAATTTTCTTAGCGTTGAGGGCTTCTTCCTGAAGATGATTTTTGCGTTCTTGTTCAATAGCTCGTTTAGCCTTTAATCGCGCATTAATGAAGTTATAAATAATGTATGATGTGGCAATTAATAAAAATAAATACGATACAAATGCCAGGTTACTAAACCACCAGGGGCGCAGAACAGTTATGCGAAGCTTAACAATGTCATCGCTCCATATACCATCACTGTTAGCTGCTTTTACGTTAAAAATATAATTTCCAGAAGGAAGATTTGTGTAGGTGGCACTTCTCGTGTTTTGAACGTAATTCCAGTTATCTTCAAAACCTTCTAAGTAATATGCAAACTGAATATTTTCGGGTCTTGTAAAGTCTATCGCCGCATAATCTATGGTAAAAACTGACTGTTCATGATTAAAGGTTACTTTATTAGTTTGTGAAATAACCCTGTCTAAAACCGATTTTTTTGTACCTGGCTTCACAGATGCATTAAAGAGTTTTAGATCACTTAAGTAAACCGAAGGGGTATTTCTATTTACGGGTAGTTCTTTTGGATTAAAATAATTTACACCTTCATACGAGCCAAAATAAATTTGACCATTCTCATCTTTATAGGCTGCACCATTAAAGTCATTAGCCAGTAAACCATCTGTAGTTGAGTAACTTTTGAGAATATTTTTATTTTTATCTATATGGGTTAAACCGTTGTTTCCGGCAATCCATAAAAAACCAGACTCATCTTCAATAACTTTAGAAACCGTTATCTTGTTAAAACCTTTAGCTAGTTCTACCCAAGAGAAAGTATTTGTGTTCATCTCATATTTACTTAATCCCGCAAGGTCTGTACCTATCCAAATATTTTTAGAAGAGTCTTCATAAATTTCTATAACTAGACTTTTAGGATTCTTAGAGCCACCGTCTTTGTATAATTGTGCTGTAAGATTTTCTAAGGCGTAGTTATTATCTGTGGTTTTAAATTTATACAAACCTGCATTTCCACCTATCCAGAGATTATCTTCACTATCAACATAGACTTTACGAACGTCACTATAATTCAGGTTGTTTTCCTTAAATATTTTCTGGTTATAATTCGAGAATTCTTTTGTATATGGGTTAAAAGAATGAATACCGTGCGAGAATGTACCTATCCAGATAATGCCTTTAGAATCTTCAGAGAAGCTAGAAACTCTATTTGAACTTAGTTTTCCGTTTGTATTTGAGATGGTATAATTAATAAATTTTTTAGAATCTTTTTCTAAAGCATAAATGCCATAATCCCAGGTTCCTACCCATAAAGTTCCTTTACTGTCCTTAAACAAAGTTTGCACATCTGCAGACCTAAGACCCGTAGCTATTGTGTTTTCAGTATCTAATAAATGCGTAAATATGTTGCTCTTAGTATCGTAAACATCTATGCCGCCACCATCTATACCCAGCCATAATCTATCTAATTCATCTTTTTGAATACCTGTAACCGAGCTTGATTGTAATGAATTAGGGTAATTGGGTTTGCTTTCTAGATCTTTAAATTTATCGTAGAATCTGTCAAATACGCCTACACCATTGTTATAATATCCTATCCAAATGCGCTCTTGATTATCAAGAAATAATGACCAGATTGAATTAGATTTAATACCGGTGTCCTTAAATTTAGTATTGTAATAATGGTTAAGTAGTTCCCCATTAGGACTGAGTTCAAATAAACCATCGTTTTCTGTGCCACATAAAATGGTATTTCGGGGTGTATTCAATAATGATAAAACGCGTTTAGATGTAATAGGAAACTCTTTAATTACAAATCTTCCGTTCTCATTTTTGTCAATTTTAATTAAACCCTGATTAATTGTTCCCAGCCAAATATTTCCTTTATGATCTACCTGCATGGTTTTGATAGCGTTCTTTACAGAAACTTTACCCTTTAAAGTATTAATAGAGAATGGCTTTATGAGCTGGTTTGCAACGTCTAGCTCAAAAACGCCTAGATTAGTTCCTAACAAATAGCGGTTATCAAAAGAGGCTAGACTATTTATAAGTAAATTATTTATTTGTTTTAAGCCTGCAGTTTTGAAAGCTTTACTCGTATAATTATGACTATTTACCTCAAAGAGCCCGTGTTGATGTGTACCTACCAGAATAGAACCATCCTCATGTTCTAAAATGGCCTGTACCGAAATCATACCAGAGCCAAGATTCTCAATTAGTGGTATGCGTTTAAAATTATCCTGGTCTCTATTATATACATTGAGACCCGTTTCTGTAGCGACCCAGACTTTATTTTGACTATCTACATAGGTGGCGTGTATAAGCGAATTACTGAGACTCGTAGAATCTTGTGAGCTAAATTGATAAGGTGTATAATCAATTCCATTATATTTATTTAATCCCAGACCATTAGTTCCTAACCAAATAAACCCCTGTTGATCCTGAGCAATTGTAGATACAGCCCGTTGGGTTATGTTATTCTTAAGTTGAGTGAAGTCGTATGCAGGGTAGTCTTTAATTTGTGAAAAGCAGGTGCCTAAGAATGTAAAAAATAAAATTAAAAGCAGCGATATGGGTTTAATTTTCAAATTTATAAGGTGTTTTATAGGAAAGTTAACGAGTAATACTTTGTAATGACACTTAAATATACCGCTTATTATTTAGTATTAAAACAGGTAGTTGGAGATAAACAATTCAGTAAAAAAATAGAATAATTAGATGTGAGATAATTGAGAATAAAATTTTATAAATTGCATTTCATCTAACTTATTGTCTGGTTTATCCTAATTAAAATATTATAGTTTAGTTTTAAAGTACTTAAATGATTAAATTATAATTACAAACCAAATTTGCCTTCTCAAAAATATATCAGTATTCTGATATACAGATCATTAATTTTTTGTGTCATAAATTCTATACAGATATTAATGCATTGTTTTAAATTGTTTTTATATTTAGTAGGAAGTAGCTTACGAATTTGACGTTTTAAGGTCTGGCTTATGCAAAAATTACAGGATAAAGAATCTCAACGGTTAAAGAGTGTCAACTCTTACCTATTTGTAGAAGATGCGCGTAAAGAAGATTTTGATCAGATAGCAAAAGTTGCTTCAATATTAAGTGGCGCACCTTCTGTACTTATAAGTTTTATGGAAGAGCATCGACATAATTTTATTTCTAACTATGGTATAGATTTAAAAGAGGTGCCGCGTGAGGAAGCATTTTGCGAGTTTTTATTGAAAAATTGCAACCAACCATTAATCGTAGAAAATACCAATATTGACCCTCGTTTTTCTAAAAATAAATATGTAACCGGATATCCCCACATAAAATTTTACGCGGGTTTTCCCATCATTAATGAGGAGAATTTTATTCTGGGTACTTTATGTGTAATAGATCATAAAGAACGACAATTGTCTGATCAGCAATTTGAAGGATTAAAAAGTTTGGCGAATCAGATTCTACAAATTTTTGAATTACAGAAAAAGACTAGAGACTTAGAGATTAGTAAAGCACTATTTAAAGATAAATCAGAGCGGTTTTCTAATATTATTGAAGCTTCAAATGTGGGAACCTGGGAATGGAATTTGAATACAGGTAACGTAATCTATAATGATAAACTCGCTGAAATACTCGGTTATGAATTAGATGAGCTAAAGCCGGTAACTAAGGATTCATTATACAGTAGAATACATAAAAATGACATTAAAAATTTTCAAAAGACCTTATCAGAATATTTTAATGGAATGACTAACTTTTATTCATGTGAATACAGGTTAAGACATAAAAATGGTTCTTGGGTTTGGATACTAGATCGCGGTAGAATAGTAAAGTGGAATGACGACGATGTACCGTTATTAATGTTTGGAACGCATTCTGACATAACAGAACGTAAACTGGCAACGCAGAAAGTTACATTTACTAACAGGCGACTTAAGATTGCTCAGAGAATAGCCAGGTTAGGATATTGGGAGTTAGATAAAAGGACTAAAAATACGTACTGGTCAAATCAAATTTATAAAATTTGGAATCTTCCCGATGACAGCGAAATTTTCAATATTGATTATATTATAAAAACGATACATCCTGAAGATGTTGAAAGTTTTAAAGCAAATTTTTTTAACGAGCAATCTATTGATGAAAATAACTTTTACTTTAGAATAGTGTTTGAGGATAGCAGTTTTAAATGGATTCGCTGTACCACAACCAATAAGGGTCATAATTCTAAGCGTATTGAAGGTACCTTTCAAGATGTTACTTTTCAAAAATTATTAAAATTATCTTTAGTAGCCTCAGAAAAACGCAATAGTGATCTATTTCAATTAATGCCCATACCTTGTTGGGTTTATAACTTAAATACACTACAAATAATTCAGGTAAATAAAGCTGCTATTAAAAATTATGGGTATTCAAGAGAAGAATTTTTGAATATGACCATTAAGGAAATGCGTCCTGAAGAAGAGATAAAAAAATTAATAGAAGTAGTAGAACACACTAAAAAGAATATAGATGTTCGAAAAGTAGGAGGTTATCTACACAAGAAAAAAGATGGAAGTATTTTTAAAGTAGAAGTGCATAGTAATCAATTAAGTACTGAAACAGATCCTTTAAGGGTTGTTATGGCTGTAGATATATCTGAAACTTTAGAGCATATACAAGAAATTGAAGATAAGAATAGACGTTTACAGGAGATAGCTCGCGTTCAATCACACGTGGTACGCGCACCTTTAGCAAAAATGATGGGAATTGTAGAGCTTGTTAATGAAGAATTACCCTTAGATGCAGATGATAATAAAATGTTTTTAAACGAATTTTTAAATTCGGCGGTAGAGCTTGATGAGATTATTAGATCTATATCAAAAAAGGCATCTTTGTTAACAGAGTAAAATCATCACTTAATGAATAGAGAAATTTTTATAATTGATGATGATAAAGTCATTTGTCTTATTCATAAACACGTGATAGTTAATGTACATAATGAGGTGCCTAAAATATTTATAGATGCCGAGGAGGCATTATTATGTATATCTCAAGTGTCAGATACTATAAGTATTTTATTTTATTTAGATATAAATATGCCACAATTAGATGGTTGGGATTTTATTGAAAAACTCAACAGTTTTGAAAATTCTAACCGATTTTCAGTGATATTGGTTACTTCATCTGTTGATCTAGCAGATAAAAATAGAGCTGAACAATATGAACTTGTAAAAGGATATATTGAAAAACCACTAACCAAAGCAAAATTGATTTCACTTTGAGTTTATACATATATTAATACTAATTAGAATCTAATAATAGGAAAAAATTAAGAAGATTTCAATTCTTAAAAAGTAACTTTTGGTTGATTTATAAGTGATTGAGAATTGTTTAAATCTCAATCTAATAAAACTAATTCAAATCTTAAAATTATGAGTAAAGACGATAAAGAGACCAAGAACGACAAGAAAGAGAAAAAAAGCAATATTGATAAAGGCCCTTTAAAGGATAAGCACGTTAATCAATATGGTGATCAAGACGACAATAAAGATAAGAAACGCGGCGCTTAATAAATTTAAGCGATAAAAAAAAGGCTGCCATTTGGCAGCCTATTTTTTACTTGTATTCTATACCGGTACGCTGGCGGCAACCTCCATACGATCCCAATTTCTATGTTGCGCAATGGCTTTTACAAAATCTTCAGGTTTAGCATTTACAAAAACAGCTTTATCATCCTTATAATCTTTGATATAACTATTTTTAATAAGATCTTCCCCCTCATTACAAACCGCAATTGCTTTACAATGTTTAAAAGCTTCACTAATAAACTTGCCGTATTTCCCGGTTTTCAATAGTGAATCTATAGACTTTTTACCACCCGGAACAAAAACTGCATCAAATAAAACACTTTCTGTTGTCATAATTGCTGCTGCGACTTTATGTTCCATTTGTTCATCACACATGATTTTTCCTCCGTGAGGCGCAATAATTTTAACCATAGCACCACCTTTCTCTAGAGCATCTTTATACGGTTTGAAATCTTTCATAGAGAAACCATCTGCGGCCAAAACAGCAATCTGTCTCGTAGCTATACTTTCAAATTTTGTATTTGCCTGGCTCAACGCTTTGTCTTCTTTTAAATATTCTTTTTTTGCTTTAGGTTGAAAATTTTCAACTTCTGCATCTGCACCTATCGCTTGATTTATAGGTTGCTCAATTTCCTTAGGGATTTCTAATCCTAAGCCATCGGCAACTTTCTCAGCTAAATCAGTATCTATTTGATTAATTAACCACAGCATACGCTCTTTAATGTACTGGTGTTCACATTTACCTAATTCAAAGGTATAGGCATCAGCTACATGTTCTTTTTCCCAAGTAGCTAAACTTCTGTAAAATAATGCCGGTTGTGAGAAGTGATCGCTAAAGCTATCACTACGAGAGCGTATTTTGCGAGCATCTATGCGCTCTTCATATGAGGTAAAACCACCATCTGCCATTTTTGCAAGATGTGGGCAACCCATAGTTAATGAGTTTGGAAAATATGCCGTTTGACCTTTCGGTATTTCTGTTTGCATATGCCCGTCACGCTGGTTGTTGTGAGAAGGTACAATAGGTCTGTTAATTGGGATTTGATGAAAGTTAGGACTTCCTAAACGAGAAAGTTGCGTATCTCTATACGAGAATAAGCGACCTTGCAAAAGCGGATCGTTAGTAAAATCTATTCCCGGAACAATATGACCCGGTAGGAATGCAACCTGCTCTGTTTCTGCAAAGAAATTTTCAGGATTTTTATTAAGTGTCATTTTACCTATGATCTCAACAGGAACCATATCTTCAGGAATTAACTTGGTAGGATCTAACAAGTCAAAATCATATTTATGTTCATCTTCTTCAGGAACAACCTGAATACCAAATTCCCACTCTGGGTATTGACCTGCTTCAATAGCGTCCCATAAATCTCTTCGATGAAAATCTGCATCTGCGCCATTAATTTTTACTGCCTCATCCCAGGTTACCGAATGCACTCCCAAAACTGGTTTCCAATGGAATTTAACGAAATGTGATTTACCTTCTTTATTAATAAACCTAAAGGTATGTATCCCAAAACCTTCCATCATACGCAAACTACGCGGGATGGCACGGTCACTCATTACCCAGATGTGATTGTGCAAGGTTTCTGTTGCGTGCGATACAAAATCATAAAAAGTATCATGTGCAGAAGCTGCCTGCGGGATTTCTTTATTAGGTTCTGGTTTAACAGAATGAATTAAATCAGGAAATTTCATCGCATCCTGTATGAAAAAAATAGGCATATTATTACCTACAAGATCCCATGTGCCTTCTTCATTATAAAATTTAACTGCAAAACCGCGTACATCGCGTGCAAGGTCAGGAGATCCTTTAGAACCGGCAACTGTAGAAAAACGTACGAATACAGGCGTTTTTCTTTTTGTATCTGTAAATAATCCTGCTTTTGTATAATTTTCAATACTCTTATATAGCTCAAAATAACCGTGAGCAGCGCTACCACGTGCATGAACAATACGTTCTGGAATGCGCTCGTGATCAAAACTGGTTATTTTCTCACGCAATAAAAAATCTTCGAGTAGTGTGGCTCCGCGTTCCCCAGCTTTTAGTGAATTATTAGTGTCATTTACTTTTAAACCTTGATTAGTAGTCAAAGTAGTACCCTTCATTTCTTTAGTATGCTCAGCAAGTTGATCAATTTTGTTGAAGGTGACTTGCTCTTTTTTTGGTTGTTTGGCCATGATAAAAATATTAGGTTAGTTTAGAAACCTAAAATTAATACCTGCGTTAAATAATTATTACAAGGAAAGGTTAAAGTATAGTTTAAGGTTAATTAAAATAATCTTAAACTATATTAAGGATTAACTAGATTATGATGTCTAATTATTAAAAAAAATAAATTTATTAGGTTTTCAAGCTAATATAAGCGGTGTTTAAACATAAAATGTGAAATTATATTGAATTATGCCGTAAATTAAAAATTATACTTAAGCTTAATTATATTATTTAAAATTATAATAAGTAATTTATACAATAGAGAGCTGTATAACAAAATACGATATGAACACCTAATAGATTTAGATAGTACCAGCTTAATTTGAGTTCATCTGGCTTAAAGAGAATTTTAAATAAAGTATGCCACATAAAAATGCCAAGTATACCTTCAATTATTCCTATGAGCAGGCCATTAGCTAAACTATTTTCTGGAAGAAACTTAAGGATAAAAAGTTGAAGATATAAAAATCCTATACCTGTCATATAATGCAAAATCCAACCTAAAGGTCTAAATGTAGTTTTGGATTGAAATAAAACGACATTTAACCAATAGGGCTCAATGAGATTTTTTTTAACAAGAAGCGTCAGCAAATAACTAAAAGCCGTCATTGCTAGTGTGCTAATACCCGAAATTATTAGAATGCTAATTATATTCATGATCAAGTTTTATTAAATCAACTCGTTCTAAGCAAATTAGGCTACAGGTTTTAAAACTTATTCGCCTTTAAAATCTTCAGGCAGATAGCGTTCTTTGCTTTCTGAAATTGAAAGATTTTTAGCTTGTTCAAAAAGATGCGCTTCGGTTTCAAAAAAGTGCATCATATAACCAGCAGTATTTACAAAAGTTATGGTGTCGCCTATTTCTGGTAACTGTGATAACTTTATTTTTCGTTTTAAAAGGACGTCTCGCTCGAGACAGTAGGCTCCTGTAAAATAAACTGAAACAGGAGTAGCATCAGAATCTGGATTTTTAAAAGTTGCGAAAGGATCTAATAAAAAATCTGCGCTAGAACTTTTTAATTGAGACATATTCATTTCTAGACCTATCAAATGATTTCCGCGAGCATCTATTTTACGATGTGCTACCCTTGCCGATGTTATTCCTACTTGATTGAGTAAGCTTCTGCCTGGCTCTAATCGCAATTCTATACTAAGTGTTTCCAGGCGTTGATAAACAGTTCTGCTTTCCGCATTTGTTACATCAAGAATCTCCTTTAAAAAACTTGCTTTTGAGTTCTCATTGTAATAGGGATATGTCGCAAGATTACCTTCTATAACACCATTTCTATTTATGTAGCCAAGACCGTCGTTATTGTAAGTGAGTGCATCACGGTTTTCTAAAACAGCCTCTTTAAGTTCGTGCTTAAAGGCATTCCATTCATTTTGATGTTTTAGATAGTTCATTAAAATACCACCACCTATATCAATAAAAGAAAGTGGAAATGTAGCTTGTAAAGCTTCTATTAAATCTAAAGTTTGATGTAGCGCTTCGCCACGCTGAGCTGTACTATACCCATCTAGGTGAAAGTGAAAACCGTCTACTTTGAAGAGGTGTTTATTATCTTTATTAAAATACGATACCATCAAATCGTGAACCTGATCTATATCAAAACCAAACCGACTCATCAACTTCTTACCCTCGTACATAAAGCCTGAAATACGAATGCCTATATGCGCTTGTATATTCAATCTTTCAGAAATTTTTGCTACTTGGTCAAGTTCGTCTTGATTGTCTATTACGAGCAAAACCTGATTTTTAATTGCGACTTTTAAAAGTTGATTATTTTTTATAGCAGCAGTAGAAATCAACTTTGCAGGATCTACATTTAGATCTAAACATTGTTGCATCTCTTGTAAACTGGCAGTATCAACGCCAATACCGTTTTCTACAGCAGCTTGTATTAGATTTTGAAATTTATTTGCCTTACGCGCAAAAAAGATTCTACTCTTAAATTTATACGTACCCAAAATATCCTGATATTCTTTTATATTATCTACAAAAGAGGATAAACTGTGAATATTAATAGGCGAATTATAAGTCTCAAATAACGCTTCCTGAAGTTTAAAATCGGTTATAATTTTAAACATCCATTCTGAAGTTATAGGCTCTAATTTTGGTAAACTATTTTCCATTTTAAAAGGTTATGCAGTTGTTTGTGTTTATAAGCTTCGCAACTGTATTTTTAGCCCATTGCGTGGCAGTATCATTATGTTTTCGCGAAAGCGTATCATTATCAAAAAGTGTTTCTTCGGTAGGAGTACCATAAAGTACGATTGATTTTACAAGTGCTCCTGAAGAATTAATTGGATGCCCGTGTCGAGTACATTTAAGTTCATTATAATTCTCTGATTTTTTTTCGAAAGAAAATAAATTAGCTGTTGATGAATTAAATAATGTAGAAGAATTATTAGAAAATCCTCGTGGAAGTCTGGCATCGACTAAATAATCAATTTCTGTTTTTTTATTTGGAAGAGATAGTGTCGCATATTTAGTTTTCTGCTCAATAGATGGACTTCTTGAAAATGAAAAATCTAAAATTTCGGCATCTGCAAGTGCAATCATTTTTGCAATATTTATTAGTGGAGGCCCATAAGAAACCCGATTAAATAAACCAAAATAGGTTTGCTGAAAACATTTTTTAGAGTCTCTTGTAAGTAAATCCTGACTATATAAATAATTAAAATCATCAGATAAAAAACGCCACGTAGTAGCAGCAGCTACAAACGGACTTTTATCTTTTTGATTTTCTTTTAACCAGAATTGCCAGTATGATTTTACTGCGTGATGTTGGCCCTTAGTTATATTTAGTTTAGGAAACAATAAATCTTCGGCAGTAAATTTTTCTATTTCAGGAAAGTGATTGTGAAAATCTGTAACAACCTGCTGAAATTGAGCATAGCTTAAATTAGGGTCAAATTCAAAATTATTTAATTCAAAAAGAATATGATAAAACGAGGCTGTAATATCTTGCTTTATTACGGGTAAAACTTCAGATTCAAAATTAAATTGAAGGTTGTCTTGCTTACACCTTTCTACAAATTTTTTGAAATAAAAGCTAGTTTGTTTCAACTTGGTAGTATGCATCCCACGAGGAATAATAGGAACAGCAGATCTTGAAAAAGGTAAAATTACTTTTGGTTCAAGACCGCTTTTTAAGTATGTCAGTTGGTTAGTATTAATCGCCTTAAAATAGCCAGACCTTCCTTCGGTCATACCTAAAATTGTATCAATTGCAGTAAGGCCAATTCCTTTTATAGCTACTGAAGATTGCGACTGTATATGCTTTAATTTTTCGGTGAAAGGGTATACAAATGGTATTGTAAATTCATCTGCTTCTGCGCTTTGTAATTTACTGGAAATCGCAGGAGAATGCCCCGTTGTTATTAATAGAGCGTCAAACGCAATATTTTCTAATAGCTTGTTTTTTGTATGTAATAGATAATTAGAATCTTTTTCTTCAATAAACTCCACCTTTGCGACGTGCTTTTCTACAGCAATATTAGAATTTGATAAGGAGCAAATTTGTTTAAAGTAATGACTTAAATACAAACCCACATCTTTTCGTGGCGCTATTTGTATATCTTCAAATGCTACCGAATTTCCTGTTTCTTTAGAGCGCCATTCTGAGAAAGAGCAAATAGGTAAAATAGGATCAGGGCTAGAAATTGGATTTAGCGAAATATATTTATTGGGATAATTCATCAATAAATAATCCGGTTGATTTATATCATACACCCAGCCCGTGGCAAATGCTTCAGATTCATTAAATAAATGAATGGTAACGTTAGGGATTTCAGGCTGTTCATGCAAAGTCGCGATAAGCCGTTCAAAACCGTAAAAACCTTTAGGGCCAAAACCTACAACCCCTATATTAAAATTAGAGCGAGCCATTAGCCAAGTTTTTTAGCAACCCACTCATCATTATAAATTGTATCTACATAGCGTTCTCCACGATCGCAAAGAATCAATACGCATTTACTGTTTTTAGGCAGTTTAGGTACTAATTTTAAAAAAGCTGAAGTTACTGCACCAGAAGAACCGCCTGCCATAATACTTTCGGTCTCAAGAAGTTTTTTACACCCCGTCACACACTCCATGTCTGAAATATGAAAGACATCATCAATAAGATTTTTATCTAAAAATTGAGATGGCAATCCTGCACCGTGACCCGGTATAAAACGTTCTTTAGGCTTATTGCCAAAAATCACACTACCCTGAGCATCAACCGCGATGAGTTTTGTTGGAAGGTTTTTCTCTTTAATATAAGCAGCACAACCCATTAAGGTACCGCAGGTGCTTGTTGCAGAAAACACATAATCTGCATCAGGTAAATTGTGTGCAATCTCAGACATTGTCTGAAAATGAGCCTTTGGGTTTGCTTTATTTCCGTATTGATTTGTCCAAACAGAATCTTCTATTTCTTCCAATAACTCTTGTACGCGATTAAGTCTGGCTCCTAAATACCCACCATCTTCAGAAGGCTTTTCTACGATATCAACTTTTACACCGTATGCTTTTAAAATTTTTAGGGTGTGACCATTTGCTTTAGGATCTACAACAATTACTAAAGGTATATTGTAATAACCACATACTTGTGCCAGACCTATAGCCATATTCCCGCTGCTACTTTCAATAAGCGTTGTATTAGGTGTTATATCACCTTTTTTAATGCCTTCTTCAATGATACTTAAAGAAGTACGGTCTTTTATACTACCGCCGGGATTTGCCATTTCTAGCTTTCCATAAACATCAACACCTGTTAGAGTTGATAGCTGTTTTAAATGTACTAAAGGTGTATTACCTACAGTACTTAATATAGAGTCAAATTGATTTGTTGTAATAGGTCTTGGAGAAGTGAGTGTCGCATTCATAATAGTAGTGATGGTTGTTTATAAATACCTATTGATTGAGATTTAATTCAAATCTATATGATTATCAATCTCAGTTTATTTACAATAACAATATTTAACAGCTACTCGTTAAAAAAAGATAAAGTTAAACAGGAAATTATGGATACTCGATTTCATTATTTTAATTTGAATAAAACTAACCAATATTAAATATATAATCTATGGAAACCTGGACATTTGCTTCAGCCTCAATACTAGCTAAAGTACTAATCTCTTTGCTCGTAATCTTTTCAATCATAATATTAATAACACGTATTAGCGGTCTTAGAACTTTTGCAAAAATGTCTAGTTTTGACTTTGCATCTACCATTGCAATAGGTTCTATACTTGCAACTGTGGTGATGAATACAAACCAGTCGCTACTTAAGGGAGCTATTGCTTTAGGCGGTATTATTCTATTTCAAACATTTTTTTCATTTGTAGTGCGAAAGTCTAAAACAATGAATAAAATCTTGACTAATGCTCCTATGATGCTTATGTATGAAGGGAAAATACTGTACGAGAATTTAAACAAAACAAACGTAGGTGAAGATGATCTAATCGCAAAATTACGCGAATCTAATGCCTTACAGTTGTCTGAAGTGCGCGCGGTAATTTTAGAATCTACTGGCGATATGTCTGTTTTACATAGTTCTGATAAGTCTACTCTTGATATGAAAATTTTGCAGGGAGTTGAAGGAATACCTGAGTATGTTTAAATTTAATTATGCTCAAAAATCACAATTAGAAAAGAAACCCTGACTCGAACGAGTCAGGGTTTATTTTTTTAATTTTTAGCTGCCAGTTCGGCGATTTTAATAATTACCTCGGTCGCTTTAATCATACTTTCTACGGGTACATATTCAAATCTTCCGTGAAAATTATGTCCACCGGCAAAAATATTAGGACAGGGTAGCCCCATAAATGAAAGTTGAGATCCGTCTGTGCCGCCACGTATGGGCTTAATAATAGGTTTTACATCTACGGCACGCATTGCTTTTTCTGCGAGCTCGACGATATGCATTACCGGCTCAATTTTTTCACGCATATTAAAGTATTGGTCTTTAATTTCTAATGTGATTAATTCAAGTTCATATTGGCTATTAATCTCATTAGCAAGATTACTCAGTACTTCTTTACGAGCTTCAAAGTGCCCACGATCGTGATCTCTAATAATATATTCAAGAATGGTTTGCTCAACATCACCTTTAATTCCGTTTAAGTGAAAAAAACCTTCACGGTCTGAAGTATGTTCTGGTGTTTCTAAACGGGGAAGTGAGTTGATAAAATCTTGAGCAATGTGAATGCTGTTAATCATTTTTCCCTTTGCATAACCCGGATGTACACTTTTTCCGTTTACAAATACTTTTACACCAGCAGCATTAAAGTTTTCAAACTCAAGCTCACCTATCTGGCTACCATCCATTGTATACGCCCAGTCTGCACCAAATTTTGTAACATCAAATTTATGTGCACCACGACCTATCTCTTCATCTGGCGTAAAGCCTACACGTATAGTTCCGTGTTCAATTTCAGGATGATTTTTGAGGTATTGCACGGCTTCCATAATTTCGGTTATACCCGCTTTATCATCTGCGCCAAGTAGCGTAGTACCATCTGTAGTAATTAATGTTTGACCTTCATATTGCAAAAGATCATCAAAATCATCTGGAGACAAAATAATATCTAATTCAGTATTAAGCACGATATCTTTTCCATCATAATTTTCAATAATCTGTGGCTTTACATTTGTGCCAGAGAAGTCTGGAGTTGTATCATAATGCGAGATAAAACCTATGGTAGGAACTTCTGCGGCCGTTGTCGCGGGTAACGTAGCCATTATATAACCATGATCATCAATAGATACATCAGAGAGTCCCATATCTAAAAGTTCTTGATGCAGTTTATTTGCAAGGTCCCATTGTTTAGTTGTACTTGGTGTGGTTGTGCTGTTTTCATCGCTTTGTGTATCTATAGTGACGTAGCTCGTAAAACGGTTAATAAGGTTATCTTTCTGTAACATTTTTTGACAAAAAATTTAAAATTGAATGGTTTTATTGATTTTACTGCAACGATTGACGTTAAATGATATAAATAACATGATATTTTAAGAATATGTTAATAATTTTAACTATCTTAAAAAGAGTCAATTCAGACTTTTAAAATCAAATCCAAAATTAATACTATGGTTAGACATTACACTATGACTGTGCTGTTTTCTTGTTTTCTTATGATCACAGGTTTTGCACAGCAAATCGAAGTATCGGGGACAGTCCTCGATGATCAGGCAACTCCTTTACTTGGTGTATCTGTTCAGGTAAAAGGTACAGACAAAGGGGCTATTACAGATTTTGACGGTAACTATACGATTGAAGTTCCTCAAGGTGGGACACTCGTATTTTCTTATGTAGGTTTTGAAACTCAAAACTTAACAGCAAATGGTCCAACACTTAACGTCACAATGACATAAGGCGTTTCACTAGATCAGGTTGTTTTAATAGGTACTAGAAATCCCAGTAGAACAGCTGTGAATTCTGCAGTACCAGTAGATGTTTTAAGTGTATCTGAGATTGCAGAAAGTTCTCCACAAATTACAGTTACCGAAATTCTTAACTACGCAGCGCCTTCATTTTCTTCTAATCCACAAACCATATCTGATGGTACAGACCATATCGCTCCTGCAGCTTTAAGAGGTCTAGGACCAGATCAGGTTTTAGTTCTTGTAAATGGTAAGCGAAGACATAAAACGGCCCTGGTTAATACAAATGGTACTTTTGGTCGTGGTTCTGTAGGTACAGATTTATCTGCGATCCCAACTAACGCTATTGAACGTATTGAAATTTTACGTGATGGTGCTGCTGCACAGTATGGTTCTGATGCGATTGCAGGAGTTATAAATATTGTGCTTAAAAAAGCTACCGGCAAACTTGCTATAGACTTAACTACGGGAGCTAATTTTACTAGTGAAAATCCTGATGACGGTATAGACGGTGAGAAAATTAATATAGGAGCAAACTATGGCGTGCCATTAGGTGATCAAGGTGGTTTTGTAAATTTTACTGGAAACTTTAATTTTAGAGGAGCTACAAATAGAATGAAATCATTTTCTGGGCAAATTTTCTCGGGGTATAGTTCTATAGAGCGGGTTGCCAATAACTCTGGTTTTGATCTATTAGATCTTCAAACAGATGTTGATGCAATTAAAGGTTTTGCACAATCTGCAGGCTTACCAGCAGATGTACTTGCAGATGTAAATGCAGCAACAGGAATCCCAGATTTAAGAACTGCTCTCAACTATGATAATACAGATACAGAACTTGGTTTTAGAGGCCAGGAACGTAGTGATTACAATATGCGTGTGGGTAACTCTCAATTAAGAGGAGGTCAGTTTTTTGGAAATTTAGAACTTCCTTTACGAGGAGAAGGTGAATTTAAGCTTTACTCTTTTGGTGGAATAGGTTTTAAAAACGGTAATGCAGCCGGTTTTTACAGATTGCCTTTTCAATCTAGAAACGTGACATCGGTTTATTTAAACGGATTTTTACCTGAAATAAACTCTAACATAAAAGATAAAGCAATTGCAGTAGGTATTAAGGGTAAGGTAGGTGAGTGGAATGTTGATTTAAGCAACAATACCGGTATTAATGAATTTACATATAGAATTGCAAATACCTTAAATGCATCCCTTTTAAACTCAACTCCGTTTGACGCTGATGCTGGCGGATACCGTTATCAGGAAAATACTTCAAATCTTGATGTAAGTCGCTTTTTTGAAGATGTACTTTCTGGCTTGAGTGTTGCTTTTGGAGCAGAATACCGTGTTGAAAATTACAATATTATAGCAGGAGAAGAGCTTTCATATGCACAGTACAATACATTAGGTAATGTGCATGATCCTACAGATCCTAATTCAACGGTAGCAACAGACTTTTTTGGAGATTCACGTCCCGGAGGAATACAGGTATTTCCTGGGTTTGCTCCTAAAAATGTCGTTGACTCATTTCGTAATTCGGTAGCTGGTTATCTAGATGTGGAAGCAGATTTTACAGAAGAATTTCGCCTAACCGGAGCTTTGCGATATGAGAATTTCTCAGATTTTGGCGGTACATTAAATTTTAAATCTTCTGCATTGTGGAAGGTTAATGATGTATTAAACGTAAGAGGTTCTGTGCAGTCTGGTTTTAGAGCACCGTCTTTGCATCAGATAAATTACAACTCAACATCTACGCTATTTGTTGATGGTGTTCCTCAAGAAGTAGGTATTTTTTCAAATACTTCTCGGGTTGCCCGTTTATTAGGAATAGGGGAGTTAAAAGAAGAAACTTCACTTGGTTTTACGGCTGGTTTTACAGCTAAAATTCCTGATGCGAACCTGACCTTTACTGCAGACGGATATTTAATAAATATTGATGATCGCGTAGTTCTTACAGGACAGTTTACCTCAAATGGAAACGAAGAATTAGAGCGTTTATTTAGTCAGGCTAATGCTACACAAGCTGCATTCTTTGTAAATTCTGTAGATACGCAAACAAAAGGTATTGACTTTGTAGCAGATCACAGCGCTTCATTTGGTCAGGATATGCGTTTAAAAAGTACCTTGTCTTTCACTGTTTCTAAAACAACTATAGAAAATATTAATGTTCCCGACGCTATTTCGGCAGCAGGCCTTACAGATACTTATTTTGATCGTACAAGTGAATTGTATATAGAAGCTGCAGTCCCTCGTACAAAAGGTAGTTTATCAAATAGTTTATCTGTAGGGAATGATTGGAATTTTAATTTACGTAACACCTATTTTGGAGAAGTAGAAGAGGCTACAAACAATATAGATCCTACAGTAGATCGTATTTATGGAGGTAAAATAATTACAGACTTAAGTGCGAGTTACAGCCTTTCTTCAGCAATGCGTTTAACAATAGGTTCTAATAATCTACTAGATGTATATCCAGATAAATCTGATGCTGCGTTTCAATCTGATGGTCGTTTCCTATATTCAAGACGTTCGACTCAATTTGGTATAGATGGGCGTTATTTATTTGCAAGGTTGAGTATTACACTTAATTAAACTTTATTTACCATAAACTTCAAAGGCTCTTTAGGGAGCCTTTTTTTATGTTCAGTTTTCTTTTTGATTTACCATTAGCGAGTGTATTTTTGAGGCCACTTACTATCATGCTATGTACAAATCAATTATACGGCCGTTACTCTTTAAATTTGATCCCGAAGCGGTACACCATTTCAGTTTTAAAAGTATTCGCTTAATGAGTAGATTAGGAATAACAAAACTACTTAGACCCGTTTTTAATATCGAAGATAAGCGGTTAGAGCGGGAAGTTTTTGGTCTTAAATTTAAAAACCCCGTGGGACTCGCTGCTGGTTTTGATAAGGATGCTAAGCTCTATCAAGAGCTCTCAGACTTTGGTTTTGGTTTTATAGAAATAGGAACACTAACACCCAAAGCCCAAAGTGGAAACCCTAGGAAACGCCTATTCCGTCTAAAAGAAGATGAGGCGATAATTAACCGAATGGGGTTTAATAATGGTGGTGTTGAGGATGCCGTTAAAAGATTGAAGAAAAATAAAAGTGTTTTAATAGGAGGGAATATTGGTAAAAATAAAGTTACTCCTAATGATGATGCTTATACAGATTATAGGATTTGTTTTGAAGCTCTCTTTGATTATGTAGATTATTTTGTGGTAAATGTAAGCTCACCAAATACGCCAAATTTAAGAGCCTTACAAGATAAAGAGCCTCTAACACAATTGTTATCTGGTTTGCAAGATTTAAATACTAAGAAAAGCAACCCCAAGCCTATTCTTCTCAAAATAGCTCCAGACCTTACTAACGAGCAGTTATTAGATATAATTGATATTATTAAAATAACACATATAGCAGGTGTAATAGCCACAAATACAACAATTGACAAAGCAGGTTTGTCATCTGCAAATAAAGCAGAACAAGGAGGTTTAAGTGGTAAGCCTTTACGTAATCGTTCTACTGAAGTCATTCGTTTTTTGGCTACGGAAAGCAAAAATGCATTTCCAATCATTGGTGTGGGTGGTATTCACAATGCTGCAGATGCAATAGAAAAATTGGAAGCGGGTGCATCACTAATTCAGCTTTATACCGGTTTTATTTATGAAGGCCCACAGGTCATAAAAAAAATAAATAAAGAAATTATATCAAGAGGATTGTAATTTGAATTTAATTCTACTTAAATTACATTAGATTACCTCAAATCTAATTTCTTTTATAATGTCAAACATAGGCTACTTTACACTAAGTGTGCAGGTTTATTCTGTACTATGTAGTTGTATTTTGTTTTTGATGGTACCCCAAGCGTTTGCGCAAAGTACTAAAATAGATTCCCTTTCTAAACTTTTAAAAGAAGTTACGTCAGATACTCTTCGCAGTGATATTAATGAGCAAATTGCTTATCAATATTTATATTATAAACCAGATTCCACATTAGTATATGTCAACAAGGCCTTGCAACTTGCGGAGAAAAATAACTGGTCATCAGGTATTGCAAATGCACATAATAGAAAAGGTACTTATTATGTAGTAACCTCTCAATATACAGAAGCTATTTTAGAGTTTCAGAAAGCATTGCAGTTTTATCAAAAAAGTAATAATTCTGTTGGTCTTAGTACGACTTACGGTAATCTTGCCTCTCTAGATTTTTATTTAAAAGATTATGATGCTGCTCTTGAAAATTTTCACAAGTCTGTAGAACTTCTAGATACAGTATCTCAATTTAATCAATACACAAAAGAAACGCTTAATTTGAGCGCTGTGCATCGGGAGAAAAAAAATCTGGATAGTGCATTATATTATGCTAAGCGCGGAATTGAGTATTCAAAAAAACTTTCTGACAAGCGCTTTTTATCTGTAGCTCATTTTAATATGGGTACGGCTCAGTATTTTGTCAAAAATCCTGAGGAAGCTCTTAAAAATTTAAATGCTTCTTTAAATCAAGAAAACATTCCGCTTCAATTTAAACTTTTAGCAAAATGCTACAGGGCTAAAGTATATTTAGATTTAAATCAACCTACTAAATCTGAAAATGAAATCGCCGGTCTTGAAGAACAAATTATATCACTTAATGATCATTATTTAACACTTATTTTCTTTGAAACCAAACAGGCGATTTATGAGGTATTAAATCAAGATGGGAAAGCTCTTGAATATTCTAAAAAATATATAAAGCTTAACAAAGAGGTTCACAATAGGGAGCAAACAAACATTTTTCAGAACATTAAAGCAAAATATGCACAAGAGGAGCGTGCTTATGAAAATCAACTCTTACGCAATGAATCTGAAATACAGGCCTTACAGATAGAACGTCAAAAGTATGCCATCTACGCAATAATTATTATTGCAGTTCTTTTTTTAATACTCATATTTATATTTTATCGCTTATATAAATTTAAATCTGAAAATAACCAGATACTAAAGGATAAACAAGAAGTTCTGAATGCCAGTAATCAAGACCTTGAAGCTATAAACCGGCAGAAAGATAATTTATTTTCTATCGTGGCGCACGATGTTAAAAGCCCGGTAGCAGCAATACTAAATAGTATAACATTGCTAAATGAAGACCATAAGAATTTTTCAGAATCTGAAATACAAGAACTTTATAAAGAACTTAAAAAGCAAACCTCAGATTTATATTATTTAATTGAAAATGTTTTAGTCTGGGCGAGGTCTCAGATGAATGGGTTTAAATTCAGTTTTAAAGAATTAGTGATTAATAGGTTTATTACCGAAACTCTTGAAATTGAAGGTATTTTTATAACTAGAAAAAAAATAACTGTAATAAACAATATTGCTAAAGATGCAATTATAAATACAGACCCTCAGGTTTTGAGAGTATTACTGCGAAACCTTATAAATAATGCTGTAAAATTTACTCCGGTTAGCGGGCAGATAACTTTCAGTAGTTCAATTTCACAAGGTTTTTGTCATATTCATATCACCGATACTGGTCAAGGAATGCCTGAGGATAAAATTAAAAAGGTATTAATTAATCAAGAGCGATACACCTTAAAAGGAACCGCAAACGAACCCGGAAATGGTATTGGTTTAATTTTAAGTCAGGAAATTGCAGGAAAAATAGGAGGTCATATAGAAGCTCAAAGTATTCTGGGTGAGGGCTCAACCTTTACTTTAGTTATTCCTTCAGAAAGTACCACTCGTTAGGGATGTAATATCTGATTTGTATAAATCGTATATTTATCCTGTTATTTTAAAAATATCTAATGAGCCAGGTGCTTAAAATAGTAGAATGTCCCAGAGATGCTATGCAGGGTATAAAAGAATTTATACCTACTGCCTCTAAGGTACAGTACTTACAATCATTATTGCGATGTGGGTTTGATACGCTTGATTTTGGGAGTTTTGTATCTCCTAAAGCAATACCGCAAATGATAGATACAGCAGAGGTTCTGAGTAAATTAGATTTAAGCAGAACTTCTACAAAACTACTTGCAATTATTGCCAATCTTCGAGGTGCAGAAAGTGCTGTTGAGCATAGCCAAATAGACTATTTGGGTTACCCTTTTAGTATTTCTGAGAACTTTCAAATGCGTAATACGCATAAGACCATAGCAGAATCTGTAGATCTTTTACAAGAGATTTTAAACATCGCAGATAAGCATAATAAAAAAGTGGTCACTTACATTTCTATGGGTTTTGGAAACCCATACGGAGACCCCTGGAATGTAGATATAGTAGGAGAGTGGACAGAGAAACTCTCTAATATGGGTGTTTCTATTTTGTCGCTATCTGATACTGTAGGGACTTCTGATGCCGAAACGATAGATTATTTATTTAGTAATCTTATACCTAAATACCCTGAGATTGAATTTGGCGCTCATTTACATACAACTCCTACAAAATGGTTTGAAAAAGTCGATGCCGCTTATAAAGCTGGCTGTCGCAGATTTGACGGAGCCATTCAAGGTTTTGGTGGTTGCCCAATGGCCAAAGATGATTTAACAGGTAATATGCCTACAGAAAAAATGCTTTCTTATTTCACTAGTGTAAAGGAAGATTCTGGCGTGCGCCCTATGAGTTTTGAATCTGCCTATAATGAAGCTTCTAAAATATTTCTCAAGTATCATTAAAAAAAAAAGGCATTGTCAACAATGCCTTTTTTTCTACTTAATAATTATCTCTAGAACTTATAAGCTATACCGGTATTAATACTAAAAGGCATTCCCGGTCTTAGTCCTGACGGAACCCTTGATACCGCATATTTAGTGTCAAACAAATTATTGATATTTCCGGAGAGTGTCACATGCCGGCTAATATAATAGCGTGTAGCAAAGTCAACTATAAAATTACTTGGCACTTTAAAAGGTGAGGGAATCTCACCACTCCCGGCTTGTGTTCTAAACGCATCGGTATACCTTCCACTTAGACTTATATTAAAACTTTTATGATCTAAAGATGCTGTAATATTAAACTGATTTCTTGCGATATATGGTATTTCATCGCCTTCGGTAACATCGCCATAAATAGCATCACTGCTTTCAAAACTGGAGTTAAATTCACTATTTGTTAATGTATATGCAAAAGTTATAGGTAGTTTTAATGAGCTTTCTGTATGTTGTAAAACATCATAATTTAATAAAAGTTCTAATCCATTAACGGTAACGGCTCCTGCATTAAATTGATCTAAAGTTCCGGTACCACCAGATGCAGCAAGATCACTTCCTAGTAAATTACTGTAATCGTTATAGAACCCTACGAGTTCCCCATTAAAACCTCCTAAAAAAAAGCGAGAACCCAATTCAAAATTTATACTCTCTTCTGGCTTTTGACCTTCAGAACTGCCTGGAGGAGCAAAACCTTTATGTATACCTCCAAAAAAACTAAGGTTCTGTGCTAATTTATAGTTTGCGCCAATTCCCGGTATCCAAACGTCAACATTATTTTCTCTAGTAGATATGTCATTTCCGCTTCTTGTGGTGTCATTTGTACCATAATCCTTTCGCTTTAAAGTAATATTTTCATAGCGCAATCCCGGTGTAAGTGTCAAGTTACCTAGTATTATTTTATAGAGTACGTGAGTAGCAAGCGCATCTGCACTGGCAATACGGTTTGCATCTGTACCCTTTTCTGCAACCGTGGTACGTATCATTTCACCATTCTGAATTGCATATCTGTCTTCCCACTGAAAACGATCTTCTTCGTCCTGATGAAAACGTACTCCAAGTTCTAAGGTTTGTAAATTTTTAGTTCCCCATAAAAAACTACCTATAGTTTGAATACCCTGCGCATAGTATTTACGGTTATTAGCTTTTACGCCAAAAGCATCATTAGGTGTATCTGTCGTCCCTAAAAGTGAGCGATACTCCGCGTCATAGGTTATGGGATCTGCAAGTACGTTGCTTATAGAAACTGTATTATTTAGGTTTACATCATCTAGTTTATACCAGTTTCTTTTAAAATTATTACGGTAAATAGTGGTATTTAACTTAAAACCAGATTGTAGTTTTAAAAGATGATTTAGTTGAAACTGGCTATGTTCTGCATTCATTTGATCTTCTTGAGATGCCGCATAACGTCGATATGGATTGATTTTAAAATCGCTATCTGTAAGACCTAAATAAGTCTCATTAGAAGTTTCTTCAGAATATTGAATTTTTGCAGTAATCGCTTGAAAAGTCTTGTTTTCAGGAGATGTATTCCATCTAAATTTCCCTACATAATCGCTTTTATCAAACCCTGTATTTCCGCCTCCGTCAAGAGATTTAAACCCATCAGAATTGTAATTATAGTATTCGGTATTCCAACCAAAATTTTCATAGCTGTCACCCACATTTGCTTCAACGGTTCTTGTATTATAATTACCTATTGTAAAACGAGCTCCACCAGAAAAGGTAGTCGGGATTTCTTTTGAAATCATATTTATAGCACCACCAGTAGTGTAAGGACCATATTGTATTTGGCTACTTCCTTTTAAAACTTCCACGGCCTGCATTCTACCTATTGTAGGAAAATAATATGCAGCTGAGGCGCTGTAAGGAGCAGGAGCAATTAAAACACCATCCTCCATTAAAGTAATACGTGCACTTCGTTCTGGTGAAGTTCCTCTCAGGCTTATATTAGGTCTTAGGCCAAAACCGTCTTCTTCATAAATAGAAATACCCGGTACAGCTCGTAAAACTTTATTTACATCTGTATATTCAAATTGTTCAAGGTCTTGAGGAGATATGTAATAGGCAGAACCGGTTCTATTCTTAACTTCAAACTTGCTACCCAGAATATTATTTGATAACAAAATTTCTTTTAATTCTTCTCGTGTTATGGTATCAGTTTTCTGCTCTTGTTGCGCATAAATACTTGTAAAAACAAGCATTATTATTAAAAGGGGTATTGTTTTCCTCATTTTCAATTTTTTGTAATTTTTTTTCGCAAAAATAAAAGAGACCTTATTATTTCACAAGCTTATTTAGACTTATTTAAAATTAATAAATCGTATAATGCTCAATTTAAATACTAA
Organism: Leeuwenhoekiella sp. NPDC079379; assembly: GCF_044542075.1. Lineage (NCBI taxonomy): Bacteria > Pseudomonadati > Bacteroidota > Flavobacteriia > Flavobacteriales > Flavobacteriaceae > Leeuwenhoekiella > Leeuwenhoekiella sp. NPDC079379. Next base: position 410,317 of record NZ_JBITTU010000002.1, read on the forward strand.
AAAGACTTTATACCCAGTAATTAAGTTTTAAGCAGTACCTTTGCACGCAATTAAATCTTAATTGCAATGACGGCACACGAAACTAAAATAGTAGGAGAAGGTCTAACTTATGATGACGTACTCTTAGTTCCCGCATATTCTGAAGTACTTCCGCGCGAAGTAAATATTCAATCTAAATTTTCTAGAAATATTACGCTTAATGTACCTATCGTTTCTGCTGCGATGGATACGGTTACCGAGTCTCGTATGGCAATCGCTATTGCACGTGAAGGTGGTATAGGTGTACTTCATAAGAATATGACTATTGAAGAACAAGCGGTAAAAGTGCGCCGTGTAAAACGTGCAGAAAGTGGAATGATTATAGACCCTGTGACTTTAGGTCTTGATGCTAAAGTAAAAGATGCAAAGCGTTTAATGGCAGAACATAGTATAGGAGGCATACCTATAATTGATGACTCAGGCCATCTAAAGGGAATCGTTACAAACAGAGATTTACGTTTTGAAAAAGATAATGAGCGCGCTATTATCGAGGTTATGACGAGCGAAAATCTTATAACAACAGCCGAAGGTACTTCTTTAGGAGAGGCTGAAGTTATTCTTCAGGAAAAGAAGATTGAGAAACTTCCTGTTGTGACAGATGACAATAAACTTATAGGGCTAATTACCTTTAGAGATATAACAAAACTTACTCAAAAGCCTATTGCTAATAAAGATACCTTCGGAAGACTTCGCGTTGCTGCCGCTGTAGGTGTTACAGGCGATGCTGTTGATCGTGTTGAAGCGCTTGTAAATGCAGGTGTTGATGCAATTGTTATTGATACCGCGCACGGTCATACACAAGGAGTTGTACGCGTTTTACAGCTTGTAAAAGCAAAATATCCTAATCTAGATGTTGTTGTAGGTAATATTGCAACCGCAGATGCTGCCCGATACCTTGTAGAAGCAGGAGCAGACGCGGTTAAAGTAGGTATAGGACCTGGTTCTATTTGTACAACACGTATTGTTGCGGGTGTAGGTTTTCCTCAGTTTAGTGCTGTTTTAGAAGTAGGGGCTGCATTGAAAGGAACAGGTGTTCCTGTAATTGCAGATGGTGGAATACGTTATACAGGGGATATACCTAAAGCAATTGCAGCAGGTGCAGATTGTGTTATGTTAGGTTCTTTACTTGCAGGAACAAAAGAATCTCCTGGTGAAACTATTATCTATGAAGGTCGTAAGTTTAAAACGTATCGCGGCATGGGTTCTGTTGAGGCGATGAAAACAGGTTCTAAAGATCGCTATTTTCAAGACGTAGAAGATGATATTAAAAAACTAGTACCAGAAGGTATTGTAGGTCGTGTACCCTATAAAGGTGAGCTTTACGAGAGTGTACATCAGTTTATAGGTGGCTTAAGAGCTGGTATGGGATACTGTGGAGCAAAAGATATTGCAACACTTAAAGAAAATGGTCGTTTTGTTAAGATTACCGCAAGCGGAATTAATGAAAGTCATCCTCACGATGTTACGATAACAAAAGAATCTCCTAACTACAGTAGATAATTAGGTTTAATATAGTATTGAGTATAAAAAAAGGGAGCAATTTGCTCCCTTTTTTTATACTTCTATTTTAGAGATAATTACTCCGTTTTTAAAGTAACACCTAATTTTTTTGCAACAGCCTCAGTAAGATCTAATGCCGGATCAAAATAAGCAACTCCTGAATTTAGCGTTAATACTTGTGAGTATTGTTGCTCTTTAGCAACAGCATCTAATGCTTGTCCTACTTTCTGATACAAAGGTTGCATTAATTCGTTTTGCTTTATTTGTATAAGGCCTTGAGAGTTTTGACGGAAACGTTGGATATCTTGCTCCATACTTACAATCTCCTCCTGCTTAGTTTTTTTATCTTCTTCAGTAGCTGTAGCTTCAGCATTCTGGTATGCAGTAACTGATGTTTGATATTTAGAAACCAGGTCTTTAAACTGTTTGTCAAGATCTGCACCATAGGTTTCTAAATCCTTCTGAACCTGTGTAATTTCATTTAAACTTGCGATTACAAGATCACTATCTATAGTACCTACTTTTGATTGAGCAAAAGCACTTACACTAATAAGAAACGCTGCTAAGGGGATAAATATTTTTTTCATTCTTTTAAATTTAAAGCCTCTTATGAGGAAATAGTTATATTAATAATTGGTTTTTTTAAAAATTTACGGACAAAGATAAAAAAGCGGTTGAGCTAAAAAAGTTTTTTATTAGTTAATCAACAAATTCACCGCGGTGTGGTTTTAAAGAGTTTCTAACAGGTAGCATTTCAGATTTATAAACGATTATATATGCAATACTGTACGATTGGCTTAGAACTTCAACACCTGTAGTGTGTTCTTTTAAATTACTTGAAGCACTAAAATCATTGAGATGTATTACGTGATGCTCTGCAATTTTTTGAGAGTCTGGGCCTCTAAAATCCCAGATAAGTTTAATTTTTCTATCCATTTATTTTGATATTTCAATTCTCGTGCCAAAAAGGTTAACTACACATGTTTAGATTCTGCAAATTTTTTAAAGTCACGCATGTATTTTAACGATTGTTTCTTAAACGTTCCCGGTACTAATAATCCTAACATCTTCATACCAAAGCCATCAAATTTGAACTCGCTATCAGATTTCCAGATAGTCTTACCATCTTCAGTAGAAGTAAATGTGTTATTCTGAATATTTAAAACACCCTTTGTTCTATATTCTGCAACCATGCTATGCGGCATATTAGTTTCAAGTATAGTTTCAATAAGCGTCATTTTTCTATTTCCGAAGTCATACTTCAATTCAGTTTGAGTTCCTACGTCTCCAAATTTACCCGTAATAACTCGCGCTTGGGTTAAGCCCTTCTGCCATTTCTTTAGATTATCAAGATTATCCATTTTCTTGACCGTTTCTTCAAGCGGTAAATCAATAATGATTTTATGAGTATACTTCATTTTCTTTCTTTTGTTGCAAATTTAAACTTTGAAAAGTAATGATTCTTTAATAAAGACGCTATTTGATCAAATAGAGTTCTCTACCGTCTAATATTTAATGTTTAATTTTGCAGGCCTTTAAGGCTGGTTAACATTGAATTTAGAAGGTTTATTTTTAGCTACTACATTATTATATTTTAATCTATAATTTTTCGATTTAAAAATTATGTCACACTTAATAAAAAGGGTCGTCTTTGTTATCGCCTGTGCATTTGTACTTGTTGCTTGTGATTTACTAGAGTCTAAATCACCTGTAGGAAATCCTGTGGCTCGTGTAGGGGATAGTTATTTGTATACTGAAGATATTGCAAATCTGGTAACAGCAGAAATGACTCAGGAGGATAGTTCTCTGGTCGTATCAAGTTTTATTACCCGCTGGGCAACTCAAAAATTATTAATGAGTGGTGCGCAACGTAATATTTTAGCAGAAGAGCAGGAGCGCTTAAATAATTTAGTCAATCAATACCGGTCTGAGTTGTATGCACAAGCATATAAAGATGCATTAGTAGAACGTAATCTAGACAGTACGATTACAGACGCCGAAGCAAAGAGTTTTTATAAAGAAAACAAATCTAACTTTAAGCTTAATGAGGAGCTGTTGAAGCTGCGTTATATTAAAATGGCAGACACAGATTATAATATTGAAGAAATTAAAAAGAGATTTACTCGATTTAACAAGGATGATAAGAAGTATTTAGACTCGATCTCTGTGCAATTTAAGGCACAATACTTGAACGATTCTACGTGGATTAGAAGAGATAAAGTTATTGCTATTATTCCTCCGGTTTCGGTTGAAAATAGTGACCGCTTACTAAATAAAACTGAATTCTTACAGCTGCGTGATTCATTAGGATTATATTTGATCGCTGTAAAAGATAAGCTTAATCGCAATGCAGATGCGCCTTTAGAATACGTTCTGCCTACGGTTAAACAAATACTTCTAAATAGGAGAAAGTTAGAATTTATTAAACAATTAGAAAAAGATATTACTAAAGATGCAATTAAAAATAAAGAATTTGAACTCTACAATTAGCCTTTATATACTGCTTCTTATTTGCACGCTATCTAGTGGTGCGTTAAGTGCACAGGAAATTATAGAAGAAGTAGAAGAAGCTGACACTGCTCAGGTAGAAACTAAATCTTTGACTAGCGGTACTACTTTTAAAGTAGATGGTGTAGCTGCGGTGGTAGGAGAGTTTGTGATTTTAGATAGTGACATTAAGCAAGCAATAGAGTCTCTTAAGCAGCAAAAGGTTGAAGCAGAAGGTCTTTCAGACTGTAAAGTGCTAGACAAGTTGATGGAAGATAAGTTGTATGCTCATCACGCGGTTGTAGATAGTGTTTCTATCTCTGAAGATCAAGTAAGATCATTTACCCAGCAGCAGATAGATTATTTCTTAAATCAATTTGGAGGTTCAGAAGAGCGTCTTTTAAAGTTCTACCGAAAAGATAAAATGAGTGATCTTCAAAAAGAACTTTTTGACCTAAATAAAAATCAGGAATTAGCTAAAGCAATGCAACAAAAAATCGTTGAAGATGTAGAAGTTACTCCAGAAGAAATACGCGATTACTATAAAGGTCTTGAGCGTGACGGTTTACCACAGTTTGGTATAGAGTTAGAGGTTTCTAAAATTATGATTGAGCCTGAGGTACCACAGGAAGAAAAACAAAAAGTTATAGATGAACTTAATGGGTATCGCAAAGATATTGTTGAGAACGGAAGTAGTTTTGCAACTAAAGCCGTTTTATGGTCTGAAGATGAGTCTAGCCGTGGTGATGGTGGTTTAATAAAAGATGTTGATCGTAAATCACAATTTGTAAAAGAATTTAGAGATGTTGCTTTTAGCTTAGAAGAAGGCGAAGTAAGTAAACCTTTTGAAACCGAATTTGGTTATCATATTATAAAGGTTGAGAAAATACGAGGTCAGAAAATTGACTTAAGACATATATTACGTATTCCTAAAGTTACTTCTGCCTCAGAATCTGCTGCAAAAGATAAAATTGAAAAAATCAAGAAACGTATAGAAGCAGGTGAACTTACGTTTGCTGATGCTGCAAAAGAATTTTCTAACGAAAAGGAAACTGCTAGTGACGGTGGTATAATGATTAACCCGGTTACTCAAGATCGTATGTTTGAACTAAAAAACCTGCCTCCAGATTTATATCCTAAGGTTCAAAATTTAAAGGAAGGTGAGATTTCTATTGCTTTTAATAACCCTACGCGTACGGGTAAAACGCGCTATGAGATCTACACAGTTTCTGACCGTATAGAAGAGCACAAAGCAGATTTTGCTTTAGATTATGTGAAGATTAAAGATTTCGCTTTGCAGGCAAAACGCATAAAAGCTATTGAAAAGTGGCAAAATGAGAAGATCGCTGAAACCTATGTAAAATTAAATGGAGACCACAGAAACTGCGAGTATAGTAGTAACTGGTTAAAAAAATAGATTTATGTCTGATGTAAAGGCTATAGATACACTTGTTGTTCGTTTTAAAGATCTAAAAAAGGAAATAAGTAGAATTATTATTGGTCAGGATGAAGTTGTAGAGCAAATTATAATTTCCATTTTTTCCGGAGGTCACGCACTTTTAATTGGTGTACCAGGACTGGCAAAGACGTTAATGGTAAATACCGTCGCTCAAGCTTTAGGATTAGATTTTAAACGTATTCAATTTACACCAGATTTAATGCCTAGTGATATTGTAGGCTCTGAAATACTAGACGAAAACCGAACATTTAAATTTTTAAAAGGTCCTGTTTTCTCAAATATTATTCTTGCAGATGAGATTAATAGGACACCACCTAAAACACAGGCGGCGTTACTTGAAGCTATGCAAGAAAAAGCGGTAACTGTTGCAGGTAAACAGTATGCTTTAGATGCTCCATACTTTGTATTGGCAACTCAAAACCCTATAGAACAAGAGGGCACATACCCGCTGCCTGAAGCGCAATTAGACCGCTTTATGTTTGCAATTAACTTATCGTATCCTACTTACGAGGAAGAGGTTTCTATAGTGAAAGCGACCACTGCAAACCATAAAGTTTCTATAAATCCGTTATTTACTGCAGAGGACATAGTGAGTTATCAACAATTAATACGTCGTATTCCTGTAGCAGATAATGTTATTGAATACGCTGTAAAACTCGTAGCTAAAACACGACCTAATTCTGATGCCGCTCCGCAAATTGTAAAAGATTATATAGATTGGGGAGCAGGACCACGAGCTTCTCAAAATTTAATTCTGGCTGCAAAAACACATGCTGCGATGCAAGGAAAATATTCTCCAGACATAGAGAATGTTCAGGCTGTTGCTCAAGGAATATTAGGACATAGGCTAATTAAAAATTATAAGGCAGAAGCAGAAGGATTAACTTTAAATGCTATCATAAATACGTTACTGTAATATAATATAGATTGACTCTAAATAGTTAAAATATGGTGGGTTTTGAAGACTTCATCTCTGTAACTATCTAATTCTTAAAATCAATCAACGATATCGTTATATATCTATCAAAATTTAAATATTTCTGATATTTATTCAATACAGCTTAATCTCCTGAAATACTTCTTATTTTGCAGGCTTTTTCGTATTTTTCCTTCCGCTTTCGAGCGTTATTTTTATACATATTCATTTAACTAAAATTTAGATATGGCATTTGATATTGATATGATCAAATCGGTTTACAGTAATGTAAAAGAGCGCGTAGATGCTGCTCGTGAACTTACCGGTAAGCCTTTAACATTGGCAGAAAAAATATTATACTCTCACCTTTGGGACGGTAAAACTGAGAAAGCATTTGTGCGTGGCAAAGACTACGTAGATTTTGCTCCAGATCGTATCGCTTGCCAGGATGCTACAGCACAAATGGCATTATTGCAATTTATGCAAGCCGGAAAGAAAAATGTTGCAGTTCCTACCACAGTACATTGTGATCACTTAATACAAGCTAAACAAGGTGCAAAAAAAGATTTAAAACATGCTAATGAAACAAGTAATGAAGTTTTTGACTTCTTAGAATCTGTTTCAAATAAATACGGTATTGGTTTCTGGAAACCGGGTGCAGGTATTATTCACCAGGTAGTTCTAGAAAATTATGCTTTCCCCGGAGGTATGATGATAGGTACAGATAGTCATACGGTAAATGCCGGTGGTCTGGGTATGGTTGCTATAGGTGTAGGTGGTGCAGATGCCGTTGATGTAATGGCGGGTATGGCCTGGGAACTTAAATTCCCTAAACTTATAGGAGTTAAATTAACCGGTGAATTAAACGGGTGGACTGCTTCTAAAGACGTTATTCTAAAAGTTGCAGGTATTCTTACTGTTAAAGGAGGAACCGGTGCTATTGTAGAATATTTTGGCCCTGGAGCTAAAAATCTTTCTGCAACAGGTAAGGGTACTATTTGTAATATGGGTGCAGAGATAGGAGCAACTACTTCAACTTTTGGATATGATGATTCTATGGAGCGTTTTTTACGCGCTACGGACCGCGCCGATGTCGCTGATGCAGCAAATGAAATCAGAGAGTACTTAACAGGTGATGATGAAGTGTATGCAAACCCTGAGCAGTACTTTGATGAAGTAATAGAAATTAACCTTTCAGAATTAAGACCACACCTTAATGGTCCTTTTACTCCAGATTTAGCTACACCGGTAGGTGAGTTAGGAGAAAAAGCAAAGAAAAATGACTGGCCTTTAAAAGTAGATTGGGGACTTATAGGTTCTTGTACAAACTCTTCTTATGAAGATTTATCAAGAGCTGCTTCAATTGCACAACAGGCGATAGATAAAAAATTAAAGCCTAAGAGTGATTTTGGTATTAACCCGGGTTCTGAGCAAATTCGTTTTACTGCAGAGCGTGATGGTTTGCTTCAGGTTTTTGAAAACTTAGGAGCAACGATATTTACAAATGCTTGTGGTCCTTGTATTGGACAATGGGATCGTAGCGATCGCAAGGGTGATGAGAAAAACACAATTGTGCATTCATTTAACCGTAACTTCTCAAAACGTGCTGATGGAAATCCTAATACCCACGCATTTGTAGGTTCGCCAGAAATGGTTGCTGCTATTGCAATTTCAGGTAGATTGGATTTTGATCCTATGAATGATACATTGTTGAATGAAGATGGTCAACAGGTGAAATTAGATATACCGGTAGGTTTAGAGCTTCCGCCAAAAGGATTTGCTGTAGATGAAAACGGTTATCTTGCGCCTACTGAAGACGGCAGCTCTGTAAGTGTGAAAGTAGCAGAAGATAGCGAGCGTTTGCAATTGCTAGAACCTTTTACACCTATTCAGGATTCTGAATTAAAAGAGGTTAAGTTACTTATTAAAGCCTTTGGTAAATGTACTACAGATCACATTTCAATGGCGGGACCTTGGTTGCGTTACAGAGGTCACTTAGATAATATATCTAATAACTGTTTAATAGGAGCTGTTAACGCATATAATAAGAAAACAAACTTTGTAAAAAATCAACTCACTAATGAATATGGTGGAGTTCCTGATACGCAAAGAGAATACAAAGCTGAAGGAATAAAAACTATTGTTGTGGGTGATCACAACTACGGTGAAGGTTCTTCTCGTGAGCACGCAGCTATGGAGCCTCGATTTTTAGGTGTTGCTGCAGTTATAGTTAAGTCTTTTGCTCGTATTCACGAGACAAACCTTAAAAAACAAGGTATGTTAGGTTTAACTTTTGCTAATGAAAGTGATTATGATTTAATTCAAGAAGATGATACATTTAGCTTTGTTGATATTGAATCATTTGCTCCAGACAAGCCGTTAACTATTGAAGTTACTCACGCAGATGGAAGCAAAGATACAGTTATAGCAAATCATACATATAATGATGCTCAAATAGCTTGGTATCGTGAGGGTTCTGCTCTTAATCTTATTAAAAAGCAAAACGCTTAATCATTTTATTAAATATTTATTAAAACCAAACCGCTTTATGGCGGTTTGGTTTTTTTATTGAAATTTTTGTACGCTATTTGCGTTACCATAAAAACAACTTAAAACAAAAACATAGATATGAAAAAAATTAAATTTCTAGGACTATTAACAGCAGCAGCATTATTAGCTTCTTGTTCAGGTGATGATGATTCAGTACAACGATCTGACATCACTATAACATCGCTTACAGGCCTTGAAAGATTAGGGACAAATGCAGAATATCAAGCTTGGATTACAGTAGATGGTCAAGATATTTCTTTAGGAAGATTCACAGATGTTAATGTACCTAAAAGTTTTTCTGCTCCCACATCTCAAATAACTTCTGCCACAAAATTTAAAATTAGTGTAGAAAAAAGTACTGGAGATAGCCCTGAAATAAGTAATTCGATTATTCTTAGCGGAAACTTTGGAGGTAATTCAGCTTCTTTAAATTCTAAGGAAGGCATAGGTGATTTCGTAGGTTCATCGGGTGTATTCACATTACAAACCCCAACAGATAGCAATGCCAATAATGAGCAGAGTGGAGTTTACTTTTTTAATGCGACTAATGGAACTGCAGGTTTAGATCTACCTACATTGCCAGCAGGGTGGAAATATGAAGGTTGGGTTACTGTGCCTAATGCTTCTGGAGAAATGAAAAATTTGTCTACTGGTAAATTTACAAGAACAAATACTACAGATGAGACCTCACGTTTTGGAGGACCATTAGCAGACCCAAATTTTCCTGGAGAAGATTTTTTAGATACAGGTCTTTTAGCGTTAGCTTATAATATCAATGTTGAACCAAATTTAATATCTAAAAGAGTTTTTATATCAATTGAACCAGCTGATGATAATGATTTAAATACTCCTTTTTTCTTGCAACCTTTAAGTGGTACAGCAAATAATGGTGTTAGACCAAATATTAATACTATGGGATTAAATACAGGCTCTTTACCTGAAGGTAGAGTTGTATATTAACTAATGTCTTTCAATAGAATAAAAAAACCGGTCTATGACCGGTTTTTTGTTTTATAGAATATTTCGTATCAATATTTTTATACGATTTTGCTTATTTTCTCTATAAGCTTACTCATATCGCTTTGTAGTTTATCTACCTGACTTTCTAAATGTTGCACTCTTTTATTAGCATCCATATCAATCACATTAAGTGAACTTGTTATTTTGCCGCGTACAACCAGAATTTCAAGAATATTATTGAGCTCATAGCTTATACTCTCATATTTACTATTGTCACTAATTAAAATAACTGCGTCGTTCGCTAAATCTTTTTTAATACGTTTTGTGAGTACAGATTTTGGTGTAACAATTACCGCAACAGAACCATCAAGAATTTCAGTTAAATCATCTGCGTGCTGCGTTATTAGAATGTCACCGTGCATTAAAGTAGGCATCATACTGTCTCCTTCAACTTCAAATAGTTTCTGTCCTTCAGCAGGCTCGTAACCTGGTAATTTAAACATGTCTAGGGTAGACATCCACTGCTCATTATCTCTATTTTCAATAAAACCAGCGCGAGCTTCTACGTTAATAAGTGGAACAAAACCGTTAGACGAACTCATCATAATAGAATTGTGAGAGCCTTTTAAAATACGGTCTGTAGGAACGCTGTATAGTTTACTTAAAGTTAGAAGGTGTTCTGTCGTAATTGAGTTTTGTCCATTTTCAATTAAAGAATAGGCACCTTGGGTGATACCAAGCTCAGTAGCCACTTTCTTTTGTGATAATGCAGAACGTTCTCGTAATAATTTTAGTTGCTTAGATATAGACATTTTCTTAAGGTTTAGGGAACTTTAATTTAATAGATACTGTAAAGATATGATTTATATTCTTTGTATTGTTTTTAGTTATATTTTTAGCGATATATTGATTTTTAACGTCTAAAAACCAATATTATATAATTTTATTCTTTTAAATAGGAATTATCCTAATAATATTGCAAAAAATTGTATTGAATTTTCAGACTTAATTATATTAAAAAAAAATTGTTTTAACGATAATTACTTAATTTTCATCTGCTTATAAGCCTCAGTGTTAAGATTCTTCCTAAAAATAATAATACAACGACAAGCTTATTTGTATCTGATGACGGCATTACTATTGAAGTTTTAAAACAAGTTCATTTTATCTAAAATTTGAATATAAATTGAAGTAGTCAAAATAGATAGAAATACTATTTTTGCCTATGCAAAATAACGTACTCATTTTAGATTTCGGTTCGCAGTATACACAACTTATTGCTAGACGCATACGTGAACTCAATATTTTCTGCGAAATCAAACCTTTCAACAAATTACCAGAAGACTTAAGCAGTTATAAGGCTGTGATACTATCTGGCTCACCTTCTTCAGTACGGGCAGCAGATGCGCCCCACCCTGATTTGACTAATATACGCGGTAAAAAACCACTTCTTGGGGTTTGTTACGGTGCCCAATACCTTGCACATTTTCATGGTGGAGAAGTGGGGCAGTCAAATACACGTGAGTACGGTCGAGCTAATCTTTCTATGATTAAAGAAGATGAAGCTTTTTTTGAAGGTGTTAATTTAGGCAGCCAGGTATGGATGAGCCATAGCGATACTATAAAACGTTTGCCCGAAGGAGCTGTCCTATTAGCAAGTACGCATGATGTAGAGAACGCGGCATATAAGTTGAAAGATGAGGATACCTACGCTATTCAATTTCACCCGGAGGTTTATCATTCTACAGACGGAAAACAAATTCTTGAAAATTTTCTGGTAAACATCGCTCAGGTTGAGCAAAGCTGGACACCAGATAGTTTTGTTGAGAGCACTGTAGAACAACTTCAAAAGAAAATAGGGTCAGATAAAGTGATACTAGGTCTTTCTGGCGGTGTAGATAGTTCTGTAGCTGCCATGCTTTTACATAAGGCGATAGGAGCAAACTTACACTGTATTTTTGTAAATAATGGTCTGCTACGTAAAAATGAGTTTCAAGATGTATTGAAACAATACGAGGGGATGGGGCTTAACGTAAAAGGGGTTGACGCTTCAGACCGTTTTCTTGACGCATTAGCTGGTAAAAGTGATCCTGAAGAGAAGAGAAAAACTATAGGACGTGTTTTTATTGACGTTTTTGATGACGAATCACATCAGGTAGAGAATGCAAAGTGGCTTGCTCAAGGTACCATATATCCAGATGTGATTGAGTCGGTTTCTGCAACGGGCGGACCATCGGCAACTATAAAATCACATCATAATGTAGGCGGTTTGCCAGATTTTATGAAGCTTCAAGTTGTAGAACCGTTGCGAATGCTTTTTAAAGATGAAGTGCGCAGAGTGGGTGCCAGTATGGATATGAGTCCTGCCTTATTAGGAAGACATCCTTTTCCGGGACCAGGTTTAGCAATACGTATTCTAGGAGACATTACTCCTGAGAAGGTTAGAATTTTACAAGAAGTTGACGCTGTTTTTATTATTAGTCTACGAGAGTGGGATTTATATGATAAGGTGTGGCAGGCCGGCGCTATTTTATTGCCGGTAGACTCTGTTGGGGTAATGGGTGATGAGCGTACTTATGAGAAGTGTGTTGCATTACGCGCTGTAGAAAGTACAGACGGTATGACAGCAGACTGGGTTAACCTTCCCTATAATTTTTTACAAAAGGTCTCTAATGATATAATAAATAAGGTTAAGGGCGTTAATAGAGTAGTCTATGACATCAGCTCTAAACCACCTGCAACTATTGAGTGGGAATAATAAAATCTATTTTGTTCAATATTCTGCACTTATGAAGTATAAGGTTTTTTACCGTTGAATATTAAAATTGATTTGTGATTTAAGCTGTTTTCAGTGTTCATATTTTCAGATACTTATACTTTAAATTTAAATTAATAATGGGGTTTTGAGTTTTAACTTAGAATCCCTTTTATAATAAAGCCCAATAATGAGAAATGTAACCATATTATTTATTTTCATTTTCGTTGTATTTAGCTGTTCAAGTATAGGCCAGCAAACTTACTCAAGTCACCGTGTAGCTCAGGGAGAAACTGTATCTAGTATTGCAAATAAATACAATGTTACCGTTTATGAGATTTATCGTCTTAACCCAGAAGCAAAAAAGCAGCTGTACCCAGGCTTGGTTTTAATATTACCTGGCGGAAACACTGATACTACAGTATCAAATAACAGTGAAAATGAGAAATTTATTTTTCATACTGTACAAAAAGGGGAAACCCTCTACAATCTTTCTAAAAAATACGAAGTTGCAGAATCTACAATTAAACGGTACAACCAGCATTTATACAGTGCAGAATTAAGAAACGGAGAGACAATTAAAATTTTAAAACCTGGTTCTAATTCTTCTGCAGTTACTGAGATTTCAAAACCAACTTCTACAAATAGAAAACACATTGTAAAACCTAAGGAAACTAAATACGGTTTGGCGTCAATGTATGGTATTTCTGTAGCAGAGTTAGAAAACTTGAATCCAAATATTGTAGATGGCTTACAAATAGGAGACATTGTCAATGTGCCAGATAAAGCCTATACAAATGATGCGGTTATTGAAGACAGTAAATATGGCTTCTATGAAGTAAAACCAAAAGAAACTTTATTTAGGTTAACACAAAGATGGGGTATGACTGAGGAGCAACTTACTACTCTCAATCCTTCTTTGAAAGATGGTCTCAAAAGTGGGATGGTATTGACTTTACCAAAATCTAAACTCACAAATGAGATACAAGTAAATGCGACCGGTGGAGCTATAAACTTAGCCAATAACTTAAAGAATTTGTCTGTAAAGAATATCGCTGTTATGCTTCCCTTTAATTTGGGAAGTGCACAGGTAGACTCTGAAGAGTTGAATAAAAGCGCTTTAAAATCTGACCGTGTTATGAACATAGCATTAGATTTTTATAGTGGGTCATTGATGGCTGTAGATTCTGCTAAGGCCCTAGGTATATCTTCTAATCTCTATGTTTATGATACCGAATATTCACGTTCTGCAGGTAAGGCTAGTAATGATCGCAAGATTGAAGAAATAGTGAATCGTAAAGATTTTGATAAGATGAACGCGGTCATTGGGCCATTGCTTACCTCAAATGTTGAAAAAACGTCTTCATTATTAAGAGCAAGAGCAATTCCCGTTGTATCACCCATAGTACCTTCTCTGACAATGAGTGCAAACTTGTTTCAATCGCGTCCTGATGACAAGATATTAAAAGAACAAATGCTTAGTTTTATAAAGCAAGACGGGAAAGGAAAAAATATAATTGTGGTTGCAGACTCTAAAAACTTAAGTACTAAAGAGCGAATACTTTCTTTATATCCTGATGCAAAAATTGTAACTCCCAGAAGTAGTGGGAATGGTTACTATATAAGGTCTAGTGATTTAGTCTCAAAAATATCACGTACAATAGAAAATTGGGTAATTCTTGAATCAAATGATATTGCACTAATAAGTAACATCACAACAACTTTAAGTACGCAGTTATCTAACAGTGCAATTACGCTGTTAACAACAGATAAAGGTTCAGCATACGAGAGTGATGATGTGTCTAACATTACATTGATGAAATTAAATTTTCACTTTCCTTCAGTTGATAGAGAATATGATTTTAAACATGAGAATTTCATAAAAGCATACACTTCAAAATATGGCTATGCACCTAGTAGTTATGCGGTAAGAGGGTACGACATTACATTTGATACGTTATTACGTTTGGCAGCAGCAGAGAGTCTTTATAGTGCAGCAGATGCGGGATATATCACTCAATACGTAGAAAATAAGTTTAATTATGTACAAGATCCTATTTCTTCAGGATACTATAATAAAGCTTCATATATAATTAAATACGGAAAGGATTTAGAAGAGATTGTGGTAGAAGTTTCTGGTGACATGAAAAATAATACTTCAGGAGTATTAAAAAATTAAATACAACGATAAGCAACGTTGTTTGTTTTGGTGATTTTAAGACAGGTAGTGAGCATTTAAATTCTGACAATAAATCTATTATAGATACGTACCTACAGATAATTACGGAAGTCAGGGGGCTTTTCTCTCGTTTAAATACAATAATAAAAGCTCTAACAAGCTGTATATTTATTGTTATGGGTATCTAAGCTTAAAGTGTTATTGATGGAAATCTTGAACATTTAGCTAGTATTACAAAGCTTATTGAGTTCAATTAGATTTAATATTTCCAAAATCTTAAATATAAAAAAGCCCAATCATTTCTGATTGGGCTTTTTCGTTATAAGCGGAATATTGTTAATTAGGCGTTAGCCTTATTTTACTTTATTTACGATTGCTTCAAAAGCTTCTGGGTGATTCATTGCTAAATCTGCTAAAACCTTACGGTTAAGCTCGATGTTTGCAGTCTTCACTTTACCCATAAACTGAGAATAAGACATACCGTGTAAACGTACACCCGCATTAATACGAGTAATCCATAAAGCACGGAAATTTCTTTTCTTTTGGCGACGGTCGCGATATGCATATAGCATTGCTTTGTCAACCGCATTTTTTGCAACTGTGTAGACGTTTTTACGTCTTCCAAAGTAACCTTTGGCTTGCTTCAATACCTTTTTTCTTCGGGCTCTAGAAGCAACTGAATTTACTGATCTTGGCATAATTTAATTGTTTTTGTAGCAGGCGGGTATTAAATACCACTTTTAAAACATTTTATTTAGTGTTTTGCCTAACTCCAGGGTTTATAAAAATAATTGAACCGGTTACGTTCTTATTTAAGACGTAACATAATTTTCACGTTATTCTCGTCAGCTTTGTGAACGATAGTATCGTGAGTTAATGCAAGCTTACGTTTCTTAGACTTTTTAGTCAAGATGTGACTCTTAAACGCATGCTTTCTTTTGATTTTACCAGTACCGGTAAGCTTAAAACGCTTTTTAGCACTGCCTTTTGTTTTCATTTTAGGCATAATTCCTAGTTTATTTAATTAATCCGCTTATTCGTTTTGTCTTGATCTTTTAAATCAAAACAATCCCGGCCTTCTCAGGTCGGGATTTTATTTCAATGTGTCGTAATGACTGCTTATTTGCTTGCTTTCTTAGGAGCTAAGAACATAATCATTCTTTTACCTTCTAATTTTGGCATCTGTTCTACTTTGCCGTAATCTTCAAGTTCCTGAGCGAGACGCAAGAGCAATATTTGACCCTGATCTTTATAGATTATTGAGCGACCTTTAAAGAAAACGTACGCTTTTAATTTAGAACCTTCTTCAAGGAACTTAATTGCGTGTTTCTTTTTAAACTCGTAGTCGTGATCATCTGTATTAGGCCCAAATCTGATTTCCTTTACGACTACTTTTGACGCTTTGGCCTTCATGACCTTCTCACGTTTCTTCTGCTCGTAAACGAACTTTTTATAATCCATCACTTTACAAACAGGAGGCTCTGCATTTGGCGATATTTCAACCAAATCTAATTCCTGCTCATCTGCGATTTCTTGTGCCTTACTGGTGGGATAAACCCCCATTTCTACATTATCTCCTACAAGTCGTACTTCTCGAGCACGTATCTTTTGATTGATAAGGTGTTGGTCTGTCTTCTGAACCCTCATGGGTCCTCTTGATCTTTTTCTACGTATTGCTATGGCTATATCTTTTTAATTAAACTTCAAATTTCTTTAGTGATTTGTTGATTTCGGTATTAACAACTTCTGCAAATTCTGCAACTGTCATAGTTCCTAAATCCTCACCACCATGTTTACGTACAGAAACCGTACCATCATTAGATTCTTTCTCACCAATAATCAACATGAATGGTAGTTTTTGCATTTCCGCTTCACGAATCTTACGACCCATAGTTTCTCCGCGGTCATCTACCGTGGCGCGAATTTCGTGATTTTCTAACAATTCTAAAACATTTTCGGCGTATTTCTCGTAATTCTCGCTGAGTGTTAAAACGATAGCCTGTTGAGGCATTAGCCACAGAGGGAAATTACCACCGGTATGTTCTAGTAAAATGGCTATAAAACGCTCCATACTTCCAAAAGGGGCACGGTGTATCATTACCGGGCGGTGCTCTTCGTTGTCACTGCCTTTATAGGTAAGTTCAAAACGTTCTGGCAGATTATAATCTACCTGTATTGTGCCAAGCTGCCAGCTGCGTCCTAGTGCATCTTTAACCATAAAGTCTAGTTTAGGACCGTAAAACGCTGCCTCACCGGTTTCTATGACATAATTAAGGTTTTTAGCTTTTGCTGCATTTATAATTGCAGTTTCTGCTTTTGCCCAATTCTCGTCAGAACCTATGTATTTTTCTTTATTTTCAGGATCTCTTAAAGAAACCTGAGCTGTAAAGTTTTCAAAGCCCAATGATCCAAATACATAAAGTACTAGATCTATAACTTTCATAAACTCTTCATCAAGTTGATCTGGAGTACAAAAAATATGTGCATCATCTTGAGTAAAACCTCTAACACGGGTAAGACCATGCAATTCACCACTCTGCTCGTAACGATAAACAGTACCAAATTCTGCAAAACGCTTTGGTAAATCTCTATAGCTCCACTGTATAGCATTATAAATCTCACAGTGATGCGGGCAGTTCATAGGTTTTAGAAGAAACTCTTCACCTTCAGCAGGAGTAGTAATTGGCTGAAAACTATCTGCACCGTATTTAGCATAGTGACCAGATGTAACATACAGTTCTTTTTGTCCTATATGTGGTGTTACCACCATTTCATAACCTGCTTTTTTCTGTGCAGCTTTTAAAAAATTTTCAAGGCGCTCACGCAAAGCGGCACCTTTAGGCAGCCATAATGGCAGACCTTGTCCTACTTTTTGAGAAAATGTGAATAATTGTAACTCTTTACCTAGTTTTCTATGATCGCGTTTTTTAGCTTCTTCAAGAAGTTCTAAGTATTCTTTAAGATCTTTTTGCTTCGGAAAAGAAATACCATAAACACGTGTCAACTGGTTGTTTTTTTCATCACCTCTCCAGTAAGCTCCGGCAACACTCATCAATTTTACCGCTTTAACAAAACCGGTATTGGGTAAGTGACCGCCGCGGCATAAATCTGTAAAGCTGTCGTGATCACAAAAAGTGATTGTACCGTCTTCGAGATTTTCTATAAGTTCAACCTTATAGGGGTTGTCTTGTTTTTTATATAATTCTAAAGCATCTGCTTTTGAAACACTACGCATTGAAAACTCGTGTTTTCCGCGAGCAATGTCAAGCATTTTATCTTCAATTTTCTTAAAATCACCTTCTCCTAAAGTTTGAGCTCCAAGATCTACATCATAGTAAAAACCTTTATCTATAGCAGGACCTATGGTTAGTTTTACACCCGGGTATAATTCTTCTAAAGCCTGCGCTAAAATATGCGCAGAAGAATGCCAGAATGCTGTTTTGCCTTCGTCATCATTCCAGGTGTAAAGAACTAAAGAACCATCCTCTGTTAAAGGTGTTGTAGTTTCTACCGTGGTAGTATTATATTTGGCTGAAATAACATTACGTGCAAGACCTGCACTTATACTGTTTGCAACATCAAAAGGTGTAACGCCGCTTTCAAATTCTTTTACACTGCCATCTGGCAAAGTAACCTGGATCATAATTAAAATTTAAGCTGTAAATATAAGGGCTTTCCTATCAAAACTAAAAAATTCAAATTCAAAGTTTGAGAATACTTTTTAACTTAAAGAATTCCGCGGGCTTTTATCTCTAAATACTTATTAATTGTATTTACAGAAAGATCTTCTGGGCGTGTCAATACGGTTTGTATTCCGTTTTTTTCAAGTTCTTTTACCATTAGTTTTTTATCATATTCCATCTTTTGAGCTATGGTCTTGTGATAAATTTCTGGAGTGTTCTCTGCTTTTTTTGTGATTAAGTCTTCTAATTCTGTGTTCTCAAAAAATACAACCACTAATACGTGTTTTTTAGCCAAACCTTTTAGATAGGGTAGTTGACGTTGTAAACTGCTTATGTGTTCAAAATTTGTATAGAGCAACAACAAACTTCTGTGGGTGATTTTACGTTTAACTTCAGCATACAACCTGCTAAAATCACTATCTAAAAACTGCGTATTTATTGCATACAATACCTCAAGTATCGTATTTAAATGTGTTTTCTTATTACTTGCTGCGAGGTGATTTTGAATAGTATTACTAAACGTTAGTAAACCGGTTTTATCATTTTTTTTAAGAGCAATATTGCTAAATGCTAAAGTGCTGTTTATGGCATAATCTAATAAGGTAAGCCCTTTAAAAGGCATTTTCATTACGCGGCTGGCATCAATTAAAGAATATACTGGTTGTGACTTTTCATCCTGAAACTGATTAATCATTAATGCGCCACGCTTTGCAGTAGCTTTCCAGTTTATGGTGCGAACATCGTCTCCTGTCACATATTCTTTTATCTGCTCAAATTCCATCGTGTGGCCGATGCGCCGTATTTTTTTTAAGCCGAATTGTGTCAATTTATTATCTATAGCCAGAAAGGCATACTTTTTCATTTGAATAAATGACGGATATACTTTTACAGTTTGACCGTTATTAAATGTATATCTACGCTTCACTATTTTAAGGGGAGAACTCACATAGATATTAAGTTTCCCAAAATTATAAACACCGCGATCTACGGGTCGTAAACTATAATTTATAGAAACCTGATCGCGAGAAGGAATACTACCTTTTTTTAAAAAATCTCTTTTTTGAAACTGAACAGGAATCTCATCAATCACAGAAAATGAAATTTTAAAATTGTATTTGTTCTGTATGGTAAGCGGTACTTCATTGAGATCGCTGTTCGAAAACTTTTCGGGTAGCTGCCGGGTAGCAAAAATTCCTTCCTTCTTTTTATACAAAGTCAAAATATCAAATACAACCACAAGCAAAACCAGCCACAGGCCTATGAGCGCAATAGCATATAAAGCGTGTACCCAATAGGAGAACAAGAAGAGTAGAACAAGTGCTGATAAAACATAGAACACCCGTGTTCCTAAATAAAGACTTTGTATAAATTTAATAATGCGCACTAGCGGGGTACTTCTACAGATTGAACAAGCATATCTATTACCGTTTCAGGGGTCATACCTTCCATCTCGCGTTCTGGCGATAAAATTACACGGTGTCTCAATACCGGAGTAACTGTTTTTTTAACATCTTCAGGAGTTACAAAATCTCTTCCATTAATTGCGGCAAATGCTTTTGATGCATTCATTATTGCAAGTGAAGCACGGGGAGAACCACCTAAATATAAATGCGGGTGGGTACGTGATTTTACCGTTATTGAAGCGATGTAGTTCAAAATCTTTTCTTCAATGCGTATTTGTCGAATTTGATTTCTATATACTTCAAGCTTTTCTGGAGAGAGTATTGAATTGATGATAGCTTCCTGCCTTGTGCTACGTTCATTATGGCTTTTTAAAATCGCAATCTCATCAGTAAGATCAGGATATTCAACTTTTATTTTGAATAGAAAACGGTCTAGTTGTGCTTCAGGTAATGCATAAGTTCCTTCTTGTTCAATAGGGTTTTGCGTTGCAAGCACCATAAAAGGTTTATCTAACCTGTATTCTTGACCGTCTATAGTAATCTGGCGCTCTTCCATCACTTCAAAAAGCGCAGCCTGTGTTTTTGCAGGAGCTCTATTGATCTCGTCTATAAGTACAATATTTGAAAAAATAGGGCCGTGTTTAAATTCAAAATTACTGGTACTCATATTTAATACTGAAGTTCCCAATACATCACTGGGCATCAGATCTGGAGTAAATTGAATACGACTAAACGCGGTGCTTAGCGTTTTTGCAAAAAGCTTAGCGGTAACTGTTTTTGCAATACCGGGAACCCCTTCAATTAGCACGTGACCTTCAGAAAGTAATGCAACGATTAGCAATTCTATAAATTCGTTCTGTCCTATAATTACTTTAGCCAGCTCTGCTTTTAGTTGATCAACCGCGTCTCGAAGTCCTTCAAGAGGAATTCGGTTTGTAAATTCTAAATTTTCTGAACTGTCATTTTGATTGCCCCTCACAGGTGCAGTCTCGTTGTTTATGTTATCAGATAAATTAGTTGATTCGTCCATCCTGATGGTGTTTTTTAAAGTTTTCAATATAAGTGTTTAACTGTATCAATTCGTCTTCAGTAATCTCTGCTTTCTGTTTGAGGCTTATGATATAGTCAATGGTATTTTTAATTTCTACTACGGAAACATTACTTTTTGCAGCGAGATTTTCAATAAAAGCAAGATCTTTTTTATCTGTGGCGAGTATAAAGGTACTTCGTATATACTCCATAAAATGATTAATCTGATGCATTGCAATTTGCCTGTTGTCTTTTTTATCTAGATACATTCCGGCAATGGTTCTCGTATAATCAAGCGTTTTGTTAGGAAGCGGTTTAATCACTGGGATGCTGCGCTGCTTGCGTTTTCCTTCAAAATAAACCCAAATGAGTGCTGTTATCAAAAGTGTGTACCACGACCATTTTAGGTATTTGTTATTTAAAATTATAAATAAGGGAGATACCGCAACCGCTTTACTGTTTTTGTAATGCTGATCTAAATAGATTGTGCCATTTGCCGGTAAATAGGCAAGCGTATTTGCAGTGTATTCTGCATTTATACTATCTAGCATAAAAACATTTGTATATGCTTCGGGGAAAGTATTAATAATTATAGTTCCCTCTTTATATGGTGTTTTTATGAAGTTAATTTTAGGTTTCAGCAAGAGCTTATTTCTAGTACTATTTGCTAAATGAAATACTCCTAAAACAGTTGTTTGTAGCGTGTCTATCTCATCAAAGAAAACCGTGTTTACATCTTTATTTAAACGATATGCAGTTTTGCTATTTAATTTAGGATTACTTAAATAGACAACCGGGCGTTTCTCAAGAGTACTCGTCTCGTTATAATAACTTGTATTTAAATTAAGAGTATCTAAAATAGTTTCACTAACCGCATTTGCAGCAATAAAAAGGGTATTTCCCTTTGCAACCCAATTAAGTAATTTATTGGATTCTGCTTCATCATTATACACTGAACTATTTACAAAAAAATAGGTGCCAGAAACTGTGCTGTCTAGCAGGAATTCAAATGGAGGTACATTAACTTCCTGAATTCTTTCTTCGTCTATAACTGTATTTAACTGATCATAAAAAACATAAGTGCCAAAAGGAATTTTGTCTAGTTTACCGTAGGCGGGAAACCAGTTTATCTCTTCTGGTTTTGAAGCTTCGGCGGCGATTAGAAGCGCTATAGATAGGATAAGTATACCCGCGAGTATTTTATAACGTGTGGTCATAAAGTTGCGGTTGTTTTTTTAAATTCTTTTTCAGCTTTGCTAAAGGCAGACTCACTTACTTCAAAATTACCGTACCAGATAAAATCATATATACGGGTAAGCTTCGTAAACTCTATACGCAATTCGTGATTTTTTATTTCATATATATAATCGGCATTTGTCTTTTGCACCTGCCAATCTATAATATCTTTATTTGCTAATTTTTGTAAAAGCAATAAGTAATAATAGCGCACGGCCAACTGGTAATTTTTTTGAAGCAACGCATCATCTATAAGATCCTGTATATTTTGAGTTTCTATGATCTGTTGCTCGTCTGTAAGAATCACTTTATTTAGGCTGTTGTTTTTAAAACCAGAACCACCCATATCTATCTTTAAAAATAGCCAGACCAGCAGAACAACTACACCTAATAAGAGTAAATAGGGAAGTACACGTACAATAAAACCCAGTAGACCTGTTGCCTCATCGCCTTGAAGAATCCAGTTTATAAAAGAATCCCATAAATCGTCTAACCAAATTTTAAAACGTGTCCATAGGTTATCTGGAGGTATAGCCTCTTTGTAATTAAAAACTTCATCATTTTTTAGGTTTTCTAGCGTTTCGGTATCAAATTGCTCTGCGCTAATGAGGCCGTCATCGTACCTAATTTCTCTAGAAACCTGAGTAGAATCAAAAACTTCGGCCTTTAAGCTGAAATTAAAGAAATAAAAAAAGAGAACTATTATGTAAAATGATTGGTGTTGCATTAAAGGTCAGATCCTATACTGTCTATAGTTTCAAAAGTTCCGGTTTGATTTATTTTTTCATTTAGATTGAAATAAATAAAAGCAATAGCTATTGCGTAAACACCTGCTAAAATGTATTGAATAGCAGTAGATATAGCATTTAATGTGATATAAACCCAGTCGATCATACTCGACATATCACCTTGCGAAATCTGATCTGCAGATGTAAAAGTTTTAACCAGAGAATAAATAATAACAGGTACCGAAAATACAATGTTTGCAACATAGAGTAATAATCCCATAACTAAAATAGTGGCAAATGTCATCCACCATTCGCCTTTAACTAATCTGAAACTATCTGAAATTGCGTCAACAGCAGACTTATCATTAAAAACCAATATGGCAAAAGTTAAGGATAAGGGGACGCTAATATAAACGCCGGGTAAAATACATAACACAAAACCTGCCATGAGTAGCATTGCAGATAAAAATGAAAGACCCGTTAAATTTCCTAGTGAATTTCTAACATTGGTGTTTAGCACATCTGGATTTACGTTACCGTCGTTTTTAATATATAGTTTAATATAATTGAGAATTGTCCCATACAAAATGGCATAATAAAATAGCAAGGCGATAAACATCCCCAGGATGGATAAGAGCATTACTGAAACATCAAAATTACCTGAAGTTAATTCGCTAAAATCTGATATTAGAGTATTGAAATAAGCAGATATAGCTATTAAAATAATAAAAGGTATTGCTGCATTACGCATCAACGCTTTAAAAAGAGGTTTGTATTCTAAACGTAAAAATTTAAATGTATCAGATAAGATATCACCTAGTTCACGTTGCTTTTTAAAGTGTATTAGTTCTTTCATAATGTGTTAAGCGTTTTTTTTATAAACGATGTGAGGATATAGGACGTAGTAAAATAGAATTAGTAACAAAGAAACACTAATAATTAAGATAGCGAGCCAGTCTGGCATTTCGGTATGGCGGGTTACAAAACCTTCTAGAAATCCTGCAACTATAAAAAAAGGAATGGTACTCACCACGATTTTCAAACCGTCTTTCATACTGCGTTTAAAAGATTCTAAACGGGTATAGGTTTTGGGAAACAGGATTCCGCTACCAAGTACTAATCCGGCAGCACCTGCAATAATAATTACTGAAATTTCTATAGTACCGTGAATCCAGATGGTGCGTACAGATTCCCATAAAACTCCTTTTTCATAAAAGAAGTACTGAAAAGAACCCAGCATTACTCCGTTTTTCATCATCATAAAAA
Source organism: Leeuwenhoekiella sp. NPDC079379 (assembly GCF_044542075.1). NCBI lineage: Bacteria > Pseudomonadati > Bacteroidota > Flavobacteriia > Flavobacteriales > Flavobacteriaceae > Leeuwenhoekiella > Leeuwenhoekiella sp. NPDC079379. The sequence continues at coordinate 434,507 of NZ_JBITTU010000002.1, forward strand.
GTGAGCCTACGCAAAATAAAATTCCGAAGATAAAGGCCATCAACGCAACTTTAATATTGTTTATGGTGATGCCTAGAAACATTTCGGTTTCATTCATTTCTTTATAAACCCGCATTGGATCATTGTTGGCCATGTTTTCTAAAGTCATATTTACATAACCATCACCTAAAATGCTGCGCACATAAGCACCATCTGTAGCTGCGCTATAAGCTCCGATGATTGCAAATAGTATAAATGTTGCAAATGACAACAGTAAATGCTTTTGGTAACGGTGCATTAGCAATGGGAATTCTTCGGTAAAAAAAGTGATAAATCTCTTATTTGATTCCCGCTTAGTTTTATAGATTTTCTGGTGCGATTGTGACGCTAAATGATTGAGATACTGGGTAGTTTTACTCTGAGGATAAAATGTTTTTGCAAAACTCAAATGATCTGTCACTTCTAGATATAAGGCCGAAAGTTCGTCAGGTGATAAATCATTTTGATTACCTACCATAACGTTTTCAAATCTTAACCATTTATCCTTATTTTGCTTCACAAAAGCTGCTTCACGCATAAAACGGGTATTAGTAGTATCAGTTTTGACAAGAATGTTTGTGAAAACTAGTTTAAAAAAATTAAAAATCAGAGTGATCTCTGAAGCAATTAATACATAGTTTTAATCTGTAACGGTTACTGCCAGATCTAACTTAAGGAGTAAAGAAAAGAATAAATGGATAACTTTCAAATTGAAACTGCCCAAAATGTAAGCATTCAACAGAACGTTGCGGGAATAGGGGAGCGTATACTTGCTTATTTAATAGACTTACTAATTCTAATTGCCTATTTTGTACTCACCATATTTATACTGGCCTCATTTGGTATAGACAGTAACTCCACGGCATCAGTTGCTATTTTTTTTATGATTATTAGCATACCTGCTTTTTTATATTTTCTATTTCTTGAAGCCTTTTGGAACGGTCGTACGTTTGGTAAGGCAGCTCTAAATTTGAGAGTGGTCAAAATTGATGGTTCAAAACCTGGTTTTGGTAGTTATTTTGTGAGATGGATAATGCGTACCATAGATATCTCACTAACCAGCGGAGGCATTGCAGTATTTACTATTTTATTAAATGGAAAAGGCCAACGATTAGGAGACATTGCAGCGGGTACAACAGTCATCAATGAACATAAAAAAGTGAGTTTGAGACAAACATTGCTAGAAGATATTCCTGAGGATTACATACCCAAATACCCCCAGGTAACTGTTTTTAGTGATGCAGATATTCAGAAGGTTAAAACGGTTTATAATCAATCCCGGTTTAGCGGAAAGCATAATGTAATTGTTAAGCTTGCAGATAAACTGGCAACTACTATGCAAATTACTCCAGATGAGAAGCCTTTGCAATTTGTAGATCGAGTACTCAAAGATTATAACTACTACACGCAATTATAAATGGAAAGTGTTGCAGCAGATATTATAGATATTTTAGGAACTATTGCCTTTGCAATTTCAGGAGTTATCACCGCTACAAAAAAGCGAATGGACCTGTTTGGGATTCTCATTATTGCAACTGTAACTTCGGTAGGTGGTGGTACTTTACGAGACTTATTAATAGGTAAATCACCAGTAACTTGGATTTTAAATACCTCTTTTGTGTATCTAATATTTATTGCAACAGTAGTAGCAATTATTTTTAGAAGGCAATTGCGTTACGTACGTAAATCTTTATTTTTATTTGATACGATAGGTATTGCCTTATATACGATTACCGGTGTTCAAATGGGTTTATTAATAGGTTTAGCTCCGGTGATTTGCATTGCTTTGGGTACGATTACAGCTTGTTTTGGAGGCGTATTGCGTGATATTTTATGCACCGAAATCCCGGTGATTTTTAGAAAAGAAATTTATGCGAGCGCTTGTATTGTGGGAGGGAGTATGTATGTGCTTTTAGATTATTTTGATGTTAACACGGTAATCAATTCGGTAATATCGGGGTTTTTGGTAATTCTAATACGTACACTTGCTGTTGTATTTAAACTTCAGTTACCTTCAATCTACAATAATGAGTTAGCGTCTAAAAATCAGATTTAAATATAAATTTCAATAGTATGGGTAAAAAACGTCCTGATCTAACCCCGCAATTGCAAGAATTTATAAAAGAGCAAAAAATATTCTTTGTGGGTACTGCCGCAGACAGCGGTTTTGTAAATGTATCTCCTAAAGGAATGGCCACGTTTTACGTTCTTAATTCTCAACAAGTTTTGTGGTTAAATATGACAGGTAGTGGTAATGAGACTGCAGCTCACGTGCTTAAAGATGCGCGAATGACAGTAATGTTTTGCTCCTTTGATAAAACCCCACTTATTTTAAGGTTATACGGTACGGCTGAAGTGTATCACGAGCGCGATGCTGTATTTTCTGAGTATATGAGTAATTTTGAAGAGACTGCAGGAGCCCGTCAAATTTTTAAATTATCTATAGAATTGGTACAATCTTCTTGTGGCTTTGGAGTCCCTTTTATGGAATATAAAGGAGAGCGTGACACATTAAAAGTGTGGGCAGAACATAAAGGTGAACCTGGTATTAAAGAATACTGGACCGAGAAAAATCAAACCAGTCTTGACGGTTTTGATACCGGGATATTTGAATAATTAATTCATCAATTCAACATTAATATAGATATTTTTAATAGGCCACTCGTTGTCGTCAACGGCTACTTTATTTATTTCATCTACTACATTCATTCCTTTTGTTACACGCCCATAAACAGTGTGTTCACCGTCAAGGTGATGTGCGCCACGCTCGGGTTGTACAATAAACCATTCAAAGGGAGAAGAGGCGTCACTTATATTTTGCTCTAGATATTTAGCCGCAGAAAAGGCACCACGCACGTGTGGATGGTTTGCACTCGATTCGTTGGGGATTAAATAATTGCCTATATGCTGTCTTTTTTTTGGAGTTTCGTAACCATCACTATTACCTCCCTGAACCACAAAGTTTGGTGAATTACGATGAATCATTGTTTTTTCAAAATAATTCTGTTTTACAAGTAATATAAAGTTTGCACGATGCAGAGGTGTATCTTTAAAGAGTTCTATTTCAATATCACCATATTCTGTTAAGATACGCACACGGGTTTCTTGATTTTTCTTTCCGTATTCTGTTAAGAATGGAATAAGTTCTGCCTGAGATTCAATTATGGAGCCTGCCTTGGTTTTTAATTTCTCATTTTGAGCTTTTGTTTTTTGTGCCTCGGTACTATCTACTTTCTTTTCAGTAGATTGTACTTGAACGTCTTTTGCCTTTGATTTTTTATCTTCACATCCGGTACCGGCCAGAAGTAGTGCTACTAACAAAATAGAAAAACGAATACGCATATATGCAGTTTGAAGAATTTATAAAAAGATTGCCAAAAATAAGCAATTTAGAACTACCGGGACAAGAAGCACATTACCTTATGGCGCCCACAGAGCGCATAGATGCTTTAAACGAACTTGATATCGAAACGCGTAAACCCAGATGGGCGGGTGTGATGTCATTATTCTATCCGCATGCGGTGAGTGGTGAGACTATGCTCGTTCTTATTCTACGCAAAACCTATAAAGGTGTACATAGCAATCAAGTAGGTTTTCCCGGTGGAAAAGCAGAAGATTTTGATAAAAATATACAGGAAACAGCGCTACGGGAAACTGAAGAAGAAATAGGCGTTGATCGCTTAAGCATAGAGGTCTTTAAAAAACTTACAAAGGTTTATATTCCGCCTAGTAATTTCTGGGTACAGCCTTTTATTGGGATTGTAAGGCATACGCCAAAATTTATAAAAGAAGATTCTGAAGTAGAATCTATTATGGAAGTAACCTTAACCGAGTTTCTTGCAGATACGAGTATTATAACACAAACCGTAGATACGTCTTACGGTAAAATGGTAGATGTGCCGGCTTTCTTATTGACAGATAGAGTGGTATGGGGTGCAACGGCTATGATGCTTAGTGAAGTTAAGTGGGCACTGCAACAATTAGCTTAAGATAAGGTTTATAATTTAAAGTATTAATTTTATATTTCACAAATCGCAGTACGAGTTATAACAAATTATGGGTCTCTTTAAAACCAATCCTTTTGGGCATTACCTGATCATTAAAAAATGGTTGATACGTATTATGGGAGTAATGTCTCATAGACGCTATCGGGGCTTTAATGCACTGCAAATTGATGGTTCTGAAATTATAACTGAGCTTCCAGAAACTAATGTGCTGTTTGTTTCTAACCATCAAACCTACTTTGCAGATGTAGTTGCTATGTTTCACGTATTCAACGCCAGTTTGAGCGGTAGAGTAGATTCAATTAAAAATGTGGGCTATTTGTGGGATCCCAAACTGAATATTTATTACGTAGCGGCAAGTGAAACTATGCGTAGTGGTTTGTTACCTCGTATTATGGCGTATGCCGGTGCTGTTTCGGTAAGTAGAACCTGGAGATCAAAAGGGCAGGAGGTAGAGCGTCCGGTAAATTTAAGCGACACCGAAAATATAGGGATTGCACTGCATGACGGCTGGGTTATTACGTTTCCACAAGGAACAACAAAACCCTGGAAACCCATACGCAAAGGTACCGCTCATATAATCAAGCAATATAAACCTGTTGTGGTACCTATAGTTATTGATGGTTTTAGAAGATCTTTTGATAAAAAGGGAATACGCATTAAAAAGCGAGGAATTCTTCAGACTATGGAAATTAAAAAGCCGCTTGATATTGATTATGAAAATGATTCTGTTGAAGATATTGTTGAAATGATTGAATATGCCATCGAGCAGCATCCCTCTTTTCTAAAAGTAATTCCTACGGAAGAACTTAAAAAAGAAGAGGAGCTTAATCAAACGCGTCGTTGGGATTATTAAATTCATAAAACTATTTATTTTAACAGTATTTTGGTATCGTAATTGCATCTGAACGATTATTAATGTTAAATCTTACGTTTGTGGTAATTTTTCGTTAACCTTTGCATACTATTAATGTAAACAGTTCGTTAAACCCCAAACACGACAAGCTAAAAATTGTTTATGAAAAAAATAAAATTGTTAATTATATTGCTAGTAGTAGCAATATCTTCAAATATTTCAGCTCAAGAATTACCTTTAAAAAGCTGTATTGATGCACCCCTCGAAAACTTCAATAGTAAAATTTTAACTACCCAACTTTACAATCAGATTTCACAAGACCCTAAACTTAAAAGCTTAATAGCTAATAAGAAAATGTCTGTAGGTATTGTTAGCTTAGATGATCCTAATGCGATTCAATATGCAGGTATTAATGGTGAAGAAATGATGTACGCTGCTAGTCTACCTAAAATCGCCATCTTATTAGCTGCAATGGATGCTATTGAAAAAGGTGAAATGAAGGAGACCGCAGAGATCAAACAAGATATGTGGTTGATGATTAGCAAATCTAATAACCAGGCAAGTACACGTATGATAGATAGACTGGGATATGATAAAATATCTAGCGTTCTTACCAGCGACAAGTACAAATTATACGATAAGAAAAATGGAGGCGGTTTATGGGTAGGTAAGCGTTATGCTGCTGCTGGTGAACGCAGACCAGATCCTATAAAAGGATTAAGTCATGCGGCAACTGCAGAGCAGGTTTGTCGTTTTTACTATAAATTAGTTACTGGAACTTTAGTAAGCCCAGAGCGTTCTAAAGAAATGTTAGATATAATGGAAAATCCTTCATTACATCACAAATTTGTAAACACATTAGAACGTATTGCTCCTACAGCACGTTTATTTAGAAAGTCTGGATCTTGGCAAAATTACCATTCAGATTCTATTTTAGTTTGGGGAGAAAATGGTCGTAAATATATTTTAGTAGCTCTTGTTGAAGATCCTAATGGTGAACAAATAATTAGAAATTTAGTATTTCCAGTTGAGAAAGCTTTGCAAAAATCTCGAACTTTACTGGCAAGCGCTACAAAAGGTGCTGGTCGTATAGGTGATTAGAAAATTTCTCAAAAAGACGTTTAATATAAGAGATGGTGAGATCACCATCTCTTTTTTAATGCAGTTATACGTCTTTCTTATTATAACAATTCTTTTAATTGTTAAGCCTACGGTAAATGCCCTTTTTCTTAAAGGTCTGGGCGCAGATAATCTAGCTTTTGCTTATTTATTAATTGCGGGTATAGCTGTAGTAACTTCTTATTTTTATAATCGCGCAGTTAGAGTATATTCTTTAAAGCGCATTATAATTTTTTCTCTTTCTTTTTTTGCTATCGCTTTTATAGTCTTAAGTGTTTTATACAAGCTTAAACTTATAAATGCTGCGACTTTATACATTTACTATGTAATCAGTGGTATTTTTGCAGTTTTAACTACGAGTCAATTCTGGTTACTTGCAAATATGGTTTTTAATGCGCGAGAAGCTAAGCGATTATTTGGCTTTATAGGCGCTGGTGCTATTGCAGGAGGTATTTTTGGAGGTTACCTTACAACCATTTTAGCACCTTTTATAGGAAACGGAAACATGCTTCTTATCGCTTCCGTTTTTATTCTGGCCTGTATTCCCATACTATCTCAGATTTACAAGAAGGGATATGTGGGTAGAACTTCACGTCCTACAGATATGAATAATGCTTTAGATGATTCTGCATTTAAATTATTGTTGAAGTCTAAACACTTAACGTATCTCGCACTTATTATAGGTCTTAGTGTAATTATTGCAAAGCTGGTAGATTTTCAGTTTAGCGATTTTGCCAGTAGAGCTATAACAGATGCAGATGAACTGGCTTCGTTTTTTGGTTTCTGGTTCTCTACATTCAACTTATTTTCATTAGGAATTCAATTGTTTCTAACAAATAGAGTAGTAGAAAAATTAGGTGTAAATAGTTCGCTATTAATTCTTCCTTTAGGTATAGCTTTAGGATCACTTCTGTTTCTAACTTTTCCCGAGTTATGGGTCTTAATTATCATTAAAGGACTTGATGGTAGCTTAAAACAATCAATTAATAAGGCTGCTACAGAGCTCGCTATGGTTCCCATTTCATTAGAAATAAAGAACCGTACAAAATCTTTTATAGATGTTGTGGTAGATAGTGTAGCGACCGGGATTGCAGGTTTTCTACTAATCTTTATAATTAAAGGATTATCGTTGCCTACTAATTATGTAACAGTTATAATCATCTTCTTGATTCTGGTCTGGATTGTAGGAATTTTTAAAGTACGCGATACTTATTTTAAAAGCTTTAGAAAGAGCTTGCGTGATGCTGTTGCAATCTCAGACGGTGTGCCGGTACGCAAGCGCAAATCACCACTAGAATTAGGCAAGCGCATACTTACATCAGGTGAGCCAGAGCAAATACGTATGTATCTTGATCAATTATCTGGGCGTAATGCTAAGGTATTAATGCCAAAAATTCTTCAGTTATTAGAACACGAGGATAACGATGTAAAGATAGCTGCCATAAATCAATTATATCATTATCCTGAAGGAACGGCTGTGGAGGTGATTCAAAAACTCGTTTATTTTAAAGATGATGAAGTAGTTTACGCAGCGATGAACTATCTTATTTTGCATACTTCACTTAATGATAGTCGTATTTTTGACTCTTATCTTAACCATAGTAGCGATTACATTGCACACGCAGCATTATTGTGTCTTGCTAAAGAATCTGCTACTAATCAAAAGATTGCATCTCGCTATAATTTAGAGTTGCGTATTGAGTTATGGCTTGCAGAATTAGAATTGCCAAACAGCATACACCGTCCCGAAGAATTATCATTTTTACTACAGTCTATAGGATATGCTAAGCTTCCGCAGTTTTATTCTTTTATCTCGGTGAATTTTAATAACAGAGATTCACATATTGTACGTCACGCAATTATTGCTGCGGGTATCTCGCAAGAACCTATGTTTATAGATGCGCTAATTGAGTTCTTGACAATTAAAGAATACCGTCAGGATGCTATAGAAGCTTTGCGTTCTTATGGGGAAGCTATAAGCGAAAATCTACTGGCGAGGGAAGCAAATAAGTCTTTAAAAAACAACGTAAAAAAGCATATTCCGGCTGTAATACAGACTTTTGAAACTCAGGCTTCAGTACGTATTCTCTTAAGATTGTTAAAGAGTAAAGACAACTTGATTCGTAAAGCTTCGGCTAAATCATTATACAAGCTAAAACGCAAGGAATCTAAACTTAATTTTTTTCCTAAAACAATTTTCAAAGAGCTGCTCAATTTAAGTTTTGAGTATCGTGATATAATAAGTAGTAAAAAGGTGATCATCGGTAATTTTAAACGGGAGCAATATGAAGGTCTGTCCTTTGATGATCAAATTGAATTGCGTACTGCGCGTGAAGGTCTTATAGAAGTGCTTGAGTTACAATTACAAACACGCATTGAGACTATATTTAAATTACTTGCTGTGTATTATGATCGAAGAGATCTTGATGTAGCCTATAAGGGGTTTATAAGTCAGGATAGAGATACACGCGCTAATGCCATCGAATTTTTAGATAATATTCTCTCGCCAAAACTGAAACATACCTTATTGCCTTTATTAGAGTTAACGATTATTGAAGATCAGGATATGTTTGATGAGATTCTTGAAGACTCAGATGTAAGTTTTAATAAGGCATTAATACAATTAATAGAAGTAGGAGATGGTAACCTGCGTTTACCGGTAATTTATTTGATTCAATATTTAGGTGACACCAGCTTCCTGCCTCTTTTAGCCGAGTTGCAGATTACAGCAAAAAATCATGAGGTACGCTCATTTGCTTCTTTAGCACTTAAAAAATTACAACCTTCATTATTAGCAGCTTCAGAGTAAATTTTAATAAGACTATTTACTTACTTAGCAATATTTTTTAAATTGAATTCTCCAGTTTTATTTCAGCATTAATTATTTGAGCTACTGCTTGTTTGTATTTTATGGGATTTGAAGCTTTTTTTATTGCTTTATAAACCTTTTGTGGGTTTGAAGTAGATTGTGAGAAGAACTCCCAGAATCCCAGCATCTTCATTTTAATAGGTGTAGGGCCAGATAAATACTCATCATAGTCTTTGTAAATCGTATCGTGAAATTCTGAAAAAATAGACCATCTGTTTTGTGGATATTCTGTGGTGTTATTTTTAATCATCGCAGGTAAAAAAGGATCAGCAATTAACCCGCGACCTATCATATAATGATCTATACTCGGAAAGCGTTGCTTAATATCTTTAAATGCAGCAACACTGGTAATATCCCCATTGTAATACAATTTGTGTCTGGTACTGCTTATACATTTTTCAAAAGCATCAAGATCTACGGGACCTTTATAAAGTTGTTTTCCTATTCGAGCATGTATAGCAATGCTTTTAAGAGGATAATTGTCTAGAATAGGAAAGGCATCTAAAATTTCTTCAGCGTGCTCATATCCCATTCTCATTTTCATAGAAACCAGAATATCGGTTTCATGATGTGCACGGCGCAGCACTTCATCAATACGTTGTGGATTGCAAATTAAACCAGATCCCATACCTGATTTTGTAACCATAGGATACGGGCAACCCAAATTCCAGTTTAGTTCTTTATATCCTAAACTACGCACATATTTGGCTACAAAAATAAACTCATCAGGGTCATTAGTAATTATTTGCGGAATGACTTCTAGCGTTGTATTATTCTCAAGCAGCAAGTCATTCTGGTAGGATTGTTTAATTTTCAGCTTTCCATTTAGTCGTATGTAAGGAGAGTAAAACGTGTCAATTCCGCCAAAGTAATGGTTGAATGCATTACGAAATCTGAAATCTGTAAAACCTTGTAGAGGTGATGAAAGTAGGGTAAAAGCCATCTTAATATTTAGTGCTGCAAAGATAGAACAATTGGTTGATGGTTTATACACCTCCAACTTCACACAGGTTTCTAGACATTTAAGAAAATTAGAGTTTTAAATGAAATAGGAAAACTAAGAAATAGGTTTGTTTATATTTTGGATTTTGAGTTTTAATAAAAAGGAAGTAGCTTTCAAATGTGAAGTCGTTAAGTCATCTATGTATTCTTATTTTCCTATTTTTTTGTGCTAAAACTCAGGCACAGGATGATGACTTCAACTATGAATTAACGTTAGGTCATGATAATGACTTTACAGTCTTTGGCACACGTACAGACTGGCATTACACTTACGGAATTCACTTAGATTTTGCCTGGCTTCCGGAAAACAAGACTTTTCTATCTCGCTTATTTACACATAAAGAGGGGTACATGCAGCGTACAGGCTTGCACATACAAGCGTATACACCAGATTATTCAATTATACGCCAGTTAGTAAATACACGACAACCCTATGCAGGCTGGGGCTATGCAGATTTTGAAACTACCTACGCATTTAAACATTCATTTTTTAAACTGAAATTAGACCTGGGGATTTTAGGACCGGCCGTTCAAGCGGGCGAAATTCAGAATTTTATACATCAGTATGTGTCGTATGATATCTTAGTTAATCAATGGGATGATCAAATTCCTAATAAATTAGGCGTAAACTTAAATGCCTCATACGCTTCAGAAATATTCAATACTAAATGGATGGGTATTTATGGCAAAGCAGATGCTTCGGTAGGAACTATTTTTACTTTTGTAGAACCTGCACTTCACTTTAGATTGGGTAAGTTTGAAACTATATCTAAAACAAATTCGCAGCGAAATACACTCTTAGCAAGGGGAGCTAAAGAATTTTTTGTTGAAGGATCACTGGCTGCAAAATATTCAGTTTACAATGCTACAATAGAAGATGCAGATGCAAATGGAACAATATTAGTTCCAGACGATCTCGTTAATCATTTATATCTCAATGCTTCCCTTGGCGCTTTTATTTCTCTAAAACGCTATTCATTAGGTCTAAAATGGAATTATACAGACGGTGAAATAAAAGGAAACAAGCCGCATAGATATATTGTTTTAAAAGGAAGTTACAGATTTAAGTAGCTAATAATTTTGATGCGAAATACGATTTTCTATTTCGGTTCTTGGGTGTATTCCATCTACATACTCAACCGCTTCCACCACACGTACAAAGAGGTTCTCGCGACCTAATAAATCTACGACTCCAGTCTTAAATAGGATATCGCGTGTAGGTCCTGTGGCTCCCGCAATCATTAATTGAATCTGTTGATCTTTAAGTTCTAGAATAAGGTGTTTTATGATGTAGGTAGCACTGCTGTCTACATAATTTATAGCTTCGGCATTTATAATAATAACCTTTAAATCTGGTCCTTTTGCAATTCTATGACGCTTTAACTGCTTGTAGAAGTAATCTTTATTTCCGAAGAATAACTGAGCATCAAAACGTAATACCAGAATGTCTTTACGATCTATAATATCAGGAGCAAAACGTGTTATATTCTTAAAGTAAGTTGTTCCTTTTATTTGACCTAAAACTGCCATGTGTGGCTTAGAAGTTCTATAAACCATAAGTAATAATGAAAACAAAACACCAAGTATAATACCTTCTTGTATACCTACAAAAAGAGTTATTAAGAAGGTTGCCAGTAGTAGAACAAACTCATCTTTTTGATATTTATACAGTTCTTGAGGGTATCTAAAATCGATTAAACTGGTAATTGCCAGCATTATTATAGAAGCGAGAATCGCATTAGGTAAATAATAAAATAAGGGAGTTAAAAAGAGTAAGGTTAGTGCAACAAGTGCTGCACTTATAAAAGCAGCAACTCCTGTTTTTGCACCGGCCTGAAAGTTAACAGCGGTTCTGCTAAACCCGGCTGTAGTAGGGTAACTTTGAAATAGCGACCCCATAATATTACCAGCTCCTAATGCAATTAATTCTTGATTAGGTACAATGGTATTAGCATTTACTTTTTCGTCAAGCGCCTTACCTATAGAAATTACTTCCATAAAAGCAATTAGCGACATAGCCAAGGCAATAGTAAACAAGTCTCCCAGATTAGCCCAGGGAATTTCAGGAATTTTAAAACCGGGTAGTCCTTCAGGAATTTTTCCTACCAGTTTAAGACCATATTCTGGAAGTGGTGAAAAATAAGCAAGAGAAATCCCTAAAATTACCACGACAATTGCTGCCGGTATCTGGCTGTGTATTCTTTTCATTAGGAGCATAACACCTATGCCACAAAGACCTACAATTACCGCGTAAGGATTAATTTGATCTAGCTGTAAAGCGGTTTGTTTTAATATTTGAAGAGTTTTATTGCTGGTTATTTCGATTCCTAGTAAATGCTTCAATTGGCTTATCCCTATAATTAGCGCTGCCGCGGAAGTAAATCCGTTTATAACCGGTTTTGACAAAAAATTAACCAGAAAGCCCATTTTTAAGAAACCCATTGCCAGTTGAATAGTTCCTATAAATAGTGACAAAAATATCGCCATCGAGATATATTCATCTATTCCTGAAATTGATAAAGCACCCAACCCCGACGCTATCAATAAAGAATCCATCGCCACAGGTCCTATAGCGAGTTGCCGGCTTGTTCCTGTAATGGCATAAATCACCTGCGGAACCAGTGCTGCGTATAGACCAAAAACCGGTGGTAAACCAGCGATCATTGCATAGGCCATACCTTGTGGTATAAGCATAACACCAACTGTAATTCCGGCAAAAATATCACCAGATAAATAGGCCTTTTTATAGGCGGGTAACCAACTTAGAATGGGGAAGTACCTTTTCAATGTTTTCTTTTAAGGCGTAAATATAAATGGGTTCAATAAATTTTGAAGTAACACGTGTTACAAAGCCTAATACTAAAAGTACAATTTATGTTTTGCTTATTTCAAATAGAATGTTAATTCATACCTGTAATTGCTATTCCTTTAGAAACGAATTGATAAGATAATTTTCATCAAGAAAGAACCAGACATCTCAAAAGAATTAAAAGCTGCTGCACGCTAAAATTGTATATTTGGCTACTATGTTTCACGCCTTTTTAAAGCACATTACTGCCCAATTTCCGTTTTTAAGAGCGCATCCTGTTTTACTTGCAGTAAGCGGCGGGATTGACAGCGTCGTATTAGCACATTTATTAAAACGAGCAGACTTAGATTTTGAAATCGCACATTGTAATTTTTCGCTTCGCGGAAGTGAAAGCGATACAGATGCAGTCTTCGTGAGTGATTTGGCTCAAAAGCTTGAGGTAAAAATACACGTTCAGAAGTTCAATACTAAAGCTTTTGCAACAGCGCACAAAGTATCTACACAAATGGCGGCCCGTGAGTTGCGTTACGCCTGGTTTAGTGAATTGTGTAATCAATTTAATTTAACGTATACCCTTACGGCGCATCATGCTCAGGATGATCTTGAGACGTTTTTAATAAATATAAAACGCGCTAGTGGCATTGAAGGATTAATAGGAATGACCGAAGCGGGCGAACATATTTTACGACCTTTATTACCATTTAGCCGCGAGGAAATTTTGGCTTACGCAAAAGAAAATAATATACTATGGCGCGAAGATAGTAGTAATGAGACCGATAATTACTTACGTAATCATTTTAGGCACCATGCAATACCGGCTTTATCTCAAGCAGCACCAGATTTTTTAATTCAGTTTAAAAAAACACAAAAACACTTACAGGAAGCTGCATACTTATTAGAAGATTACACGGCGTTTCTATTCTCTAAAATTGTTACAGAGTCGTTTAAGGGGTATAATTTAAGTTTACAAGAATTGCGTAAAGTACCTAATACTAAAGCAGTTTTATACCAGCTCCTCAAAGATTTTGGGTTTACCGCCTGGGATGATATTTATGATTTGTTAGAAGCACAGCCCGGTAAACAAGTACTTTCAGAAAATTATAGATTAATTAAAGATCGTGATGTTTTAATGCTAAGTGAACACAAAGCAGATTTAAAAGATACCTATAGTATTAAAGCACTAGACTCTGAAATTAAATTACCCGGTTTAAAATTGCTGAAAGAATCTATTTCTAGTTTAGGTAGTATAAAAAAGAACGAAGCCGTTTTTGATAATGCCAACTTAAAATACCCACTTTACATGCGCAAATGGGAAGAAGGTGATTTCTTTTATCCGTATGGTATGCGCGGTAAAAAGAAATTGAGTAAATATTTTAAAGATTTAAAATACTCAATACTAGATAAAGAAGCCGCCTGGGTATTGTGTTCGGGTAGCGATATAATTTGGATTGTAGGTGAGCGCACAGACAATCGGTATAAAATAAATTCGCAGGCGACTAAGCTTGTTAAAATTACAGCAGTGTATGATTAAATATGGTTTTCTTCTTGTACTTTTTCTATTTACAGTTACAGGAAATGCTCAGGTATTCGGGCAATCAGATACAACTTTAGATCCGGTGCAATGGCAAGCCGAAGTACAAAATTTAGATAATGACACGTACGCCTTAACTCTAAATGCTGCTATAGATGAAGAGTGGCACATATATTCTCAGTTTACAGATCCTAACGGATCGTTACCTCTAGAACTTGAATTTTTAAATGCAAGCGAAGATTTTACTTTTGAAGGCCCTACTGTAGAAAGTGAGACGCACACAGAGTATAGCGATGTTTTTGAAGTAGATGAAACGTTTTTTAAGGATAAAGCAACGTTAACCCAGAAGATAAAAGCCACAAAAAAAGGTTTAAGTATTGTCAAGTTAATACTCAAATATCAAGTATGTAAAGAGGTGTGTATTAATGAAGAGAAGTATATCATTTTCGATATAGAAGCAGGTAAAGCTTCTGTAATTGCAGACTTTAATGCTTTTAAAGATTTTAATACATCTGAGAAAAGCGTAGAAAAAGTAACTCCTATTAATAAAAAAATTAAGGCTGAAGAAAAACAAGATTTATGGACGATTTTCTTCCTTGCTTTTGCATCGGGATTTCTGGCGCTGTTAACGCCCTGCGTTTTCCCAATGATTCCTATGACGGTAAGTTTTTTTACTAAACAGAGTAAAAATGTTGTTACGGGTCGTCGCAATGCCATTCTGTACGGTTTGTTTATCGTGATAATTTATGTCTTACTAGGCACACTGGTAACTGCAATTTTTGGTGCAGATGCGTTAAATGCACTATCAACAAATGTCTGGTTTAATATTATTTTCTTCCTTTTACTAGTTGTTTTTGCTATTTCATTTTTTGGTGCTTTTGAAATTATGTTACCCAATTCCTGGGCTAATGCTGTAGATCGCAAAGCAGATAAAGGTGGCGTGTTTGGTATCTTTTTTATGGCATTAGCACTGGCTATAGTCTCCTTTAGCTGTACCGGTCCTATTGTAGGTACGTTACTGGTACAGGCTGCTTCAGAGGGTGGTCTCGCACCCATACTAGGAATGTTAGGATTCTCTCTGGCAATTGCAATACCATTTGCATTATTTGCCTTATTTCCCGGTTTAATGAACTCGTTACCTAAATCTGGTGGTTGGTTAAATTCGGTTAAAGTTATTTTAGGCTTTTTAGAATTGGCATTAGCGTTTAAATTTCTCTCCAATGCAGATTTGGTTTTACAAGCTCATCTTTTAGAACGCGAAGTATTTCTGGCAATCTGGATTGCTATTTTCTTAGCGATGAGTTTTTACTTATTCGGCAAAATAAGATTGGCTCACGATACACCTATAGATCATATTTCTTCTGGTAGAATGGTATTGGGACTAGTTGTATTATCATTTACAGTCTATTTAATTCCTGGTTTGTGGGGTGCGCCTCTTAAATTAATTAGTGGTTTCCCACCACCTATGAATTATAGCGAGTCTCCCTATGGAGTAGGCTATATGAAAGGAGTTACAAATACTTCAATATCAGAAATGCCTAAAGAAGCTGAGTTAGGACCGTATCAACTCATAACATTTACAGACTATGATGCAGGTATGGCTTTCGCTAAAGCGGAAAACAAACCTGTATTATTAGATTTTACGGGTAAAGCTTGTGTGAATTGCCGTAAGATGGAGGAGCGCGTTTGGGGTGAACCTCAGATTTTAAATAAGCTTCAAAATGATGTTGTGATCATCTCTTTATATGTAGATTTAAGAGAAAAATTACCCGAAGCATCGCAGTATGTAAGCGAAACCACCGGTAAACGTATACAAACGGTTGGAGACAAATGGAGTGATTTTCAGATTGAAAAATACCAGATAAACGCTCAGCCATATTACGTTTTACTTACACCAGAGGGTAACAAATTAAATACTCCTGTAGGGTACACGCCAGAGGTTGACGAATTTGAAGCCTGGCTTGAAGAAGGTATAACGACCTTCAATAAATAAACTTTATTAAATTTAAAGACTTTAATATACGCCTTAACACTAATCTAAATTCTAAATGAAAAACTTTAAAATAGCCTTAGTTGGTTTGTTCTTGTTGCTGGTTTCCGGCTTACAGGCACAAACAGAAGAATACGTAAAAGAGCATTACGATAAAAAGGAAGTCAAAATTAAAATGCGTGATGGTATTTTATTGCATACCACAATTTATTCTCCTAAAGACAAGACGCAAAAATATCCTATGTTAATGATGCGCACGCCATATAGCTGCGCTCCTTACGGCGAAGAAAATTTTAAAGGTAGAATAGGGCCTAACCAGTACCTGGTTGAAGAAGGCAATATTTTTGTACATCAGGATGTACGTGGTCGCTGGAATAGTGAAGGCGTTTATGATAATATGCGGGCTTACATTCCCAATAAAAAGAAAAAACAAGTAGATGAGGCCAGTGATACCTATGATACTATAGACTGGCTTATAAAAAATGTGGCTAATAATAACGGTAATGTAGGAACATGGGGAATCTCGTATCCGGGTTATTATGCAACTTATTCGTTACTTAGTGAACATCCTGCGTTAAAAGCCGTTTCTCCTCAAGCTTGTATTTCAGATTTTTTCTTTGATGATTTTCATCATAATGGTGCGTTTCTAGAAAGTTACTGGAGAGCTATTTCGTTATTTGGTTATATGAAAACAGAGCCCACAACTGAGGCGTGGTATAAATTTCCTGAATTACCATCAGAAGATCAATATCAGTTTTTCTTAGACCAGGGGCCTTTAACAAATCTAGACACATTTTACAAAAAAGACAATGTGTTCTGGGAGCAATTTAAAGAGCACCCTAACTATGACGAGTTTTGGAAAAGCCGCGGTATTCTTCAGCATTTAAAAAATATTAAACCAGCGGTTATGGTCGTAGGTGGTCTTTTTGACGCCGAAGATTTATACGGTCCGTTTAATACGTATAAGGAGATAGAGCAAAATAGCGACAACTACAATATTATGGTTTTTGGTCCCTGGAGTCACGGTGATTGGGCCCGTCAAACAGAACGTCAGGCAATTGGGAATGTTTATTTTGGAGATAATTTATCACGTGATTTTCAAAAGAATTACGAGACGGTGTTTTTCAATCATTTCTTAAAAAATAACGGTAAAGGAGAACTTAATCTTCCCGAAGCTTCAATGTATGATAGTGGTGCCCGTGAATGGGATTCTTACACAAGCTGGCCGGCAAAAGAAGCGCAGAAAAAGAGTTTTTACTTAGGCGCAAATCAAAAGCTAACTGAAGTTGCAGCACCAGAATTTGAAAATACTTTTATTAGTGATCCTCAAAAGCCGGTACCGTATTCTGAAGACATTAAAATGGTGTTTACCCCTCGTAAATATATGACAGACGATCAGCGTTTTGCTGCGAGAAGACCAGACGTATTAGTTTATGAAACAGCTGTTTTGACCGAAGATATGACCTTAAGCGGGGAAATTCTGGCTAAGCTACAAGTAGCGACTACAGGTACTGCTGCAGACTGGGTTGTTAAGGTGATAGATGTCTACCCTCCAGATGCAGAAGATTATCCAGAAACACAGGCCTATCTCAAAATGGGCAATTACCACATGATGGTGCGTAGTGAGGTAATGCGTGGTCGTTTTCGCGACAGCTTTAGTGATCCTAAACCTTTTGAAGCTAATACAAAAACTGGAGTAGATCTTACCCTACAAGACATAAACCACACATTTTTAAAAGGGCACAAACTTCAGATTCAAATTCAAAGTACCTGGTTTCCATTTATAGATCGCAACCCGCAAACGTATGTGCCTAATATCTATATGGCAAAAGCAGAAGATTTTACAAAAGAGACACATACAGTTTATGGGGATTCAGAGATTCAATTCACAGTTATAAAATAAGACATATGAAGATTAAAATCAGTCTGATACTTTTCAGCATTTTTATAGCTACAAGTTCGTGTAAAACCGAAACTAATAAATCTTTAAGCGAGGCTCAGATCGCTGAAGCTAGTGCAGCGTTAAATACCTGGTTTGAAAATCAGTTTGAAGCAGATGTGGCAATGTCACCACAATGGCAAACAGATTTAGGCTATAAAACTAATTATGGTAAATGGGATGATATTTCTTCAGACCAGATGCTCGTTAACTACAACAATGCAAAAGAGCGATTAAACTATTTAGAGCAGGAGGTAAATGTGGCAGCTTTAGACTCTGTAACTGCAATAAGTTACACGCTTTATAAGTTGAATATGAAAAACGAAATTGAAGATTATGAATATCGTTTTTACAATTACCCGGTTAATCAAATGTATGGCTTGCACTCAAGTGTTCCTGCATTTTTAATTAATAAGCATCGTATAGACAGCGTTACAGATGCCGAAGCATACATTGCGCGAATACGTGGCGTAAAACCGCTATTTACAGAGTTGAGAAATCAGTTAGGAATAAGAGAGAGCAACCAGATTATAGCTCCAAAATTTGTCTTAGATCGTGTTTTAGATGACAGTAGAAATATTTTGAAAGGAAGTCCTTTTGACGACTCTCAAGAACAAATGCCAATTTTAGCAGATTTTGAGTCGAAGCTTAATAAACTGAAATTAGATACAGCAGTACAAGAAAAATTATTGGTAGATGCTACAAAAGCCCTTGTAGATAGTTTACAACCTGCATACAATGAATTGATAAGTTTTGTTGAAAACCAAAAAATACGAGCTACAACAGACGATGGGGTGTGGAAATTTCCCAGAGGTGATGCTTTTTATGCTATTGCTTTAAATAGAGCGACCACAACTTCGATGACGGCAGAAGAGATTCACAAATTAGGCCTTAATGAGGTTGAACGTATTCACGGTGAGATGAAGGAGATTATGAAACAAGTAAAATTTGAAGGCAGTCTGCAAGACTTCTTTGAGTTTATGCGTGTTGATAAACAATTTTATTACGAGGATTCTAGTGAGGGACGTGCTGCATATATGAAAGAAGCTAAAGCTATTATAGACGATATGCGTGGTCATCTTGACGAACTATTTATAACCAAGCCAAAAGCTGAAGTTGTTGTTAAACAGGTGGAAGCTTTTAGAGAAAAAAGTGCTGGGAAAGCATTTTATAATTCTCCTGCTCCAGACGGTTCAAGACCCGGTATTTATTATGCAAACCTGTATGATATAAAAGCAATGCCAAAATATCAAATGCAAGCACTAGCGTATCACGAGGGAATACCCGGTCATCATATGCAACTTGCGATAGCTCAGGAATTAGAAGGTTTACCTAAGTTTAGAAAATTTGGTGGTTACACACCTTATATTGAGGGTTGGGGCTTGTATTGCGAGTACGTACCTAAAGAAATGGGAATGTACAAAGATCCATATTCTGACTTCGGAAGATTAGCAATGGAGCTTTGGCGTGCGTGTAGACTGGTTGTTGATACTGGTATTCATGATAAAAAATGGACACGTGAAGAGGGTATTGCTTATTACAAAGAAAACACACCAAATGCAGAAAGTGATTGCATTAAAATGGTAGAACGTCATATTGTAATGCCGGGTCAGGCTACGGCTTATAAAGTAGGTATGAATAAAATACTAGAACTACGCGCCAAAGCAGAAACTGAATTAGGCGATACATTTAATATTAGAGCATTTCACGAAGTTGTTTTAGGGCAGGGTGCTTTACCACTTTCAGTTTTAGAAGAACAGGTGATAAACTATATCGCAACTCAGAAGCAATAAGTAATTTTTTATATAGTATTTAGAAAAGCAGACCATAAAGGTCTGCTTTTCTTGTTTTAAAGATTAGAGGTTGAGAGGAGCAGCTTTTATCTATTAAGTTATTTGTATTTTATTCTTAATAAATAATTCAGTTGGTATTAGCTTTTTTAATAACGGTATTACCGGTATAGAATTAAATGTTGAGAAATTAGTCAATCTGATTTTTACTAATAAAGAGAAGTTTTTGATGAAAGAAAAATTTTAGATTTATTTGGCGGAAACTTTCTGTCCTATCAGGCTTTAATTAGTAATTTTAAGGATTAATAGTCCGCATAAAATTCCAAAAAATCTTGATTTACCTACGCATTCTTTTTATCGTATTACTACTTCTTGAACTGCGGTATCAAAAATTTAAATCAATTAAAGAATTATTTATGTGGCTTTTTATAGTTGGGATTTTTAGCTGGCTTGGCTATATTATATTTCTACTATTCAGAAAGCGTGTCTTAGTGCGAAGAGATCGTTTTAATCTTGACTTTAAACAACCCAATAAAAATTCTCTTGACTAGGGAAGTTGCTATTCAAAAACGCGTATTATGCGTTTGAAAGATAGGTTGTATTAGTTGTATTATAGGAAATATATGTCAAATCTTTAAAGCCTAAAAAGCTTTTACAAAGCTCTTTAAAAAAGAAAAACACCTTGCTTTCGCAAAGTGCCTTTCACCCCTAAATTATTAATGACATCGTAAATTTACAATTTAATTAACAATATTTTAGGTGAAAATTGAAGTAAATCTTAATTAAACCTTCTTTTAATTACAGATTTGTCTAAAAAAGAAAAACACCTTGCTTTCGCAAAGTGCCTTTCACCCCTAAATCATTAATACATTTTAAATTTAATTCCCCTATTAATTAAATAAAAAACGGTATAAATCATTGATTAATACATAGTAAAACTATCCAAAAGGAGACTTTCCTAAAAGGGGAAAAACACCTTTTTTTGATTTAGTCTCAGATTAGTAACCCACTTTGGGTTTTATAATTACAACAATTAATACAAGTATAATTTTTAGTAAATTTTATTATAATTGAATATAAAATATTTGAATTTTCAGCTGTTTTAGAATCATATATTCTAATTACTTAACAATTAATTTCAACGTTTGGGAAGCTGAATCCTTTTTAGCTTTTACAAGATATATGCCTGCATTTAAATCACTAACATCTACTTCTTGATTTTTAGAATTTTCAAAGTTTAGGTTTTTAATTAGTGAACCATCAATCGTGTAAATAGAAATAGAATCTACCTCTTGGGTTAATTTAAAATTTAAAGAAGCAGGATTGGGATATACGGTGAGTTGATTTTTAGTATCAAAAGATTTTATAGACAGATTAGCACTTTTGTTGGCAAAAATCCTAAAATCACCAGGCTCGAGACTTATAGGTGCTGTAGTACTACTTACTTCATAACTTTCGTTATTCATTAAATTATACCAGGTTCCGGTTTCCTGAAAATCTGGTACTATATTTTGTGTTGTAAGTCCAAAATTTGCTATAACAGTTACAAAATTAATTTCACCTTCAGCGGCTGTAGAGCTGGTGAGATGTATTTTTTTAACAAGATTTGTAGCACCGGTCTCAACGGTAAAATTAGAAGTTTCAAAAATGGGAAGTTCTTTTTTTAGCTGAATCATTTGCATCCAACTGTCTCGTAATTCAAGACGCTGTGCAGTATTTAATAAATCCCATCCGTCTGGTTTTGGGCTTAGTTTGCAACTATCATCTCCGGGATTACTGCCGTCTTCACACGTAAAAATACTAGTGTCATAACCCAGTTCTCCAAACTGCCAAATCATTTTAGGCCCCGGAATCGTAAAAAATACGGCTCCGGCTGCTTGCATTCGGTTTAATGCGGTATTCAAATCTTTAGTAGTATATGATCCGCTGGTATTGCCAAAGGCCAGATTCTTATACATTAAGCGTTCTTCATCGTGACTTTCCATATAGGTAACAGCAGCAGGGTTATCAAAACCTTTTTGTTTATAGGATGCCCCGTTAAAGTTTGATTCTGAGCTGTAGCCCATCGTGGTTTGGTTATACGCGTTTGTTTGTTTATTCCAAAGCATAATTCCTTTGCCCTCATTAAAGCGGTAATCTGCCCATTGCTTTTCTTCGGCGATACCGCCTAAATGTTCAAAAATGATCATAAAATCAGGATCTGCTGCCCATTGCATATCTGCATATTCCTTAAGAACTGTTACTCGATCTTGCTGAAAAGCGTTTGAACAAGACTCATCAGCAGCGGTACAGTTTTGTGTGAAGCCTTTAGTTAGATCCCAACGGAAACCATCAATTTTAAATTCATCTATCCAATATTCGGCAGTGTGTTTTACGTAATTCTTAGTAGATGCTTCATTGTGATTAAAATCATTAAAAACGCTATAAGAATGTGTAGCCGTTTGATTAAAAAACGGACTATCTGCACTTGCCTGACCACCGGTGCCCCCGTTGCTGGTATTGTACATGCGGTAGTAGGGATTTTGACCGCTGGCGTGGTTGTAAACTACATCTATAATTACGGCGATTCCTTTTGCGTGTGCTGCATCTACTAAGGCTTTAAAAGCATTACGAGTGCCGTAATATTTATCTAATGCCATATGAAACGCAGGATTATAACCCCAACTTACATTCCCATCAAATTCCTGAACGGGCATTAACTCAATAGTGTTTATTCCTAATTCTTGCAAATAACCCAGACGATCTATTACACTTTGAAAACTATGGGCATCATCAAAATCACGAATAAGAATTTCGTAGATTACTAGATCTTCACGATTAGCCGGCTTAAAATCTGTAATCTGCCAGTTATAATCACTTTCATCTAACTGAACATAAGAAATCGCATTAGAAGTCTTTCCCGAAGGATATGCCGGTATGTTAGAAAAGGTAGCTGATTCTATATATTGATCGTCAAACTCATCTAGAATGAGCGTAGAGTAGGGGTCTGCCACAGTTATCGCATATTCTACTACATATTGATATAGTAAATCTGTTTTAGGAGTATTGGTTAGATCTAATTTAATCCAGTGACGGTCTGTAGCAGCATCATAATTCATTAGATACTTATCGTCAAGTGACCAGTTATTCGCATTAAAATTTCCTATCACATGAATAAAATCTTTATTAGGCGCAAAGAATACCAAAGTAGCTTCATTAGGCTTTGATTTGTCGTAGTTAAAACCATCTTTCATACCCGTAGGTACTGCTGCAGCTACAGGAGTAGGTTTTACTAAGGTTTTAAAACTACGTACAACCAGATTAGATGTCCCGATTTGTAAAGCTTCTAAGCGATAGACGGTATTTAGATTAGGAGTGGTAGTGAATGAGTAAGATGTCTTATTACTTTGAGTATCTAACAGATTTTCATTTGCATACAGCTTGAAGTCTGCATTTAAACTGGCAGTAGCAGCAATCTCAAATATAGAGCCGCCGGTTATACTGGTGCTTGTGGCACTAGGAGCCGTTAGGTTAAGATTAAATGCTCCTACATTTTTAATTTGATCACTACTTTGTTGAGTTCCATTTTTATTTTTTATTAGTAATCCGATACGGCTTATACCGGTATTGTCGTAAAATTCGGTAGGTTTTAAGGTGTAAGAATACGTACCGTTGCCATTATCAGTAAAGCGGGCACTCTCAGGAGAATTGCTAAAATCTGTACCTATAGCTTCAGGATTGTTTATTTGAGTTTCGGTAGAATCATAATGCCAGGACCATAGATAAACACCCGTTGTCCAAGGTACATTAGATGCGGTAATTGTTATTGTTTCCGCTTCAGCAAAAGGATCTGGAGTAATGGTAATAGTTTGCGCTATAAATCTTATAGGCAAAACGAGGAGGAAAATTAGAAGTAGTTTTGTTTTCATTCTCAGATTTTAAAGATTAAAAAAGGCCGTGCGAGCACGGCCTTAGAGGTAATAAGATGTTGTTTTATTCGTTTGGAATAAGAATATACCCAGCGGTTAAATCATTAAACCAAATATCATAAGTTCCTGCTGAAACCGGGATATTAGATGATGAATCCCGAACTCCAAAACCGCTTATCGCAGTAGGTGCTCCCCAGTTAATTCCCCAGGTGTCATTTGCTCTAAATTTTAATTCGCCATCAAACAAGGTTACATTATTTGCATACCAGATATGCGGGTCAAAAGTAGATTGCGTAAGGTTTGCATCGGGCTCATTCCAGCCGTCACCATTACCGGTACGTGAAGACCCAATGTATCCTATAGTCGTGTAGCTTGGGGCAGCGCTCGCATCATATGGAGTGATGCTGAAAGCACCAGTTTTTGTATTTACATCAAGTTTGTAATAACCTGTAGTGGCTACGCTTAGTACACCCGGCTCCTGACCCAGTATTTCGTTGCTTACAAAAACATTATTTGTAACTCCCCATTGTGGTTGCCATTGACCTCGTTTTTCTAACAATTTAAAAGCGAAATCGCCTCCTCCTAAAAATTTAGCAGTGTACGAGTACACATTCTTGTTATTAGGATCTCGAATGATAGGAGCATTATTGTTGTTATTATTCCAGTCTGAAGCTGTTGCACTACCCACTAAAAATAAATTAGTTACGGCAGTACTATAGGTGGTAACGTTAAATGCAATCGGTGTAGAAAGACGTTCATTTACGCCGGTATCACTGGTAATAGTTGCTAGAATACGTGTCTCGAGAGCATAAGAAACTTCTTCTTCTGCGCCTAATGTTAATGCTAATGCATTAAGTTGTGAGTTTGATATTGTGTATTCATTTAAGTCTGTTACCTGTGCTACAGTTTGAAACGTTTCAAAATTACTTCCTGCTACAGCTAATTGTAAATTGTAAACAACAGATACAGCAGTACCCTCCGTAGAAAAATCGGTCCACATCATTTCAAGTGCAGCTGCATCAGGATTTTCACCATCTAAAACAACACTAGAATCCGCAGCCGGATTTACAATTACGGGAGCATCTACAGCATAAGGCATAACATTATAGCTCAGTGCAGAAGTAGCTTGAGCACCGTTAATAATACGCACGTAAATAGGAAACATTTTGTACGGTTCTGCACCGGCATTTAATAGCAGTTGGTTTAAAGCACTTACCGAAATTGTAAAATTAGTGTCATCACTTGTTCCCAGAGCTATTTCATTAGTAAACTCTTCATCAGTTGTCATAACAACTTCATAGGTTGATGCTGCATCTAACTCATCTTTCCAGCTAATGGTAAACGCAGCGTTTTCAGGAAACGAAGCGTTTAAAACCAGATTTGAAAAATTAGTACCATTTACATCAAAAGATGTTTGTGGTTCTTCTAGTATTAGATCTTCAGTATTATCGCAAGCTGTTAGGGTAGCTAAAGCGAAAAGACTAAAAATTGAATATTTTAATAGTGTGTTCATACTTTTTATTTAGAAAAGTTAAGAGGAATCATCGCGTAATCACCGGTGATATCGTTAAACCAGATTTCGTAATCATCTTTTACGGGTATCGGAATGTTTCCGCCATCGACAGTAGCTACACCCGAAAATTCTGTAGTGCTTCCGTAGGTTGTGCTTCCATTAGCTAAAAAAGAAATAGAACCCGCTTGTAACTGTGTAGAGCGCACATACCAGATATGTGGGTCAAACGCCAGTGGGGTAAGAGCAACCATATTACCATTTTCTGCTGAAACAGAAACGGAAGTAAAAGCATCCCCAACCGCAGTAACATCTTCAAATGAAAATGCACCCGTAGCAAAATTTACTGTAAATTTTCGGTAGCCGGCAGTTGCAGAAGTAATTACCGGAGGATCAGGGTCATCATCTGTAGCTCTTAAAACTAACGAACCACCGTCCTGACCGTATTGTGGAGCCCAGGCGCCACGGTTGATTAAAATTTTAAAATCATCTGCAAGAAATCTACCGGTATAGGTATATTCATTTTCATTAAATGCATTTCTAAATAAAAGCGGATTGTTGTTATCATTGTTCCAATCTGCAGCAGTTGCAGCTCCTACCAAATAGTAATCGTCGTATGGGTAAGAAAAATACGGATTAATGCTAATCTCAATAGGTTCTGAATAACTCACATTTGATGTTTGCGTGCCTATTGAAGACTTGATGCGTACATACGCCTGTTGCCACTCAAAAGGTACAAACCCTAATGCATTTGCTGTATTGTTTAATGCACTTACAGACAGAGTTGCTTCCGTATTTGAGGTTGTAGATGCCGTTACAGGGTTATTAAACGAATCTTCTGTAGCAAACTCAACAACATACGTTACTAGGGTAGGTAAACCATAACTCGCTTTGTTCCAGCTTATAGTTACAGCTGGATTTCCCGGGTTTGTTTGATCTAAAGCAACCCGGTTAATATCTAGTTGAGCAAGTAGCGGAGCATCTTCTACCGCTACGGTTAGTTTCTCATCATCTTCACTGCAAGCGGCTGCTATAACCACTGCAATTAAGAATGCAAACTGTTTAATTTTTGATATCATAGTTTTCGATTTTTAAATTCTAGTAACCTGCGTTTTGAGACAGGTTAGCATTTGATGATAAACTTTGATTAGGTATAGGGAATAACGTTCTAAACTCAGGGATAGAAGTACCTGCTTGAGGGCCGCCCTTATAAGACCATAAATAGTCACTACCACTATACACTCCAAAACGTATAAGGTCCTGTCTTCTATGACTTTCCCAATACAATTCTCTAGAACGCTCATCTAGTAAAAAGTCTAATGTAAGCTGTGCCTGCGTGATATTTCCCGAAGTATTGCCAAAAGCACGCTCTCTTAAATCGTTAACATATTCCAGAGCCAGAGCAGTAGAGCCACCACCACCACGTAGGGTCGCTTCAGCATACATAAGTAAAACATCTGCATATCTAAAAAGTGGATAATCTGTATCTGTAAAAGTACGGTCAGTACCAAAGCCTCCTGTAGAGGTGCGGTTTGAGAATTTAGTTATTAAATAACCTTGTGCCGTGTTGCCTACATTGTCAATTTCCATTGTACGATCTGCTGTAATTAATGTATTACGTGCATCGTTTTGATAAATAGGATTTGCTGTAAAAAGTCTTGAAAAATCTGGTCGTACTCTAAATAAACCACCAAAACCGGTAGCATTAACACCCAGGCTTTCACCGTTATTTTCAGGAACACCTACTTCACCTTGAATAATTATAGTTGTACCGCCAAAGTTTTGCGTATTAGTACCATCATTAGCAACCGGAAATATGATTTCGTTTTGCGCTCCGTTAGTATCGTTATCTGCCATAAAGTTGAACAGATAATTAGATGTTAAACTATAGCCACTGCTTATTAATGTTTCACATACCGCAACACAATCTGCATAACGCGGTGTACCAGTATATACTTCTGCATTTAAATATAGCTTTGCAAGTAACATATTAGCCACACCCTGATCTACACGAGCATATTCATTCTGTCTCGCAGCGATTAGATCGGGTAGGGCAGCAGTAAGTTCAGTTTCAATATAAGTGAATAAATCTGCTCCTACTATTTCAGGAACCTGATCAAATCCTACAGCATCATTTTCTGTTACTGAAGGTGCCTTGCCAAACATATCTAACAAATGGTAGTTTGCTAATGCACGCAATACCCGTGCTTCTGCGCGGTACGTTTGTACGGTAGCAACAAGCTCTGTGCTTTCGCCTCTTCCGCTTAAGGCCTCAGGAGTAGTTTGTCTTAAAAACTCATTAGCCAGTGCAATCTCATAAGATGCACGTGCAAATACTCCCAAAATTAGGGGGTTGTCTGAGCTCCAGCTGTTGCGTTGCATTCCGCGTAATCCCGGGTCATTCTCATACGTCCAGATTACTTCATCTGTAGAAAGGTTTTGAAGATTGAATAACCCACGTATGTATTGACCTGTACCTGCATCAAGACCGGCGATGTTAGAACCTCCCGGATCATTAATACTGGTTAAACTTAAGTTTGCATAAACACCTGCAAGTGCTTGCTTATAAGCTCCTTCGTTTTCAAAAAAGCCGTCTGCTAAAAGCTCATCATCATCTTCTGGAGTAACGTCCAGATCAGATTCGCAGGCAATGAATACTCCGCCCAGGAGTAGCATTAAAGCGAATGTTCTTAATTGTAGCATATTTTTAATATTAAAATCCATAATTCAGTCCGAATAAGAAAGTGCGTCCTCTTGGGAAAATTGTATTGTCCACACCATTATTAGTAATTTCAGGGTCAAGACCCGAGTAGTCAGTAATAACAAATACATTCTGAACACCTGTCCAAAGTCTTAGCGTGCCTTTGCCCAGCTTGTCAGCATCAAAAGTGTAACCTAAGGTAATGTTATCCATACGTAAGAAATCTGCATCTTCCAGATAATAATCAGATAAAATAACATCTGGTGTGTTTACAAAGTTGGTTTCTAAAACCTGTGTAGGTACGTTGTTTAATACTGTTCTAAAAACATTACCGTATTGTGCGTTACCCGAATTTACGTTGTTGTAAATGTCATTTCCAAAACTTGCACGCAGGTTAAAACTGAAATCCCAATCTTTATAATTCATAGTAGATTGAAAACCCATTGTAACATCTGCGCGGCCGTTACCTGCGATGTATTTATCTGCATCGTTAAGAATACCATCACTGTTTACATCTACATACGCACCTTCTATAGGAGCACCTGCAGTATCGTATAACTGTCTGTAAACAAAGAATGAGTTAGGAGCAAAGCCTTCACGTTGTACCTGTATTGTATTACCGGTACCACCAGATATACCTTGAGTTAAAATATCCTGTCCAAAAGCTAGACGGTTTATCTCACGGTCTATGTAAGTTGCATTGTAGTTTACATTCCAGTTAAAATTATCGTTAGAAACGACATTGTAGTCTATCACAA
Organism: Leeuwenhoekiella sp. NPDC079379; assembly: GCF_044542075.1. Lineage (NCBI taxonomy): Bacteria > Pseudomonadati > Bacteroidota > Flavobacteriia > Flavobacteriales > Flavobacteriaceae > Leeuwenhoekiella > Leeuwenhoekiella sp. NPDC079379. The sequence goes on from NZ_JBITTU010000002.1 coordinate 463,311, forward strand.
ATTCAATACCCTGAGTTGTGAATTTTCCGATATTTTGAAAACCTTGATTTGAGAAGTTTACACCATCTGGCACAGGAGCTGATGAAAGTAAATCATTTGATTCTTTACGGAAGAAATCAAGAGAACCATTAAGTTTTCCGTTGAAAAAACCATAGTCAAGACCTGCGTTATATTCTGTAATTTCTTCCCATTTAATACCTGCATTTCTAAAGAAAGGTTGTCCTATTGTAAAAAACTGATTCCCAAACTGATATTGAGATCTGCTATCTCCTAAGCCATAACGAGATAAGTAGTCATATTGAGATGAGATATCCTGTTGACCGGTAATACCATAACCCAAACGTAATTTTAATAAGCTTAAGGTCTCAGATTCTTTTAAGAAATCTTCATCAGAAATCTGCCAAGCACCAGATACTGCCGGGAAATATCCAAAACGCTCTTCTGGTCCAAAACGAGAAGTACCATCACGACGTATAGAAGCACTCAAGAAATACTTACTCTTGTAATTGAAGTTACCACGTAGAAAGTAAGCCAGTAGCACAACATCTGGACTTATGGTGTTTTCTGGAGGTGCCGCATTAGGGTCGCGCACATTGTTTGTTGTGAAATTTTCGTTCTCAAATATTTGGTACGAGTATCCTCCTGTAATTTCTGTGTTGAAATCTCCAAAAGCTTTGGTATGCACTAAATATGCATCAAATAAACGGTTAGAAGATTTAAAATCAGTATCAGAACGTTGTCCTAATGTTTCTCCTTCTTCAGCATTAGTACCTAATGCGCTGTTACGGTCTATTTCAAAGAAACGATCTGATTGACTCTCGTCTAAACCTAAATTTACTACAGCACGTAAAGGCTCATAAAACGGTAGTCTGTAATCAACTTTAAAGTTTCCGTAGTAACGACGCACACTAGCCACATCTTGTGTTTGCATTAATTGTGCAACCGGGTTACGGGGTACATTTCCTAAAATACGACCGTTAGTACCTGTGTATTCGTAAAACCCGCCATACTGAGAATTGGGATCGTAAATAGGTTGAGTTGGGTTAAACTGTAATGCATTGCCTTCAATACCCGGAGCAAATTGATTGCGCTCAAAGTTTAAGTTCGCATTAAAATCAATTTTTAAATCTCCGTCAAAAAAACGTGGGTTTAAAGAAAGTGAAGTAGTTGTACGCTCAAAAGAAGAAGTTTTACGCAAACCTTCCTGATCTGCATACCCTACAGAAAGACGTGCTGGTAAATTGTCTGCAAGACTCCCACTTACTGATAAGTTGTGCTGCGAAGAAAACGCATCGCGATAAATAGCATCTTGCCAGTCTGTATTTGCATTACCTAATAAACCTACACGGTCTGGGAAGCGCTCAGTAACTAAACTACGGAATTCTGATGCATTAAAAACATCAATCTTATCGGTTAAACGCGATACACTTGCCTGGCTGTCAAAGTTTACTTTTAAGCCTTGTTTACCTTTTTTTGTAGTAATGATAATAACCCCATTTGCACCACGGTTACCATAAATAGCCGCTGCAGAAGCATCTTTTAAAACCGAAAAAGATTCTATATCTGCCGGGTTAATCGAGGAAATGATAGATCGTGTACCGTTTGCAACATTGCTTACCGGCAAACCATCAATTACAATTAACGGATCATTAGAAGCATTTAATGATGCTCCTCCACGTATTCTAATTTCAGAATTAGATCCCGGTGAACCTCCTGTATTTACAGTAAGACCGGCAACTCTACCGTTAAGTAAGTTCTCTGCAGTTACGTTGTTACCCTTATTGAAATCATCTTCACTTATAAGAGCTACAGAACCCGTAAGATCTTTTTTAGTAGTAGTACCATAACCCACTACCACAACAGCATCAAGTTCTGATGCATCTTCAGTAAGCGATACATCTATAGTACCTTGACCTGTAAACGGAATCGTTTGCGTTCTAAAACCCAGATACGAGAAGCTAATCTTAGATCCCTGGTTTACACCAGATAAGGTGAATTTACCATCAAAATCTGTTGTGGTACCATTTGTAGTGCCTTCTACAATGACATTTACACCAGGTACCGGTTGTTGCAGTGTTGCGTCAACTACAGTTCCACTTACTACAGATTGCGCAATCGTTGTAATTGGCAATAATAGTAAGAGAAAAAGTGTTCTTTTAAATAACATTTTCATAAAATTGTTTGAATTGATCTTTAGTTTTTTGAATAGTGTTTGCTTTACTTTTATTATTTAACACGACAAACTTACCTAAAGTAGGATGTTAATATTGTATCACTATATGTTAATAGTAGTCACTCTAACGTTTTCGTGTTGACAAGTTTTTTGTGCCAAAAAAAGTTAACAGCTATCTAGTATTTTAAATAAATCTCAAATTTGAGCAGAAGTATAAACCAGAATGAAAAGAAAAATCACCCTTAAGGATATTGCCAAAGAGCTTGATGTTTCTATATCTACCGTTTCAAAATCACTAAAGAATAGTTCTGAAATTGGGCAGGATACCCGCGACAAAGTACAGGCTTTTGCTAGACTTTATAATTACAAACCTAACAATATAGCCGTAAGCCTTCAAAACAGCAGAACTAAGCATATAGCATTATTTATACCCGAAATCGTTCACGATTTTTTTACGACTGTCTTAAAGGGAGTAGAGGAAGTTGCGCATAAAAACGGTTATAATGTACTTGTTTGTGTATCTAATGAGTCTTTTGAGAAGGAGGTATTGAGTATGGAAATGTTTGCTCGTGGAGGTATCGTAGATGGTTTTATAATTTCATTATCTAAAGAAACCCAGCTAAAAGAAGACTACAATCATCTTATAGAAATTGAAAATCAAGGTATGCCTCTGGTTATGATAGACAGAATTACAGATAAAGTAATTTCAGATAAGGTTATTGTTGATGATATGCGGGGATCGTATACCGCAATAAGTCATTTAATAAATCAAGGACGTAAGCGTATAGCTTTGATCACAACCGAAGATTATATAAGTGTTGGCTCATTGCGTACTAAAGGATATAAAAAAGCACTGGCAGATCACGATATTGTATTAGACGACCGCCTCATACTTACAATTGATGATATAGATAAAGCAGATACAGATATTCAGAATTTTATAAACACTACCACTTTTGATGCTGTACTTGGTGTAAATGAAATATTTGCGGTAATTATTATGAAACTGTTACAGAATCAAGGTAAACGTATTCCCGAAGATGTAGCGATTATAGGTTTTTCTGACGGAAAATTATTGCAATACGCAACCCCGGCAATAACGGCGGTAAATCAGCACGGTGATGAGATGGGGAAAGCGGCTGCACAAATGCTTATAGACCGGTTGGAATGTGACAAAGAAGCAGAGAATTATAAAACAACCGTAATTACAACCACATTGATTGAGCGGGAGTCTACCTAAATAGTACTAACCTATATATTCTATTCTTAGAACTTTCAGAAGAACCAGACTCACCCTCTAATTTCAGTAAAAATGAATTTAAATAGTAGATTATTCTAAAATGATTCGAAATTCACTACTTCTTATACTTATCTTGACCTTATTTTTTAGTTGTAAAACTGAAACTAGTGTACAATCTAACACAGCCATGAAAACCGAAAATAAAACTAAAAAGGAAGTTGTTTATCACGTATTTACACGCCTCTTTGGAAATACCAATACCACAAACAAACCCTGGGGAACACTTGAAGAAAACGGGGTAGGCAAGTTTAATGATTTTGATACTAAAGCGCTTAATGAAATAAAGGATCTGGGAGCGACTTATATCTGGTACACCGGAGTACCACATCACGCGGTAATTACAGATTATACAACATACGGTATTTCTAACGATGATCCTGATGTAGTAAAAGGTAGAGCTGGTTCACCGTATGCGGTAAAGGACTACTATCAAGTTGACCCTGATATGGCAGTAAATCCTTCAAAACGTCTAGAAGAATTTGAAGCCCTCATAAAGCGTACGCATCAGGCCGGCTTAAAAGTTATCATAGATATCGTTCCTAATCACGTTGCCCGCAGGTACGAAAGTTTAAATACACCAACGCATACTTCAGCTTTTGGGACTGACGATGATACAAGCATTTCTTATAAACGTGATAATGATTTCTATTACATACCCGGTGAAGACTTTAAAGTTCCTAAGTGGCAAAACAGCTATTTGCCTTTGGGTGGAGAGCAATATAGTCTTGCAGATGGAAAATTTAAAGAATCTCCAGCAAAATGGACTGGTAATGGAAGTCGTGCTGCTCAACCCGATCAAAATGATTGGTACGAGACCGTAAAAATTAATTACGGAATCTGGCCAGATGGGGGAATCGATTTTGAACCGCTTCCTGAAGACGCAGGGCACTGGGATGTTGCTAAACATCAGGAATTCTGGAAAAATAAAGATGTACCCTCTAGCTGGGTTAAATTTAAAGAAATCGCTCTTTTTTGGACTGAAAAAGGGATTGATGGCTTTAGGTTTGATATGGCCGAAATGGTACCGGTAGAATTCTGGAGCTATATGAATTCTGCAATAAAAACCAAAAATCCCGATGCATTTCTGCTTGCTGAGGTTTACAATCCGTCATTATATAGAGATTACATTTTTAAAGGAAAAATGGATTACCTGTATGATAAAGTAGAATTGTATGATACGATAAAGCATATTATGCAAGGTCACGGAAGCACAGACCATATTGCACCTATTATAAACGAGCAAAAGGATATAGCTATTAATATGCTGCACTTTCTTGAAAATCACGATGAGCAGCGTATTGCAAGTCCTGAGTTTGCAGGAAACGCAGAAAAAGGGAAGCCTGCAATGGTTGTTTCTGCATTGATTAGTACATCGCCTACAATGATTTATTTTGGTCAGGAACTGGGAGAACCGGCAGCAGAAGATCTAGGTTTTGGTGACCCTTCGCGAACTTCAATTTTTGATTATGGCAGTGTACCTTCGGTAGTACGCTGGGTTAACAATAAAAAATTTGATGGTGGCCAATCTACAGATGATGAGCGCCAATTGCGTGATTTTTATAAGCGCCTATTGAATTTCAGTATAACTAATTCTGCTATAACAGGTGAATATGCAGATATTCACGCCCACAACAGACAATATACCGAATGGTACAATGATAGAGTGCATTCATTTGTACGCTGGTCTGATACTGATAAATTAGTTGTGGTAACCAATTTTGATGCTCATGATAGCTTTGGGTTTGAGCTTCAGCTTCCGAAGAATATAATAGAAATCTGGGGATTAAATGAAGGCGAATATGAGATGACAGATCAACTGTACAGTACGCAAAAAGGGATTTTAAAAGTTACTAATGAGCGTGCAACAATGCGTGTTGATATAAAACCTTTAGAATCGTTTGTTTTTAAGCTGAATTAAAGGGTATTAGGTTGGTCATGTTTCATAATAGGATCAACTACTTTGCAAAAGAAAAATGCTGCTGCAGTACTTCCTAAACAGGGAGCTAATATGTAAACCCAAAAGAATCCAAAGGAATCATCGGGAAATGCAGCATCTCCCCATCCTGTTAAGTAAGCTACCATTCGCGGCCCAAAATCACGGGCAGGATTAATACCTGCTTGTGTTAAATGAGCGATAAGGCAAATGATTATGGTAACGGTTAAACCTATAAAAACAGGGGCAAGGGTGTCGTGAGGTCTTCCTATATTTGAACCTTCGGTAAAACCGAATATAAATAACATCAGTAAAAAAGTTCCGAAGCCTTCTGTAAAAATAGCTAAGGGCATACTCACTGTAGCACCATCGGGTACACTATAAAATTCTCCAAACATCTTTGCAGTTTGCCAGCTTTCGGCACTGCCTCGCACAATAGTATTCGCCGCTTCAAAAGCCTCTATAGAGGGATTAAATAAGAGAAACAGAACCCAACCAGCTGCAAAAGCACCTAAAACTTGAGCAATTACATAAGGAATAAGTTTTCTTGACGGCATACGCTTACTAATCACCATTGCCAGTGTTACCGCAGGATTTAAGTGCGCATTAGATAAATGTCTGGTTAAGTAAATAGCCAGCATTACTGAAATTCCCCAGGCGATGGCAATTTGTAATATACTTTGATACCCGTTAAAAAGAACAGCCACAGCTACAGACCCAATACCGAATAACACCATTACAAAAGTTCCTAAAAACTCTCCTAAAATTTCTCTTTTATTAATCATCCATTGATTGTTGCTTGTATGTAGTTATAAGAGCTAATTTAATATTAGTTCCTTAAGACGTTGTTTTATTTACGGAAATAATTAAGGAATAGGTTTTTGATTATTCAAAATATTTAAAAATAATCTATAGAACTGAAAATTCCATAAATAAGAGAAACACTTGATTATTAGTAAAATCTTAGCATTAATGACCATTTTCTTAGTCCTAAACCAGTTGATAGTATTGTATTTTTAAGCAATTACTTTTGCAATTGAAAAGAATTAATGATTTAAACATTTAGCGTGTCAAATAATAAAACTATTGCAATTATAGGAATAGGACCTCGCGGTCTTGCAGCACTTGAAGCCCTGTATATTGCTAAACAAGAGAAAGCTTTAAAAACTAAACTAAATGTTCTCTTGTTTGAAGAGGCTGCGTATCCCGGCGCCGGTAAAATTTGGAGTCCGCAGCAAGTAGTTACAAATTTATCGAATATAAGTGAACGCCATCTTAGCGCCGGTTTACAGGGAAGACCAGAAATACGAGTAGACAATTTATATATTGCGAGCTTTCCTAGTTATCAGGAATGGATTACCACTGGTGCTGATGAAATTAAAACTGCTGCGGTAGATTATTTTCCACCACGTGCGAAGTTAGGTGCTTATTTAAACGCACGTTTTGAGTCGATTAAAAACGCGTTGTTGGGCGGAGATTGTGCTACACTAATCGCTAATAAAGTGACTCACGTAGAAACAACTCAAACAGGTTGTTTGATAACTGATGCAGCTCAAAAAACACATTACGTAGATGAGGTTGTATTAACTATAGGACATCAGGCTACACAACTATCAGACCAACTCAAAGCCTGGGAAAAGCATACCAAAGAATTTTCTCATTTGAAGTTATATAAAGACCCTTACCCCGTGGGCGCACTAGAAACCGAAACTATAACACCAGATGCTTTTGTAGCGCTTAGAGGTTTTGGGTTGTCTATGGTAGATCAGGTAAGGGCATTAACTCTGGGTTTTGGAGGCACCTTTACAAATTCTGAAAATGGTTTAAAATTTAAATATCATCCTTCAGCAACGGCTCCTAAAAAGCTAATTGTATTTTCATTAGATGGATTACCACCGGCACCAAAACCGGTAAATTCTGCTATTGACAGCTGGTTTGAGCCCACTGTTGATGAATTTGCACGTTTTAGAGATGAATTAGATTCTGCCTTAAAAAAACCAGAACTCATTAAAGATGCTACATTTTTAATAAAAGCATTAGCAACGCTTACAGCTTCAGTATTTAAACGTTTGGCGCATAAGGCACGACATTATTCTAGTGATGAGACGTATTTAGAACCACTGGTGGAAACCTTTATACGAAAACCGGAAACAAAACATTCACTTGTCTTAGACAAAAATCTTCCTGCTCTAGATCAAATGGAAATGCTGTTAGAGATGGCTTTTGGTAAACAGAAAATAAGTCTCGATTATTGTTTAGGACAGGTTTGGCGTTATGCTTTGAGTATTTTGTATCATGATTATACGCATCTTGATATTTCTGATGCTGCGATGATTGATATTGTTAACTATATAGAAGCTAGTAAGCGCTATTCTTATGGCCCTCCTGTAGAAAGTTTACAGCAGCTTATAGCCGTTGCCGAGGCCGGGATTCTAAATTTAGATTTTGTTAAAAATCCTGAAATAAAGTTGATTCCGCAGGGTTGGGAACTAAATAAAGATGATAAAAAAACTACTGCAGGTGTAATGGTAAATTCGGTAATAGACCCACCACAATTAATTGCAGTGAATAGTTCTGTAATACAACATTTACTTAATGATCATAAAGTAGACGCAGTGAGTTATAAATTAGGTTTGCACACTTTGGAAGACGGCAGAATTATTAGTAGTGCAGGAAACTCAAATCAACATATCGCACTTTTAGGAAGACTCGCAAAAGGCAGTGTCATAGGAGTTGATGATTTAATTGAATGCTTTGGAAAGCCGGCAAAAAAATGGGCTCAAGGTGTTTTAAATCGAGTTTCAGATAAAAATATATAGAGGTTGTTTCAACATTTCAGTTTGGGATTGGGATTGTGTTCTAATGTTTCCCCATAATACATAAACCAGTCTATAATCCTATTTGTAATATAATCATAGGGTGCATCGTGTGTGTAAGGAGCCTGTGCGTTATTTAACAAGTCTAACTCAGCATTGATCCCCTGAATTTTTTCTTCAGAAAAAAGAGTTGTATCTGTTAATTTACTTCTTAAATAATTAACAAGTAGACTGTGACATTGATTATTAAAATTACCGTTTCCATTGCGCTGTGCCTCATCTCGTAGTTTTTCTATTGCGCGTAACAGCTCACCCTGTACAAATTTTGCCTGCCCTGACTGCGGTACAAAATGCTCCCATATATATTTTCCTTTTTCTTCATATTCAGCATCTGTTAGTTGTTGCCCATTGGCAGAAAGGCTAGATAATAGCGAGAATAAAATAAGTGTGGTGAATGTGGCAGGTTGAGTCATTTTAGAGAAGGTTTTGATTTAGTAAACATATGCAAGTTGGCCGATTCTTAATATACGTAAAAGACTTTAATTGTAGTAGATAACCTTAAGTAGAATAGTTCTATAAATTTCTAATGTAATCATAAGTTTCAAGACCTATTCTAAAATGCTAGATATAGCTTAAACTTTAAAATTCAGATTTTATTTTGTTGAAAATTAGGTTGGTATAGTTAAAAATTATGTTGTTTCTTTAGAAAACCAACTTAAAGTTATGCTCACAAAGGTTTATGGATCAGCAGTTTTCGGTGTAGAAGCCACAACAATTACGGTAGAAGTTCATATAGATAAAGGAATAGGTTATCATCTGGTAGGACTTCCCGATAATGCGATTAAAGAGAGTAATTATCGGATTGCCGCAGCGCTTCAAAACAACAATCTTAAAATTCCAGGAAAAAAAATTACACTCAATATGGCACCTGCAGATATGCGGAAGGAGGGAAGTGCCTATGATCTAACACTTGCAATAGGAATACTCGCTGCCAGTGGACAGATAAATGCTGAACATCTGGATGAATACATTATTATGGGTGAGTTGTCTTTAGATGGAAGCCTACAACCCATACGAGGTGCACTGCCTATCGCAATTAAAGCACAGGAAGAAGGCTTTAAAAAATTTCTACTACCCAGCCAAAATGCTCGTGAGGCAGCCATCGTTAAAGATCTTGAAGTATATGGTATAGATTCTATTTCTCAGGTTATTGACCATTTTGATGCGGGCGCAGAACTTGAGCGTACTATTGTAGATACCCGCAGTGAGTTTTTTAATGCTTTAGAACATCCAGATTTTGACTTTGCTGATGTAAAAGGCCAGGAATCTATTAAACGCTGTATGGAAATTGCTGCTGCTGGTGGACATAATATAATTTTAATAGGTCCGCCGGGAGCAGGTAAAACAATGTTGGCAAAACGTTTGCCTTCTATATTACCACCTATGACTTTAAGGGAAGCGCTTGAGACAACAAAGATTCATAGCGTTTCTGGTAGAATGCGTGAACACGTGGGACTTATGGCACAACGGCCGTTTCGGAGTCCGCATCATACGATTTCTGATGTTGCATTAGTAGGTGGTGGAGCCTACCCGCAGCCCGGTGAGATTTCCTTATCGCATAATGGTGTTTTATTTCTTGATGAGTTACCCGAATTTAAGCGTACCGTTCTTGAGGTTATGCGGCAACCCCTTGAAGATCGGGAAGTCACCATCTCAAGAGCAAAATTTACAGTGACCTATCCCAGCAGTTTTATGCTTGTAGCGAGTATGAACCCGAGTCCTGGAGGTTATTTTAATGATCCTAATGCGCCGGTTACCAGTACACCTGCAGAAATGCAACGCTATTTGAGTAAAGTTAGTGGTCCGCTTTTAGACCGTATAGATATTCATATAGAAGTAACTCCGGTTCCTTTTGACAAACTTTCAGACGAGCGCAGAGCAGAAAGTAGTGTTGATATTAGAAAACGGGTAAGCGCAGCGCGCGAATTGCAAACAAAACGTTTTGAAGAAAACAGCAGTGTACATTATAATGCACAAATGAGTGTCAAACAAATTCGAAACTACTGCGCATTAGATGAGAACTCAAAAAATCTTTTAAAGTCTGCTATGGAAAAACTTAATCTTTCGGCTCGCGCCTATGATCGTATTTTAAAAGTATCTAGAACAATAGCAGACTTAGAAGCTTCTGAGCATATAGAAAGTCATCATATTAGCGAAGCGATTCAATACAGGAGTTTAGATCGTGAGGGCTGGTTGGGGTAGGTTTAGCAGTTTGTTTATTAATTACATTAAATTCAGTCTTTTTGAAACTTCACTATAAATAGTTTAACGATTTTGTAACTTAACATCGGTAAATGCGTCTTTTTCAATGAGCTAATGATGTATTTCAAATTTTATTAATCAAAAACAAAAATCAATGATCAAAACTAAATGGACACCGGTAGCACTTATGCTGTCTCTATTTGTTGTATCACTTATTTCCTGTGATGATAAAGCAGAAAAGAATGAAGATATCGCAGAGGCTAAGCTTTCTATCGATTATGAGAAGTATGAACTAGAAAATGGCTTAAACGTTGTTTTACACAAAGACACCAGTGATCCTATTGTATCTGTAGCAATTCAGTATGGTGTAGGATCTAATCGTGAAAAGAAAGGGCGTACCGGTTTTGCCCATTTATTTGAGCATATGCTTTTTCAGGAGTCAGAAAATGTACCGCAAGATCAGTTCTTTAAAACCATACAAGATGCCGGTGGGACGCTTAATGGTGGTACCTGGCAAGATGGTACGGTTTATTATGAAGTAGTACCCAATAATGCATTAGAGACGGTTTTGTGGTTAGAATCAGACCGTATGGGATTCTTAATTAATACAGTAACAGAATCTGCTTTTGCAAACCAGCAAGAAGTTGTTCAAAATGAAAAACGCCAGCGTGTAGATAACAATCCGTACGGTCACACGAGTTGGGTAATTGATAAGAACTTATTTCCAGACGGCCACCCGTACAGCTGGCAGGTTATTGGTGAATTAGAAGATTTACAAAACGCTACCGTAGCAGATGTAAAAGAGTTTTATGACAAATATTACGGTCCTAATAATGCTACGCTGGTAATTGCAGGAGATTTTGACGATGCTAATGCAAAAGAGCTTGTAGAGAAGTATTTTGGTGAGATAAAAAAACGTCAGGACGTGGCTCCTTTAGAAGTTCAGAATGTTTCTTTAGATGCAACAAAGCGTTTATATCACGAAGATAATTTTGCAACAGCTCCTCAATTAAATATGGTGTGGCCAGCGGTAGAGCAATATACAGATGATGCGTATGCACTTGATTTTTTAGGCGAAATACTTTCAGACGGAAAAAATGCACCATTATATCGTGTTTTAGTTGAAGATATGGAGGTGGCTTCACAGCCGTATGCTTGGAATGGAGCAGATCAAATCGCCGGAAAATTTAGAGTTTCAGTGACTGCAAACTCAGGTGTAGATCTTGATAGTGTAGAAAGTGGTATTACAAAGGCTTTTGCGCTGTTTGAAAAAGAAGGGGTTAAAGAAAGTGATATTGAGCGAATTAAAGCAGGGCAGGAAACCGAATTTTACAACGGTATAAGCAGTGTTTTAGGTAAGTCATTTCAGCTCGCACAATATGATGTTTTTGCAGGTGACCCTAGCTATATAGAAAAAGACATTCAAAATATTAAAGATGTCACAGCAGCAGATGTGATGCGTGTTTATGAGAAATATATCAAAGGCAAACCTTTTATATTAACCAGTTTTGTCCCTAAAGGCCAATTAGAACTTATTGCAGAAAATTCTGAAAAAGCCGAGGTAGTTGAAGAAGAAATTACTGAAAATGTAAAAACAGAAATTGTAGAGTCTGACAAGGTGATTGAAAAAACACCTTCAAAATTTGATCGTTCTGTGCCACCTGCAATGGGTGATACGCCAAAATTAAATATTCCGGATTCCTGGACAGCTAACTTGCCAAATCAGATGGAAGTCTATGGTATTGTTCAAAATGAGTTGCCGTTAGTAAACTTCAGCCTCGTAATTGATGGCGGTCATTTATTAGACGATCTTAGTAAAAACGGTGTAGCAAATCTTATGACCGATATTTTAATGGAAGGTACCGCTACTAAAACACCGCTTGAATTAGAGAAAGCAATAGATCGACTGGGAGCAAGTATTTATATGTATACTACTAATGAATCTATTGTTATACGCGGTAATACTTTAGCCCGTAATTATGAGAAAACAATGGCACTTGTAGAAGAGATTTTGTTACAGCCACGCTGGGATGAGAAAGAATTTGAGCGTATTAAAACAAGCACTATAAATGGTATAAAACGTTCTGATGCAAATCCTGAAGTAATTGCTAACCGCGTTTATAATAAAATGCTTTATGGTGAAAATCACCCCTTGGCACAACCTACCTCAGGTACAGTAGAATCTGTTGAAGCATTAACTATTCAAGATCTTAAGAATTACTATAATGCGTATTTCTCACCTTCGATAAGTAAATTTCATGTTGTAGGTGATGTTTCAGAAAGTGAGGCACTTGCAGCACTTGAAGGTCTTAAGAAAAATTGGGAAGCAAAAGAGGTGACTATTCCAGAATTTCCCATTGCTAATAATAGAGATAAAGCCTCTCTTTATTTTGTAGATGTGCCTAATGCAAAGCAATCTGTTATTAATATAGGTTACATAGCTATGCCACGAACTGATGCAGATTTCTATGCTGCTGAGGTTATGAATTATAAGCTAGGAGGTTCTTTCTCGGGTAATGTAAACCTTGTTCTGCGTGAAGAGAAGGGGTATACTTATGGGGCACGTTCGGGCTTTAGTGGAACCAAAATACCAGGAACGTTCACAGCTTCTTCAAGTGTACGTACCAATACCACCGGAGAGTCTGTAGGTATTTTTAAAGATGAGATTGCTAAGTACAAATCTGGCATTTCTCAAGAAGATCTTGCTTTTACTAAAAATGCATTAATTAAATCAAATGCGCGTCGCTTTGAAACTCAAGGTTCGCTTTTAGGAATGTTGCAAGAGCGCAGTGCTTATGGTCTTGATGCTAATTATATTGAGAAAGAAGAGTCAACTATTAATAATATGACTTTAGAGCAGCATAAGGAATTAGCCAATAAATATCTGGATGAGTCTAAAATGGCTTATCTGGTCGTAGGGGATGCAGCAACACAATACCAGCAATTTAAAAGTATGGGTTTTGATGAAGTCGTATTATTAGATAAAGATGGTAAAGAAGTTAAACTTGAAGAAATAAAGAAATAAAGAAATAAACTTTAAGACTATTAAAATAAAAACCCGCTAAACTCTTTGCTTAGCGGGTTTTCTTATGGGTTAAAGTGAGATTAGCCCTGAGGCCATTCTACTGTAAATTTAATTTCAAGATCTATAGATTCATCTTTAAGTGTAATGACTTTGGGTCGTGTTGTAGCGTAGGTTTTAAGATCTATTATTCGATAGTCTGGGAAATCAGGAATTAAAGATTGTGATATATTGCCGCCATCGTCATCACCAATACCTATCCTAATTTCCTTATTTAAATCGATGTACAAATCTTCTTCAGTTAAATCAAAAAACAGATCAGATTGATTTTGACGAGATTCTGAAGTGTGCCATCTGTACATCGTGTAATCAGTACCTCCAAAGCGGTCGTTAAGTTTTGATTTTAGAAGAGCAATCCCCACATCTGCAAGTCTGTTTACATCTGTGTCTGCAAACTCCGGGTCCCAGGTTTGATCTTTTTTATAAAACGAAATCACTTCCGCAGAAAGAATACGTACTGCATTGCCACGGGTTACCGTAATGGTTTCACTAAAAGGCACTACCTGACCGTAGATATCTGTGACTTTAAACTCTAATTTACGTGTTCCTAAAGTGGCATAACTGAAATATAATTTTAACTGAGTTCCCTGTCCGTCTGGTTCACTAGATTCTCTTGCCGAATACGAAGCTCCACCATCATCTGTGACTTCAACTTCTTTAATAGAATTAGAGGTTGTAATCTCAGCTTCGAGTATGTAATCTATAAATGGTGTGGCCGTATTAGTAGTTATTTGCACACGGAGTGCAGGATTTTGCGTTTCAGGATTTTCATCATCAGAAGAGGCTGTATCACAGGCTGTGATTGCTAAAAGAAGTATAGCAAAAGAATATAATGCTTTTAGATGCATAAAAGAAGGTCTTTAATTTTAAACGAAATGTACCACTTATATGCATTCACTTTTTAGTAATCTCAAACTTTAAGTTTTATTTGTCACCCATTAGAGCTTCTCCCTTAACCAGCCAACTAAAGCCAAAGCATTCTACAGCCAAGGCTTCCATCCAGAAGGTGAGTTTGTAATTATCATAAAATTCCTGATTTATTACTCCTAAAGTACCTAATAGAATAACGAATATTGCTGCAAGCATTAAAATTCCGCAGATACGATAAACCCGGTTGCGACGTACTTTTTCAATACAGCGTTTTCCTTTTGGCGTATCAGATTTTACAAATAGAAATAGCGACATAAACGCCAATGCAAGTAAAAAAACAGCAGCAGAAAAATAATGAAATAGGGAGCGCCAGCCTTCGGTCTGTTCTTCAAAATACGTTACGGCGTAAGGTATAGCTACATCACAACAGGTTGTGGCTAAATTTGTGGTAGGAAAAAATGCAACACAGAGTGCAAAAAAGCCTGCTATATTAGATACCCAAAAGTCAATAGGCTCTTCACCACTATAAACAATTAAGAAAATACCAATAAGGCTCACAATAACTGTAAAAAGGGTAGAGGCTCTGGTAAAGTAATAATGACTTATAGATTCTAAAGGACCATGAAGTTCAAAAAATGTTAAGGAAATAGCCAGTAATAATATGGGTAGAAGCATACCTGCCGTCCCTACAATTCTTCGTAAGGTTTTACCTTGATGTAACCACACACCATTATCAGAATTGTAATTTAAATTAAACGAATTGTAAATTTTATTTTCTTTTCTGGAGCTCATGAGCGTATAGGTATTAGCTTAATGACTCTAAATTAAGGCTTTAATCGTTTAAGTGTTGTATATTTTTCATTCTGTTTTTGGTGTTGTATTGCTTCGTGTAGCGCAACATTATTTTTATATTTAAAACTTACGATTTATTTATGCGAAATCCTTTTAAAAATATAGGTCCCGGAGCTTTAATCGCCGCTGCCTTTATAGGTCCCGGTACGGTTACTGTGTGTACGTTAGCCGGTATACAATTTGGGTTTACATTGTTGTGGGCGATGACGCTTTCTATTGTAGCGACTATAATTTTACAGGAAACCGCGGCACGTATAGGTTTGGTTTCTCAAATGGGACTTTCTCAAGTGTTACGTACGCAATTACCACCCGGGATATTGCGTAAATTTATCTTGGGCCTTGTTTTAGCAGCGATTGTATTAGGCAATGCCGCCTATGAAGGTGGTAATATAAGCGGTGGAGTTCTGGGGTTACAGGCACTAGGAAATAGCGGAGTGTTTTTTGTGGAGGGAATTCCTGTAAACGGGTATAGCTTTCTAATAGGAGGTATAGCCTTTATTCTATTGTATATAGGCAATTACAAAGTGCTTGAAAAGGTATTTCTTGTATTGGTAATTTTAATGAGTCTATCGTTCGTAATTACTGCAGTTTTAACTGAACCAGACGTTTTAGAATTACTGAAAAATAGTTTTATTCCATCGTTTCCTGATGAAAGCATTTTAATGATTGTCGCTTTAGTAGGGACTACGGTAGTACCTTATAATTTATTTCTGCACGCCTCGCTGGTAAATCAAAAATGGAAAAACAAGACAGACCTTCCCGCAGCCCGAAGAGATACTATAGTAGCTGTAATTCTGGGAGGCTTGGTATCTATGTGCGTGATTATAGCGGCCAGTTCCTTAAATGGAGAAAATGTTAATAGCGCAGCCGGTCTGGCTCAAAGTTTAGAGCCTCTTTATGGAAGTGCGGCTCGCTACTGCATAGGATTAGGGCTGTTCGCCGCAGGAATCACTTCTGCGATTACTGCGCCACTTGCAGCGGCATATGTAGCACAAGGATGTTTAAACTTAGAACAAGGACTTAAATCGCGTTATTTTAGATTAACGTGGATGATTATATTATTTCTTGGAGTAACTCTGGCAGCATTTGGTATTAAACCCATACAAATCATACAATTTGCACAAATCGCAAATGGTATCTTATTACCCGTAATTGCCGGTATTCTAATCTGGCTGGCAAATCGAACTGAATTATTAGGATCTTACCGAAATTCTAAATTTAAAAATGCTGTAAGTCTTTTTATACTCTTAATTACTGTCATTTTAGGAACGCGTGCAATTTTAAGTGTCTTAGGAATTTTATGAAATTAGAAACTCATTTTATAGATATTAATTGCGATCTGGGCGAGGGCATAGGTAATGAGGCAGCTTTGATGCCTTATATAAGTTCGTGCAATCTTGCCTGTGGTTCACATGCGGGAGATGTAGAAACCATAAATCGCGTAGTTGCACTTGCAAAAAAGCATAATGTTGGAGTAGGGGCGCATCCTTCTTTTCCTGATCGGGCTAATTTTGGGAGAACAATTATGCCAATATCTTTTGAAGAATTAGGCATTTCACTACGAAAACAAATAGATAAAGTTGCGAAAGCTTGCAAACAACACGAGGTAGACTTGCATCATATTAAAACTCACGGAGCACTTTATAATTTATGTGCAGGAGATAAAAGTTATGCCGAATTTATAACAGATTTAATTGAAGAATTATATCCTTCGACACCAATTTATGCACCTTTTAATTCTACGATGAGTCGCGTTGCAGAAGGAAGAATTAAGGTGATTTATGAAGCTTTTGCAGATCGCAATTATGAGGCTGATGGGAGTCTGATGTCAAGAGTAAAACCAGAGGCTGTAATAACAGATAAAAATACAGTGTTTGAGCACGTAATTACGATGATTAAAGACAATAAAATAAAGGCGTTTTCTGGCGAGTTTATAAGCGCAAGGATTAATACTATTTGTGTGCACGGTGATACGCCAAAAGCTGTAGAAATCCTGAAGCTCTTAAACGAAAAATTAAATTCGAATGCTATTAAAATACAAACCGTAATTTGAATTTAAAACCTAAAATAAACAGATTTGGAGAGCGTAGTATTTTGCTGCAATGGGATTTTAAAATAGCTCCTGAAAACTTGTTTTGGCTCCTGGAAGTAAAAGATTTTTTAGATGAAAATATTATTAAATCAACGGTTTATATAAATAACACATATAACTCATTATTAATAAATTATAACTATTCAATAGAATATGTCTATGATGATTTAAAAGCGCTTCATACTTTTGATTTTAGCAGCATTAAGTCTAAAATTTATAAAGGAAATTTATATAAAATACCGGTGTGTTATGATCTCGAATTTGGCCTTGATCTGGAGGCTTTGTCAGCTCTAAAATCGCTAACGGTAAGCGAAGTGATTCAGCTGCATACAGCACCTATTTATACGCTCTATTTTATGGGATTTTTACCCGGTTTTTTATACCTGGGCGGAATGGATAACCGACTTGCTACATCACGAAAAAATGAACCTCGAAAAGCGGTATCAAAAGGAGCTGTTGGCATAGCCGAAAATCAAACCGGAATTTACCCAAAAAGCTCTCCGGCGGGTTGGCAAATTATAGGTAATTCACCCATAAATTTGTTTGATGTAAATGCAGAAAAACCGAGCATTTTTGAAGCTGGCGATCGCATTAAATTTCACCCAATTTCAAAACAGGAATACGATCAGATTAACGACGAAATAGATAATGGAAACTTTCAGTTAAATCCCGAGATTGATGAATGAAGTACACGTAATTAAACCGGGATTTTATACCAGTATTCAAGATTTAGGTCGGCAGGATTTTTCTCAATATGGCGTTCCTGTAAGTGGCGTTATGGATAGTTTTTCATCAGCTAAAGCTAATTTATTACTTAATAATCCTAAAGATGCGGCAGTATTAGAAATTACAATGACTGGTCCTGAGTTGCATTTTAAAGATGCAACCCAAATTTGTATTTGTGGAGCAGAATTTGAGGTTTATCTTAACAATACGGTTTTGTCTAACGCCAAAGCATATCACGTTAGAAAGAATACAGTATTAAGTTTTAAAGCTTTAAAAAAGGGGTTTAGAGCTTATCTAGCGGTAAGTGGAGGTTTTAATTCAAAGACAGTTTTAGGAAGTCGTAGTTTTTATGAGGGAATTACAGATACTCCTCGTTTGCAGAAAGATGATATTTTAGAAATTTCAGTTTCAAATTCAGGTAGTTATGCAGGTGCACGTGTTGTTTTTGAAAATGAACAATTATATAGTAATGAGATACCGGTTTATAAAGGGCCAGAATTTTATTTACTTCCTCAGCTTATACAAGAGCGTTTGTTTACAGGAGATTTTACATTAACTCCTGCCGGTAATAGAATGGCAATCCCGTTTAAAGAATTGTTACCAAATACATTAAAAGGTATTACTACAGGCCCAGTTTTACCGGGAACAATTCAACTCACGCCCGGTGGTAATCTTATAGCGCTTATGCGCGATTGTCAGGTTACAGGAGGTTATCCCAGAATTTTACAAATACAGGAACCAGGATTATGTAGGCTTTCACAAACAAAGCCAATGACAGGTGTAATTTTAAAATTAATCTCTTTATAACTTAATGTTTAGATATTAGTAAAAATAATACTTGTACATATTTTGATTTTTAATCAATCATAGGTTATTTATGATATAAATAACTCATTATGAGGGGGAATTTCCCCCTATTTTTATTCTTTCCATTTTTATAAAATTATAAAGACATACTTTAGAAGGAGATTGTAAAATTATAAATAATGAGAAAGCAGCAATTCAAATTTGCCTTATCAATTACATTTTTATTAGCAATGTATGCAAGTTGCTCAGATAGCGCAATGAGTACGGTTAAGCCTCCCAGTGGTGTAATATCAATCGAAGAAGCAAAACTCCTAGATAAGACATATACAGATACCAGACAGCGTGTGCTTGAAAAATCTTTAGGAACGGAAGAAAGCAGATCGAGCTGGTGGTCTTTAGAAGATATAGAAGCGTATATCGCGTATGCAAAATCGCAGGCTAAAGAGAAGGGTATGAATGTTGAAGGTTTGCGTATTTATCAAGGAGCATATCCTACTAATTATGGAGTTAGCAAATTAGCGGGTGCTGCAACCCTTTTTATCGTTCCTACAGGTACAAGTTCAGAAAAAGAAGGGACAATCTTAATAAATCTGGCTCCGGTACAAGGTGGCAGTGATTTACAAATCGCTCCACTTAATATGGGTCATGCACGAACTCCACCGGCATCTAATTATTAAACTAGATTTGTATGAATGAGCTAGGCTCTTATTCTCAATACCTAGAACTTATAGCTGTAGCTATAGGTATTGTAAAATACAGGGAATTTAAAAATTTTCAGTTTAAGTATATATTATTTTTTCTTGTTTATGTGGTTTTAAATGAGTTTCTAGCTGGCGTATCTTATGAACTTTTAGGAGTCCCTAATGTTTTATTGTATAATATTTATGTGCTTCTACATTTTGCATTTTTCTTAGGCTGGTATCATAATTTGCTCATAAGTAAGCGCAGGAAGCAATTTGTAAAAGTATTTTTTATCATTTATGTTTTCTTTTGGATTGCAGATGTTTCTATACTTGAGGGATTTGTCTTAGATCATGCTACCTATTCTTTTGCCTTAGGTACATTTTTATTAATTATCACTGTGGCATTTTATTTTATAGAAATGCTTAACCGCGAAGTAGTATTACACATAACATTGTCGCCTTATTTCTGGGTATCATTTGGTATTTTAGTGTATTGTATTACTTACTTACCATTTTATATTGCTTTATTATTTTTGACTAAAGAAAATCCTATAATACTTAGCGTTATGTTATTTCTAATTAATTGTATTCAATATTGTTGTTTTTCTATTGCGTTTATACGCGCAGACAGAAATGCTATCGAGCACCCACTTAAAAAAAGACAGCTATAAAAATAAATTTAATAGAGACCAGATATATATAGGTTTGTTGAATTATATCTTTAATAGTCTTATTACAAGGTATTTAATTACTTTTAGTTTATTATTTACAATTAAATTTATCTAAATAAGTAGATTAAGTCATAAAACGTAAACCTAATGCAAGTTTTTGAGCAAGAGCAGTTTCGCGAGTCCTTTGAAGTACTTATTATTGTATGCTCTGCCGTTTTACTTACACTTTTCATTTTGGTAATTATTCTATTTACATTATTTCAAAAACGAAAAATAAAACTCATAACCGATCGTAATAAAGCCGAATTACAATATCTAGAAGAAGTCGCGCGTACGCAGCTTGAAATACAAGAGATGACGTTAAAAAATGTAAGTTGGGAACTTCACGATAACATAGGACAATTACTTTCTGTAGCTAATCTTGAGCTTAACGTATTGCTCAAACAGCAGGAGCCAGAAGGGGTAGCAATTGTTTCAGAAATACAAAGTCTGGTAGCTAAATCATTACAAGAAATACGAGAACTTTCACGTAGTCTCAACAAAGAAGTAATTAATCAACTAGGTATTATTAAAAGTACCGAGAATGAGCTTACGCGCCTTGAAAAGCTAGGTATTCTAAAAACAAGTCTTGAAGTAAGTGGTGATTGCTGGGATTTACCGCAAGATGATAATCTTATACTTTTTAGAATTATACAGGAGTTTATGACAAATGTGATTAAACACGCTAAGGCAGATAGCTTAAAGTTTATATTTAATTATTTACCGGGTGAATTGCATGTACAAGTATCAGATAATGGAGTAGGGTTTGATATAGACCAGGGGTACTCAAGCTCGGGATTAGTAAATATGAAGAGCAGAGCAGCACTATTGAATGCACATTTCGATTTATTTTCTGAGAAAGGTGTTGGTACAATTCTTAATATCAGATATCTACAAAAATAATATTCATTTTATTTCCTTAAATTTATAACTGACAATCTAATAAACCATATTCCTCAAATTATGAAAGACTGTATAGTAGGAGTCGTAGATGACCATATACTTTTTGCTCAATCGCTTCAGGGGTTAATAAATAGTTTTGAAGGTTTTAGCGTGTCGTTTATGGCGCGTAATGGTAACGATCTTATAAACAAGTTAGATACTGCAACAGAGGATCCTGATATTATTTTACTCGACATTAATATGCCGGTGATGAATGGTTTTGAAACAATTAATTGGCTTAATGAACATAAGCCTGATATTAAAACTATCGCTTTATCTATGGATGATGACGAGGAAACTATCATTAAAATGCTCAAAGCAGGGAGTAAAGGTTATTTGCTAAAAGACATACACCCAGATACATTAAATCATGCATTAACTGAAGTGGCTAAAAAGGGTCATTATTATACAGATAATGTTACTACAGCGCTTTTAAAAGGGTATTCTAACAAGCAAAATGATGAAGAGCACGTAAATTTTTCTGAGCGCGAACTTGAATTTATGGTACTGGCCTGCTCAGATAAAACCTATAAAGAAATCGCCAGTGATATGTGCTTAAGTCCTAAAACCATAGATAATTATCGTGATACTTTATTTAAAAAATTAGAAGTACGCAGTAGGATAGGTCTTGTTTTGTATGCTTTAAAAAATAAAATCGCTAATAATTAAAGCCAGTTACTTAACTTTTTAATCCATTGGTATTTATCTTTATAGGGAGCATACCTAAACGGAATATCTAACCAGGTACCACGCGAAACAATTGATTTTTTATGCGAAAATGTTTCAAAAGATTTATACCCATGATAGGCTCCCATTCCGCTTTTACCTACACCGCCAAAAGGTAATCTGTCGTTTGTAAACTGAATGATTACATCATTTACAGCACCACCTCCAAAGGAATAAGTTGTTAATATAAAATCTATTAATTTCTTATTTTTTGAAAATATATAAAGCGCCAGCGGTTTTTCAAATTTTTCAATCCATTCGCCAAGTTCATTTGTACTTGAATAGCTAATTATTGGAAGTACAGGCCCAAAAATCTCATCTTGCATCGCCTTAGGCAGGTTCTGTAAATCTTGAGGACTTTTTGTTTTATGAAAGTCTAATACTGTAGGAGAGATAAACAAATCTGTTTTATCAAGATGGCCACCGTACACAATACGGTCTTTATCTATCAGTTTTTCAAGACGGTCAAAATTAGATTCATTGATAATACGCGGGAAATCTGGTGATTCCTGTGTGTTTTGTCCGTAGGCACGTATTATTTCATCTTTTAGATAGGTTATGAATTCAGCTTTTATCGTTTTATTTACGAGTAGATAATCTGGCGCTATACATGTTTGACCGGCATTAACAAATTTTCCCCAGACTATACGTCTTGCAGCCAATTTTAAAGGAGTAGTCTCATCAACAATACAGGGGTTTTTACCGCCCAATTCTAGGGTGACAGGAGTAAGGTTTTTAGCTGCAGCCTCATAAACAATTTGACCCACTTTAGGACTTCCTGTAAAAAAGATATAGTCCCATTTGTGACTTAATAGTTTTTGAGATTGTTCAACACCACCTTGCACAACAGCTACATAATCGGGCTCAAAAACTTCAGATATTAGTTTAGCTACAAGTTTTGATGTACTTGGAGTAAGTTCACTGGGTTTTAAAGTAACAGTGTTTCCAGCAGCTATAGCCGCTATTAATGGAGCCATTATAAGTTGAAAAGGATAATTCCAGGGAGCGATTATAAGCACGGTGCCATATGGATCAAAAATTATTTTAGATCGAGAAGGAAAGTTGACTATCGTTGATCTAACGTATTTAGGCTTTACCCAAGTATTGAGCTTATCTAGTGCGCGTTTAATCTCACGCAATACAAGAATATATTCGGTAATTTGACTTTCAAATAAAGGCTTTTTAAAGTCTGAATAGAGTGCATCGCAAATTTCTACCTCATATTTTAGTAGAACTTCCTTAAGCAATTGAAGTTTTTGGCGCCGCGTAGTTATAGAAAGAGTCGCTTTAGTTCTATAAAAAAGTAGCTGTGCTTTATGAATTTCATCAATTTGCTCAACAGAGGTAGGGAACTCGGTTTTAGATATCAAGAATTACGATTTAAAAGAGTTATTTAACTGAAAATACGAAATTCCTTATGAATTGGTTTTATTTTCTTTAAAGAGAAAAATCACTTCAAAATAAAGCTAATTACTTTGAAGTTTTTAAAATACTTGTGGTTACCAGTAATTGTCCTAAATGCCGTTGACTGTGTTCTGCAGCGTGAAAAAGAAGACCCAGTAATGTTGATGGGAGTTCTTTGCGACCTACACCACGCTTTTGAAGCAAATCAACATCCTTCAACGTACTAAAGTACAAGAAAGCCTCATCTAGTTTAATATGAAAAGTAGCTATAAGTTGTGCTGTGGTTGTGTCGTAATTTTTAATTCCTTCCTGTTTTAAGTAATCAAATTGTTGTTTAGATAACGTTTGTGCTTTTGAATAGGTGATCATTCGGTCTAATACACCTGTAATGTGTTGTAAATGAAATCCTACACTTGCTCTACCGGCAGGCTTTTCCCAGAGATAAACATCTTCAAAATCTGTTAACCAATAGTCAAGGTCTTCTTGAGTTTGTTTTAATGCGTGTGCTGCAGGTTGCAAATAAGGAGGTATATTTTCTATGGGACCTCGCAGCCATACTTCAGGTTGCTGTATTTCTATCATAAAATTTCTGTTTAACAGCCACATTCTCCATAAATAGGAGTAGTAAACTTAGCACCGTCTGGCGCTAATACCGTAAGTACTCCCTCTTTATGGAATAATTCCTGATCTAACTGAACCTCTTGATCAATTTCAATTTTAATTTGATAATTCTTGGGGTCCTTATTATTAGGATCTACGGCTATTAGATTTCCGTTTACGTTTATCATACCAGGTTCTTCACCATATTTATCAATGTAGATAAACTTTTGTGTAGAAAAATCTGCTTCGCTCATCGCATAATAGCAGCTACAGCCTATAATTTGAGAAGGAAAATCTTCAATTTTTGAAAGTTCTAATTTTTTGTCTGCTGTGCAACTAAGAATACCTATCGAGATGCAAAATAATAAAAGTAAGCGCATAAATTAAACGGTTTTTCAGAATCTAAATTACGAAGAAAACTGTTCTAAAAACTGAGACCAAAAACAAAAGCTCCTTTTTGATTAGGACCATTAATAGAGCGCACATAATCAACACGTAAAAACTTTAACTTTCCAAAACCAAGGTTATCAACACCAATATTAAATTCAGTATAGGGTTTGTTTTCTTGGGTAATTAGTGAGTGTACACCAGTAACCAGATTTAAATTTAATGCTCGTATCCCCGGTATTTTACCTAAAATAAAACCTTTAAAATTATGTTCTACGTGTGCTTCAAAGAAGCTTTTGTTAGTACTATAATCATAATATGTAAGATTATTAAAACCGCTCAAACGGTTATTTCTGTAGTTAATATTAGTTTGATTTCCATTAAAATGCTGATAATCTACAAAACTAATATCGTTTGCATCTAGAAAAGTACCTCCAGAAAAAGCGTACCCCAAATTACCTTTATTCCCAAGTGTGATTTCCTGGCGAATCTCTGCTTTTAATTCTGTAAAATTATAGCCAGCTTCGCTAGCAGCAAATGTTTGTTCTGCATTGAGTAATAAAGTAGGGTATTTAGAATCGTCTGTTTTAAATTTCCCATCAGGATAACTCATATATTTTTGATCAAAATTAATTACTGCCTGAATATTTACTTTCCCTAAACTGTGTGTTTGTATTGCAGCAGTATTAAAATCTTGGGGGCTTAGAGGATTATTTGATGTATAACTAAATTTTTTATTGAAAAACGTTTGATCTGTAGTATTAAAAAGCGGCAAACGCTTCTCGTAACCGGCTTGAGCTATTAATTGAAAACCATTAAATAATTCTTGTGAAAAAGCTGCTCTGGCAAAATTTAGCTCATAGAATTTGGCGAAATTTTTCTTCCAAAAAAGAGTTGACAAGGTGTTGCCTATAGCGGTAATAGGCTCCTCTGCATTAAATTGCTGAATTTTTATACCACCTTCTAGAATTACTGTGGTTTTTTTTATGGGATCAAATCGTTTTGCAAACCTACCCGTAAATCGAAGGCGCTCATCATCAAGGCCATAATTTGCGTTTACGCTCAAGTTTGTTACAGATTTGTAATTGTCACTCCACGTAGAATACGTAAGACCTGTGGTCGCATTAAAACCTTGTACAGTGTTAAAAGAAATACTAGGTAAAATTGCATCATAGCTTAGTCGCCACCTATCATAGGTGTTTTGATAACTGTATCCCATAAGCACATCTGTAAATTTAAATTTATTACGTGCGCTATCTACAGAATCTTTATATGGTTTTGAGTCGCGTATTTCTTGCAAGCTATCTTTTTTTGTGTAATCTGCACGTTCTTCTAACGTAAGGGGAATGGGGCGTATTTGCTGCCAGAATGCACTGTCTTTTTTATTTGCTTCGGGCTTAAAACTTAGAACTTCATTTGAGAAGCTTTTGCGATCAAACTGAGGCTTAAAATCATAATTGCTGTACACCGCAGAAAACCTTCCGTTACCACCAAAACCAAATAACTTGAAGCTAAAGTCAATACTTTGAGAAATTTTAACCCAGAGTTTTTGTGTAGCATTATATTTAAAACTGTGTTTAAAAACTAAAGAATCTATAAAAGGTACTTGTATCGCAGCGCCACTTGTATTTAAATCTGCGCCATAGAGCTGCCAGTCATCTTCAACAATATAAATCACACCATCAAAAACACGATCGTTTTTTCGTTTGGGCGTTACCTGTATTTTATTAATAAGTTTGTCTCCTTCTTTAAATGTACCCACTAATTTGTAGGTATAGTAGCTAAAAGCATTGTCTGCAATAGGGGAAACTATTTGTGCTTGAATTTCTAAGGTATTGCTATAAAATGAAAAATCTGCCTCCTGAGCACTATTAAAACTAAAGCCATTACTGTCTCCGCTAACTTTACTTGCTGTAATTACTTCTTTAAAATCATCAGGTTCCTGATACGCGATTTTAGATATGGTCTCACTTAAGTATACAATACCGGTGCGGGTAGAATCTAGACCGCCACCTAAATCACCCAGTTCCTGACCAAAAAATTTTTCAGGAGCATTTTCTACGCGCCATAATCCTCGCGAATAAAAATCTGCTGTATATGCTTTTTGTTTGCTTAGGGTTTGTGGCTTTTCCTTGAGAACTTCTTGTATAATACGATCTGCAGGATTTACTTTAGAATCTAAAATCACTTCGTCTAGTGAAGTAGTTTCCTCTTCTAAAACAGTATTTAGTGTGAATGGAAAGTCTGTAATTGTAACTTCGACATCCTTAGTAGTATATCCTAAAAACTGAAAAGTTATTGTATGTGTTCCTGCCTTATCAAAACTAAGGCTGTACTGGCCGTCACTATTTGTAGTCGTGCCGGTTGTTGCATTTTTTAAATAGATATTTACATAGGGCAAGGGCTCATTTTGCGCGTTAGTAACGTTGCCCGTAATCTGACCTTGTACTTTAATGCAAATCAAAATAAAAATAGCGAAGAGTAACTTTTTTAGCATCTAGTAATATTTAATTTAAAAGACTTAAGTTACTCTATACCTGTTGCATTAATTATTAAAAGCCTTTTTAATTTGCCCTAAACGTTTTTTAGAATCTCGATCTTTAATAACTTCTCGTTTGTCATATAATTTTTTACCCTTAGCCAATGCGACCTGCATTTTGGCCAGTCCTCTTTCATTAATAAACAATCTAAGCGGAACAATAGTAAGACCGCTGTTTTTAACCTCTTTTAAAAGTTTATTAAGCTCGCGACGATTAAGTAATAGCTTGCGACTACTCTTAGGCTGATGGTTAAAATAGGTAGCGTGAGAATATTCTTGTATAGTCATATTTATTACAAAAAGCTCATTACCTTCAAACTCGCAAAAACTTTCTGCGATAGATGCTTTTCCTTCTCGTATAGATTTAATCTCTGTACCCGCCAGTTTGATACCAGCTATATATTTATCAAGAATCTCATACTCAAAACGAGCCTTCTTGTTTTTAATATTGATTGTGTTTTCTTGTTTCATAAGATTGCAAAAGTACTAATTTATCAAATGAGCCGCTATTGCCTGTAATTACTTTAATTTTACAGCTCATAAATGCTAGATAATGAAAAAAATTTTATTGCTTACGTTTCTTTTAGTTTGTTTAACAGGATGTAAAAAAGAAACTAAAAATCTTGATTCAAAAACCATTATAGCTCAGGCAATAGAACGTGCCGGTGGCTCAACTATTGATACATCAACAATTGCATTTAACTTTAGAGATAAATTCTATCGTGCAAACCGTAATTACGGTAATTATAGTCTTGAGCGTTGTTCTGATGCAGCTTGTAAAGATACTTTAGATCAATTAACAAATTCAGATTTTAACCGAATAGTAAATGGGAGATCTGTTGAAGTAGTAGATTCTTTAATAAGTAATCTTGCCGGAGGTGTAAACTCAGTACATTATTTTTCGGTATTGCCTTACGGTTTAAATGCGGAAGCTGTAAAATCAAAAAAGATTGGAGAAGCTACTATTAAAGGAAAAACGTATTACAAGATTGAAGTGCAGTTTTCAGAAGCAGGCGGGGGTGAAGATTTTGAAGATAATTATATGTACTGGATAAATACTGAAAATTTTACTGTAGACTATTTAGCTTATAATTACCACGTAAACGAAGGCGGAACACGTTTTAGAGAGGCTTACAATAGTAGGGAAATAAATGGTATACGCTTTGTTGATTATAATAATTATGAGCCGGTAGAGCAGTTTCCGCCGTTAGAGAGTTTAGACAGTCTTTTTGAAAGTGGTAAACTAAATTTGTTATCTAAGATTGAATTAGAAAATATTACAGTAACTACTTGCTCCAGCTGTTAAAATCTTTCAATTCGGCTTCTGCAACGCCATTTTTTACTTTTACAATATATAGATTCCCAAAAGTAGAATCGTCTATCTCATTGTATTTTTGATCTCCTAAAACTGCGTTTACAAATGCTGGTATGGTATTGCTGTGTCCCACGACAAGCACATTTTTACCCACGTGATTACTCTTAAAATTAGAATAGAAATCCTCAGAAGGTTCGTAAATCTTAACTTCTAATTTATTCTGTTTTGCAGTAGGCAAAGCAGTACTCTGGGTACGTTTAAAATTTGTACTATAAACTGCATCAAAATCAACATCTTTTAATTGCTTAGCCCAGAATTTAGCTCGTGCTTTACCGGTAGCATTAAGTGGCGGATTATCACCGGCGTTAGGGCCACGTACCTTATCTGCGTGTCTTAAAAAATAATATGTTGCATCAGGGATGCTCACCGTATCAACACTTGCTATAGACTTTGATTTGTTATTACACCCACAAATGGCGATTAATATAAATATGGAAAATAGGATCTTATGCATTGCTTTTAATTTTAAGTAAAATTAACGCTTGCCATCTAAAGATTAGCGTTTTGTTGGGGTAAATAGTTTATACTTCGTGGTAATTTTAAATATTACTAATAATCAAATATCTAAAACTATGAATAGCGATCAGATAGAAGGAAAGTGGAAACAAGTTAAAGGTAAATTTAAAGAGGAGTATGGTGATCTTACAGATGATGATACTACTCACGCAGAAGGAAAATTTGACCAAATGCTTGGGAAACTTCAAGAGAAAACCGGAAAAACTAAAGAAGAGATTAAAGACTGGATAGATAAACAATAGTTTATCTCTAAATTTAAATAGAAACCGTCAATTTATTTGACGGTTTTTTTATGCGCTAAACTGTAATTTTACAAACCTATGCGTATCATAAAATCAAAATTAATCACAGATTCAAAAAATATTTTAAAATGTTTGCTAATCTGGTCAAAACATGAGACGGTGAGCTGTTTGCTTACTTCTAATGGGCATACAGATCCTTATGGCAAGTTTGATATTCTCTTGGGGTTAGGTGTAAAAACATCGATAACCACGAGGCCTGACGCTTCATTACTAGAGCTTTCAAATTTTAGAGCTAAAACGCAAGACTGGTTGCTCGGTTTTTTAACTTACGACCTAAAAAATGAAGTTGAAAATCTTCAGTCTGAAAATCAAGATGGTCTAGATTTTCCTGATTTGTATTTCTTTCAACCTTTGAAGCTGGTACGAATTAGAGGTAATTATATAGAATTTTTATATCTACCTGAGGTAGCTGCTGATATAGAAAAGGATTTTGTGTCGATTTTTGAATCTTCCGAAGATAAAGTAGTTTCTAAAAATTATGCGACACCTAAAATAAAAGTTCGTTTTAATAAAGATGCATATTGCGAGCAGGTAAATAAAATGCTTGATCACATTCACCGTGGTGATATTTATGAGGCTAATTTTTGTCAGGAATTTTATGCGGAATCTAAAATTGATCCTTTAAAAAGTTTTCAGCATTTAAACGATATTTCTAAAGCTCCACTTGCTGCATTTTTAAGAATAGATTCTAAATATGCGATGTGTTCTTCGCCAGAGCGCTATTTGTGCAAGCGGGAAACTAAATTAATTAGTCAGCCTATTAAAGGAACTGCTCGTAGAAGTGTTGATATGGTTGAAGATTTAAAACTTGCTCAGGTACTCGCTCAGGATCCTAAAGAACGTTCAGAAAACATTATGATTACAGATCTGGTGCGTAATGACCTTTCTAAAATAGCAGGTAAAGGAAGCGTCATTGTTGAAGAACTCTGTAAAGTATATTCTTTTAAACAAGTACACCAGATGATTTCTACAATCACAGCCGAAATCAAATCTGATACAGATCCTATTTTATGTATTAAAAATACCTATCCTATGGGAAGTATGACCGGTGCTCCTAAACTTTCGGCAATGCAGATTATAGAGAAACTAGAAAACTCAAAACGCGGTTTGTATAGTGGCTCTATTGGGTATTTTGAACCTAATGGTGATTTTGATTTTAATGTAGTTATACGTAGCATTTTGTATGATGCAGAAAAACCCTATGTATCTTTTAGCGTAGGAAGTGCCATTACAGCTCAAGCGATCCCAGAGAAAGAATACGAAGAATGTCTACTTAAAGCGAAAGCAATGCGAGAGACATTAGAAGCTTAATTTAAATTAAGCAGTTCTATCTTGTTTCTTTGTATATTAATACGACCTTCTAATTCTAGTTTTTTTAGCAACCTTGAAATCACCACGCGCGAGGTATGCATCTCATAGGCAATATCCTGATGCGTACTTTGCAGTTCGTTGCTATTAGAAAGTTTTTGCTTATCTCTTAAATATTTAAGCAAACGCTCATCCATACGCATAAATGCGATACTGTCTAAGGTATCAAGCATTTCCTGAAGTCGGTTTTGATAGCTGTCAAAAATAAAATTTCGCCAAGATTTATACGTTGAACTCCATTCTTCCATTTTTTGAATAGGAATCATTATGAGAATGGTATTTAGCTCAGCGATGGCACGTATTTCACTTTTACGCTGTCCTCGATTAAATGATAACGTAAGTGCACACGTATCTCCTTTCTCTAAAAAATAGAGTAGGAGTTCATTACCTTCAGAATCTTCGCGAAGTATTTTAATTGCTCCAGAAATAAGCAGAGGCATAGCTGTGATATACTGGCCAATTTCCATAAGTTTATCACCTTCTTTCACTTCTTTAAGAATCCCTATTTCTGAAATTTCTTTTAATAATTCTGGTTCAAAAATATGTCCGTAGTTTAAGCTCAACAATTCATTCATACTTCAAAATTAAAATTTAAGTGTTTAAGACGGGGTGTTGTCATTTGAATTATCTTCAAAGTGTAGACGCGATTTTGACAAGTGCTGGCCACTATTTAATTCACTTATATAGCTAATTAATTTTTCCCGTAGATCACAATGTAAATCCCAGGTAGTGCTTGCATCTTTTGCACTACATAGTGCGCGCACCTGCATCGTCTTTTCACTCATATCTACAACCTGTACAACTGGAGGATGATTTTTATCCCAGTTTTCTTCTTGCTCTAATAATTCTTTAAATTTATTACGAATAAGATTTACATCGGTTTTATAATCAACGTGTAAATTTATAGGGCGTATTTGATGTGCGTTAGTTATAGACCAGTTTTCAAAGGTTTTAGAAATAATTTCCTTTAGAGGAACTATTAAACGTCGCTCATCCCAGGTACGTACTACCATATACGTAAATCTAATATCTTCTACATAACCCCAATCATCATCTATAATTACCGTATCACCTATACGAGCCGGCCTGGTTAATGCAATTTGAATACCTGCGATTATATTACCCAGTGTGCTTTGCGCAGCAACCCCAAGAACCACAGTGGCTAAACCTGCAGATGCAATTAGAGAAACCCCCAGTTTTTCTAATGATCTAAATTGGGAGAGTATTACCGAGAAACCTACGATTATAACTATAAAAGTAATCACGCGTCTCGCTACAGAAATATAGGTCAACATCATACGCGATTCATTATTCTCTTCAAGTTTTGTATCACCTATTTTAGTCTCGGCTACATAAACCATAAAGGAGTCTATAAATCGCATAATAAACCAGGTTATTGTGCCTATTACAGCAATCAATAAGATTGCATAGAGCGTACTTGCAAATGTACCGCCAAACGAAATGAGTTTATTTAAGGAGATATAGAAAAATAAAACTCCTATAGCCCATCCTGCAGGGGTTGCCAGACGTTTTGCTATGGTATTTACCCAGATTTTATCAGATTTTTTAAATGTTATTCTAAAGATGTATAAACTGAGTTTACCTAAAAGATAACTGAAAAGAATCAAGATAAAAGTTCCTAGAAACTTCCAGATAGGCATATTTAAGAATTGTATACGTGCCCAATCTGGCATCATTCTATCGAGTTCTCGGGGACCGTAAACTTCATATAGGCTATCAATATTTTCTACTGTATTTGCAGAAATAAGCCAAAATGCTCCATACTCTTTATATTTAATACGTTGCATTCTTAAGACAATATCCCTACCGTCAAGATCTATTTCCCCAAAAACAACGCTGCGCATGGGTTTACCGGCAATAGCCTGGTTTGTACTTGTGCTCATATCAATTTGACCATCTGGCCGATCTGATAATCCGCTCCAATCTATTTTTATGCGTTGATTTAGAACAAAGAATAATTTTTCTGCAAGAGTCGCTGCTTGTTCTTCTGTAATATCATCGGGTAAGAGATTAAAATTGAGAGCATAGCTGGCATTTTTAAAATCTTTATTTCGAGCGTTATAGACAAAATGTTCTAATGTGGCTTGGGGAGATTGAAAATTAAACTCATTGGGTGGTAAACCTGTTGAAGTGTTAAGCCTGCTTAAAATATAGTAAGCCTCATTATATTCACGAATAGCATTCGGCATAAAATCGCCATCTTCAGGAACTGAAGAATTACTTTCGGGCAAAGAATCGCCTGCTTTGCTAGTGGTTAAATCCTGGGCATTTACTTGATAAAAAGTGAATAAAATGACTAGACTAAAAATGGTGGAGAAGTGGTTAAATCGCATAATTTGAAAAATACGCTCATTTGTTAAATTTCAATATTAGAAATTCGTTAAAACTGCTACAATGCACATTAATTTGGAAACTTTTAAGAATTTAAGATGTTAAGATGAGTTTAAACAAACCCGTAATATTTATTGAATTACTAATTGTAAATCAAATAATTATCTAATTATCAAAAATATTTCCACGTAGGTTATTTGATACTTAATTAATGTTTGGTTAATATGAAAAATAATACTTTTAAGAGCTACTAGTAGCACAATGAATGATTAGAAAAATTCATAATCTGTCTGGTTTTAAATATTATTTAAGACAATACTATAAATGAAATAGTAATTTGGTTCTCCAAAGATTAAGATTATAGAGCTTCAGATTTCACGATATTTTAAAGGTTGGATTCTGTAAATCCAAACTATAGTAATTAAAGATGAAAAATTTTTTATTTGTTTCCGCAGAAAATGATGCGATTGCTCATTGTAAAGCAGGAGGTATGGCAGACGTGGTAAGAGATGTGCCTAGACAATTAGCTGCAAATGGTGATCACGTTCACGTAGTTGTACCAGCCTACAACAGGCTTCATCACGGCGGAAATTTTATAAGTGATTTAAAAATAAAAATTCGAGGAGAAGAATCTGTTGCATATTTGTATGAGGTACAGCCTAAAAAGACTTTTGAAGGCATAACCCACTATGTAATTCACCATCCTGAGATTATTGAAGGTAATATTGCTCATATTTATAATGACGATCCTACCGAGCCATTTTTTACAGATGCCGTAAAATATTTTATTTTTAATACAGCCGTTGCTCAGGCGATCAAACAAAATTTATTTGACCATATTGATGTGGTGCATCTCCATGATTGGCACACCGCTCTTTTACTGTTTCACAAACAATTTAATCCTGAATATCAAAAATTAAAAGAAAGTTGGTTTGTGTATAGTATTCACAACCTGAGTTTACAAGGCATAAGACCATTAAATAATAATTTTGCTTCAGTAAATAATTTTTTCCCAGAAATAGGATATGATTATGAGATGGTTAAAGATGAGCGTTATGACGACTGTATAAACCTTATGGCATTAGGTATTCGTTTAGCAGATAGGGTTCATACGGTGAGCCCCTCTTACAAATTAGATATACTCAAACCCAGTCACAAACCCGAGTTTATTGGCGGCGAAAGTCTCGAGACTGACCTTAATAAAGCAAATGATGCAGGGCGTCTTTTTGGTATTCTCAACGGTGTAAATTATAAAAATATTAGAGTTGCAGAAAAAGGTAATCTATATCCTAACGTACTAAGACAGCTTTTTAAATGGATTCAGGAAGAATCTAAAAAATACAAATCAGATATCCTTGCATATACCGGTGAGAAAGTTGTGTGTTTGCTTGAAAATCCACCTAGTTTTGTTGCTTCTAGCGTAGCTAGAATGACCGAACAAAAATTCTATTTTTTTAAACGAAATCCGCAGGCGCTCAAAACTATATTAGAAAAACTGGCGTCGCATAATGGAATTTTTATATTACTAGGTACCGGTGAGCCAGAGTATGAAGCGCTTATGCGGGATATAAGCTACGAGCACCCAAATTTTATATTTATAAATGGGCAGTCTGAAGATATAATTGATTCAATTTATTTAGAATCAGATCTGTATTTTATGCCTAGTCTATTTGAGCCGTGCGGTATTAGTCAAATGCTTGCTATGCGTAATGGTGTGCTGTGCCTGGTACATCATACCGGTGGTCTAATAGATACTATTAATACCGGGATAGATGGTTTTTCTTTTGATGGAATAAGCGTAGACGATAAAATCAATAATATGGTAGATGCTTTTGACACAACATTAGATACCTTCTTTAATGACAAGACAAAATGGAAAAAAATGAGCAAAAAAGCAAAAGCGGCTCGTTTTTCTTGGGAAAATGCTGTTAAAGAGTATTATAAATACCTGTATAATTACTCATAACTTAATGCGAACTATCTTTTAGTGCCAAAATTACAAGTAGAAATAAGGTTAATAGTTTATATTAGATTTTAAGAGGAATAATCATAAAATTCTATAAATTAACTAATAACCAATTTCTGATATTTATATATCAGAAATACTCAAACTTAATTTTGGACAAAAAAATAAAAACCCCATTGGACAAAGTAATCGCGGCTATTGATGCTTTAAATTCTGAAGATCCTAACTTTAAAACTATCGAGGGAAAGCAATTTCCGAAAGAATTGTTGTACTCACAGCGAATGACGAGACAGCTTGAGCATTTTGAAAACGAGGCCTCACAAGAACTAAAAATCGCTGCACGCGCGCAGCATATATGCAGATGGAAAAGTCCACGTGAAGATTACCCAATGAATCGGGTAGGGTATTTAAACTGGCGCGAAGATTTAAAGAAAATGCACGCAGCGCTTACGGGAGAAATTTTAAAAGAATTTCATTACACTCAGACTTTCATTGATCGTGTTCAATTCTTGATTAAGAAGAAACTAATTAAAAAAGATAAAGAATCTCAAACGCTGGAAGATGTGATTTGCCTGGTTTTTTTAGAATTTTATTTTGAAGATTTTGCGGCTAAACATGAGGAGGAGAAAGTTATAGATGTTGTACAGAAAACCTGGGCTAAGATGTCTCATAAAGGTCACGATACTGCATTGACACTACCACTTAGTGACACCTCATTAGAGTTAATTAATAAAGCCCTGACCTAAATGCATTTTAAACAAATTGTTATTCAGTTTATTATTATAAAAAACTTATTTTAGACATTACAAATTGGCTCTAAATAGCCACAATTTCTAAAGAATGGTAATTTACGGTTGGAAGAACGTCTTTTTAAAATCTATAAAATCGAATAAGGTCGTTTGTCCTAGCTGTTCAGAAAAAGGAACCACACTTTTTAGCATATCAAGTCAGCACGCCCACGTTTTTTGGATTCCTATATTTCCGTATCGAAAACCTATTTACTCGCTTTGTGAGTATTGCAATCATGCATTGAAGTTCAGAAAAATGCCTGAAGAATTTAAACAGGAGGGAAGGTTGCTCAAAGCTGATGCAAAAACACCAATTTGGCAATATAGTGGTTTGGGACTTATCGCTATTTTAATTAGTTGGTTAATATATTCGGGACAAGAAAATAAGCGTCTTAATTTAGATTATTTAACCACTCCACTGGCTGGCGATATCTACGAGTTTAAAACACAATCCAATTTTTATTCTACATTAATGCTGACAGAAATCACTAATGATTCTGTTATTTTTAGATTGAATGATTATGAAACTCAAAAGAAAAGCGGATTACGAGATATTGAAAAAACCGAGAATTATTCCCTTGATGAATACAGCCTATCCCGTGAGGAGATTAAGCGCATGTATGACCAGGGAGAAATAATTGATGTTAACAGGGAGTAAGATACCTGCTACTTAGTTTACCCGCCAATAGCAATCATACTTCGATTATTAGTATGTAAATCGGGATTGTTAAGTTGGTCAAAATCGGTCATACCTGCACGTACTGCTTTTTTCTTATTTAAAGCATCATCAATTAAATCTTCAAGATTTGCACCAGAACGATATCCAGTTAACAGATTTGTTTCCTCATTTGAGAATAGGCAATTTTTGAGTTTTCCGTCTGCGGTAAGTCGTACCCGGTTGCAACTATCGCAAAAGGGATTTGTAACCGAACTGATGATTCCAAAACTTCCTTTAAATCCTTCAATTCTAAAATTACGTGCTGTAAAATTCGTTTCATTTAGCAAGGGTTTTAATGCTTCAACTCCAAAATGATCAGTAACCCGGTTTAAAATTTCAGCCTGACTTACGAGTTTATTTTTATTCCACTCATTTCCGTCAAAAGGCATAAACTCAATAAAACGTACATTGATATTTTGATCTTTAGTAAGTTTTATAAAGTCTGTTATTTCGTCTTCATTAAAACCTTTCATCAATACCGCATTAATTTTCACATTAAAACCCTCAGCGATAAGTTGATTGATATTGTCATACGCCAGCTTAAACTGATCTCTACGTGTAATAAACTTAAATTTTTCGGCATCAAGACTGTCTAGACTAACATTAATATCGTATAAACCAAAGCGTTTAAAATCATCAATAAAGCGATGGGTAAGCAGTGCATTTGTCGTTATCGAAAGCTTAACGGGAAGTTTAGAAAGCTTCTCTAGAATTAAGCTAAAGTCTTTACGTACCAGGGGTTCGCCGCCTGTTAAACGTATTTTATCTATGCCATTTTTTACAAATACAGTGGCAATAGCTTCAATCTCATCTGCGGTCATCAAATGTGCTCTTGGACTAAGCGGAATGCCGTCGTGAGGCATACAGTAGGTGCACCTTAAATTGCATTTTTCACTAAGTGAAATACGCAAATAATTGTGTCTGCGCAGGTGAGAATCTGTTAATATGTTTGTGACTTTAGTCATTAGCATTGTGTTGAGCGCCTCTTAATATTTTAAATACGTGTAATAAATGCGGAAAAACAGCATCCATAGACTCTTTAGCGCCGTTTGTAGAGCCTGGTAATGCGAGAATAAGGCAATTACCCAGCGTTCCGGCTATACTTCGGGAAAGCATTGCATAAGGCATACGATCCTGGCCATAGTTGCGTATTGCTTCTTCTATACCGGGAATACGTCTTTCTAAAATGGGTTCTAAAGCCTCAGGAGTTACGTCACGCATACTTAAACCGGTGCCACCGGTATAAATAAGAAGATTTACAGTATCAGACAATTCATAAGCCTTACTGCGTATAGTTTCCAGATCGTCAGGTATAATCTCGTACCCTTGTATTTGAACATCGTGAGCCTGTAGTTTTTCAATAATAGCTTTACCTGCCTGATCTTCTTTTTTACTTTCTGAAATAGAATCTGAGCAAACTATGATATGCGCACTCAATCTTGACGGGTTCTGATCTTTAAAACTACTTTTACCACCTTTTTTATGCAGTAACTTTACATTATTAATCTCAATACCTTTATCTATAGGTTTGAGCATATCGTACATCGTTAATGCAATTACTGAAGCACCGTGCATCGCCTCGACTTCAACACCGGTTTTGTAAACTGTTTTTACGGTAATTAATATATGCACTGAAAGGCCGTCAATGATGTATTCTACAGCTGTGTATTCAATAGGTAACGGGTGACAATCTGGTATTGTGGTATATGTATTTTTTACAGCAAAAAGACCTGCTGTTTTTGCCATCTCAAAAACGTTTCCTTTAGGGACGGTGTTTTTTTGCAAAGCCTCAATAGTTTCAGGCTTACTCACGGTAATTGTCGCCTGAGCTGTTGCTGTACGTAAGGTTGTTATTTTATGCGTTATATCTACCATTTCTATTATTGTGGGAATTATAATTTGTTTTAATACAAGATAGATTTAACTATTCACTTTCCATTGATGGCTCTCATCTTCAAAAATCTCTTTTCCAAAAATAGGAGTGCGGTCCTTTACCTGATTAACAATCCATTCTGTAGCGGCATAAACTTCTTTTCTGCGCTTAGCCGAAACAAACACAAAAAAGCAAACTTCGCCAACTTTAATTGTGCCCAAACTGTGGTAAATATGCATACATATTAAATCGAATTTCTCAAAGGCCTCTTCGCGAATTTCATTCAATTTTTCATTGGCCAACTCCTCGTAACAGGTGTAAACAATAGCTGTTACCACTTTAGAATCAACTTCATCTGCACGTACCTGACCTAAAAATATATTGTGCGCACCTATGCTTGTTTTACTTTGATGTTTTGCGATAGAGGTTCCTATAAATTCGCTGCTTATAGCCCCTTCTATAAATACTTTTTTCATTATTTTTTATTTAGATACTACGTTCTGTTCGTTTTTTTTTAATTGCTCAGCACCTTCTTTAATCGCGAAACTATTTATAATACCCAGATTTTTTAATTGTTCTGCCGCAAGTTGAGCACGTTTGCCACTTTGACAAAACAAATAATAGTAACTTGTTTTATCAAGATTTTTTAATTGTTTTTCTAATTGAGAAAGTGGTATTTCTTTTAAATTCTGAATGTCTAATCTGGGTTGTTCATTCAATTCACGAACGTCTATAAACACACCACTTTTCAGCATTCCCCGGTGGAAAGATTCTGTTTTGATTTCAGATTTTAGATGTGCTTTTTGGTAAAAAGAATTCGTTATCGCTATGGTTTCATTTTTTTTAAACTGAAATTTTTGCTGACTTGCAGTAAGTGTATTGTAAATAAGGAGTTCTCCTGAAAGCACATCACCAATTCCCAATATCATTTTCATCACCTCCTGCGCTTGTAACATACCTACAAAACCCACACTACTTCCTAAAACACCGGCTTCTGCACAACTGGGTGCCTCAGTAGCTTTGGGAAACAAACAGCGGTACGTAGGACCGTTTTTATAATTAAATACAGAAACCTGACCTTCAAAGCGATGAATACTACCATAAACAACAGGCTTGCCGGTTAATACAGCAGCATCACTTATTAAATATCTAACAGCAATACGGTCTGTTGCATCAACAAGTATATCGTAATCCTTAAATACTGTTAGTGCATTTGAACCATTTAAATATTCAGGATAACTAGTGATTTGAGCATCGGGTTGCTGCTTGTTTAGAAATAC
This sequence comes from Leeuwenhoekiella sp. NPDC079379, assembly GCF_044542075.1. Taxonomy (NCBI): domain Bacteria; kingdom Pseudomonadati; phylum Bacteroidota; class Flavobacteriia; order Flavobacteriales; family Flavobacteriaceae; genus Leeuwenhoekiella; species Leeuwenhoekiella sp. NPDC079379. Next base: position 502,753 of record NZ_JBITTU010000002.1, read on the forward strand.
TTTAGCCGCATTTACCTTAAAATCTCCTATAGACTCTGGTGTATATAAAATTTGCCGGTGCAGATTACTTTCTTCAATTTTATCACCATCAACAATGCCTATTTTACCAATTCCAGACGCAGCTAAATAGGGCAGTAGCGAACAGCCTAAACCACCGGCTCCGATTACAAGTACACGAGCATTCGCCAGTTTTTTCTGACCGCTTTCTCCTATTTGAGGTAAAACTATTTGACGTTGATATCTGTTCATATTTATCAATTAACCACCTGCAAAAGGAGGAAGTAAAGCAACTACATCACCTTCATTTAAAGTAACAGCTTCATCAGAATCAATTAATTTTTGATTAACCGCTAATTGAAATGGGATATGACTAATTGCGTGGGTTTCTTTTAAATGTTTTAAAAGCTGTGCCGAATCTTTAAATGAGGTAGTTTGGGTTTCCTCATGAGCGCCTATAACGTCAACAAGTTGGCCAAAATATTTAAGCGTGATTTCCATAATATTTTAAACTGTTTTCGAGTTCTGCCAAAGCTTCGGGTGTATTGATATTTACAAGTGACCGCACATCTGCAATGGCTATTTGTTTATACTTATGATCTTTTATAAAATCAGTGAGTTTCAATCTATTTTCTTGAAGAGCCTGTTCTAAATCTGGTAATAGTGTTTTTGAATAGATTCCGATTAAAGGATGCCATCTATCTTCTGCAGTTGCAAACGTAATCTCATAATTGGTAAAATTGCTACTTAAAAGTGTTTGTAAAGTTTCCACAGAAAGTAGCGGAATATCACAACTCAGAATTAAAATTTGAGTAGCATCTGTATGTTTAAGTGCTGCATAAATTCCTCCTAAAGGACCTTTATCTTTATAGATATCTGGTAGTAATTCAAATCCTAAATTTTTATAAGTAGCATTTTCTGTAACTAATAAAACCGGTAATTTTAATTTTTGTAATGATTTGGTAATGTGTTTTATAAATGGTTTGTCTTGAAGTATTACTAAACCTTTTTCAGCTTCCATTCGGGTGCTTTTTCCACCACATAGAATGTACGCTGGTATGTTGTTAAATGACTTCATAAACTAAGTTTTAAGTATTACTGATTTAAAGCCTTAAATTGATCATTTAAAAAATGCTCACAAGCTGTATTTAAGGTTTCAAACTGCTCAATCATTTGTTTTCCGTATGCAGTTAGTGTTGTTCCTCCACCATCTTTACCACCTGTATTAGTAATTACCAGTGGCTGACTTGAGTTTGCATTCATAGTATTTATAAGCTTCCAGGCTTTTTTATACGACATATTTATTTCTTTGGCTGCAGCACTTATCGAATGTGTTTCTGCAACTTTTTTAAGCAATTCAACGCGTCCATAACCTAAAAAAACTTTGCCTTCCTGTTCAATCCAGATACGACTTTTAATTGCTCTCATAATTAAAAATTTAGATCTAAATAGGTCACGGCATCACCTTCATTTAACTGTTCTGTATCTTCTGGAATCAACAATAAAGCATTACTTAATGCATAGGTATTTAGCATTGAGCTCGCCTGCCCTGTAAAGGGAGTAATCTTATTGCCAGTAACTCCCGCTTTGAGGAAAAGAGTTTTACTGTGAATGTTTTTAATAGTTTCAGTTAATACTGCAGATCGCTCATTTAAAAACGGGTTTAAACTACCCATTCTTGATCTTAAATGCGGAAGTACATAAGCGTAAAAACAGGTTAAACTTGATGCTGGGTTGCCTGGCAAACCAAAAACTGATTTATCGCTTTTTGTGCCAAACCACAAAGGTTTTCCGGGTTTTTGATTCACTTTATAGAAGTGTTCATTAATGCCATTATTTTGAAACGCCTCCTGTACAAAATCAAAATCACCTACAGATATTCCGCCAGAAACGAGTAAGACATCAGCAGCTTCTAATGCTTGTTTTACAGCTTTTGAGGTTTGTTCAAGAGTATCTTCGACTTTAATAAGCTGAATATTTGAAATACCCAGACGTTTTAAGGCATTCTGCAACATAATGCCATTACTTTCATAAATATGATTCGGTTTTAGCGGTGTACCGCGCTCTTGCAGTTCGTTTCCTGTGGTTAAAATGCAAACGTTTGGTTTAGCATATACTTTAATTTCAGTAAAACCTAAACCAGCCATAAAACCGATAGAGGCTTCATTTATTTGATGTCCTTTTTTTAAAACTAGAGCTCCAGCCGTTAATTGCTCGCCAATAGGACGCACATTAGCTTTAGGTAGGGGTAGCTTTTCAATAATTAAGGTATCACCTTCTCGGGTTGTGTGCTCTTGAATGACAACCGTATCTGCAGTGTCAGGAACCGGAGCACCCGTAAAAATACGTACAGCTTCTCCAGGTTTTAACTGTGGTGTAAATAAATCTCCCGCCTGTATTTGACCGGTTACTTTTAAGCGGGTTTCATTAGTATGTATAAACGCATAACCGTCCATCGCAGATTGTCTAAAAGATGGAAGCGATAAGGGAGCCAAACAATTTTCAGCCAAATAATACCCCAAACTATCTTCTAATTTTAGAGATATAACCGGCAGTTTTTCTGCATTTCTTAAAACAAATTCTTGAGCCTCTAAAACCGATATCATAAGTTAAGCGTTATGTCCTAGCGAATATAACGATAGTTGCTTGTTTTCTCTGGTACAATGAATGAGGTTTAACAGCATTTTGACGTTTGTACAGTAGAATTGATCAGTCTTAAAAAATTTAAAAGGTTCTGATACAAACTCATTATAGATCTTTTCATTTTAATCTTGAATTGTGGAAATATCTCCTCTGTTTTTAGTTTTTTCTTAATACTTCGGGCTTCAAATATTGTTTAAATTGAACAGGCAAAGTAGCTGTGTTACGGTAATGCCACATTTTTTGCACTTCAGTAGTTTATATAAAAGATCTCAAGTGAATTAGCTTTAGATTGCTATTGCCACATTAATTAAAAAAATCAATAAAAATGTCTCAGTCTTTTAAACGCAACGTGTCTTTAACGGGTGCAGAAGAGTTTACCAATATTAAATTAGGAGAACCTGTACGCGATGCGGCGGGTATGTTAGGAGTTAAAGAAGCACTTAAACATGGCTTTAAAGAAATGGGTGTTTTACGCTCTATGGGTGCATTATTAAAGATGAACCAGAAAGACGGTTTTGATTGTCCCAGTTGTGCCTGGCCAGATCCCGAACAGCGATCTCCTGTTGCAGAATATTGTGAAAACGGAGCAAAAGCACTGGCAGATGAGGCGACTACAGATAAAATAGGAGCAGACATGTTTAAAAAATGGTCTGTTGAAGAGCTGTCACATTTATCAGATTACGAACTTAATAAATTTGGTCGTCTTGTAGAGCCTTTGGTTTTAAGACCGGGGAGTTTACATTATGAACCTATTAGTTGGGATGCTGCATATACGCTTATTGCTGAAGAGTTAAAAAAGCTTAACGACCCTAATGAAGCCATATTTTATACATCAGGGAGATCTAGTAATGAAGCTGCATTTTTATATGGAACATTTGCACGTGCATTTGGAACCAACAATATGCCAGATTGCTCAAATATGTGTCATGAATCGAGTGGTGTAGCTTTAGGGGAAACTTTAGGTATTGGAAAAGGCTCAACGGTTTTAGAAGATTTATATGAGGCTGAAGTTATTATCATAGCAGGGCAGAACCCGGGTACAAACCATCCTAGAATGATGTCTGCACTCGAAAAATGCAAAAACAATGGCGGTAAAATAATAAGCATTAATCCGCTTGAGGAATCTGGTTTGGTAAATTTTAAAAATCCGCAGCATTTAAGCGGTGTAATAGGTAGCGGTGTAGATATGGCAGATGTGCATTTACCGGTAAATATTAATCAAGATATTCCGCTTATAAAATTGATTTTAAAGAAACTCGCAATATTAGATTCAGTAGATAAAACTGTTTTTGATCACGTTTTTATTGATAAATATACCAGTGGTTACGACGCGCTTATTGCAGATTTAATGTCTTATGACGAGAAAGATTTACTATCGAGAACGGGAGTAGATGAATCTGCAATTAATAAAACTGTAGCATTATTGCGTCATTCTAAAAAAATTATCGTGTGTTGGGCAATGGGACTTACACAGCATAAAAACGGAGTAGAAAACATACGCGAGTTTGTGAATTTGCTCCTTTTAAAAGGTGCATTAGGTAAACCGGGTGCGGGAACCTGCCCTGTGCGTGGTCATAGTAATGTACAGGGTGATCGTAGTGTAGGGATTCAGCATTTTGTAGATAAAGATATGAATGCGCGTATTGAAAAATATATGCACTTTACACCACCAGCAGAGCGAGGTCTTGATACTGTTGAGTCTATGCAGGCAATGCACGATGGTAAAGCAAAAGCTTTTTTCTGTCTGGGCGGAAACTTTTTAATGGCAGCTTCAGATACACAATATACTGCGGAAGCATTACAGAACTGCGATCTTACCGTGCAGATAAGTACAAAATTAAATAGAACACACTTAGTTACTGGTAAAACAGGTCTTATATTACCTACATTAGGAAGGTCTGAAAAAGATGAGATAAATGGTCAGCGAAGGTACTTTACGGTAGAAAACAGTATGGGTAAAATAAGTCAATCAAAAGGTATTTTAAAACCGGCTTCAGATAATGTTCGTTCAGAACCACAGATAATTGCTGAGATGGCAGATGCCTATTTTGATTCGCATCCCTTAGACTGGAAGCTAATGGGAGATGATTATGAGATTATTAGAAACTACATAGATCTTGTTGCCAAAGGTTTTGAAAAAACAGCAGAACAATCTAAAGGTCACGGGTATTATTTGCCAAATAATGTACGTAATCTTGATTTTAGCATGTTGCCCGGCGGTAAAGCCCAGATAACGGTTAATAAATTACCGGAGCATACGCTTGAGGCAGATGAATTTATGATGATGACCATACGCTCACACGACCAGTTTAATACTACTATTTATGGGCTTGATGATAGATATCGGGGAGTTTATAATGAGCGGAGAGTAGTTTTCATGAATAAGAAAGACATGGAATTGAAAGGATTAAAAAAATTAGATGTTGTAGATCTCACCAGTACTTATGACGGTATTGTACGTGAAGCACATAAATTTTTAATAATACCTTATAATATCCCTCAGGGTAATGTTGCTGCGTATTTTCCCGAGACAAACATGCTGGTGCCCTATAATCATTTTGCAGAGCGTAGTAATACGCCCATTAGTAAATCTGTAAAAGTGCGCATTTATAAGCGGGATGTAACACCCGTTATAAGCGAAGTTTAAGAACTCTATTATAAATTATTAAACCAAGAAACCCATTGAATTATTCAATGGGTTTTTGTTAGTTTTTATGTTCCTAAAATAATTAGGGTTAACATTTTGAATGTATTGGGAACCAATTATAATTTACCGTGTTCTTCTAAATCTTTAATGATACTGGTTAATTCACCAGGTCGTATAGGTTTTATGATGTAGTCTGAAATTTCACAAAGACTCTTAGCGCGCTTTATATCTACAGGGTCTACGGAAGAAGAAACCATATAAATGATAATTTTTTTACTGACTTCAGGCTTAATTTTTATGTATTCTTCCATAAACTGAAAGCCATCCATAATAGGCATATTGACATCAAGAAATATAACGTCTGGAAGTTCCTTTTGCTTATTAAGGTTACTTATCATAAAATCAAGCGCCTCTTCACCGTCTGAAAATGAAATAATTTTCTTTGATAGTTTTAACGACTCAAGAGTTTTTATCATTGTGAATTGATAGATGTCATCATCATCAACTATACAGATATTAAAAGGGTCTCTCATATTTAATTAAAATTGATCGTAAAGGTAGAACCATGATTCACTTTACTTTTTGCAGCTATAGAACCACCCATCGCTTCAACTTGGATTTTTGTCATAAACAAACCTACTCCCTTAGCATCTGGATGTCTGTGAAATACTTTATTTAAACCAAATAATTTATGACCATTCCGCATTAAATCTATTCCTAAACCATTGTCTTTAAAACTCAATATAATCTTTTTATCTATAACTTCTGACTTAATGAAAACTTCTGGAGTTTTGTCTTTAGCTCGATATTTAATTGCGTTACTTACCAAATTAAGGAAAATACTTTCTAAATAAACAGTATTGTAAGAAATTGTTTGAATTTGGGAGAAATCTGTGACTATTACTATACCAGATTCTAAGATTTCACCACTTAGAATTTCCTGAGTTTTATGTAAAACTTCAGAAAATGAAACTTCTTCTAAATTTTGAGCTGAGTCACTTTTAGTTCTTAAGGCTTCAATCAAGGTGTTTAAAGTTAAAGTAAGATGATTGATGACTTTTTCAAACTTCTGAAATAAGATTTCTTTTTCTTCTTCACTTTCAGATGTATTATAGAATTCTAATAGCGAGTTTAAGTTACTTACAGGAGCTCTTAAATTGTGAGATGTAATGTGTACAAAATCTGCGAGTTGTGTGTTTTGAGCAGTAAGTTTATTTGCTAAAACTTCCAGGTTTTCTTTTGCCTCTAAAATTTTACGAGATGCTAATTTTTGGGTCGTAATATCCCGAATTGCTGCAGAAACAAGAAGACCTTCTTCAGTTTGTAGTGGACTCAAACTTATTTGAATAGGAATTTCTTTTCCTTCTTTATTTACTCCAAATAAATCTTTACCACTTCCCACACCAAAAGCTTTTACTTTAGGCTTAGCAAAAAAACCATCGCGTAAACCTATATGTGTATTGTTGCCGGTAAAGCGCTGGGGTATAAGTATTTCTACAGGTTTATTATATAACTCTTCCTGTGTATATTTAAACAGCTTTTCTGCCTGTTTATTTATAAGTTGTATGCGTCCCTTTTCATTAACAATAACCATTGCATCAGGAGCAGACTCTAACAGGCCTCTAAATTTATTCTCTGCCATTTTAGGAGCCGTAATATCCTGACATGTCCCTACCATTTCTGTAACATTACCTTGATGATTTGCAGCGATTACTCCTAAAAGTTGAATTATTTTTATCGTGCCATCGTTTAAAATAATGCGATGTATCACCTTATTAAAAGCGAGACCACCTAAAGATTCAGAAATCTTTTGATCTACATTTGCTCGATCATCGGGGTGTATAAAATCTAAATATGTTTTAATTTCTAAATCTGCAGATCTATCTACATCAAAGATTTTGTACATATTTTTTGACCACTTCAGTTTATTGGTTTTCAAATCCCACTGCCAGTTACCCATTAGTGTGATTTCTTCGGCAAAGTTTAAGAGCTGATTGTTTCGTAATAATTCATTTTCAGCTAATTTTTGAGCAGTAATATCCCGTATTGCGGCAGATACCAGAAGACCTTCTTCAGTCTCAAGGGGACCTAAACTTATCTGTATAGGGATTTCTTTACCCGCCTTATTAACCCCAAATAATTCTTTATCATTACCCATACCAAAAGCTTTTACTTTTGGCTTAGCAAAAAAAATATCGCGTAATCCTATATGTGCATTATTGCCGGTAAAACGTTTTGGAATTAAAATTTCTACAGGTTTGTCAAAAATTTCTTCAAGAGTATAGCCAAAAAGTTTTTCGGCCTGTTTATTTATAAGCTGAATGCAACCTTTTTCATTTACGATTACCATCGCATCGGGAGCAGACTCTAAAAGGCCTCTAAATTTATTTTCGGCCATTTTTTGCTCTGTTACATCTTGACAGGTACCTATCATTTCTGTAACGATTCCTTTTTCATTTTTAAAAACTTTTCCTATAAGTTGAATCGTTTTTGTTTTACCATTTGTGTTAATCCTATGATTAAAACTATCAAATCCTTTATTATCAATTGCATTTTGAAAATTAGTAGTGACAAGAATTTTATCTTCAGGATGTACAAATCCAAAATAAGTGTCAAATTTTAAATTTGAAGTTGTTTTATTAAGTTCAAATATATTAAACAGGTTATTAGACCATTTTACTCTATCATTTACAACATCCCATTGCCAATGTCCTGTTTTAGTGATTTCTTCAGCAAAGTTTAATAATTGGTTTTTTCTAATTAATTCGCTTTGAGCCTGTTTTCGTTCTGTAATATCAAAAGAGACTCCCAGAAATCCTATATTTTCTCCACTGTCATTTTTAACGGTTGTAACTGTTAACTCAGCAGGAAAAGTTGAGCCATCTTTTCTGAGATAAGTCCACTCACGAGTATCTGAAAATTCTAGTTTAGCTAGTAACTCAAGTGGATCCTCGTTTTGACTTCTCGCGCTTAAATTGTTTTGAAATGAATTAATCTCCTCATACTTATGAAAAAGCATTGGAGAGTGTATGCCAATTACTTCTGATGCAGAATAACCTAATAATTTTTCAGCGCCTTTATTGAAGTGATTAATTATACCATTATTATCTGTAGAAATTATAGCAACAGAACCTGAATTTAATATGGCATTCATTTCAACATTAGTCTTGTTTAAAGCCAATTGAGATACTTTCATAGTATTAATATCCTGAAACATTCCTGCCAGGCGTACGCATTTACCATCTACCATTTCGGGTTGGCCAATAGAGCGTGCCCAGATTGTTTTTCCTTTTGCAGTTTCAATTTCTACTTCTAAATCAAAAGGAATACCATCTTCAACAGCCTCTTTCATGGCTTTTAAAATTAGGTCTCTGTTTTTTCCTTCTTTATAAAATTTGATATTAGTCTCTACTTTAGGAACAAAGTCGTTAGAAACTTCGTGAATCTCGTAGACAACTTTACTCCAATACACTTCATTAGTTAGTAAATTTACTTCCCAAATTCCTATACGTGCGATCTCATTTGTATTCTCAAGTATTTTTTCTATTTTTTTTCTTTCTTCATCATTATTCTTTATGTGAGTAATGTCACCGGTATGCATTATTAAGCCGCCAATTTCTCCTTCAGAAATATACCAGGGTCTTACATCCCAATAAATCCATTGTACCGTGCCATCTGCCCGTACAAAAGGAGCTTCATCACAAATATCTACTGCACCATTTAAGCACTTATGATGATTGGCTTTCCAGTCGTCGCCTATTTCAGGAAAAAGGTCATAATGAGAACGGCCTATGATTTCCCGACCTTCCATTTTATAATCTGTGATCCATTTTTTAGATACAGATAGATAACACATATTCTTATCTAACATCCCGATGGCAATAGGAGCCTGCTCAATAAAAATTTTATTGTAATATTCTCTACTTTCTAACATTTTTCTTTTTGCTAACCTATGTAAGCTGAGTTAATTTTAAAGCATTTATTTATCAATCACTTAACACTACAAAAATAGCGCATTATTAATAAAAATAGGTGGTCAAAACAATCCCCAAGACTGCATAAAATGCCGCAAAAGTGTAATCGTGATAAGTACTTATAATTATATAGAAGTTTTATCGAATTTTACAAGTATAATATTTTTAAAAGCCTGTATTAAGCGGTCTGATATGCAATGTTTGATAATTTACAAAAAGTACTTTACGGCAATATCAATTTCATTAATAATGTTCAATTATCTAATAACTGAAAAAAGTCCCTTCAAAATAAATTGAAGGGACTTTTTAAATATAAAAATTAGAAACACTCTACTGGCCTGCAGCGGCGATCTCTTCTTCTATAGCTTTGTCAATTCTTCCTGCAAGATACATATGATCTGAAGCTGAATTTTTACGCAATACATTAGTCATTAAGCACACGATATATTTAGAACCATTATCAGGATGCTCTACAATAATTACAGAATTCATATAATTAAATACATTACCGGCATAGTCACCACAAGCTCCTTTTGAGCGGTCACATTTATAAAAACTTCCGCTTTTAAAATATACTGCGGCAGAATCAAGTGTTTTTGATTGTGCATACCTAATGCGGCGTTCTGTCTGATACATAATGCGCTTCATTTCTAAACTAGATAATGAATCTACAGCTTTACCTTGCTCAATATTTATAAGAAATTTCATTAGGCCTTTAGGAGAACCGGTACTACCACCTTGTCTGCTTACATAACGTTCAGCACCATTTGTAAAAAAGCCACCCAGACGCCACTCGTCTTCGCCAATTCCTAAATCACGAAGTGGTTGATTTACTACTTCAAAAGCGAGGTCAGATATTTCTTTTCTATCGGTTTCTTTAAACCATTTAGTTGCTTCTTCATCAGTTAAGTCAAAGTATTTTTCCCCAAAAACTTTAAGTAATAAAGCTTCTCGATACACAACACTCGCAGCACCATTATTACTCACGGCAACCATATGATCTATCCATTCATACAAACTAAAAACATCGTCTTCACGCGCCGTTCTTCGGGTTAACTTATCTTGCTCAATATCGTAAAGTGGAATGGTGTGATGGTCGTACACTGCAAATGGACCACCTTTAACACGCTTGTGTTTAAGTAAACTCTCACGAGCTCCCCAATCATTAGGACATAATTTTTCTAATTGATCAAACATTGCTAAAAGTATCGCAAGTTTTCCTACACTTCCTGGCTGGTAACCGCGCGTTTCATTACGAGCAGCATATTTCAAGTTTGTCGTGTCTGTCATATCTAGTACAGAAATAGAATAGCTTGCATCAAGACCATAAAATAAACTGGATATTTTTTTCTGTAATGCGGGATCTTCAGTCATATAAGTAATAGCGCTATCCTTTTTTGAGCTTAAGCGCAACTTAATATCAGCTGTAGATAGGTAAGCACCGGCTGGAATACGAGTGTATTTTACACTGTCACGTACAATTTTTTGAAGATATGCCAAGCGATCTATCCCGGTGCGCTCATACCCGTCAATAGGGTAGAAGGAAGGAACAGTAAAGGCGAGTACCAAAGCAAGTACCGGTATTAGAAGGAGTAATTTTTTCATAATTAATTTTTAAATATTTTTTAGGTATTGGATTCCTGTAAAGTGTAAATAGAATTCTTTTAAACTGACAAAAAGTTAAACTTATAATTTTGTGTCAAGATCTATAAACGCTTCTTCATTCGTTTTAGGCGATATCGAATCAAGATATCCATTACTTAAGGCGTTTTTATTTTCTACAAAAGGGCGTATTTGAAATAACCATAATTTATCATTTTGAAAGCCTAATTCAACATCATATGCTCCTACATAATCAGTGTTTGTTTCCTGCGGAATTTTTGCTCGAATTTCATTAGCAACCTCACGTAAACTCTGGATGTTTTTTGTGTTAAGTATAGGGTTTTCAAACGTAGTCATATACTTTTTTGTAGCTCCGGATGTTGGTAATCGTATATAATCGGGTTGACGCGCAGGAGCTAGAAGGCGATTGTCTTTGTCAGTAACTAAACGGGTTTCTGCTGCCTGGCCATCTACTGCACCACCGGCACCACGACTAAAAGCCACCGTTAAATCTTCATCAACACCTTCATTAATTCCTTTAGTGATCATTACACCAGAATAATCTACATCTACACTAGGTATTACTAATATCGAAGGAAATACATTCTCAGGATTTGATAAATACACCTGTCTCCATTTAAAACTACGTTCGGTATAGGGTGAAGCCCAAACTGATTTTATTCCGTCTAGAATCTTTTGTTCTTCAACCACATTAAACAACGTCAGGTTTAAGCCCGCTCCGGTAAACTCTTTAAGATCTTCCATATTAGTATCACTACGTAAAAATACCGGAGTTTGACCTATAGGTTTACCAAAGTTCGTTACAAATGAGTTTCGCAATTCGGTGATAAAAGAGGGTTTCAATTTCATGTCTGCAATAGCGGTGCGTAGCGTTGCCAATTGTTTTAGTTGAAAAGCTTCAACCTGACTTTCTGAAGTGCCTGCAACCCGTTGTTTTTCCGCAGAAGCGAACATATCGGTTAGAAATTGCCAGTAGCTTACGGTTTGACCTGGCATTGGCAAATCCATATGATCTCTAAAAATACCAAACGGTATGACCAGACCTTCAACCACATGCTCAGGAAACATTTTTTTAAGTTCTCCTAAGTTTGCTGCTTTTGGTCCTGCTAACTTTCCGCTGGCAGAAGCGTCAATATCGCGCATATTGAGTATTTTCTTGAGATCAAGTCTAATTTTTTCTATGGGCACCGCAATTTTTGTTTGTTTGCGTTCTTCTTGAGAAAAAAGTTGTTTTTCTTCATTAGACATATCTTGAGCTAGTTTTAAAATCACAGTTCCTTTAGTAGAAACGGCATAAAAAACTTCTTTACCATTAAATTCTTGCAAGGCTTCTAGATTAGAATCTATAAGTGCTGCGTTTGGAATACCCAGATTACGTGCAAGTAGTTGTACATGAGAAACGAGATTGCCTTCATCTACAGTGGCAATACCTGCAACTGGTTTGAGATCTGATGGCGGTCTTTTAAAAATGTAAATTTTATTACTAGAAACTTCTACAGCATCGGGATTACCGGGTACGACTACAAGTTCACCCATTGCGTAACCGGGATTTAGACCGTGAATTGCGCTTTGGTTTTCAATACGCATTACTTTATTTTCCAGATTAGATTCTTGAGAAACTAAATCGCCTAATTCACTTACTGCTTTACCTAAAGGTAGCGCAACTGAAGAACGCACGCGATCGTCTATAAAACCGGCAGCAAGTGGCTCAAATGCAGTGTATTTTTCTACATCATTATCATAGGTTGCCTTAACCATAGCCGCACTCCACTGCACGACATTGCGGCTCGTGTTTAGCATCGTATTTAATTCAGCAATAGAAACATTTGTATATTTTATAGGGGCTAACGTGGCTGCAATTTCTTCCCATTCCCACACTTCGGTAAGACCTGTTCCTGCAGTTGCGTAAGATAAATGATACACTTTATCAAGCAAACCTCTTAAATCTTTTGGCTCCCAGGATGGCGCTTTCTTAAGAAGCATTTCTTCTAATTTTAGAGAAATATCTAATATGGTAAGGCGGTCCTGAGGTCTTGTAATCTGAGTGATTTGCGTGCGTATGTTGCATAGTAAATCACTTATCTCAGGTATTACTATATCTGCAGGAGTATCATTTGTTATTGTTGTAGTAAATTGTAACAATTGCTTCTTTACTTCGGGTTCACTTTTTAAGCTAGAGATTTGATTTTTTAAACTCTGTAAATTAATAGGAGCATAGTACTCATTAAGTGTAACAAGTAGATTATCAAACTCTGTATTGATTTTAGGAGAGAATTGATCTTGATATTTCTGTTGAAATTGCTGTACTAGGGCTATGTCACTTACGTCTGGTTGCCCATGTATTTTTACGCGTGCATCCATAAATTTAGGGAATAACTCTGCAATAACTTTAGATTCGCTACGCATACGTTGAGCAATATTATCATCGCCTGAGTGTGGAATATCTTTTAAAGATTGACGTATAAGATAATAATTGGCTTCAACAGCATCATCCTGCTTCAATAAATTTTTATAAAAATCTATTCCCCAGGCTTCTTCATCTTCAGATTGTATGGCACCGCGATAGTATTGAGCTTTTTGCAAAATCCACCCATCATCAACACTTTGTAAATATTTACCCAGTTGATACTGTTTTAAACGACTGTGATTGTTAGATGCATCCCAGAATTTTTTAGGGTCTGCGGCTGCGAGAATTTCAGCAAAATATAACTGATTGCGCTCTGCTAGATTTTTAGTGATTTCTTTATAACTGGCGTGTTGTACCCCATCTACACCATCAGGACACGGGTCTTTAGGTTCGCGCATTGTGCCATCTTCACAGAACCAGCGTATACGTAGGTAAGGACCTCTGGCGTCATTTTTAAATTCACTAATTGTCTTTTCTATACTAGATGTAGAATATTCTTGTGCGCTTGATTGAATAGCCGCTAAAAGCATCAAAACGAGAGCAAAGCGTAAGAGTTTTTGCATAAAAGGTTGTTTCCCACAAAAATAGGGGTTATACGTGTTAATTATCCCTTAAAAAAAGATTATCATTTACTTAAATTATGATTATAGATTAAATATTGAGCCGATAAATTTTAGCCTTCAACTAAACAAAAAATCCCACCATAGTCTGGTAGGATTTATATTTTGAGATAAGGCAATTTAATTACGTAACTCTAATTTGTTCAGTTCTTTATAATTGCGATGTAGTTTGCGTAATAAAATACCGTAAAGCAATTTATAGAACAACCAGAACAAACCTATTATAAGTAGAAACATTCCTATAAAAGTGACTATAAAACTTAGTGGCAGACTTTGTGAGCCATCTTCGCCAACAACATAGATTTCTTGAATTTTTGGGCTATATATGGCTGATGCGATGAATACAATCACACCAATAATAAATGCCATTACCAGATTGTAAATTACATAGTAATTCACTGTTTTGCGTACTTTTAAAATACGCTTCATCAGCTTGCTGGTATTTTCGGTAGTTTGTACTTCTTTATAGTTTTTGTAAAATATATAGATGAAGTAAATTAATATACAATAATGAATAAGCGTTGCTATAATTTCAAATTCATAAAGGTGTAATTCTTTAAGAGAGTTTAAGCTTTTAGTATTAATCGTAAATGCATTTATTACTGTCCAGAATAGAAATTCTATTATTGAGATATATAAAATCCACTTCATAATAGAAGAAGATCGTTTGTGAATCATTTTATATATAGATTCTATATTAACCTTAGGAAGGTCGGCTTCCTGCCGTTTCCAGTCTTTCTTTAAAAATTCAAGTTCGTCCATCTGCTGCTACACATTTAATAAGTCTTTCAACTTGCCTTTTACACGATTCATCTTAACCCTTGCATTTACTTCGGTTATACCTAAAGTTTCTGAAATCTCGCTGTAGGGTTTATCTTCGAGATATAAAAAAACCAGCGCTTTATCTATATCGCTAAGCTGGCGTATTGCTGAATACATAAGTTTTAATTGTTCTTCTACCGTATTATCATATTCTGAACTCGCAATCTTAAACATCACACTGTCATAATCTTGTGTGCGTATACTGCGTTTTGATTTACGATAGAGCGTTATTGAGGTATTGAGTCCCACCCGGTACATCCAGGTACTAAATTTTGAGTCACCTCTAAATTTAGGGTACGCCTTAAATAATTGTATTGTAATCTCTTGAAACAGATCGTTATGTGATTCCTGATCGTGCGTATATAATCTGCAAATTTTATGTACGATATTCTGGTTTGCTTCAAGCTGGGTTACAAATTCTTTTTCAAGTTTCGGATCCAAAAGCTAATTGTTAGTTGCCTATTTGTATTAGTAGCGGGTAATATGTTACAACTAAAGCTAAATTAATAATAAAGATTAATCGGTTTAGCATCTGTTAAGTAACTTTACTAAAACTAGTAACTATGAATATCCCTCAAACTCGAGAACCTCGTATAGTAATTATAGGTGGAGGTTTTGGAGGAATAAACCTTATAAAGAATCTTAAAAAAACTAAGTATCAGGTAGTTTTACTTGATAAGCGAAACTTTCACACCTTTCAGCCGCTTTTATATCAGGTTTCTACGTCGGGTCTGGAGCCAGAGTCTATTGCATACCCTTTACGTAAACTCATACGCAATCAAAAAAATATGCATTTCCGCCTTGCGGAAGTAAACCATATTGACACTACTCTTAAAAAAATACGTACAGATATAGGAGATTTGAGTTACGATCACCTCGTAATTGCCACGGGAACGCGCACAAATTTTTTTGGAAACAAAACCATTGAGGATAATGCGATCTGGATGAAAAGTCTTCCGCAGGCATTAAACATACGCAGTTTAATGTTTGAAAATCTGGAGCGCGCAAATCGTACTGAAGATCCTGTAAAACGAAAAGAACTTTTACGTTTTGTAATTGCAGGAGCAGGGCCTACTGGTGTTGAATTGAGTGGAGCATTAGCAGAATTACGCTCTAATGTTTTACAGGCAGATTATCCTGATATGGATACCAGTGAGATTGAAATACATCTTATTGAAGGTGCAAACCGTGTATTGCCACCGTTTAGTGAATACTCCTCTAAAAAAGCACATAAATTTCTCGAGAATATGGGCGTTACTATTCATTTAGAGACTTTTGTAGCTAATTACGAAAATAACCGCGTAACCACAAAGGGCGATTTAATTTTAGATACGGCAACATTTATCTGGTCTGCGGGAGTTACAGGTGCTTCTATTTCTGGTTTTGAGGAAACTGCATTGCTCCCTAAAATTAATAGGTATAAAGTTGATCGTTATAACAAAATTGCAGGATTTAAAGATATCTATGCAATAGGAGATATCGCGCTTATGGAAACTGAAGCATTCCCCAAAGGGCATCCACAAGTTGCACAACCCGCAATACAACAAGGAAAAAATTTAGCTACTAACTTTAAAAATATACTAAAGAATAAGGAATTAAAACCCTTCAGTTATTTTGATAAAGGATCAATGGCAACTATAGGTCGTAATAAAGCGGTTGTAGATATAGGTAAAATACATTTTGGAGGCTTCTTTGCCTGGTTTATCTGGATGTTTATTCACCTGTGGTTTTTAGTAGGTTTTAGAAATCGTGTAGTTACTTTTTTCAATTGGACGTACAGCTACATCAATTTTGATAAAGCGGCTCGTTTAATTATTAGACCATTCAAACAGAATAAGATTATTGCAGAAGAAGATTAGACTCCTGCTGATTATAACGAGATTGTATAATTATTCTATACCCGCTGTAAACTCTTTAATTTCTTTAAAACGCGTACTAAAAGGCCAGAAAAACTGGGTCACCATAGGTACGTGTTTTTTATTAAGCGTAATGAGTTTAGCCTGCGGCTGAAATTCTAGAAGTTTTTGATGAAAAAGATCATTGTAATAATATAATGAAGGGATGGTCTTAGTTCCTAAATAGGTTAGGATAGCAGGAGTGTTCTCATCGAGAAAATAATAAGGCGAAGCGTTACGCCATTCTTCAGGATCTTTAGTCCAGGTCACATCGTAGTAGTCTTCATCTGTAGGCGGATTTTCCTGTAGATATTTAAGCTGATCAAGTGCAGCAGCATCGTCAAATATAAGACCCTTTATTAGTGAATTATCATTTAAGTATTTGGGATTCATAGTCGCCAAAGCGATTAAATGACCACCGGCAGAATGCCCCATCAGAAATATTCGATCAGGATTACCACTATAATTGGCAATATTTTCTTTTGTCCATGTAATAGCTTCGGTAATTTGACGAGTCATTGTATCGTAGTTGGCAAAAGGACTCAGGGTATAGCCGGGAATTACAGTTACATAATCGTTTTTTGCAAAATTACGACCTAACACAGAGTAGGTGCTTTTAGAACCACTATTCCAATTACCGCCATGCACAAAAATCAATACGTCATGCTGTTGTGTAGAATCTTTAGGCTGAAAAATATTGAGTGTAGGCTCTTCAGTTGAAGCTTTATAAGCAGACTTTAGATAATTTATATCAGTATGTTTGACTGAAGAACAACTGATAATGAAAATTGCAAATACAAATAATGCGGCAACTCGAATTGATGTCATAATAGGTTTAAATATTCTTGAAGACTCAAATTACGTAATTAACCCAATAGATTTGATTTGTTTTAACGCCTCTTAACGTTATCACCACAATTAATACAATCTATTCGGTCTAATATTTAACAATCCTTGTATTTATCATACAAACCAACACCCTCTAGAATTAAAGGAATAGATTTATTTAATCTACTAATACGTGTTTTTTCTTGTTTTGCACTGCCTATATGTAGCGCAAAATCCTTTTGCCTTCCTGGAGTTAGACCATTAAAACAGTTTTTTAATTGCAAATCCTCTTTTAGTGCAGCTTGTAGTTCTAAGGGTATCAGGATTTTAGGAGCAGTTCTAATTGGTTTAATTTCATAGCCCCTTTTTTGATTTTCTATAGCTTCGTTTACAAAACGAAGTACAGTAGAATTTACAATATCATTTTCCTCATAAAACCGAAGCTGTCTCAAGGATTTAGTTTTTCCTTCCTGAGCGTTATGTAATTCAGAGTTAGGATCATTAAGCAGTGAGCCGTTAAAAAACCAAATACCAAAGTGATTTTTAAATCGGCCAAGACCAATAATATTTTTACCAGCTATCGTATATACTGGTGCATTCCACTTAAAAGTTTCTTGAAGCTCTGTCGTTAGTAGTAATGCTCTTAATTTTTTGAGTGCTTCATTAAACTGATGTTCGGTATTGAAATACTCTTCAATTTTAGTTAAATCTCCCATAAAACATATATTAAAAATAGTTGTATTGAGGTATAAATTGTAGCTATAAATTTAACAATTGTAGCTTAATTTTTATGAAAAAGGGAATGAAATTCGTTTTACATTAGTAGTATTAAATACAATTACAATGGCAACAAATAAGTCATCTAAAAAGGCTGCTCCAGCTAAACAGGCTACTAAGCCTGCTGCTGTAAAGCCGGTGAAGACTGCTTCTAAAAAGAAGTAATCTTTAATATCTAAGGGCATCCAGGATGCAGCCGATATAATTAAACTTAAACGCCGCCTAAAAGCCGGCGTTTTTTATTCTACATTAGGTAACGTAGCACTTTTAATCGCTCCTAAAATACCTAAACCAGAAAGAACTGCGATTATACCTTCTACCGAAATCAACGAAGCTAAAGCGCTAATACCGCCGGTTATTAAAAGAATAAAACCAATAAGTGTATTACTTACTGCAACGTAATCTGTGCGGCGATTGCCTTCAGCCATATCTACGATATAGGTTTTTCTACCCAGACGTACTCCTTGATGTGCAATGCCTAAAATGAAAAAGGCTATGGTGTAGAGCCACACCTGATCACGCCAGAGAGGTATAAACTGAATAATAGCCACAATTAGTAAGCCTAAACCTGCGGTAAGAATCGCAGAATAGGTCATTACTTTTTTACTTGATTTATCTGCCATTTTGCCCCATACGGGAGCACTAATGATAGACGCTACACCATTAGCAATTATAAAAAGACCTAGTAAATACGCTTCTTTACCTACATAGCGTTGCGCTAATAGCACATAATAAGGAGCTGTTAGAGCAGAACACAACAATAAAGATCTGGTAATAACAAAATTCCGGAATTGTTTGTCTTCTCTTAAAAGCCCTAATCTATTTAATGCTTCTTTAAAACCATTTTCACCTCCCGCTGTCTCACCTGGAAATTCTTTGATATTTGCATAAATAAGTGCCGCAATTAACCATAAAGCTGAGGCGAAAAAAATGAGATAACTGTAAAATTCAATTCCTACATCTTCTCTTGATTTGTAAAGAATAAAAAGTCCCGCTGCGAGAACTAAAATTCCGCTTACTGATGCGGTGTATCCTTTTAGTTTGCCGCGCTTTTGCTTGGGTATCGTCTTTCCTAAAACATCTTTAAATGCAATAGAGCAGAGTCCGCGAGCTAGACTGAAGGCTATTAAACAAAGTATTATAAGCCAACCGGCGCTATTACCTTCAAAGGTCAAAGCAACAAAGCCAATACCGGCAATTGCAAGAAATTGCAATACAGATCCCAAAACCCAGACATATTTCCGCACCGGTTTTTGTCTAATATAGTGCGCTATAAATAACTGCGGAAGCATAGAGCCTGATTCTCGTATGGGTACGATAAAACTTATAAGCATAACGGGTGCATTTACATAATTCATTACCCAGGTTAGGACTGTTTTAGGATTACTTAGTGTGTCACCTAGTGAGGTAAGCATATTGCTTATTAGTAGTAAAAAATAATTTCCGGGAGTTTCTTTACAAGCCTTATCGTCTATGGCCTTACACGTTCTTGCATCTTCTTCGTCGTTTAGATAATCGTAGAGCTGCTCAAGATTAGATTCTTTAGAAGTCATTGAGGTTTTAAAATAAGTCTATTAGGGATTTATAACAGCTTAAAGCTAGAACTGGTATTCACGAAAAATTTAAAGATCTGGTAAATTTAATCAGTTGAATTTGATTTTAATAGCGGTCTTAAAATCGGGAATACATTAGCTGCAAGTATTTTATGTCCTTCTGCGGTAGGGTGTATTCCGTCAGCCTGATTTAAACGTGCTATACCGCCTACATTTTCTAGTAAAAATGGCACTAGCGCTATATTGTTTTTTTCTGATAAATCATAAAAAAGAGCTTTAAAATCTGCAGTGTATTCTGTGCCTAAATTAGGAGGTAATTGCATACCGGTAAGTACGATTTTTGCGTTGGGTTTTTGAGCGCTAACCTCATCTATAATATATTGTAAATTAGCTTTAGTTTCTGAAACAGGAATGCCTCGCAAAACATCATTAGCGCCTAATTCTAAGACAAAAATATCAATGTTTGTTTCTAAAATCCAGTCTAATCTATTTTTACCTCCAGAAGTAGTTTCACCACTAATACCTGCATTTACCACCTGATATGAGATACCTAAACTGTCTATTTTATCTTGTATTAACCCCGGGAAGGCATCGTCAGGATCGTCAAGCCCATAACCTGCGGTAAGACTGTCTCCAAAAAATAAAATTGTTTTTAGTGTTGTATCATTTTCTACACCATTAGATTCAGTAGTGTATATATTATCTGATTGTGTTTCAGGCTGGGATTCATTTGTATTTTTACAAGAAGTTGATGCTACACTAAGCAAAAAACAACAAAACATTAACAAGGTTCTCAAAATGATCTAATTTTTAATTAACTGTAAAAGGTTATTTTTCCGCAAAGCGGAATTTAAGAAATAGAAATCAACGTATTATGTTAGTTTCTGTAAGGTTTCAGACTAATAGTTGGTCAAAATAATTCTTTGTTACAAACAATCACGCAATGACTTCCATATTAAAGATTTCAAATTTAGAAAAAAGCTATACTAGTGGCTCTAAAAAGCTTACTGTACTTGAAGATATTAACTTTAGTATAACAGAAAAAGAGACTTTTTCCATCGTTGGCCCATCAGGAAGTGGTAAAACAACGCTTTTAGGTATTTGTGCAGGTCTCGATAAGCCCGATTCGGGCACGGTAACGTTAAATGGTACTGTACTTAGTAGCCTTTCTGAAGATGAACGTGCAGCGCTGCGTAATAAACATGTTGGTTTTGTTTTTCAGGATTTTCAGCTTTTGGCAACGTTAACAGCTTTAGAAAATATTGCAATTCCGTTAGAATTACAAGGTTCTAAAAATGCATTAACTAAAGCAAAAACGCTTTTAGAGAAAGTAGGTTTAGGAGATAGGGGAAATCATTATCCCTCTCAATTATCTGGAGGTGAGCAGCAACGTGTTGCACTGGCTCGAGCATTTGCAAACGATCCTAAAATATTATTTGCAGATGAGCCTACCGGAAATCTCGATGCAGAAACCGGTGAAAAGGTAGTAGAATTACTTTTTGAACTCAATAAAGAATTAGGTACCACCCTTGTGTTGGTTACTCACGATATGGATTTGGCAAAAAAAACACAGAATATTCTTACTATTAAAGGAGGTAAAATAGTAAGCTTAACAAATGCAGCCCATGTCTAAATCTATTAAGAATCAGGCAGGAACCTACTGGTTATTTAAAATGGCCTGGAGAGATTTTAGGGCAAGTGCAGGAAAGTTAAGTCTGTTTATGCTTTCAATTGTTTTGGGTATCGCCGCCATAGTTTCTATTCAGTCTTTTGGAGAAACGTTAAAGACAAATATTGCGCTGCAGTCTAAAGGGTTAATGGGTGCAGATTTTAAAATAGATAGTGATAGCGAGCTTACTGAAGAAGCCCTGTTTATAGTAGATTCTCTTGGAGGTGCAGATGCAAAAGAAATTACGTTTGCTTCTATGGCATTGTTTCCTAATAATGGTGCTACAAAACTCGTTCAGGTACGTGGTATTTCTAAAGGGTTTCCTTTCTACGGAAAATTAGAAACCACACCAGAAGAAGCAGCAATAAATTATGAGGAGCAACGAGGTGCATTAATTGATGCTACCGTGATGTTACAATTAAATATTAAAACCGGTGATAGTATAAAACTTGGAGCTGTAACCTTGCCGGTTTTAGGAGCACTAAAAGCCATTCCCGGAAGTAATGCGGTTTTCAGTGCAATAGCACCACCGGTCGTGATTCCTTATGAGGTAATTGCAGAAACCGGACTTGTGCAGGTGGGAAGCCGTATTGATTATGAATATTATTTCAAATCACCTCAAACTGATTTGACAAAATTAGAATTGGCTGTATCAGATCGTTTAGACGCAGTAGAGGCAGATCTCGACACCCATTTAGCAACAAGTGAACGATTGGGAAACCGCTATGCTAATTTTGGTAAGTTTTTAAATCTGGTAGGTTTTATTGCTTTGCTCTTAGGCTGTGTAGGGATTGCCAGCGCCACTACGATCTATATACGTGAGAAATTAAAATCTGTAGCTGTTCTTAAATGTCTGGGAGCTTCAAATAAACAGGCTTTTCTTATCTACCTGATACAAATAGCCGTTTTAGGTCTTGTGGGTGGTATTTTAGGAACACTTGCCGGTTTGTTTTTACAGCAGCTATTTCCGCTGCTATTAAAAGATTTACTCCCTGTAGATGTAATATTAACGTTCTCGTGGCTGGTAATCGTAATGGGAATCGTAACCGGTGTATTTATGTCTGTACTTTTTGCGTTATACCCATTGCTAAACACCTTACAGGTTTCTCCGCTTCAGGCATTACGGGTAACAGAAACGGGTACACAATCGCGTAAAACAGCACTGGGCGTAACCCTTGCAATCCTTGTATTTGTATTTTTATTTGCACTTTGGTTATTAAACGACTGGAAGTATGCATTAGGATTTCTGGCAGGTATTTTAGTCACCTTTAGTATTCTGGCAGGTATTGCTCGAGTATTTATGCGTATGATAAGACGGTATTTCCCGAGCTCATGGAGTTTTACATCGCGACAAAGTTTACGTAATTTATTCAGGCCAAAAAATCAAACTGTCATTCTAATTCTTGCGATTGGAGTAGGTTCCTTTTTAATAAGTACGCTTTATTTTACAAAAGATATATTGCTCGCTCAGGCAGCTTTAGATGGTAATACTGAAAGTGCCAATATGATTTTACTTGATGTGCAAAAAGAACAAATGGCACCACTTGTAAAAACTTTAGAAAACAACAATCTGGAAGCCATAGAAAAAATACCCATTGTAACGATGCGGGTTCAAAGTATTAATGGTAGAAGCAATACAGATCTGAAACTAGACAGTACCACCCAAATTAACAGATGGATTCTGAACCACGAGTTTAGAACAACGTATAGGGACTCACTTATTGCTTCTGAAGTACTGCAAGAAGGAATATTTACAGCGCGTATGACTCCCCAATTTGAAGAAATTCCTATTTCGGTGAGTGATAATTTTGCACAAGATGCTCAGGTTGAACTTGGAGATGAAGTTGTTTTTAATGTGCAGGGCAAATTAATAACAACAATAATAGGCAGTATACGTACCGTCGATTGGAGTCGAATGCAATTAAATTTTTCAATTGTATTCCCGGCAGGAGTTTTAGAAAATGCGCCACAATTTGGTGTAATTACTACTAATGTTGCTAACGATAATGTTTCCGCAGCTATACAGCGTGAGTTAGTCACAGATTATCCTACACTTTCAATTTTAGATTTACGGCAAGTTCTCAACGTCATTGAAGAGCTACTTACTAAAATAAGTTACATCATAAACTTTATGGCATTTTTTAGTATTCTAATAGGTATAATTGTTCTCTTAGGAGCGGTACGCACCAGTAAATATCAGCGTATACGAGAAAGTGTTCTTTTACGCACGATGGGAGCAAAGGGGCGACAAATATTAAAAATACAAGGCTTAGAATATTTATATCTAGGTATAATCGGCTCTTTATCTGGTATACTTTTATCACTAATTGGCACTCTATTATTAGCCTATTTTGTTTTTGATACCAGCTTTGTTCCCTCGTGGATTCCATTTTTTGTTCTATTACCGGGAATAACACTTTTAGTTTTAGCAATAGGACTTAGTAATAGTAGAAGTGTTATTAAAAGCTCGCCGCTTGAAGTGCTTCGGAAATCATAATCACAATTTACGTGCAGCTTTTAATAATTCATTAATCCTTAAACAAGAAAGATAAAGACAAGGGTAAAATGTTGAATAAACACTTATGTTTATAAAACTTTTCTATTTTTACGAAAACAACCCAACTTCAGTAATACCATATTGTAGATAGAACCTGTTGAAAAAATGAAGCAAAAAAAGGAAATTACCATTTACGATATAGCCAAGAAGTTAAAATATTCTACTTCTACAATTTCCAGAGCTTTACGAGATCATCATTCTATAGGGAAATCTACAAAAGAACTTATTAAAAAAGAAGCAGATAAGATGGGGTACCGGCCTAATTCTCTTGCTGCGGGATTACGCAATAATCGTAGCAAAACTATAGGGGTGCTTATATCTCGTATTAACAGACCCTTTATGTCTTCTCTTATAAGTGGTATAGAAGATGAAGCTAAAAAAGCAGGATATACAGTTATTATAATACAATGTAATGACAGTTATGAAAGCGAAGTGCAAAATGCAAGAACTTTGTATGATATGCGTATATCAGGTATAATTACTTCACTATCTATGGAGACAGTTGATTATAGTCATTTTGAGCCTTTTCTAAATCAAAAAATACCTATAGTATTTGTCGATCGAGTACCAGAATCTTTTCCATCTTATAATATTGTAATAGATAATTATGCATCGGGCTATAAGGCAACAGAACATTTAATTTTAAGTGGTTGTAAGCGCATTGCACATTTTGCAGGTTCTCAGAATCGCAATGTTTATAAAGAGCGTAGAAGGGGATATGAGGATGCTTTAAAGGCTTATGATTTAACTTTATATGAAGAATTAATTATTCAATTTGAAACGTTAAGCGCTAAAGAAGGAAAGAAAGCGACAAAACATTTAATGAATCTTGCTAGTCCTCCAGATGGTATTTTTTCTTCAAACGATACAGCAGCTGTAAGTGCTATTCAATATGCTAAAGAGAATAACGTAAGAATACCTCAAGATCTTGCCATTATAGGATTTAACAATGACCCCGTGTGCTCTATTATAGAACCGGGACTTTCTTCGGTTACACACCCAGCGTCAAAAATGGGTAAACTATCTGCTAAATGTATTTTAAAGCATCTTGAAGATACAGAAATAGATAGCACACTTACACAAGTAACCATTTTAGATACCGATCTTATAATTAGAAAATCTTCACTAAAGTCAATTAATTAATTACAAAGTTGGCGTAACAATCGGTTGTGTAAATATTTTATTAAGCATTGAAATTATAAATAGCGCTCGCTGTCAAATACTTTTTTAAAGATATTGATAGCTAGAGGTATAGTTTTTTTTTGTGGGGAATAAGTCAGAAACTCATTTCAAATTTAAATTAAAGGTGTTTATAAAGTGTATAAATAACATTTTATTTACGCAATCGATTGTGTACTCCAAATATTTTGTTAATTTTGGAATTCAGATAAATGAGTACGAGTTCAAAACCAATTAAAATTTAATTTTTATGAAACAACAAATACCCATAAATCGAATTCTTTCGATTTTTATTTATTTGGGCTTTGCATTAGGACTGCAAGCTCAGGATGTAATTAAAGGTAAAGTGACTGATGCTAATAAGTTACCTATTCCTTATGTGAACGTTATAGAGAAAGGTGCATCTAACGGTGCAATTTCTGATATTGACGGTAATTTTGCTTTAGAAGTACAAAATAAAGCTACTGCAGAACTGGTATTTTCTTCTATTGGTTTCAAAACGCAAACGATTTCATTAAACGGAAAAACTACTATTGAGGTTGCATTACAAGATGATGTAGCATCTTTAGATGAAGTTGTGGTTGTTGGGTATGGTACTCAGAAACGTAGTGATGTAACTGGTGCGGTTGCAAGTGCAAATTTAGAAGCTTTTGAAGACGCTCCTAATACAAACATAGCCCAAAGTTTACAAGGTACGGTTCCTGGTTTAAATATTGGTCAGGTAAACAGTGCGGGTTCAACACCAGAAATTTCAATTAGGGGTACAAGTACGCTAGGTGGTAATCGAGATGTGCTAATTATTTTAGATGGTATTCAGTATAATGGTTCTCTTTCTGCTTTAAATCCTAACGACATTGCATCTATAGATGTTTTAAAAGATGCAAGTTCTACTGCGGTTTATGGTGCTCAGGCAGCTAATGGAGTTATTCTAATTACCAGTAAAACAGGTAAACGTAATCAAAAGGCAAGAATAACTATTTCTTCATCATATGCAACTCAGGGACCCTCTGAAGATCTTAGACCTATGAGAAGAACTGAATATCTTGATTTTATAAATACCCAATTGTATGATATCGCATTTTTAGGTCCAGACTTTACAACGCCTAATCCAGATTTTACAGGATATTTTGGAAATGGAAATGGAATCAATCCTAATTTTGAACTAGAAGACCCAGACAATCCAGGTCAATTCAAAACTACAGATTATGACTGGTGGGAAGAAGGTACTCAAACAGGTTTTGTTCAAGAAAATAAAATTAATGTAACGGGTGGTTCTGAACATATTAGCTATTTAATGTCTGTAGGATTAACAGAACAGGAAGGATACATTAAAAATGATAATTTCTCTAGAAAAAGCGTGCGTGTTAATCTTGATGCAGATGCAACTGACTGGTGGAAAGTAGGTGTTCAAACCTTTGGATCATTTGTTAAGCAAGACGGTGATGAACCAAGCCTATCTCAGTTGGTAAATATGTCACCGTTATTAGTACCACGTGATGAGAATGGTGACTTAATACCTAACCCTGCAGGTACTATTGAGCCTAACCCTTTTTTAGGATCAAATACTCAGGATTATGAGCGTCACGACTACTTTTTTGCTAATTTATATTCTGAAATTAGTTTACCATTTATAGATGGTTTGAAATATAGAATCAATTTTGGTAATAATTATAGAATTGATAAGGCTTACGGTTCAAGTATCTACGCCGCAGGTCAAACTGGTGATGCTGGTAAATTTATACGTTTTTACAAAGATTACACTTTAGACAACATATTGTCTTACAACAAGGTTTTTGGAAAACACGATATAGGAGCAACCTTATTATACGGTGCAGTAGAGCGTAGGGACGAAACTACAAATGCATATGCTTCAGGTTTTGATAGGCTTTCTTTAGGATATAATGATCTTGGAGTAGGTGCACTTCAATTTGTTGGGTCTTCTGCATATACAGAGCGGTTAAATTATCAAATGCTTAGAGCAAATTATAAGTTTGATAATCGTTACATTTTAACAGGAACTATACGTAGAGATGGTTTTTCCGGTTTTGCAGATAATGAAAAGACGGCATATTTTCCATCAGGTGCTTTTGGTTGGAATGTATCGAATGAATCTTTCATGCAAAACGTAGATTGGGTAAACAACTTAAAATTTAGAGTAGGTTATGGGGTAAGTGGTAATCAAACTCCACGATATACATCTTTAGCTCGTATAGGTACTCGTGCAGCATATGTTTTTGGAGATGGTTCTGGTCCTGCTTTTGGACAAGAGTTAGGCTCTCTGGCTAACCCTAATCTTAGGTGGGAAAAAACGGCTGGTGTAAATCTAGGTGTTGATTTTGGTATGTTTTCTAACAGATTAACAGGTAGTGTTGATGTGTATGATAATATTACAGATGATCTGTTATTTGCAATACGCATACCTTATTTAACAGGTTTTAATCGCATTCAAACTAATGTAGGTAAACTTCAAAACAAAGGTCTTGAGATTACATTAACGGGCGATATTGTACGTACTGAAAATTTCACTTGGTCAATGACGGGTAACTTTTCTACAAATAAAAACGAAATCTTAGCACTAACCGGAGAAGATGCAGATGGCGATGGTGTTGAAGATGATCTTATACAAAGTGGTTTATTTATAGGAGAATCTATAAATGCTATTTATGGTTATGAAGTAGATGGAATCTATCAATTAGGTGAAGAGAATATTCCTGAAGGTTTTGGACCGGGTAGATATAGAATAGTAGATCAAAACGGAGATGGTGAAATTACTCAAGCTGAAGACCGTAAGATTTTAGGTACTAGAGATCCAGCATATAGATTTTCAGTATTAAACACGTTTAGTTATAAAGGTTTGAGTTTAAGTGTTTTTATCAATTCTGTTCAAGGAGGTAATGATAATTATCTAAACTATAATGATAATTCGGTATTTAGAAATGCAAATACACTCTATCAAAACAGGTTAAGTGGTATAAGCTATTGGTCACCTTCTAACCCTAATGGATTGAATGCTTTATCATCAAACAGTTCTGGGATTACCGGTGCAAGACTTGAAAGTAGAAGTTTTGTACGCCTGCAGGATGTTAACCTAAAATATAATTTTGATAGCGAATTCTTAGATAAGCTTTCTATAGCCGGCTTAAGCATATTTGTTAGCGGAAAGAACTTAATTACGTGGACAGATTGGAACGGTTGGGATCCAGAATTTCAAGATACCGATAGAAACATTTATGGTGTAGGATTAGGAAACGGTGGTAGGCCATTAATGAGAGGCTATTCCTTAGGAGTGAATATATCATTTTAAAAAAAAAGACATGAAAAAAACAATAATATTTTTAGTATTAGTTTCTCTATTCTGGTCGTGCGAGGAAGAATTTTTAGATGAGAAACCAGAGGACTTTTTGAGTTCTGCAAATGCGTACACAAATTATGCAGATTTTACAGCCTCAGTTAATAATTTGTATTTCTTAGTAAGAAGACAATTTTATGATCGTGATGAGAACCGTCCTTTTGATTTCATTTATGGGACAGACCTCGTTTATGATGGTGAACCGGGAGGTTCTCAAAGACACGGAAACATGGAGCAGGCCTATAGACCTGACGGTGATATAGCTACTACACACTGGAATTTGTTATACAAGACTATTGCCGAAGCAAATACCGTTATAGGCAGAGCTCCTGCATCTGATATGTCTGAGGCAGAAGCAAAAGATATAATATCTCAAGCTCGTTTTTTTAGAGGTTTTGCCTACCGTGTTTTAGTTACTTTATACGGTGGCGTACCGCTAGTTACAGATGAGGTTACGGCTCCCAAAATAGATTTTGTTAGAGCGTCTAAAGAAGAAGTACTTAATCAGGTAGTTGAGGATTTAATATTTGCATCTCAAAATTTACCTACTATTACTGAAGCAACCGACGGTCGTGTAAATAATTTAGTTGCTTATCATTATTTAACTGAAGCTTATTTAGCACTAGGTAAAAATACAGAGGCGATAACTGCGGCATCTATGGTAATAGATAACCCAAATACAGATCTAATGCGTACGCGTTTTGGTTCTCGATCCACTGAAACTCCAGGAGATGTTTTTTGGGATTTATACAGAAAGAATAATCAAAACAGAACCAGTGGAAATAAAGAGAGTTTATGGGTAATTCAATTTGAATTAGATGTTCAAGGTGGTGGTCTACAATCTGGAAACAGAGGTGGTTCTTATGCTTTTGAAAGACATTTTGCACCATTATTAAGATTTAGACCGTTTAATTCTTGGCCAGTAGGAGACTATACCGGTGGTCGTGGTATTGGATGGGGTATTACAACTGAGTTCTATTCTAACCAAATTTGGGGTGGAGATGCTTCTAACCCAGATTTTACTAATGATATTAGAAATGCAAATCACAATTTTGTGAGAGTTTATAATCGTGATAATTCAAGTGCATTAGGTATTCTAGCTAATGATATAGGTCGTGATACAATCTGGTCAACAGAAACTCAACCACGTAGAAGAGAGTTTTATGCATATCCTTCAAAAATCACTACTCCCTATAATCACCCTGACGGTTTGCTAAGACCTGGGAGTGTGCCATTTGCATTAACTTCGTCTGCAGGAGGTACGTATACAGATCAATATATGTTACGTTTAGCAGAAACCTATTTGCTGCGAGCAGAAGCTTACTTAGCAAATAGCCAGCCAGCATTAGCTGCTGCAGATGTTAATGTTGTGCGTAGTAGAGCCAATGCCTCTTTAGCAACAGCTAGTCAAATGAATATAGATTATATTTTAGATGAGCGTGCCCGTGAATTAGGATTAGAAGAAAAAAGAAGACTTACATTAATGCGTACAGGTCAGTTGTACGATCGCGTTATAGAAAATAATCCATTTTATGTACAGCAGGGAATGCAGGAACACTTTAATCTTTGGCCGATACCGGCAGACGAGATAGAAGGAAACCGTGGAGCTGAACTACAACAAAATCCTGGATACAATTAATATTAAATGCAGACTTATAAATCCTAAATTAAAATGAATACTATTAAATTGAAAAATGCATTCGCCTGTTTAATTTTTGTTTTTTGTATTAAAAGCATGTATGGACAGCTAAGTCTTGCTGAAAAAGCCTCTTCTAAAGAGGCTTTTTCTATAGTAAATGCAGGCCAGGCTGTAACTATATATTATGATCGTGCAGATGCAGATGTAGTGGAGATCGCTGCAAATCTACTCGCTGAAGATATAGAACGTGTTACAGATAGTAAACCAAAGGTAATTTCAGACTTGCCCGTAACTAATGGTATCCTTATAGGATCTTTAAATACTAATATTTTATTGCAACAACTGGTACGAGAAGGCAAATTAGATGCAAAAGATCTTAAAAACGGTTGGGAACGCTATACGATACAAACCATTAAGAAACCATTTACAGGGGTAGATGAACTGCTTGTGATCGCTGGTAGTGACCGTAGAGGTACTGCTTACGGCGTGTTTGAACTTTCTAAAACAATAGGAGTTTCTCCCTGGTATTGGTGGGCAGATGTTCCGGTTGTAAAGCGAAAAGAGTTAATGCTCACTCAAACTAATTTTACATCAAAAGCACCTTCTGTAAAATACAGAGGTGTATTTCTAAACGATGAAGACTGGGGATTAAAGCCCTGGGCTTCTAAGTTAATGGATCCTGAAATCAACGATATAGGCCAAAACACCTATGCAAAAGTGTGCGAATTGCTATTGCGCCTAAAGGCAAATATGCTTGCCCCAGCGATGCACGAAGTTACCGGTGCATTTTTTAAATATCCCGAAAATAAAGTAGTGGCAGATAAATATGCCATAATGATGACCAGTAGTCACGCAGAGCCTCTTTTATATAACAATACTACAGAATGGGATCACGATGTTGATGGGGATTGGGATTATGTAACTAATAAAAAGGGTGTTTTAAATGTACTCGACAAGCGGGTTCAAGAGGCGGCTCCTTATGAAAATATTTATACAGTGGGTATGCGAGGCATACACGATACCGGTATGAAAGATGTTCCGGAAGGATATACTAAAGCTAATGTACTTGAACAGGTAATTGAAGAAGAGCGTGTGATTTTATCAAAGTATATAGAAAAGCCTGCAGATTTAATTCCGCAGATATTTGTTCCTTATAAAGAAGTGCTAGACATTTATCGTAGTGGTATGCAGCTGCCCGAAGATGTAACGCTGGTATGGCCTGATGATAATTTTGGGTATATAAAAAAATTAAGTGATCCTAAAGAGGCACGGCGACGTGGTGGAGCAGGAGTGTATTATCATATTTCTTATTTAGGAGAGCCTAATGACTATCTATGGTTAAATACCACACCACCGGCTTTAATGTATGAAGAGATGTACAAAGCATATCAAAATGGTGCAGATAGATATTGGTTGCTTAACGTAGGCGATATTAAACCCGGAGAGTTAGGTATGCAGTTTTTTCTTGATCTTGCCTGGGATATAAATTCTGTTACCTACAAATCTTTACCGCGCTACAATGCTGAATTTTTAGCAACAATTTTTGGTGAACAGTACATCGAAGAGTTTCAGGAAATTTACAATACTTATTTTCATTTAGGCTTTGAGCGTAAACCTGAATATATGGGGTGGGACTGGAGATGGAATAGCTTAGATGCTAAAGAAAATATCATAGATACAGAGTTTTCATTTGCAAATTATAACGAAGCTGAAAACCGTATTCAAGACTATACCGCAATTGCTAATAAAGCTGGAACGATCTATAAAAAACTTCCGGAAGCTCAGAAATCAGCATATTATCAGCTAGTCTATTATCCGGTGGTGGGTGCATATTTAGAAAATGTAAAAATGCTTACCGCACAAAAAAACCGATGGTATGCACAACAAGGCAGAGCCGCAACAAATGATTTAGTTGCAGAAGTGCAAATGCTTGACGAACGTCTCTCGGAAATAACCGCAACGTATAACAATCTTGAAAATGGCAAGTGGAAAGGTATTATGACTGCTCCCGGCAGACTGCCAGAATTGCAATTACCGCCTACTGTAACAATTGACAATATAAAGAAAGCTGAAATGGGAATATTTATTCCGAACTCAACTATTTCATCAGGTGTTTTTGTGCTTCCGCAGTTTTCAATATATACTCAAAAATCGCATTCATTTGAAATTTACAACAAAGGTAACACGGCATTAAGCTGGAAAGCTGAAGCATCAAAACCCTACATCAAATTGAGTAAATCTAACGGTAAAACAAATACTCAAGATCTTGTTGAAGTTAGTATTGAGTGGTCTAAAGTTCCTGAGAAAGCTAACAGTGAAGAAGTGATTACAATTATTTCCGAAGGGAAAGAGCAGCGTATTTATCTATCAATTAATTCTAAAAAAGATGAGGCTGCGAACGATGTACTATATGTTGAAGAAAATGGAGTTGTGGTTTTAGATCCATCTAAATTCTCAAGAAAAACTGAAAAAAATGGCTCAAAAATTCAGATAATCGATGAGTTGGGCTATGCAGGAGCAAGTGTGCAATTAGGTTCTATAATTGACAATGGTTGGGCTAACACAAGCACCGAATATGATTTCTATGCAGATAAAGCTGGTTATGTAACTATACAAACCTACGCACTTCCGGTTTTTGGTAAAGACGATAATACGGGTACCGCTTATGGTGTACAAATTGATAACAGCCGTGTTAGTTGGGAGCAGACTGCTTCAGCTGAATATTCATTTAATTGGAAGCAGAATGTAATACGCAATGCGACAATAAATTCAAGCAAAATTTTAATAGATAAACCGGGCAAGCATACACTCAAGTTGATAGGAGGTAATCCCGGTATGGTAATTCAAAAAGTAGTTATTGATTTTGGAGGTCTTAAAGATTCTTATATGGGACCTGATCCTACTTTTAAAAAATAATGAGATAGATATGCCGTCCTACTTCAGGCTTATTCTATTAAAATGAATTGCACTAGAGCTACTTGTTTTAAATAGATGATATACAAATACGATATATCATCTATTTAAAGCACTAGCTATGATTTAAATATATAAAGCCCCGCTAAATAGTATCTATGATTTAAAAAACTACAAAAATGAAAACAGTATTAATTAGCATGTCTTTTCTTTTCTATTCTTTATTATCTTGGGCACAAGCCAGCTCAAGTGATAACCTTACCGTTAAAAGTGCAGCAGATAGAAGTTTAGTGTTTGATGTTACGGCATCAGGAATAGCAACACCTATTGATTGGGGACTAGACACGGCGTGGAGAAGTAGAGAAAATCTGTTACGAGGTTTAGGTTTTATAGGTGCAGATCAAGTAGATCTGGTGCGTTTTGTATTTAATCCTGCAGCTGCACTTACAGATGATGGTGATATAAGCGGTAGTCGTATAGATGACCTCAATGTTCGGTTTGAATATTTAGATCTTACCGGCGCCGATACTAAAGTGACATTAACTGCATCAATAGGTTCTTTAGACCCTTCATATAGAGATTCTAATTCTATTTTTATCACAGATAAATGGGCAGACTTATTAAATGCCTATGTTAAACGAATTCAGGCTAAAGGGCGTACTGTTGTTACTGTGACACCATTTAACGAGCCTGATTTTGATAATGGAAACGTAAAAGGTAGTCCGCAGGAATTTGCAGATATTTCTTTAAAATTAAAAACGCTTCCAGAATTTGAAAATATACGCATAGGCGGTCCTAATACACTTAATAATTCGGAAGCTTTAAACTGGTATGATGCAATAAAGAGTAGCATTCAGGAAGGTAATACCCACCAGCTTGCCGGTACGATGGATGATTATACGGCATTTTATACTACGGTAAAAGGGGATGATCTTCACGCATCTAATGATGAATTGCACAATCTCGTAGAAGCAATTGCCGGTGCAGAATATGGTTTACAAACGGGGATCTGGTGGGGAACTCCTGAGTTTGCGGGTGGGCAATTAGTTAAAGCGACAGATGGGGTGCGACTGGGTTATGCAGAACATCGTCCTAACTGGACTGCTGCAGCAGTATATAAATCGCCAGATGATAAGATACAGGCCTTTTTAGGTGCTTCAGAACGTCAAGCAGTAGAAACTACATACAGATTAGTTTCAGAAGGCAGAGATGTGTTTTTTGATGGTTATGGTCCGCAGCGTGATTTTGTTATAACAATTCCCGGAGGAACAGGTTATTGGCAAAATCAACCTAATGCAGAGCGTATGGTTAACATTCAATGGGGTGAAGATATTCAACCTCCCATTGCAGGAACTTATAAACTCGTAAACCGGGCAAGTGGGAAAGTTTTGCAAACTGCGGGAGGGGGTATGAGTAATGGAACCAATATTAATATAGGCTCTGATGGAACTACCTCGTCGCAACAGTGGGTTTTTGATAGAGTGCCAGTAAATAAAGGTGGAGATTTTACCTATTACAAAATAGGACTTAAAGGATTTGAGTATCAAAAAGTAGCACTTGATGCTAGCTCGTTAAATAATAATGCTAACATTATTCTATTTGCAGACAGTAATTTAGCAAATAGAGACTGGTATTTAGAATATGAAGAAGATGGTTGGTTTTTTATAGGTTGCAGACAGAGTGCTAAATACTTGGGAGCGGTTGCACTTACAGACAATGCAGATATACGACAGTTTGATAAAAGAACAGGAGAAGATGCTTTTTTACAGCAATGGCGTTTTATACCTGTTGACGCTCCGGTAGAATTTAATAAGCCTAGTGCTCCTTCAAATTTAACAGCTACCGAAAATTCACAGTCTGTACTTTTAGAATGGACGGCAAGTCCAGAGAATGATGTAGTAGGGTATTCTATAATTCGGGCAGATCAACAAGAAGGGCCTTATTCTACGATCGCCAGAGGTATAACAGAAACCGCCTTTGTAGATAATACTGGTGTTTCTGGTATTAATTATTTTTATAAAGTTAAAGCTTTAGATTATTCTTTAAATAGCTCTCCCTTTACCTCAGAAGTTAGGGCTACGTACACGGGTTCTAGTAATCTTGTAGCACATTTAAAATTTGAAGACAACATTTTAGATTCTTCGGAAAATTTAAATCATCCCGCAGTTGCAGGAAATATTAGTTTTGATAGTGGTCAAATAGATGAGCAAGCATTAGTGTTAAATGGTTCTGATACCTATTTGCAGCTCCCTCCAGATGTTGTAAACTTTCAGGAAATAACTATTGCTTCATGGGTATATTGGGGAGGTGGAGCTGCATGGCAGCGTATCTTTGACTTCGGAAATAATAATCAGCAGTTTGTTTATTTGACGCCATTTGCCGCAAGTACGGGAGCCTTACGATTTGGCATTAATGATGGTAACGGTCAACAAAATCTTAATGCAACGTCTCCTTTGCCAGAAAATGAATGGGCGCATGTTGCAGTTACTTTGAGTCCTTCTGGCGGAAAACTTTTTGTAAATGGCGAACTTGTAGATGCATCTACATCAGTAACAAAAACACCACGAGATTTTAAACCAATACTCAATTACATAGGCAAAAGTCAGTCGCCAGATGCGCTCTTTAATGGTCGTATAGATGACTTTAAAATATTTAATTATACGCTTACAGAAGAAAGCGTAAAAGATCTTTATGAAAACAAATCTTTAGCCTTAGATATTTGTGATGACTGTGTAGCAGCATTTTCAGTTTGGCCAAACC
This sequence comes from Leeuwenhoekiella sp. NPDC079379, assembly GCF_044542075.1. NCBI lineage: Bacteria > Pseudomonadati > Bacteroidota > Flavobacteriia > Flavobacteriales > Flavobacteriaceae > Leeuwenhoekiella > Leeuwenhoekiella sp. NPDC079379. The sequence goes on from NZ_JBITTU010000002.1 coordinate 538,605, forward strand.
CAGTTAATGATATTTTAAATGTTGATTTTAATTCCTTAGCTAATGGGCCAGTAACACTTGAAATCTATGATCTTCAGGGCAAAATACTTAAAACAAAAATTATCAAAAGTTCAGATTCAGGTAATTTTAGTGTGTCTGACTTGGCTGTGGGAATGTATATATTAAAAGTAAAGTCTGAGAATAAAACTTCGGTTAAAAAAATAGTGATAGAACGCTAAAATCTATAAAATCAAAAAATAATAATTAAAATATAAAGAGTTAATGAGTTTAAAAACGGCAATAGTTACAGGTGGTAATTCAGGATTGGGATACGCGACCGCATTAAAATTCTGCAATGCAGGCTATCGTACCTACGTAATAGGTCGTAATGACGAAAAAACACGAAATGTCTGTAGTGAGATGGGTACAAATGCAATTCCGGTAGTATTTGATTTAGATAATCTGGATGCTATACCGCAATTGATCGCAGACATTGCTAAAGAATCACCTACCATAGATGTTTTAGTAAATAACGCTGGTATAAATATGAAAAAAGAATTTACTGAGGTTACCGATGCAGACTTCGATAAAATCATACATACTAATGTAAAAAGTGTATTTGCTATAAGCAGGGAAGTGGTAAAGGTAATGCAGGAAAACGGAGGCGGAAATATTGTAAATATAAGCTCTATGGCAGCTCAGTACGGTATTCCTAAGGTAATCGCGTACTCAGCCAGTAAAACTGCAATAGAAGGGATGACGCGTGCAATGGCTGTAGATCTGGCTCAATTTAACATACGGGTAAACTGTATCGCTCCCGGTTTTATTGAAACACCTATGACAGCAAAAGCTTTAAACAGTGATCAACAGCGTAAAGATAAAGTGTTTTCCAGAACGCCTATGGGCAAAATGGGGCAACCTTCAGATATTGCAGATGCCGTATTTTACTTTGCAGGAAATGAAGCTAAGTTTGTTACCGGAGTTGTGATGTGTGTAGATGGTGGTAATTCAATTGGTTTTTAAAGATATATTCTACATTATGAAAACACAATTTAGAACACAACAGACTATGCGCTGGTTTGGACCCGGTGATGCAATTGCACTTCGCGACATTAGACAGTGCGGAGTAACCGGTATTGTAACTGCGTTGCACGAAATTTTGGTAGGTGAAGTTTGGAGTATTGAGGCTATTCAGGAGCGACAGGCTCTGCTCGAGAAAGAAGGATTAGAATGGACAGTGGTCGAAAGTTTGCCGGTAAGTGAAGACATAAAAAAACAAAATGGAAATTATAAAACACATATAGCAAATTACAAGACGAGCATTGCAAATTTAGCAGCATGTGGGATATACGTAATCACTTATAATTTTATGCCTATTCTCGATTGGGTACGCACACATCACAATCACGTAAACCAGGATCTTACTCAGGCATTATTATACGATCACACGGCATTCATATTTTTTGATGTATATCTTTTAAATCGGCCAGGTAGTGAACTCGATTATTCTGAGCAACAATTAAAAGATGCTTTAAAGTACGGTACAAATTTGAGTGAAGTTGAGAAGAAAACATTGTTTAAAAACGTTCTTTTAGGACTACCCGGAAGTAAAGGACATTTTACCGCCGAACAAATTTTGACCTTGCTCGAAAACTATAAAGATATTGATGATGAAAAGTTGCGTAAACATCTAATTGATTTTTTACAGGAAGTTGCTCCGGTAGCAGAAAAATATAATGTAAAGCTCGCTATTCATCCTGATGATCCTCCATTTTCGGTAATGGGTCTTCCGCGCGTGGTATGTACACAGGCCGATTTGAAGCAGATTTTTGACGCAGTACCACTTACCGCAAATGGATTATGTTATTGTACAGGATCACTGGGCGCAGAACCTACTAATGATTTATTACAAATAATTGATGATTGTGCAGATCGCATTCACTTTTTACATCTTCGGAATATTATACGTACAGATGAAAATATTTTTCAGGAATCTGCACACCTTGACGGTGATAATCCTATTGCTGCAATTATGCAAAAATTAGTAAACCTGATGCAAACGCATAAAATAAATCTGCCTTTACGACCTGATCATGGTTTTTTGCATTCGCTAGAATTGGGTAAAGAGCAATATCCCGGATACTCATTAATAGGCCGTCTTAAAGGCCTTGCAGAACTTCGTGGACTAGAGGAAGGAATATTACATAATTTACAATCGTAAAGATTTAGGAATATTTCTAATTACTTCAGAAATTTATAAAAGCGCTTCTCAAACTACCTTAGTTTCAGAAGCGCTTTTTAATTATAGTTAAGGATAATGAAATCTTCTTTTTTGCAACGAATTTTAGTTTTAGTTCACCATCAAACATTACAAACGATACATATCAAATTGAATATAATTTTATGAGTTAAAACGCGTTTAGCGTCTAAGTAAATGATTATCAATATTCTATATTTTAGAGACAAATTAGAATAAAGTGATTTACCTATAAATAACCGTTTTTAGATTAACAATTTATTATATAATAATATTAAATTTTGCACAATTATAATATTTCAGAAATAACGTTTGAATTTAAGTTGCTAAATTTAAAATATAACTAACGAAAATATTATAGCTATGCAACTATCTAACCAAAATCACTATCATAAGACTTTAAAAGATCTCCTAGAACGCTATAAATTTTCAGAGGCCGAACTTGAAAAAATAGCGCTTTTAAATACCACAACCATTTTAAGTTTAGCTTATACAGATAATGGAGGTTTTAGAAAACGCGACGGATCGTTCACAGATTTAGAATCTTCAGAAACCTATAAATTGCGCGTTTATTATTTTGATATAAAGGCTTCAAAATCCAGAATGATGCTGCTCTTGCCTAATACTTCGAGTTATAATCTAAATCTAAATCTTGCAACTTTAAGAAGTAAATATTAATAATTAGTAATTTATTTAAATTATAAGAATATGAGTGATAAAACAAAAAATGATCAAAAAGAAGATAAAAAAAGTATTGATAAAGGTCCGTTAAAAGACAAGCACGTAAACCAATACGGCGATCAGGATGATAAAAAGAAAAAGCGAAAAACATAAAAAATACTTCAAAAAAAAAGATAACCGGGCGGTTACCTTTTTTTTTGTTAATTAAATTAATACGATTTACTATTTTAAAATTTAATCCTGCTCTTCCTCTTCAATTTCATCTTCAGAGATTAAATAATGATCCTTACCAAGTCCTACAATTGTAATTATATTAGTGACAGTTGTATATAACAAAAGAATTACAGTTACCATCATTCCGCTTAAGAGTGAAGAAAAGAATAAAGTGACCCAGTATAAATACTTAAACCATTCGGTAGGCATATTATCAGATTCCGTAATAGGAATATTGAACATTTGAAACATGATCAAGGCAGAAATAAATAAAATAGTATCAATTTTTGCAATGTTTAATACTTGTTTATAATGGGCTTTTTTCAATTTTGAATTGGAGCTTGTGCTAATTCCTAGTAAAGTTAGCAGTAATGCTAGAATGGTGGCAGATCCTAAAACTATAGTATTGCATAACATATTTATACCAGACAGAGAAGCTTCAATAAGTTCTTTGGCTTTGTAACCACTCATATCTCCCAGAAAAAACACACCTATTCCTAAAAATATAAAAGTTAGAAAACCGCCGTAAATTGATAGTTTATTTTTTTTGAAAAAATCATTCATAATCTGATTTATTTAGAATATTTCAGTTTTATGTAAACCATAATACCATTAAATAAAACGGATAGTCCATTAGTAATTATAATAGGCCAGTCTTCTTTTACAATACCGTAAAGCGTCCAGGATCCTACACCTATTAATAAGCATACAAACATCCAGATAGAAATATCTTCTGCAGATTTTGTTTTAATAACTTTAAAAACCTGAGGAAGAACTGCTATAGTTGTAAATACGCCTGCAATGATTCCTAGTACAGTTATTAATATAGACTCCATTTTTAAATTGTATCTACTATTTCAAATTGTATAGGTTTAAAAGAACCACCATTGCTATCGCTGGCAGAGCAGGCTGTCAAGGCACCTACTAAATCTATTTGTGCTTCAAAAATCACATAGTCTCCCGCTTTAGAAGTAGGAGGTAAGACTGAAATTTTTCCGGCCTGATCAAATTGAACATTCATAAAAACATTAAATGCTGTAGGAATGTCGTAATATGGAATGTCAAATTTTTTGAGAGCATTCGTGAGGTTATTAAAACAGCTGGGGTGTTCTTCTTTAATGCCATACATAATCTCGAATGTTTCTTGCGAACAAGGCGCTAATAAGAAATCATTACGACCATTTGTATCTTCTATTATTTTTAATAATTTATTCCCTAGATTACTCCAAATAAAATTGCCTGTAGTTAACAGAATCGATTCTTCAAAATCCATACTTTTACCAGCGGAAATTTTCTCGTTATAATCGTTAGCATTAAAGACTACAAGATCACTTACTTGCTCTCCTTTAATATCAATTACTTTTAAAAATTGACCTTTTTTTAAAGTGAATGAATCTCCAGATTGTATTGGTATTGTTTTCAGCATAATTTAATGTTTAAAAGGACATTCCCATTTTTCAGTTACTTGTCTTCCACTATATTGTAAAGCTTCTGAACTGTTACCAAAATCTGCCAACATAGGATTTATTGATCCGTTTTTTTCTAGATCTCTTTTACGTATGCGGTCACGTACATTACCGTAAACGCCCATATTTCTTAGAATTTCAAATTGATGATGCAAATTGAAGACTAAAGTTACGTTTTTTGTTTTTCGTGCATTTCTAGAACTATTAGGATGCATTCCTATAATATAAAAAGCTTTACCTAGAAGGCTATAACTAAAATTAGCATCAGTAACATCAGCACTTACAGAAGGATCCCATTCTGTTTTATCGTGTTTTTTAAGACGACCTAGAAAGTTCCACAAATCAGTTTCAAATTCTATTTCAGACTTAAAATAATCGCTTGTGAATTCAATTATAAAAGTTTGAAACTTCTTAGAATCAAAATCATATGCATCAATATACCTCTTCAATCTATGGAGAATGATATGATCGTTTGAAGGATTTTCTATATTGTCAAACTTAAAATGACGTACCGCTTTTGTTTTAAAGACAGTTTGGGCCATTACACAAGGATGGTCGCTTTCAACTATAAAATCTTCCAGATTATTTAAACCGGAGAAGTGGTCGCTATTGTGATTTTTAAGTGATTTCATAAGCTCTTTTGTTAGTCTTTCCGTTTGAATTTAAATTCTTTGAAAGATTTTTGTAAAAGTAGTTTTATGATGTCGGTGTATCTTGTAACGAAATATTAAATAGTTATAAATAATACATAAATCGATACTAATAAAAACTTAAGATGATTAGCTAAAATCCATTCCTAAATCTAAATCAATAGGCTTGACCTTCTTCGCGTCTTCAACGGTGGCCGTAAAACTTTTTGGTGAAGTTTGATGAGCTAAATGCTCTGGAAGTCCTTCTAAAAAATAGGCGCTTTTTGATGTGTCATCTTCTTCTGCATCGGTCTGATGATGATATGCGTTAATAGATTCCTTAGAACGCGTAATAATAAGATCATTTTTAGCCCGCGTTAATGCCACATATAAAACGCGACGGTCTTCTTCAACTTCATCATTATTTCCTAAACTATAGGCAGATGGGTAGGTTTTAGGAGAAACATTAAGTACAAAGCATACATCTGCCTCGAGACCTTTAGCGGAATGTACGGTTGAGATCGTCACGTGATCTTTAAGTTCTGCAGTGTTAATTTTTGAGCCACCCAGCGTATTACTTCCTGCGACATTTGCCGAATTGTCAAGAATACCTTCAGAAATAAATTCACCCAACGTTGAGTAATTTTCAGATAAAATTTCAAGAACCGGGAAATCTCCTTTACGTTTCTCATACCAGTCTTTACTGTACTTCATAGCCAGGTCAAATTCCATTATCTTGTACAGGTCTTTGATAGCTTGTTTTACGTTGCCTTTGTTCTCATAAGCTGCGTCGTAATAACTTTTAGCTTTAAGACCTTCTTTACCAGGAATAATGGTGGTAAGATCTACCACATCTACATTCTCCCGATCTATACGCATAACTTCAGACATGTAATTTGTTGCCTTAACAGCACCTATACCATGTATAAATGTAAAAAACCGAATCCAGGCAATCTCATCTAACGGATTGTTTATAACGCGCAATACCGCTACCAGATCTTTAATGTGAGCGGCTTCTAGAAATTTTCTTCCGCCAAAGGTCTGATAGGGTATTTTCTTCTGAAGAAATACAGCCTGCAATGGGCGTGTATAATATTGTGATCTGCTGAGAATCAAAAATTCAGAAAACGAATTTCCGCCTTCAGAGAAACTCTCTAATATATGATTTGCGATATAATTTGCTTCTTCAAATTGATTAGCAACATTAAGTATAGTTGGTATTTTTCCGGGACCACGACTCGCGTTTAGTTTTTTATTGTAATTAATAGGAGAGGTTATCAGTAGCCAGTTTGAGATATCTAAAATCTCTTGTGTAGACCTGTAATTCTTGTCTAAAACTTTGATTTCAGAATCTTTAATACGCTCTGTAAACAAATGCACATTTTTAAAATCTGCCCCTCTAAAACTATAAATAGATTGCGCATCATCACCCACACAAAACAAATTGCAAATGTGCTCAAAAGGTTTAAGCAAATACCATTGCAACGGGTTTGTATCCTGCATCTCATCTATTAAAATATGATCGTATGCTTTAGCAAGAATCTGTTGTGCTTCTTCATCTTTATTAAGCCTGTTTGCAACTACTAAAAGAAGATCATCGTAATCTAAATACTGCTGGCGCATTTTTTGACTTTGATATTCTTTGATGAGCAGTTCTACCTGTGGCTTTAGCGTATTAATGTCTTCTGTGGTTTGCAAATCATCTTTCCCTTTAAAGATAATTTTCCGAAGAGTTTCTGTAAGATTTATACGGGTATTTCTGGCAAAAGAAAATAGATCTAATAGCTGTTGTGGTTTAAGTCTGGTTTTACCATAATCCTCTTTTGCGGTGCCACATGCCATTTTCATCAAACTCAATTGATCATCAGGATCAATTACCGTATAGTTGGCTGCTCCAAAAAGATTGGGGAATTTTATAATGAGCTGATTACACCAGCTGTGAAATGTAGAGCCGTTAAGTGCACGCACATCCTGATCTGCAATTCCTGCTTTCACGCGTTCTACAATCTCACTTGCAGCTCTTTTAGTAAAAGTTAGAATTTGTATTTTTTCGGGTCTAAAACCATTATTTATTAAATATTCTGCCCTACCTACAATCGTCTTTGTTTTCCCTGTACCGGCACCGGCGAGTAGTAATAGATGTTTACCTGAAAACTCAATCGCTTCGCGCTGTTTCTGGTTATAATTTTCTGAATAGTTACTTTTCTCAATCACCTTACAAATGTAGGAATTATTTCATAATTTTGGAATTTTTCCGATAGGCCCCATTAATGATAGCATTCTTAGATATACAAGCAACTACTAATAATTATAAATATGCAGAAATCCTTGCATTTTCAATCGTCTTAGTAGATGATGGCCGTATTCTTGAGCAGTTAAAAATTCGGGTAAAACCCGTATTTGCTTTAAGCGAAAAAGAGGAAGAGTGGGCCGGCTATACCAATGCTGAATTACGCAATAAGCTGTGTTTTATAGATTGCCTACCGCAGGCCTTAGCATTGCTTGATGGAGCAGAAGTATACTTTTTCGATAAATTTTCTGAAATGATTTGGCGCAAATCATTACGAGAAGTAGGACTTCCTCTTAATAAGTCTCAGAATATACTTCTGGAACTACTTTTAAGAAGGGGTATAGTCGCTAAAAAGCACGACCTGGTGGAAACTTTAGAGGAACTCTCTCTAGAATACAAACCTGAAAAACAAGGTAAAAATGCGGAAGCCCTACTCGCTATTTATGAGCTATTAGAATTATCTCCGGCAGATACAGCAAGCACCCAACATAAAAATGTAGCGGAGTTTTCAACAGTTTTAAACTTAGATGATTTACCAGCCAAGCCCGGAGTTTATTATTTTTTAGACCATCAAAAAACTGTGATTTATGTAGGCAAAGCAGTAAATCTAAAAGAGCGGGTAAAGGCCCATTTTTTTAGCAAACTCCCTTTTGAAGTAGAACTTACCGCTGCCACGTTCTCATTAGAATATAAAGAAACCGGTAACGAACTCATATCGTTACTTCTTGAATCTGCAGATATATCCAGACTTAAACCGCTTTACAATACGCAGCAGATAGATTCTATTTTACCGTGGACGATAGAATCACGAATTGATAAAAAGGGTGTTTTTAGATTAGCACCTAAAGAGAAAAACTACTCAGACAATCAACACAGTATTTCATTTAACCGAGATTCGGTTTTGGTGAAGCTTAAAAATCTTGCTTTGCAATTTAGTTTATGTTACCGTTTTGCAGGTTTAGAACGGAGTTCAGGAAGTTGCAGCAGCCCTTTGTGCAAAGGTGTTTGTAAAGGTCTTGAAGACAAAGAAGTTTATAACCAAAGAGCAAAAAAAGCATTTGAGACACTTAGCGCAAAAAAAGAATCCTATTTTTTAAAGCTTACCGGCCGTACTATTAACGAAGAAGCTTTTGTGCTTGTGCGTGATGGTCTTTATATGGGATTTGGCTTTATTCCACTAGAGTATTCTGTAAAATCAATCGAAGATTTTGAAGCCTTTATAGAACGGCAGGAAAACACATATTTTACAAACCGAAGTATACTACAATACCTCAATACTAAAGGGGTTTCTAAATTTGATTTAGCCTAATTGAGTTTTTACATTTTTATAACGCATACACGTTAAATTCTCATAAGCTTTTAGATTAAAATGAATTAAGCTATTAATTTCAGGTCACAATTCGCGCAACTATTTTATGTGATTTTAAGATACCTGTTATGACACAAGAGAAAGGCTTACTTTGGTTTAAAAATGATCTCCGGTTATTAGATAATGAGACATTATGCCGAGCTGTAAATTCTTGTGAAAGTATTTTACCGGTTTATATTTTTGATCCCAGGTTATTTGCGAATACAGCATATAATTTTCCCAAAGATGGATTAAATAGGTTTGAATTTTTAAAACAAACCGTTGACGTTTTGAGAACAAACCTTCAAAATTTAGGAGCAAATCTACTAATAGAAATTGGCCATCCCGAAGAGCTCATCCCAGAACTTATTAAAAAATATAAAATCACAAAGCTGTTTTCAGAACAGGAATATGCTTCAGAAGAATTAAAAATAGTCGATGCTATTAAGCCACAGCTTCCTGAAGAAGTAACTTATGATTTTATATGGGGGAAAACACTGTATCATATTGATGATATTCCATATTCAATTGATAAAATACCATTAACCAGTAAAGCATTTAGAATAAACACCACTAAAGAAGCAGAGGTGCGAGCTGCATTTGATATTCCGAAGAAAATTGAAATCCTTCCTCTTAACGATTGGGGAACTTTACCAGAAGCTACTCAGTTTAATTTCGAAGTTTTAGATGATCAAAGTGAAAATCTTTATGTAAATGGAGGAGAAGATTTAGCCTTAGAACGACTTAATTATTACACGGTAGAAACTGAATTACTTACCTCATATAAATGGACCCGTAATAAATCATTAGGTCTAGATTATAGCAGTAAACTTTCGCCTTATTTAGCTGTGGGAGCCATCTCTACCAGAACAATTTACTATGCGGTTAAAGCATATGAAAAAAATATCAAAAAGAATATAAGTACCTGGTGGCTCGTATTTGAAGTGGTATGGCGTGACTTTTTTACATTTAAAGGAATGCGTATGGGGAATTCAATTTTTAAAACCGAAGGATACAAAAATAAAGAAGTACCCTTTGAGAATAATACTGAATATTTTGAACGCTGGTGCGCGGGAACCACAGGAATTCCTTTTATAGATGCGCATATGCGCCAATTAAATGAAACAGGATATATGAGCAATCGGGGTAGGGTGAACTGCGCAAGTTACTTTATACACGATTTAAAAATAGACTGGACCTGGGGAGCGGCGTATTTTGAAAGTAAGCTAATTGATTATGATGTTTCATCTAATTGGATGAATTGGCATATGCAGGCTTATGAGATCTGGTATACTAATCCTGTAAATCAATCTATAAAATATAAAGCTGCAAATTATATCAAAAAATGGATTCCTGAACTTGCAGCTGTTAATGATGAATTAATTCATATTCCGTGGAAAATTGAAGAGTATAAACTGAAATATCCCAAACCTATAGAAGTCTATTCTAAGTGGGCAAGAGCAGAGACTAAAATTCTAAAATTACTGGATTAAGATTTTCAATATTGAGAAAATGCTAACGAAATAGAAGCCGTTACTTTGGTTTATTGCCTTGATATTTCCCAATTTCTCACAATTCTTTGGTAACAAATTCCTATTTGTATTAACGTTAACAATATCAAATTGCTGATTGAAATAGATTCGTAAAAAAATTACTATTAACTAATTAATCAGCTATGAAAAACATTGAAAATTTATTTGAGTACTCAGTAGGTCAGTTTGAAGCAATTGACCACTTATTAACTATGGGAGTGGGAGCACATCTTGCAGCCTTAGTTTTCTTTTTAATAATGTCACAATTTGTTGCTCCTAAATATCGTGTTGCAACAGCATTATCGTGTATAGTCATGGTTTCTGCCGGTCTTATTCTAGTGAGCCAAGCCGGTTTATGGACAGATGCTTTCAAATTTAATGGTACAAATTATTCATTAACAAATCTTACGTTTAGTAATGGGTTTAGATACGTAAACTGGATGGTCACTATACCTTGTTTATTAACTCAGCTTCTAATAATTCTTAATTTTAGAGGATCTGCTTTAAAATCAAAAGCAACCTGGTTAATACTGTCAGCTTGGGGAATGATTATTACAGGATATATAGGACAATTATACGAAGTAGAAGATACCAGTAAACTTATGATTTGGGGTGCAATTAGTACTGTATTCTTTATCATTATGAATTTTATTGTAGGTAAAGCTATCGCTGAAGGTAAAAAAACAATGGATGCCCGAACTTCGGGACGTGTTATGAATGTATTTTGGTTAATGATGTTTGCGTGGACGTTATATCCTATCGCTTATTTAGTACCCGTATTTATGAACAGTGCAGACGGTGTTGTTTTAAGACAGGCGTTATTTACTGTTGCAGATATCTCATCTAAAGTAATTTATGGGTTGATGATTACCTATATTGCTTTGGATCAAAGTGCTAAAGCAGGTTATTTACCGGCTCAAAAGGTTTTAGGACGAGTAGCTATAGGCACAGATACAGATTTAAGAAATTAGTTTTATATGCTTAAAGTTTTAAAGAAAATACTTCAAAGTATAGCGCTAGTACCTTCGGTGCTGGCGCTTTGCTTTTTTGTATTGGCCGTACTTATTATCTCAGTAGACATTAACTATGATGAGATATACTTTTTAAAAAATATTTCCTTTGATGATAAAGAGGATGTGCAGTTTGTTTTAGCCTTTATAATTGGAGGTATTTTTACACTTACTATTTTTAGCTATACTATGGTTATGAATGTTTTAAATAGAAATATAAATAACTATTCGCCGCGCTTAATACCTATGATTTTAAGCGAAAAACATCATCAGATTATTTTAGGTTTTACTAGCGGTACGCTTATTTACGCGATGACTCTGTCAATAGCACTTAATGCAAAAAACAGCACCTACTTTCCAGGTATTGCAGCACCATTAGGAGTGTTTTTTGGAATTATTTGTGTTTTACTTTTTATTTATTTTATTCATAGTGTATCAAGAAGCATTCACATTAATTATATTGTTAAAGAGGCTTATATAGAATCTAGAAATAATATTCAAAAATTTATACAGCACAAATCAAACCTACATCACACAGATGAGATATTTAATTCTACCTTAGATCTCGTTTCAGTAGAAGTGGGTTACTTAAAGATGCCAGATTTAGAACAAGTAGAACGGATTTTAGATAAGCATCAGGTTTCAATTTCTTTACTCAAATATCCCGGCGCATTTGTTCGGAAAAATGAGCAATTAATTTCGATATCCAAGCCCGTATCACCCGAAGTACAAAAATCTATTTACAACCTCTTTCCAATAGACCACACAGTACCTATGGAAGCTATTGAGACAGGATTTAAACATCTTGTTGAAATAGGAGTGAAGGCAATGTCTCCCGCGATCAACGACCCCGGGACTGCGATTACGATTATAGATTACATCACCCAGCTATTTATAGACCGTTCAGAATTAAAAACTTTTAATCTTTTTAAAACGGAAAACAATAACAACTTTCGCTTTAAAATAGTTGATTTAGAAACACTACGTGATTATTGTTACCTCGAGCTGTATCGTTATATTAAAGAAGATCCTATTGTATGTGCGCATTTAATACAATCATTAGAAATAGTCAATACAATTAATGGTATAACTAAGCTTCAAATCCCTATGCTGCAAGCAAAACTATAATATGATAAAAATACTAGCTATAAGCTTATCTGTGATACTAATAATCCTTGGTAGTTTTGCCAATGAATTATTAGCGGGTAATCTTGTTTTTAAAACAGCACTTTTTTTAATTGTTACATTTGGTATAATTCACGGTTGTAACGATCTTCACCTACACCGGCTCAACCCAACCTTAAGGCGTTTTAGTTTACTGAGCCGATTAATTTTATATTTAGGCGTGGTAGGTATATTTGTTCTTCTATATCTTTTATCTGCGCAAATTTGCTTGATATCATTTGTATTATTCAGTGCTTACCATTTTGGCGAAGAACAACTTGAAGAACGGATTTTTACAAATTTTAAATGGAACGGATTACTTTATTTCGTTTTTGGTAACTGTATATTATTATTGCTTTTTACTTTTAATTATGCAGAAACACTGAGTTTTTTAAGAGAACTTCAGTTACCGGTAATACAACAACAAACTTTTATAATACTATGCGTAGGTAGTCTTATTATGCAGTTTATGATGCTCTTGTCTTTGGCCACTTTACAGATCATTTCATTTAAAAGTCTTATACTCATTCAGCTTGAGTTACTTCTAATAGCTGCGTTATTTACTTCTACTAATTTGCTTATAGGCTTCACCACTTATTTTATATTTTGGCACAGTATTCCTTCTTTAAAAGCGCAATATATTTTAATCAAAAATAAATTTAATAGTCACAATATTAAATCGTTAGCTATTCAAAGCGGAAGCATTTATTTGATAGCGCTTACCAGCTTATTTTCAATAGTTTTTTTAATTGAAAATACTTCTCTTATGCTTAATATACTGCTATGTGTGGCAATCGCTATTACAATACCACATATTCTCTCAATCGCGGGAATGTATAGAAGATAACTACCTTCAATAAATAGTTTACAATTTTACGTATTTACATTTTCAAGAATAGTTGCATAACCCATTCCTACACCTACGCACATCGTTACAAGAGCATACCGACCGCCTGTGCGAATGAGTTGATTAGTTGCTGCTTGTAGAATACGTGTACCAGACATTCCCAAAGGATGACCTAAAGCGATAGCCCCTCCATTAGGATTAATTCTACGGTCATTATCTGCTAATCCTAATTCGCGTGTACATGCTAAAGCTTGTGCAGAAAAAGCTTCGTTAAACTCCATGACACTCATATCGTTTAGCGTAAGCCCTGCTTTTTGCAAAACCTTACGTGTTGCGTAAACCGGACCTATACCCATTATCCGGGGCTCGACACCTACAACTGCTGAAGCAACTATGCGTGTTTTAGGTGTTAAACTGTATTTTTTTAATGCCTCTTCTGAAACTACTAACATCGCTGCAGCACCATCGTTTAAACCGGAAGCATTACCGGCAGTAACAGTGCCTTCTTTTTTAAATACAGTACGCAAAGAAGCAAGTGTTTCTAGAGTTGTATTGGGTCTTAAAAATTCGTCTTGATCAACGATTATCGCAGGTCCTTTTCGCTGTTCAATCTCAACAGGACATATTTCTTCTGCAAGTATTCCTAATTCTTGTGCTTTTGCAGCTTTCATTTGAGAATGGTAAGCAAACAAATCCTGATCCTCTCTATTTATAGCATAAAGTTCTGCAAGATTTTCTGCAGTAATACCCATTGCATCTGTACCGTATATCGCATTTAGTTTTTTGTTGACAAAGCGCCAACCAAAACTAGAGTCTACCAATTGCGAATCATTTCCAAATGCCGAAGAAGCTTTAGAAACTACAAGAGGGCCACGTGTCATGTGTTCAATCCCTCCAGATATAAATACATCACCATCACCGGTCTTTATAGCACGATTAGCGTGAATAACAGCAGACATCCCGGAAGCACATAGTCTATTAACAGTTTCTCCAGAAACCGAGTAAGGCAAACCGGCTAGTAATAATGCCATTCGTGCAACATTACGATTGTCTTCTCCCGCTTGATTGTGACACCCCAATATTACATCGTCAATTGCTTCTTTAGGCAAATTAGGATATAGCTCAAGCAATGCTTTTATAGGAATAGCAGCAAGGTCGTCTGCTCGTACCTGAGATAAGCATCCTCTAAAACTTCCTATGGGCGTGCGTAGTGCGTCAACTATATAGGCTTCTTTCATCTTATGTGGTCTCTAATTGTTCTACAAAATGTGCTTCAGTCTTTTGGCGTATTTCTTCTAGGGTACTTCCCGGAAGGATTTCAACCAGTGTTAGTTTACCATTAATAAATTTGAATACGGCGAGTTCTGTAATAAGAACATCAACACAATTATAATCTGTAATGGGTAGGGTACATGTTTCGACAACTTTAGAAGCTCCGCTACGGTCTGTATGTCCCAATGTGATAATTAATTTTTTAGCACCAGAAGCGAGATCCATAGCGCCACCCACTCCTAAAAGTGGTTTTCCGGGAACTGACCAGTTGGCCAGATTTCCCTGTGCATCAACTTCGAGACCGCCCATAATGGCAACATCTATATGCCCTCCGCGTATCATCGCAAAACTTTCTGCGCTATCAAAGTAGCTACTTCCCGATAAGGCAGTAACCGGTACTTTACCTGCATTCACGGGATAATGCATTGCACCACCGCCGTCTGATGGTTCTGGGCCTACACCCAGCATCCCATTTTCGGTATGTAGAATAATACCATCTTCGGGTTTTATAAGGTCTGCCACCAGAGTAGGAATCCCAATACCAAGGTTTACTACATCACCTTTTTTTAATTCGGCGAATGCCCTTTTTGCCATATTTATACGTTTCTCGTCAATTACTTTTGACGATCCTACTGAGGCCGAAGATCCTAAATCGTCTTCAGTTAGTTTGCGCTCTACTAGATAATCTATAAAACAACCGGGTGTATGAATTTCGTTAGGGTCTAATATGCCTACAGGTACAATTTCTTGTACTTCGGCAATTACAAGATCTGCAGCCGTGGCCATGGCTCTATTAAAATTCTGCTCTGTCATACGATATTGCAAATTTCCTGCAGTATCTGCTTTCCAGGCGCGTATTACGGCAACATTTCCGCGGATTCCTTCTATGTAAACCTGCTCTTTGCCATTAATAATTTTAGTTTCTCGACCTTCAGCAATTAAAGTTCCTGCCGAAGTAGGTGTGTAAAAGCCGCCAATACCTGCACCACCAGCGCGTATTGCTTCGGCTAATGTTCCTTGAGGTAGCAGTTCATAATCAACTATACCTTCTTGAGCAGCTAATACAGCCTCTTTATTAGAGGTAAAAAAAGAACCAACCATTTTCTTCAATTGCCCATTATTGAGCAATCTACCACCACCCATATTGGGTTCACCTACATTGTTTGCAATAAAGGTTAGGTTTCTTGTAGTCGTTTTTGCAAGTTCATGAATAATATTTACAGGATTTCCGGTCATACCAAAACCTCCGCCTAGAATTACATCACCATTCTTTATCAATGCTGCTGCTTGCTCTGCACTTATAACAGGTACTGTTTTCATAATTTTTTTAATTTATAAACGATTCAAAAGGTAGCCCTACATAATTCTCTGCAATCGTAGTTTTATAAGCGGTTGATGCTTTTATATAATCAAATTTTGCTTTTTGTAAGCGGTAGGTAAAGGACCCATGAGTATCTTGTTTATGAAATAATTTGGTCATAAAATTTGAAAAGTCCTGTGCACGCCAAATTCGTTGTAGTGCAGTTTGCGTATAATTATCAAGCTTTACTTCTGAATTATTTTTATAAAAATCTACAAATGCATCTACGAGGTGTTTTACATCTGCAATTGCCAAATTCATTCCTTTACCTCCAGTAGGTGGTACGATATGAGCTGCATCACCGGCTAATACTAATCGCCCAGACCGCAGGGTATCTATCATATGACTACGCATCGGAGTGATACTCTTTTCAAAAATAGGACCTTCTTTAAGATCAAATCCCGGAGCGGCAAGACGTGTAGTCAGTTCATTCCAGATACGATCATCAGACCAATTAGTTACAGACTCCTCATTATCTACTTGCACATACAATCTGCTTACCGTCTCAGAGCGTAAACTATGCAACGCAAATCCATTTTGATGATATGCGTAAATGAGCTCATCTGTTGAAGGGGCTACATTTGCCAAAATTCCTAACCAGCTAAATGGATAGGTAATATTATACGACTCAAAACTTTTTTTGGGTAGCGTTTTTCTACCAATACCGTGAAAACCATCGCAAGCAGCGACAAAGTCACAATTTATTATTCCTTCTTCACCGTCTTTTTCAAAATGAATTTTAGGACTATTGGTGTCAAAATCTACAATCTTAGTAGCTTTAGTCTCAAAGTGCAGCGTCTCACCATCTGCTAGCCACGCATCGGTAAGATCTTTTGTAATTTCTTGCTGCCCGTAAATACTTATGGTTCTACCACCTGTTAATTCACCAAAAGGGATGTGTATACGCTCTTCATCAAAGCTTAAATAAACTCCATCGTGAACGATTCCCTCCTTGTTTAAACGATCGTCTAAACCCAATTCTCTAAGTATATCTTTAGTATTTTGCTCTACAAGTCCTGCGCGTACACGACCTTCAACATATTCACGAGAACGCAATTCGATAATTACTGAAGAGATCTCGTATTTTTTTAGCCAATTTGCTAAAACTAAACCAGCCGGACCAGCACCTATGATCGCTACTTGTGTGTGAAATTGAATCATTATTTTAAAATTTTATTCCTAATTGAGTCATTACCTCTTGCGCACTATGCAGGGCTTCATTTGCTGCCGGTAATCCACAATAAATGCCAGATTGCATAATCACTTCTTTAATTTCTGAAACGCTAACTCCATTATTAAATGCAGCGCGTACGTGCATTTTAAATTCGGCACTACGGTTTAATGCGATAAGCATGGAGAGTGTTATAAGACTTCTACTGTGTTTAGGCAATCCCGGCCGTGTCCAGATTTCGCCCCAGGCGTAATTCGAAATAAATTCTTGAAAATCACCATTTAACTCATTACTAGATTCTGAAGCTTTATTTACGTGTGCATCACCTAAAACAGTACGTCGTACATGCATTCCCCGATCAAATGCTGTATTTCCTACTATAAAGTCTATTAGTATTTCTGCATATTCCCGTGGAAATTCTGTACTGGCAAGATGGCGAGCAGGTAAAGTTTTTAATTCTGAATTTTTAATTTCCTGTTGTAATATTTCAGCTTGAGCCACAGTAGTTACATCATCTTCATCACCGGTAATAATTAAAGTTTTGGTGCTAATCGTTTTAAGACTAGCTCTAAAATCTGCATCACGTACTACTGCGCAGCAGGCAGTATACCCTTCAACAGAATTTGCTAGAAACATAGCTTTTAATTCTGCAATGCGAGAAGGTTTTTCTTTTCTATAATCATCTGTAAACCAGCGCTCCATAGTGCTGTTTGAAATCGCATCAAATCCATTTTCTTTAATTGTTTTTATGCGGGTATTCCAGCCATCTTCAGTTCCTATTTTTGAGTTTGTATTGCTTATTATGAGTTTATGAAGTCTTTCAGGATGATTAACAGCTAACCATTGACCAATTAATCCACCCATTGATAAGCCGCAGAAATAAACTTTTTCAATTTTTAATAAATTTAAGAGGTCAATCACATCATTACCCAAAACTTCTACGGTGTATGGGCCTGGTGTACAATCACTTTCTCCATGACCACGGGTATCGTATTGAAGCACTCTAAAGTAGGGTAGTAGGTAAGGAACCAGCGCATCCCACATATGTAAAGAAGACCCCAGCGAATTTGAAAATAAAAGCACAGGGCTGTTAGGTGTTCCTTGTATTTTATAGTTGGTTTTCATATTTATTTTTTGCTTTAAATACCCCCTCTGTAGGCGGTATCAATTACCACATATCCATTAGCAACCCGGCTTACACAGGCACACATTTTTTTATTTTCTCCTTTTTCTTCTTCACTAAAGAACAGATCACGGTGATCAAGATCACCAGTATATTCTAAAACTTCAATTTGACATAAACCACATTCTCCTTTTTTGCAGTCATACATAATTTCTATATTCTCATGTTCAAGTACTTGTAAAATAGTTTGATTTTCACCTACTTTAAGCTCCTTATTGAATCGCGGAATTTTTATTTTAAAATTTTGTGGTGCAAACAACCCCGAAGCGCCAAACGTTTCAAAATGCAAATGTGAATTTTCATAAGGCCCTGCTTCCCATATTTTGCGAATGGAATTCATAAGGTTCAAAGGACCACACAAGTAGACCTGTGTATCTTTTTGAGCAATTTTAATAAGTTGATTTACATCATAATAGCCTGTTGTATCACTGTAATGTATCTCAAGATTATTACCTAAAATATTTTTTAAATGCTGTATATATGGCATTTCAGCCTTGTTTCTATCTAAATACAGCATACGCAAACTAATTCCCTCTCTTAAACTTAATTGTTCTGCCATACCTAAAATTGGAGTAATCCCAATACCTCCTGCAATTAGTATATAATTACGTGTAGTATAACTCAACTCAAAATGATTTGTAGGCTGTGAAATTTTTAATTGACTACCTTTTTTTAATGACCACATATAATTAGATCCACCACGACTAGAAATTAGACGTTTTACTGAAATTGTGTAAGGAGCTTTAGGATGGTATTGACCTACTAATGAGTAACTGCGTATTTCTGTAGTTCCATTAATTAATACAGAAACATCTATGTGTGAGCCAACCGTAAATTTTTTTACACCGCCTTCTGGTTGAATCTCAATTTTAATAACATTGTTTGCTACCAGTTCTGTACTGGTAATTGTAGCGTTTTCCCAAGAATTTCTATAGCGCATTAGTATTGATTTTCTAGTTCAACTAATTTGTCTGTTATTCTTCTTGCCCACATTGCACCTGCATCAATATTGAGATTATAAAACTCCCGCGTAGGATTTGCATTTATAGCTTTTTGTTGAGCTTCGAGAATGATCTCATCTTGCGCAAAAATAGATGTCACGCCATCTTTCAATTCGGTAGTATTACTTTGATCTTTAAGATTATAATTTCTACTAAAAGCCCAGAAATAATAACAGGTTTGGTTGGTTGAAGGGGTAATGGTATTAAGTACATATCCATTAACGCCTTGAGAGCGATCACCCTGAGGAGCACCTGTATTTGTAATGGCAACGCCCACATCTATATTTACGGTACAAGGAGCTTCAAACTTTATAATTTGCCAGCGATCAACCAGACCGTCAAATTTTAACTTTTTGTTTAACTGGCGGTGCCAAAAAGGAGGTGGTTTTATTCCCCGCATCCATCTGGTAACTGTTGCAGTTTTATCATCATAATGTACGTCAAACGGTGCTTCTGCTACATTGCGATCGCCTATACTTTCTGAATGTACAAAAGTTTCGTGCGTTAAATCCATTAGATTATCTACAACTAATCTGTAATTACATTTTACCTCTATCATTTTACCATCACCTGCCCATTCAGGATCACTATTCCAGTGCATATCTGGTATTTTCCTGGTGTCTGCTAATGCGGGATCACCCATCCAAACCCAGACAAAACGATACTTTTCTACAATAGGATAGGAGCGTACGCATGCAGAAGGGTTTATGGTTTCTTGAGAGGGCATATAAGTACATTGCCCTTCATTATTATATTCTAGACCGTGATAGCCACAAACTACTGTGTCTCCTCGCAAATTTCCTTTAGATAACGGAAGTAAACGGTGCCAGCACGCATCTTCAAGCGCTACAGCCGTACCATCTAATTTGCGGTACAGTACTAAAGCTTTGTTACAAATAGTTCTAGGAAGTAGTGCATGTTTTAATTCTACATCCCAAGCGACTGCATACCATGCATTCATAGGGAAAGATTCATTCATTGTAAACGTTGTATTTTTTGTAGCCATAGTAGTTTAGTCTTACATTATTATAAATAACGGCTTATGATTTTTTCAACCCAGAAGACACTATGCCCTATAGCGTTTTCAGGTTTAAATAAATCGTCTATATTCTCTAAATTTGGGTGCATTTCTATAACAACATCTTTTAAATGTCTTTTCTGTTGAATTGCTAGCGTACAGGCTTTTTTGACAGCTTCGTGAGCTTGCATTTTCCCTGAAGACTTAGCCAGTTGAAGTGAAACTTTTTCGGCATAAATAAGCCCATTTGTGATCTCTATATTTTGAAGCATACGCTCCTTGTCTATTTCTAGAAAGGTGATTAGATCTACTGTTTTTTCTATAGACCCAGCCGATAAGTTCATAAGTTGGGATAGCGTTTCCCATTCTGCGTGCCAATTACCAGCCGAGCGCTCGTGCTCTTGTGGCATAGCGTTAAGCATTGTAGAAACAAGTCCCGGTGTGCGTGTAGCGTTGCTTATAATTAGTGCACAATTTACGGGGTTGCGTTTGTGCGGCATAGTGCTTGAGCCTCCTTTACCTTCTGAAGCTCCCTCAAATACTTCACCTATTTCTGTTTGCATAAGTAGCGAAACATCTTTTGCTATTTTCCCTAAACTCCCTGAAAGTATCCCTAAAAAAGAAGCAAATTCGGCAAAAGTGTCTCTTTGCGTTTGCCACGGGAAACTAGTATCTAATGCTAGTAAATCTGCGGTTTTTTGCTGAACGTCTTCTGTGATGTTAGCGTTGCCACTACCTATCGCTCCCCCTAACTGTAATCTGAGTATTCTGCTTTTAAGTTGATTTAAACGCTCTTTATGTCGTGTACAACTTGTTAACCAACCTGCAGTTTTCAAACCAAAAGTCATTGGTTTTGCCTGCTGTAATAGCGTCCTACCCATCATCAAGGTATTGATATGATTATGAGTTAGGTCTATTAAAACCTTTTCTAAGTCATTTAATTTTTTCTCAAGCCACAGGATATATTCTTTAATAGTAAGTACTGTAGCTGTATCTATGATATCTTGACTAGTAGCCCCTAAATGAACATATTTTGAAGCTTCAAAATCACGATTTTTAATAATCTTTGTCAATTGCTTAACTAGCGGAATGGCAACATTTCCTCCCAGAACTACATCAGTTTTAAGCGCATTGATATCTATAGCTTCGACCCGGCAGCAATCTGCTATGGTTTTTGCTACTTCTATTGGTATAATATCAGCTTCTCCCTGAGCTAGTGCTAAAGCGGCTTCAACCTGAAGTAATTTTGCAACTGCTTCTCGATCTGAAAAAAGCTGGGTTAGTTCGCTAGAATAAAACGTCTTAGAATATAAAGACATAAGTTTAGTTTTTAAATGTCAAAGAAGACAGTCTCCTGAGCACCTTGCATATATATGTTAAACAGATATTGATCGCCTTTTTTCTTTGCGATAAGAGAAGTTTGTCGCTCTAGAGGCACTCCACTAAACACAACATCTGTTGAGTTGAGTTGGGATTCATCTTCAAAATAAATACGGGTATATGAATGTAGTAACTGACCCCGCATAAATAAAATAACATTAATAAAAGGAGCCTGCCCGTTTACAGATTTTGGTTTTATAGTTTTGAATGTAAAGGAGTTTTCGGTCTCAGTACCTGTACCGTAACGTCCAAAAAGTTGATGCTCGCCATCATCTTGCCAAAGCTCAAGCATTGCATCATCTATAGGCTTTGCATTGCCATCGTAAATCGTACCTGTAATTGTTATAAAACGTGTAGATTTTAAACCTTTTGTCATATCATTATCTACCCAACTCTTAAAATCGTAACCGTATTGTTGAGGTGTTAGACCATAAGCAAAGTAAGGACCAATGGTCTGTGAGGGAGTTTGATTATATAATTCTAGACTATTCATAGCGGTTTATATATTTTCAAAAGGAGTTGCACTTTTTCCACGTAGTACAATATCAAACCGATAACCCAAAGCAAAATTAGGTTCGGTGATTGAGAGATCAAATGAAGATACTAACAAGTCTCTACCCTGCTGTGGAACTGCATTAAAAATAGGGTCATGTTTAAAAAGCGGATCTCCTGGAAAATACATTTGAGTAATTAATCTACTAGTTATGTCCCCCCCAAATAGTGAAAAATGAATATGATTGGGACGCCATGCATTAGGATGATTTCCCCACGGGTAAGCTCCAGGTTTTATGGTATAAAATTTATAATAACCCTGTGCATCAGTCATACAGCGACCTGTTCCTAAAAAGTTTGGGTCTAGAGGAGCATTATGTTGATCTACTTTATGTACGTAGCGCCCGGCAGCATTAGCCTGCCATAATTCTATGAGGGTAAAAGGTAATGGTTGCCCCTTTTCATTAGTGACCTTACCATGTACAACGATACGTTCACCTATAGGTTCACCATCTTTAATAGAATTTTTTGTCAAATCGTGATCTAAAGCATCTAATTTAAAATCTTTAAATAATGGACCATTTAAGTGAATTTCCTTTCTTTTTGGCACTACTAAAGCCTGTGCTGGTGCACGTAATAAAGTAGATTTATATTCCTCGTGCCTATACGGTGGTTGCAAGTTTCTATCAAATGTGGTTTCTAAAGAAGAGCTCATGCGCTACAGTTTAAGATTTGAGTTAACCGAAAGTAGCTAGATATCAACGATAACGTTTGCACTATTTTAAAATATAACAGGACAAAATAAACATATTTAGTAAATTTATAGTTTGAAATCATAATTCTAAGTATACAACCAATTGTATATTAGATTTTTACAAATATTAGATTATATATAAAATAAGTAGTAATACACATTTATGAATAATTTGCTTAGATATCAAGGTTTATATGGAGATCAACAATCTGCATTAGTTTCAGACTTTATACATATAGAACCTTTAGAAGATCGCAGTAAAATTTACTCCTGGGAAATTCTTGAGCACATTCATACAGATTTAGTACAGCTATTTATTATAGAATCGGGTAGTGGCATATTGTATTCTGAAGGAAAGCAATTAGAACTTATTGCACCTTGCGTAATTACAGTGCCCTCTAATGTTCTACATGGTTTTCATTACGAACCGCATATTACAGGTGCGGTACTTACCATTTCGGTATCATTTTATGACACTTTATTAAAAGATAAATCTGAAATAAGGAAGCAGAGTGATTTATTATATTGTTATTCTTTTTCTGAAAATTCTGAATTTTTCGAATCATTGAATTATATAAAGTCTAAAATTCAACAAGAGTTATTTGATGAAGCGCCAGAAAAACTTTTAGCTTTAAAAACCTATTTTGAATTGCTGTATTTGGAATTGTATCGCGAGAAATTTAGAACTACTTCAGAAGAATTATTATCTAATAATCGCAATCTAGCCTATTATCAACAGTTTCAGGAATTAATACGTTTACATGCTCAGCAACTGCTTTCTATAAAAGAATTTGCTAATGCTTTAGGTATTACACAGACTCACCTTAATCGTGTTTGCCATAATGTAGCAGGTAAACCTGCTTTACAGGTTGTGCAAGATTTTATTATAAATGAAGCTAAAAAATACCTGCTTAATACATCTTATTCAATTGCAGAAGTTGCTTACTTTTTAAACTTTAATGATCCTGCTTATTTTAGCCGGTTGTTTAAAAAGAGAGTAGGGGTCTCACCCGGTGAATTTAGAAAATCTTAAAGCAGTATTTTTAAGATTTAGAATTAGGCACGTATTTACATTTGTAATAATCTAGAAATTAGAATAATATATTTAAAAAGGAATAGTTTTTTATAAATCTGTTTTATAGAAATGCCAGGCAATTAAACGGTCTTTTTTGATTTGAAAAAATCTAGTTTTCTTTATTAAAAGTTAGTTGAAACAGGTTATTTAATCATACTAAAATTGATTTTTTAATTATAATTAAGAATATAAAACCAATTATTTATATTGATATAATTATTTAAGTATTGATTTTGAATAGTTCTTGCATACTTATGATTAGTTTTATCAGTAATAAAATGTGAAGTTTACAGAACGAGCACTAATTAATTTATTTTTTAATAAAATTAAGGTGTAAGTGATGTTAAGTTCGTAATAATAGTTTCCTTATTATGAACATAAAATAATAAAAAATTGTAATTCTCAATCGATATCGTAAAGTTTTAATTTATGAAAATAATTGATCTATCTGTAACCATTTCAGAAAAAATAAAGGAGCCGTTACCTACAACTATAATTTATGAAAACCATAAGGATGGTGCTCAGAAAATGGGTAGTGTACTTTTTGGAGGATTAACAGATGTTTTTCCTAACGGAAATGGACCTGCAGGTGAATTTCTTACAGTTACCAGTCACTGTGGTACACATGTAGATGCACCTTATCATTATTATCCTACCTGTGGCGGTAAACCATCGCGTACTATAGATGAGATGCCTTTAGATTGGTTTTTTAGAGATGGTGTGATTCTAGATTTTACAGATAAGCCAGATGGCTACATGTTTGAACCTGAAGATTTAATTGAAAAGTTAGCTGAAATAAATTATACGTTAAAGCCCTTTGATATTGTTCTCATACGTTGTGATGCTGATAAACGCTTACACGATGATGATTTTGCTCGCATTCACGTAGGTGCTTCTGCTAAAGCAACACATTGGTTAATAGACCAAGGTATTAAAGTAATGGGAACAGACGGTTGGGGATGGGATATTCCTATGCATCTGCAGGTAGCAGATTATAAAGCAAATCCCAGAGAAGGCGTTATTTGGCAAGCACATTATGTAGGGATTGAAAAAGAATATTGTCAAATTGAGAAAATGGCAAACTTAGATCAGTTGCCTGCAACTGGTTTTAAAGTTGCTTGCTTTCCAGCAAAAATAGAGAAAGGAAGCGGCGGGTGGACTAGAGCTGTAGCAATTATAGAATAATGATGTAAAATAAATGGGTACAGATCATAATATACCAACGCTAAGTACATATGAAATTTCAAAATTTCATATGCATTCTATTGACTGGCTTCCGTTGATGTCTAATGCGATTCATGAAGATTTTCATATTAATCGCGTAGATGATATTTCTGATAAAAAGAATTTTAAAGTATTACCCCATCGCAAAACCTATCACGATTTTTTCTTTTTAAAAAAAGGAACTGCAGTACGTAGTAAAGGATTAAATAGTTATGAGATTTTAGCGCCTGCTATTTTTTTTCTACCAGCATATCAAATAACAGAGCATACCATGCTTAGCGAAGATGCAGAAGGGTATTATTGTCATTTTAATGAAAAACTCTTTGATCTTTTTCCAAAAGGGTATTTAACCGAACAATTTGTATTTTTTCAGTATCAGTCAAATCCATTGATTTCTCTTCAAGATGCATCACAAATTACCCTTGAGCATATACTAGAGCGTTTAATAGTTTTATATAGAGCAGAAGAACACAAGAAAAATCTAATAGCCTTAAATTTAATGACGCTATTTGAAGAACTGCGAACAGAACCTTCTACTGTTGTTGCTAAGAAGAATAAGAAATCTAATTTTGAAATTACCAAGCGGTATAAACACGCACTAGCCAAGCATATTTATGAATACCAGACTATAAATGATTACGCAGCTTTATTAAATGTTACGCCTAATTATTTAAATAAATGTGTGAAGACAGCCATTGGGAAAACTGCACAAGATTTACTTAAAGAAATGCTTATTCTTGAGGCTAAGACACTCATTAGACACTCGCGCTTAAATGTGTCTGAAATTGCAGTAAAACTCTGTAACCAAACACCCAGTAATTTTGCGCGATTCTTCAAGCAACAGACTGGTATAACTCCACGAGAATACGCCATTAATGGTTGATATTGAATAGTTTTAGTCCGTTTTTGATTTACAATAAACTTTGTAATATCCGAAATTTGGGATAGTTATTTTTATCATAATTGCAATTATTTATGTAAAAAATAGCGATATCAATTTAACCAAATTAAATATCCATTTTTTATGAGTAAATGTATTCGACTCTTTTTATGTTGTATCGGATTCCTAATGATTGATTTTGCGTATGCGCAATCAGGACAATTAAAAGGCCAAATCAAAGATGAAACAGGTGTTTTATTACCGGGTGCGTCAGTTTTAATTGAGGGGACAAATAAAGGTACAATGACCGATTTCGATGGTAATTTTAGCATCGACGGAATTGAAAACGGAACCTATAATCTTGTGATAACTTATGTGGGTTATACAAGAAAAACTGTAGCGGTAACTGTGCCTCAAAACAGCCCGATTAGTATATCACTTGCGGCAGATGCAACCCAGCTTGATGATGTTGTTGTTACAGGTGTTTTTGATGCCCGTAGTAAGATGGAATCTTCTGTTGCAATATCTACCTTAGGAGCTAAAGAACTAGATAGACTGGTAGCTGTAAGTGCCGCAGATTTATTAAAAAATACTCCAGGAGTTTACGTTAACTCTTCTGCGGGTGAAGTACGTAATACAGTCTATGCACGGGGTATTTCAGCAAATTCAAACACTTCAATTACCGAATCAAATAACGGATATTATTATGTCTCTTTGCAAGAAGATGGATTACCGGTAACTGCTATTTCAGACGGATTACTTGTTTCAGATTTATTTTTTAGAAGCGATGCATCTATTAAAAGACTTGAGGCAGTGCGTGGTGGTACTTCATCTATAACCAGTGTAAATGCACCCGGTGGTATTTTTAATTTTTTATCTAAAACGGGCGCAGAAGATATGAATGAGGTACGTGTGCGTCTGGGATTAGAAGGTGATGGTAAAAATCCTTTTTACAGAGCAGATGTAACCTATGGTGATAAAATTAACGAGACCATGTTTTATAATGTGAGTGGCTTTTTTCGCAAGGCAGATGGTGCGCGCTATGCTGGCTATCCATTAAATGAAGGAGGACAATTAAAAGCAAGCCTTACAAAACAATATGGTGAAGGCTCATCGATTCGTTTTTTTGCAAAATATTTAAATGATCGTAATGCTTTAGCAATGGTTACCCCTGCACAGGGTTTTGATGATATTAAACTGGCTCCAGGAGTAAATCAGAGAGATTCTTATTTGCTACCTAAAGGTGCTGTAGAGGTGCCTGATGGCCGTGGTGGTACACGTACATTTGATCCTGCAGATGCAAACCAGTCTAAAGATTTTAGCGTAGGTTTTAATTTAGATCAAAAGCTTAACAATAACTGGTCTATAGCTAATAATTTTAAATACAGTGCTAAAACCTATTCTGTTGCTTCAAATACTGCAACAAGTTTTACAGGTCTTGAAGATCAATCTACCTATTTTTTTGCCGGTGGTGTAGGACCTCCGGGGTCTGTAAATTTACCGGGTGTTTATACATTCACAGATCGTGAAACCAATCAAGTGGTGGCTACAGTTTCTCAGAACTTATCACAAACTGCGCCCCCTTCCTGGACGGTTTTGTCATCAGACCTTCCGGAAGCTGTAAATAATTCTGTTTTTTATAATGGTACCTTATTAAACGATTCAAAACTTAATGAAGTAATGAATCAATTTGTTGTAGGTAAAAAGTGGGATAATGCATCTGTTAATGTGGGTGTATTTTATTCAAAATCTAAAATTGAAGACCGCAGTATGTCTGCACCTACCTTATCACTGTCATTAATTAAAGACAGGCCTGTACCTCTTGATGTATCGTTTGCAGCGGTAAATGGCCAAACCTATCAGCTAAGTAGCCCAGAAGGCTATATGAAAATAGGAGGTAGTTTTGGCTACGGTGATTTTGATGCAGATGTAAGTCAGTTAGCATTTTTCTTCGGAAACAATTTATCATTTATTGAAGATAAATTAAATATAGATTGGGGTTTCCGTATTGAAACATCAAATATAGATGGTACAGTAGATCGTTCAGTTCCTAACTTCGGAAGATCTGCAGGTGGTGGTCTTGATGGGAATCCTAATACTGTATTCGATAACTTTAGTCAGGATTTAGGAGCTAACACAACATCGTTTGATAAAAAAGTTTCAGGTTTTTCTATTTCGGCAGGTGCAAACTATAGATTAGACGATAATAATGCAGTCTATGTGCGTTTTACAAGAGGAGAAAAAGCTCCAGATCTTCAGTTTTACAGAAGCTATACCAGCCAGTTTGCGGTAGATAGTACAGATCCCGAAAATCAGGTAATTACTCAGGTTGAAGCAGCTTATAAATTAAAAACTGATAAGATAAATGCAGTAATTACTCCATTTTATAGTACACTAAGTAATATTACAGTTACTAGTTTAACTGCAGATGAAAATAATCAATTTTACTATACTCCGGCAGTTCAAAATTCAATAGAAACAGTAGGGGTAGAACTTGAACTTGATTGGAATATTCATGAGAACTTTAGTCTTACAGGAGGTGCAACGGTACAACGAGCAAAACTAAAAGACTGGTTATTATGGGATCCTCGTGAAGCTCCTAGAGAAGATGATTTATTAGTTGACTATAGCGGTAATGATGCAGAAAATAACCCAAATTTTATAGCAACACTAACACCTACCTATTATACAGATAAATTTTACACATTACTACAATATAAATATTTAGGAAAGCGACAGGCAAATCAACCTAATGCTTATGAGATAGCTGGTTTTGGACAATTAGATTTTGGTATTGGTTATAATTTTACGAAGCGTTTTAAAGCTTCTGTTAACATTAATAACCTAACTAATAATTTTGGAATTATGACCTCATTAGCTCCTGGAGATATTTTACAAGCCTTTAACCCTAACCGGGTAACTAAAGAATCTGTGGCTGCAAATCCTAATGCTATACACCCAGTTATTGCAATACAACCAAGAGCATATTTTTTAACCCTCAACTATAAATTATAGTCTGAATTAGCTGTTTTTTAAAAGCCGAAGAATTAATTCTTCGGCTTTTTGTTTGAATTGGGATTATTAGAGATAAGCAACACTCAAAAGTGTTGATAATGAATATAATTAGTCTTTTTATGATTCATAAATATTATTGATATATCTGAAATTTGAATATGATAGAATTAGAAATATGTAAATAAATCATCTATTAATCGCGGATACATTATTTGATTAACTAAAAATAACAAATTATGAAAATCAAGTCAAAATCTTTACTATTCATCTTAGGACTCTTAATGATTGGTTTCGTTCAAGCTCAAACTGGTCAAATTAAAGGTAAAGTTTTAGATGAATCTGGAATGCCTTTGCCTGGAGCATCTGTACTTATTATACAAACCAAAAAGGGTTCAGTAACAGACTTTGATGGTAATTTTGTTTTAAACAGTCTAGATAATGGTACCTATAAAGTAATCATTTCTTATGTAGGTTTTTCTAATAAAACGATAACAGTTAAAGTGCCTCAAGCGCAAACGATTTCGATTAAATTACAAGAAGATGCGAGTCAATTAGATGCTGTAGTTGTTACAGGTGTATTTGATGCCCGCAGCCGCATGGATGCCTCAGTTGCAATTTCAACTATAGGAGCAGAACAACTGCAGCGAACTGCACCCACGAGTTCTGCAGATTTATTAAAAAACATTCCAGGTGTTTTTGTTAATCAGGCCAGAGGTGAAATATGGAATTCTGTATACTCAAGAGGTCTCTCTGCAAACTCTATTGATAATATTAACGGTTACAGATATGTGTCATTACAAGAAGATGGTTTACCGGTAACTAACGTAGAGCTTTATCCAGATTTATTTCTTAGAGCAGATGCCATGACTTATAGAGTTGAGGCTGTAAGAGGTGGTACAGCATCTATTTTAGGAGCTAATGCTCCCGGTGGTATTTTTAATTATGTATCTAAAACTGGTGGTGATGAATTTGCTGGTGAAATACGAGCTAAATATGGTCTAGAAGGTAATGGTCAAAACCCTTATTATAGAGCAGATTTTAATGTAGGTGGTCCTTTAAGCGATAGCTGGACATATAATATTGGTGGCTTCTACCGCAGATCAGATGGAGCTAGAGATCGTGGTTACCCGGTTAATAAAGGTGGGCAAATACGAGGTAATCTGGTAAAAAAATACAAATCGGGTTCTTTTAGATTGAACTTAAAATACCTAAATGATAAAAATGATAGAATGGCATTTATACCTTCTACAAATTGGAGCGACCCACAAATAGCTGAAGGTTTTTCTAAATATGATTCTTATGCACTCTATGATTTTTCTATAGAAGTACCTTTTAATGAGGAGGGTACACGTACCATTAACTCGACAGATCTTTTACACAATATTGATAGGTCTGTTGGTTTTAACTGGATGCAGGACTTAGGAAACGGTTTTTCATTAAAGAATGATTTTAAATATTCTAGAAAAGATGATGAGCGTAATGCAACAGCTGTGGTTACACCTATAAGCACTACAGATATTCCATTTTATGCAATCCCAGGTTTATTTGCAGGACCGGCCCCGCATCGTACCGGTACTTATAGATTTGCAGACCCAAGAACCGGTGTAGAATTTGGTACTGTCACCTTAACGCCTAATGTAGGCCCGGGTTCAGTGCCAGGACCGCCAGTACTATTTACTCCGGGAGCAAATAATAATTTCCCAGGATCTAATGTACAGCCTAATTCACTATTGTTTATGCCATTATTTTATACTGATATAGACAGAAACGAGATTGCTAATCAATTTATCATTACTAAAAAAACAGAGAAAAGCAGTTTTAACCTGGGTAGTTTTTATAGTCGTTCAAAATTAAAGATTACAAATTATAATAAGGGTATGGCACTAAGCGGGGGTCTTATTCAAGATAGACCGGTACCTGCTCAAATCACTTTAGATGCTAATGACGGCAATACATATGAGGTAACTAGTCCTGAAGGTTTTATGAATGTAGGGTGGACAGGGTCTGATAATGGTGAAACTACGCAAGGAATATTTGCAATTTTCTTTGGTCATAATTGGAAAATTACACCAAAGCTTACTTTAGACTACGGACTTAGATATGAAAGCATAACTTCAGAAGGGTTTAATTCTATTGCAATCGCAAACCCAAGACAAAATGATCCCACATTTGGTGGTCGTGATGGCAACCCACTTACTCTGTGGGATAATGGAGGAGGTACAGCTGGTACTCCGGTAAATTATAATTATGATCTAAATAGTTTTTCATACACCGCAGGTTTAAATTATAAATTCAGCGATCAGCAAGCTATTTACGCACGATTTGCTCGTGGTAATAAAGCACAATCTACTTCTTTCTATTTAGATCTTAATAATGATGATTTAATAAATTCTTTAGAACAAAACAATCAATCACTTTTAGAAGAAATAACTCAATTTGAAATAGGATATAAGGTAAACACAGAAAATTTAAAACTAGTTGCAACTCCCTTTTATAGCAACTTGAAGAATGTACCTAATATACAAACATTCTCATCAGAATCGCGCACAAATTATTCCCCCACATATCAATTTAACGAGTATACAACACTAGGTTTTGAATTAGAGGCAACATATAAAATAGCTGAAAAATGGTCTGTTAGAGCTAATGCTGTTGTACAAAAAGCAAAGGCCGATAAATATACTGCCTGGGCAGAGGGAGAAGATGGGGCTGAAGATGATACAATTATCGATTTTTCTGGTAATGAAGCAGATAATAGCGCTAACCTAATCTTTAATGTAAACCCTATATACAATGGAGAAAAGTTTTATGCTTCTCTTAATTACAGCTATATGGGAGACAGACAGGCCAATGTTCCTAACGCATTTATATTGCCTGCTTACGGTAATGTAGATTTAGCCTTTGGTTATGATTTTTCTAAAAAATTCGGTTTACAATTAAATATTAATAATGTGCTTGACAAATACGGAATTCTAGGATGGCAAGGTCCGGGAGGGTTTCCACAAGCATTAAATAGAGATGGTTTTGGACCTGATTACATTGCAAATAATCCTAATGCAGTTTTTTCTACACAAGGAACTATGCCTAGAGCTTATTTCTTAACAGCAACCTATAGATTTTAATTCCTGATTTACTATAAAATATATTTCTATAGTAATGAACTAAGTAATGATAAAGACCCTATTTATTAAATAATTGATTGAAAATGAACGTAATAAGAATACCTGTTTTAGGAGTACTGATGCTACTTTGCTTCGGTTGTAAAAACATTGTTAAAGATCAAATAGAGATTTCTCAGCCAGAGAAAAAACCCAACATTGTTCTTATAATGGCAGACGATATGGGTTTTTCAGACCTGGGTAATTATGGATCAGAAATAAATACCCCTAGTCTTGACCGTTTAGCATCAGAGGGAACAAGGTTAATGCGTTTTTATACAAATACTATTTGTGCACCTTCCCGGGCAAGTTTGCTTACCGGGCAATATCCTCATAAAGCCGGAATAGGTTTTTTTAATGAAGATTTTGGTATGCCTGGTTATGAGGGTTATCTTAATAAAGAATCGTTGACTTTAGGAGAAGTATTTAAGAGCGGTGGCTACTCAACTTATATGTCTGGTAAGTGGCACGTGGGTAATGATAAAGCACACTGGCCATTACAGCGAGGTTTTGATAATTTCTTTGGTTTTCTAGATGGTGGTGCTAGTTATTTTGACACAAAACCTTTGCTCAAAGGCCCACCTTCAACTGCATTTTTATACGAAGGTAACGAGGTTTACACTATAGATAAAGAAGACTTTTACCTTACCGATGAGCTCACTAACAGGGCTATAAATTTTGTAAAAAATACTCCTCAAGAAAAACCTTTCTTTTTGTATATGGCTTACAATGCGCCACACTGGCCATTACACGCAAAGCCAGAAGACATCGCAAAGTATAAAGGTAAATATGATGCCGGTTGGGATGAGTTACGTAAACTTAGATTTGAGAATATTAAAAAGTTAGGTCTTGTAGATCAAAACTGGGATCTTTTTAAAGATACGCTCTTGCCGTCATGGGAAAGTTTAAGTGCACAAGAAAAAAGTGACTGGTCTTTAAAAATGGAGGTTTATGCAGCGATGGTAGATAATCTAGATCAAAATATAGGAAAGCTACTTAACTATTTAGGAACTACAGGCCAATTGGACAACACAATTGTTGTTTTCTTATCTGATAATGGTGCCGAAAATATGGATGTTGGTAAAATGCCTTTTACCGTACATAGAAATGAAGGTCCTGTAGGTACCGCAGGTTCTATGGAAGCCTATTCTAAAAATTGGGCACAAGTATCAAATAGCCCACTAAGAAGTTATAAATCATCTCCTTACGAAGGAGGAACTGCAACTCCATTTATTATACGCTATCCCGGTCAACAAGGTGCAGGTAAAATTTTAAAAGGGGGAACGCATATGGTTGATATTATGCCAACTTTATTAAGTATTGCAAATGTAGAATATCCTAAAAGTTACAATGGCATACAAACAAATGTACTTGCTGGCGAGAGTTTTTTACCCTTATTGCAGGGTGATGACTGGAATAGAGAACAACCTATATGTTTTGAATGGTTTGGTGATCGTGCAATATGGATGGGAGATTTAAAAGCTGTATCAGTTTATCCCGGTAATAAATGGGAATTATATGATTTAGCTGTAGATAGAACAGAATCTAAGAACATTGCAGATTCTCAACCAGAAATGGTTGCAAAAATGGCGGCTTTACATACAGAATGGGCTAACGCTAATGGGGTTATTGAGTGGTCTGATGCAATGAGTAATAAGACACAGTTTAGAAAATCCCCGCACTAATCAAAAGCAATATTGCAGTACTCAATTGTATAAACCCATAGTAATTGTATAAAGTTTATGAACGTCATTTTTAGAAAACTTCTTGTTATAGCAGTTTTAACCTCATTACTTTCTTGTAAGAGCAACGTGACTAGTGATTTAAGCGAACCAAAAATTAAAAGTACAGCAACAGACTCATTAGACTTTAGTACTGTATTAAAAGATTCTATAGAAATTGATCAAAACGAGCGGACATTTTCCTATTTCATTCCAAATAATATAACCGAAAATCCCAAGCTTATTTTTGTATTACATGGTTCTAATGGAAGTGGTGACGCCATTATGCGATATACTGAAAACTGGTTTAACAAGCTGTCGCAAGAACGCAAAAATGCAATTATCGTTTATCCTGATGGCTACAAACAGCACTGGAATGAATGCCGTAAAGAAGCCAATTTTGACGCTAATGTTTTAGACATAGATGATATAGCATTTTTTAAAGAAATGATTGCCTTTTTTAATTATAAATATGCTGTTAAGAAATCTGGTGTTTTTGTTGCCGGTCATTCTAACGGAGGTCATATGGTTTATAAACTTGCTAAAGAGCTACCTGAATTCTTTGCAAAATATGCAGCTGTAAGTGCAAGCTTACCGGTTGATACAAATAATGACTGTATAAACAGCAGTGCTCCTGTTTCTATAATGATATTAAATGGGACGGGAGATTCTATAAACCCGTATGAGGGCGGCGAAGTAAATGTAGAGGATGGCAACAAGCGGGGAGAAGTAATGTCAACTCGCAAAACAATAGAATACTGGGCAAATCTTGCCGGGTTAGATTTTCCTACTACAGCAACTTCAATATTTCCTGACCTCGATAAAGAAGATGGTGCAACAGCTGTTTTATTTAAAGCAACTACGTCAAAATATGATATTCAACTAGTGGAAGTTAAAAATGGCGGACACCTATTGAGTGTTCCTACAGAAGCAGAGCTTCCGACATTTTTAGGAAACAATATTCAGGATATAAATATGGCTCAACTTATTTATGATTTTTTCATACCTGCCAATTAATCACCATTTAAATACCTCTCTAAACCCTAACTAAATGAAAAAAATATTTTCTTATGAAAACCGAGTAGTAGCGCTAATGGCGTTGACTTTTGGAGTCCTGTTTTTTGATAGGCTGGCACTTAATTATCTGGTGCCTTATGTGTCAAAAGATCTGAATCTTAATAATTTTCAGATAGGACTTTTAGCAGCAGGTCTATCTTTAGCCTGGGCCGTATCAAGCTACTTTACGACAGCCTGGTCTGAGTCTAGAAATAAAAATAAAATCACATTTATAGTGGCAATTTTTATTTTCTCTGTATGCTCATTTGGTTCAGGATTAGCAATGGGTTTTGGTGCATTATTAGCAGCCAGACTTGTGATGGGTTTAGCTGAAGGTCCTGTGATTCCGCTTGCGCAAATATTTGTAGAACGGGAATCATCTCCTACCAGATTAGGTATTAATGTAGGAATTGTACAAGCCGTAGGTGGAGCTCTATTTGGTTCTATACTTGCGCCAATAATTCTTATTCAAATTGCCGAAAATATGGGTTGGCGTACCGCCTTTTATATAGCAGGTGTTCCGGGACTTTTAATGGGAGTACTGGCCGCAGTTTATTTAAAAAAATCCACTACTGAAAGTAGGGGGATTGAGGTAAAAAATGGATTTAATATCAAAGAATTATGGCAGTATACTAACATTAAATGGGGTACACCATTAGCCTGCTGTGTTTTTGGATGGTGGTTCGCAACGATACCTTTTATCACAAAATATTTTACAGACGTGCAAGGTATGTCTGCAGGTGATATGCAAAAAACTATGGGTTTATTGGGGGTTGCAATGCTTGTTTCCTCTTTATTTTTCCCCGGAATATCAGATAAAATAGGTAGAAAGAAAGCATTATTGATAGCATTAATCTTGGGTATTTTTTATCCGTTTGCTGTGTATTATTTAAACGGTTCTGGTGCACATCTGCCCGCTATGTTTATTACTTATGCTATGGTAGGTACCATACCGCTTGTGGCAGCAATTGTACCATCAGAGGCAGTGCCTAACCATCTTAAAGCAAAAGCTGTGGGGTTTGTAACAGGGGTTGCAGAAATTGTAGGAGGTGTTTTAATTCCGGCAATCGCAGGTGGTTTATCTGATGCGATAAATGAGTCTGCATTTTTATGGGTTGCAGCTGTTTTAGCAGTATTATCTCTCTTTTTCTTATCTAAAATGAAAGAAACAAAAGGTGAAGTAACAGTAAAATAAAAATTAATCATATGAACATAGCTAATAAAAGCGACGAAAAAAATATAAAAGTAGAATTTCCCTTAAATGTCTGGTACGTTGCTGCATTAAGTAAAGAGCTTACAGATAAACCTTTGCCAAGAACACTACTTAATAATCCTGTAGTATTATATAGAACGAAAGAAGGAAAAGTAAACGCTTTAGAAGATCGTTGTTGTCATCGTCATTTGCCTTTATCTATGGGTATTATTGAAGAAAAAGGACTGCGATGCGGGTATCATGGTTTATTGTTTGATGATGCAGGAAAAGTAATAGATGTACCGGGTCAGGATCATCTTCCTCCTAATGCTTGTGTAAAAAGTTACAATGTAGTCGAGCAAGATGCAATTGTCTGGATGTGGTTTGGGAGTGAAGGAAATGAAATTCCTACTGAAGATCCTCCACGATATAGCTTTCATACAGATAGTGATTATGTGTTTGATGGTGATGTTTACAAGTATCAGGCACCTTATCAATTAATACATGACAATTTACTTGATCTAAGTCACTTAGGTTATGTTCATGTACATACCATAGGTGGTGATGCTCATACACATATGAGTGCAAAACTTATTTCAGAGACACGAGGTGATAGTGTTTTTATAAAACGTTACTTACCTAATTCTACACCACCCCCTACGTATTTAGCAGCTTATAATTTTAAAGGGAAAGTTGATAGATGGCAGGAGTTAGAGTTTTTTGCATCTCATATACGTATCTGGACCGGTGCAATAGATGTAGATACAGACTCACTTGATAATCCTGAAAGAACAGGTTTTCATATGCGCGGATTACACGGTCTAACACCAGAAACTACAGAAACGTCACATTATTTCTGGACGATAGCTACAAACCCTGAAAATAATATTGAAGAAATAAAACAAAAAGTTGTTGAACAAACCAGATTCACATTTGATGAAGATAAGGTTGTTGTTGAAGAACAATTTAAAAATATGCAAAAATTTGGAGCTCAACCCTCATTTGATATTCACGTTGATGTAGGTCCTAATAGAGCACGCCGGGTGATAAAAAAATTAATTAGAACCAGTAACAAAAGTTCTTAGACTAGAAAATAATAAGCTGAAAATGACAAAAAAAGCCAATAGATATAAATTACGATTAGAACTTCTTGAATTGCTTAAAGCAGAGGAAAACACATATAAACCTATAGAACTAGAATTTGGCAATCACGATAATATTTTCAAAATAGTTGAACGCTTAAAAGCAAAGAATCAATTTAAATCTGAGCAGGATTCTGTAGAATTTGCGATAGGTCTTAAACTCTTTAGTGAGGTAATGTTAAAGAATAAGGATAATGAACTATTTAAAGAGTTTAGACCACATTTTGGGGAATTAATGAAGAAGATTAAATCTTCTGAATAATAAATAATTTGCTTTATAGATTTTTTATTACAGCAGATACTAAATTTTGTTAATAAAGAATACAAATGAATATAATTATAGAAGTTAACTTGAGAATTATTCTTATACGAATTGATTTTGAATAGTAATTACCATTTAATGATTCATTTTCAACCCAAAATACATTTAAATTTGTTTTAAGAATCACGCAAAAAAAACCATAAATTTTAATAAAAATGGCAAAAAATCCGCATTATTTTTCACAAATGGCACATATTGAAGTGCTAACCCAGGATTTGGAAAAATCTGTACATTTCTTTGGAGAGATTGTAGGTATGGATATTACCGGTAGGGAAGAGAATTCAGTTTACTTAAGAGCCTGGGGCGATTATTTTCACCATACACTAAAGCTTACACAAAGTGAAGAATCAGGATTGGGTCATATAGGATGGCGTGCAGATAGTCCCGAAGCATTAGAGGAAGCTGTAGAATATTTAGAAGGCATAGGAGCAGGAAGAGGCTGGCACGATGGGGATCTGGGTCACGGTAAGGCTTTTAAATTTCAATCTCCGGAAGGTCATATGCACGAGGTGTTTTGGGATGTAGAATGGTTGCGTGAAGAAGGTGAACGTGGTAGTGTATATGCAGACCGCTATTCTAGTAATCGATTGAAAGGGGCAAATCCCAGACGTTTTGATCACGTTACTTATATGGTTTCTAAAGGTGCGTATCCTGCAGAAAAAGCATTCTGGAAAGGTTTAGGTCTTAAAAACCCGGATGAGATACGTATTTCTGATGAAATTCCTCCTATAGGCGGGTTGCATACGATTGCAAATTTATCACACGATATAGCTGTGTTTACAGATCCTAACATAGCCCCTAAACAAGCTGTTTTAAATCATATATGCTGGAATGTGGACAGTAGAGAAGAAGTTCTTCTTGCATTAGATTATTTTATAGAAAAGGGCTACAAAAGTGTTATGGGAGCGCCTACACGTCACAAAGCAGATGAAGGATTTTTTATATATATCGTAGATCCGGGTAGTGGTATTCTGTTTGAATATTATGCGTGTGCGCGTTTAGTTTTTGCACCAGACCACTTAGATGTTCATTATTTAAAAGATAATCCTAATGATGCCTGGGGTTCGGTAAATCCGTTTGCAGAAATGGCAAAAGGTAAAAAACTAGGACTTTCTGATGACGGTACAGTGAGGCCAGTAGATATATAAGAATTACAAATTTATAATACCTAAATAGAAAATTATGTGGCATTTTTTTCCGGGCAAGTATATGCCCTCATATCAAGTAAACAGAGCACTAACTCAAGCACATTATGGTGGTGGGGAATTTGCAGAAATCCTGGAAGTAGCAGGGAATATAGATCCAGACAATAGAGAAACTTTTAATCTTGAATGGTTAAAAAAGGGTAATGAGGTTTTTAGCTGGGCTGAAGATTACGAGAATAAAAAATCATTTGTTTCAGCAAGGCGTACTTATTTAAGAGCCTTTAACTATTTGCGTACTGCAGAATTCTTTATGAATCTGCAAGATGATCGCAAAATAGAAACCTATATAAAAGCACGTGAAGCCTTTATTAGAGCTACGCAATACTTTGAAGAAAAACCAATTCAAATAGAGGTTCCTTTTGAAGACTCTTTTCTACCAGGGTATTTATTTAAACCTAAAGGAATTAAAAACCCTCCAGTGATGGTGATGTTTGGTGGTTTAGATAGCCTCGCAGAAGAACTGTATTTTGGTATAGGTGATCATTTAATTGAGCGTGGCGTAGCATTGCTTGCAGTTGATGGCCCGGGGCAGGGAGCGGCCTTGCGCTTAAATCACATTCACTCTCGTTACGATTATAATGTAGCCGGTACGGCAGTTTTAGATTGGGTTTTAGAGAATCTAAAAGATGAAGTCGATACTAGTAGTGTAGGAATAGCAGGGGTTTCTATGGGTGGATATATGGCGGCACGTTGTGCGGCTTTTGAACCCCGTTTTAAAGTGTGTATGATTTTTGGCGCTGTATGGTCTTATTATTCAGTATGGGAAGGACGTAGTGCTAAGCACCCGCTTTCTGAAATAGTACAGCATATTATGGATGCCAATAGCCACGAGGAAGTTCTTGAAAAGTTGAAAGGTTTTACACTCGAAAATGGTGTTGCCGAAAAAATTAGCATGCCCACTTTTATAATGCACGGTGGTGGCGATAAACAGAATTTTGTAGAACACGCGCTAACACTAGAGCAGCATTTAATGTGTGAGCATGAGATGAAAATTGTTCCTGAGGGTGAAAGCGGTTCGCAACATTGCCAGGTAGATAATTTTATGCCTGCTTTAGATATGTTTGATTGGATTGCCAAAAAAATACACGAGTAACAGGCAAGCATTCATTTTAATTAATTAAAAAATCGTCACCCATGTCGGCAGTAAAAAAAATACTTATAGTAGGAGGAGGAATAGGCGGTCAATCTGCAGCAATAGCCTTTGCTAATAATGGTAATGAGGTAGAGGTTGCAGAACGGTTAGATGCTTATAATGTGTATGGCGTAGGCATAATTCAGCAATCTAATGCATTACGAGCATTAGATAAAATAGGTCTTGCTGATGAAACTATGCGTCAGGGATACCCTTACGGACAATTAAAAATGTACACTGCTGGTGGTCATTTTATGGGATTAGCAGGAGCACCACCTATGGGTAAGTATCCTAGTCATAATGGTATATCAAGGCGTGTACTTCACGAAATAATGTATAAAGAAGCATTAGATAAAGGGGTTACCTACAAAATGGGAACTACTGTTACTCACATTGAGAATAATGTAAATGCTGTTACGGTGACTTTTACTGATGGCACAACAGGAACCTATGATATTTTAATCGCTTCAGATGGTATAAATTCTCAGGTTCGGAAAATGGTTTTTGGAGACTATAAACCTAGATATATGGGAGTTTCTGTATGGAGATATGCATTTAAAAGACACGAAGATCTTGACACTGCATATATGTACTATGGCAAACGTAGTAAAATAGGATTTATCCCAATGGATAAAGACACAATGTATATGTTTTTAGTATCATCAGAAGGGGCAGATAATCCCTGGATTGAAAAATCTGCATACATTCCTATGTTAAAAGATTACTTGTCTGAGTATCCTGTAAAAATAGCTCAGGATGTAATTTCTCAAATTACAGAACCAGATCTAGTAAATTACCGGCCTATTGAAGCCAGTCACTTACCCAATCCGTGGTATAAAAATAGAGTAATTGTTATAGGAGATGGAGCACATGCAACCGTCCCGCAACTGGGATCTGGTGCTGCATTAGCTCTTGAAGATGCAGTTGTATTAGCAGAAGAAGTGCAAAATGCTGTGACAGTAGAAGATGCCTTCAAGTCATTTATGAGCAGACGTTTTGATCGTTGCATGGCTATTGTTAATGCTTCTGAAACTCTTGCAGAATGGGAACTTATGGATTTTGAAGGAAAACCACTTCCTGAAGGATCTCATCCCGGAAAGTTAATAGGTCAGGCAGTAGGAACGTTAATGCAGGCATTTTAAAATTTATCTAA
Organism: Leeuwenhoekiella sp. NPDC079379; assembly: GCF_044542075.1. NCBI lineage: Bacteria > Pseudomonadati > Bacteroidota > Flavobacteriia > Flavobacteriales > Flavobacteriaceae > Leeuwenhoekiella > Leeuwenhoekiella sp. NPDC079379. The sequence goes on from NZ_JBITTU010000002.1 coordinate 579,927, forward strand.
GTTTATGAAGTTAGTCACATTTAAAATTGAATCAGGTTCTATACATACAGGTTGGCTTAAAGGGGGTGGTGTAGTTGCCATGCAACAAGCAGATGGTCGCTTGCCTAATGATATGCTCAGTTTTATAGATGATCATAAGACCTATTTTGATATTATTAAAACCGAAAATCTTGAAGATTTAGAGCCGCATTACACATTAGCTAATGTTCAACTGTTAGCGCCTTTAACTAATCCACGTAGTTTTAGAGATTATGTAGCTTTTGAAGAGCATATGCTCAATGCATCAAAATCATTTGGGCATTCTGTGAGTGAAGCCTGGTATAAGATTCCTATTTTTTATTTCACAAACCATCAGGCAATTTATGGTCCAGATTCTGAGATTAAGCGTCCGCTTAAAGAAACTAAACTAGATATTGAGCTTGAGATTGCTGCTGTGATAGGAAAAAAAGGGAGTGATATCAAAGCTGATGAAGCAGACGATTATATTTTTGGTTATACAGTGTTTAATGACTGGACGGCTCGTGGGATACAGCGCCAGGAGATGACTGTACCCCTGGGGCCTCACAAAGGAAAAGATTTCGCGAATGCTATAGGACCTTGTATAGTGACTAAGGATGAATTTGAAAAATACAGGTGTACAATATCAAGAGCATCTCATCCTAAACATCTGGCAATGCCCCTAACTACAGATGGACGCTTTGACCTTAAAATGTCTTCACGCATTAATGGAATGACCGTTTGTGAAGGCAATTATAATTCGGTTTACTATACATTTCCACAAATGATAGAACGTGCTTCGGAAAATGATGTATTCTTAATGCCTGGTGATATTTTGGGTAGTGGTACAGTAGGATGGGGGAGTCTTATCGAAAATAATTTTTCAGTACATAGGCCTCTTGAACCTGGAGATGTTATTGAATTAGAAATTGAAGGTATAGGAATACTACGCAACAAGGTTATCTAATATTTCTACAAACTAAATTAAAATTATATTGGGTTACGTAAGCCCCTGAAGTATACTAAATAATAGGGTTGACAATAATGAGCCCTATTATTTGCATATATCTCAAAATAAAATAATTTAAATTTCATTTGGTTAAACGTTTAACTTTAGTATATTTATCAAATATAACGATGTAGTGAAGCGTATTTCTATAAAAGATGTTGCCAAAGAAGCGGGAGTTTCTATAGCCTCAGTGTCCTATGTTTTAAACGATAGGGCAGAGGGTCGCATAGGTGAAGATACCATTAAGCGAGTTCAAAAAGCAGTAACAGATCTGAATTACAGACCTAATAAAATAGCTAAAAGTCTTAAAACGCAACGCACTTTTACATTGGGGCTAATTGTGGCAGATATATCAAACCCTTATTTCTCAGAATTGGCACGTATTATTGAGGATGAAGCTCGAAAAATAGATTGTACGCTCATAATAGGAAGTTGTGATGAAGATAAAGTAAAGTTTGAGAGTCTTATAGATACGTTTAGAGAGCGACAAGTTGATGGATTGATAATGGCGCCGGTTGAAAATAGTGGAGCTTATTTAAAAAGGTTACAGAAGAGTAAAATTCCGTTTGTTCTTATTGACAGAAATATGCCGGGTGTAGATGCGGCTTCAGTACAAATTAATAATTTTGAGGTAGCATGTACGGCAACAGAACATTTACTAGATCAAGGAAGGCGCAATATTTGTTTTGTAAATTATACTTCAAAACTTGAAAGTCTTATTGAACGTGAAAGGGGGTTTAAAGCTTCGATAGAAGATAATAAAGAAGCAAATTTTAAAATTTTAGGAATTGATAAAAATCATATTGATAGAGATATTGAACTAGGGATTGAATCTATTCTAACTGCCGAAAGTAAAGTAGATGCGTTATTTTTTAGTAGTAACAGATTAGCTATTTCAGGATTAAAGCAATTGAGAAAACTAAAAATACCAGTTCCTGAAAAATTTGCAGTTGTAGCTTTTGATGAAACTGAGGCATATGAATTGTTTAGTGTTCCTATTTCGATTATACGCCAGCCATTAAAAGAAATAGGTAAGTTGGCTATAGCAACTGTAGACAAGCAAATACAGAATATCGAAATGCCTAAGGAAGCAATAATTTTAAATGCAGAATTAATAATAAAAGAATCTAGTTTAGGTTAGTATCTGTTTTTTTATAGAAATAGTTAAACGTTTAACTAGGACTTGATTATTTATTGCATCCTAATCTAGAGTAGTGTTTTGATTAAATGAGGTATTTCTAATGTAGATTAAGTTGAAGCCGCTAGAGTAACGAATAAATAGTTTTTTTTAGCAAACGATTTCGTAACAGATTTTAAAATTGAAATTTCTTAAATATAAATTAGTTAAACGTTTAACTAGAATTGATTAATTATGAATAAACTCAATCAGCCCACCGTTTTTTGTTTTGGGGAAGTATTATGGGACATTTTTCCGGAAGGTAAACAAGCAGGCGGAGCACCTTTTAATGTAGCCTACAATCTAAAACGTATGGGCATAGATGCGCATATGATTAGCAGAGTAGGAGCAGATGACTTAGGCGACAAATTAATTACTAAAATAAAAGAATGGGATATTCCTATAGAAGATTTACAACTTGATACAGCCAATCCTACGGGAACGGTAACTGCAACAATAGATTCTAATAATGAGGCTAATTACGAAATCGTTACTAATGTGGCCTGGGATTTTATTGAGCTTCGGGAAGACTATAAAGAGCAAATAAAGAATGCAGATGCATTAATTTTTGGTAGCCTTATTGCCAGAAATACTACTTCTTACAATACATTATTAGAACTTCTAGAATTGGCTCCTTATAAAGTATTTGACGTAAATATAAGAGAACCTTATTTCTCTATTGATGTAGCTAAAACGTTGTTAGCTAAATGTGATTTGGTTAAAATGAATGAAACCGAATTACAAACCATTACTCAGTTGTTAGGTCAAGCCTACACCACAGATGATGATTGTGTAAACTATATAAAAGAACGCTTTAATATTTCTGGAGTGATTATTACTATGGGAAGTAAGGGTGCATTGTACTATGAAGATACGCTCAAATATAATTTTCCTGCAAGGCCAGTTACCGTAAAAGATACGGTAGGTAGTGGTGATGCATTTCTGGCAGGGTTTGTATCAAAAAAACTTAGCGGTGGTTCTCCTGTAGAAGCGATGAAGCAAGCTGTTTCTTTAGGCGCATTTATAACTTCAAATGCAGGAGCCTGCCCAGAATATGTATTTAAAGACTTTCAGGAATTCTGCAAAAGTGAACTTGCATTTTCATAAATCAAATCAATCACTTATTAATTTAATGTACTTGTAAAATGAATATTAAAACCGGAAAAAAAGCGGCCGTAATACCTAAAAATGTATTGGTTCCCTTTTTATTAGTAACCCTATTATTTGCCTTATGGGGTTTTGCAAATGCAATCACAGACCCAATGGTACAGGCCTTTAAGAAGGTTTTAGAATTATCTAATTCTCAAGCTGCGTGGGTACAGATGGCATTTTATGGCGGATATTTTTGTATGGCGCTACCAGCTGCTTTATTTATGCGTAAATACTCCTATAAGACAGGAATATTAATCGGTTTAGGATTGTATGCAATAGGGGCATTACTGTTTTATCCTGCGGCTGTAACTCAGCATTTTTGGTTTTTCTGTATTGCGCTGTATGTATTAACCTTTGGACTTGCATTTTTAGAAACAGCAGCAAACCCGTATGTGTTAGCAATGGGACCTAAAGAAACGGCAACTTTACGTTTAAATTTAGCGCAGGCGGTAAATCCTGTGGGTTTAGTAGCCGGTCTTTTTATTGCACAACAATTCATTCTTAAAAATATTAAGTCTGACGATATCAACAATTTTAGCGCGATGGATGAAGCCGCTAAAGCATTAGTTCGTACTTCAGATTTAATGGCAATTCGTAACCCGTATGTGATTTTAGGCCTGGTGCTTATTGTGGTTTTTATATTGTTTCTGGCTATAAAAATGCCTCAATCTAAAGAACAGGAAGCGATGCCAGGCATTTCTAAAACCTTTTCAGACTTAGGAAAAAACAAAAAATATGTACTAGGTGTAATCGCTCAAATTCTATACATAGGCGCTCAGATTATGTGCTGGACATATATCTATCAATATGCAGAAGCTAAGGGGATAGATGGTGTTACCGCGGGTTATTATCAGATTGTTGCGTTTATAGTGTTTACTGTAGGACGTATTCTGGGAACTTATTTATTACGCTTTATAAGCTCGGGAAAGTTACTTGCAAGTTTTGCAGTGTTAGCCGTAGCCTTTGTAATAGGTGTTATTACCAGTTCAGGAGAATTTGGGTTGTATTGTCTGGTAGGTATTTCATTTTGTATGTCACTTATGTTTCCTACCATTTATGGGATTACACTCGAAGATTTAACCGAAGAACAATCTAAAGTAGGCTCTGCAGGTTTAGTAATGGCTATTGTAGGTGGTGCATTAATGCCAAAATTACAAGGAATGATTATCGATGCTGGAGGTACAGGGGTTTCCGATATTCAGATTTTAGGCGTAGCCGAAGTCAACTTTTCTTTTCTTTTACCCTTATTATGCTTTGTGTATATCAGCTGGTACGGCTTTTATATTTCAAATAAACACGAGGCAAGTAATGCAGTTTCTTCTGAAACACTTGCGGCATGATGACTAAATTTCAAGGATATTTTCTGATTATCCTAACGCTGAGTATATACGTAGGAAATGCGCAAATACAGATTACCAATAAGAATTTCTCTTTTGGCACAACCGGTCGTATAGGTTTTGGGTATTCTCCCGGAATAGAAGGACATACCGGTCGTCAGCTCAACTTATCGGGGCAAGGTTCCTTAGGAGGTAGAATGGATCAGGGAGATTATATAGATTTATTACCGGCTTTTCATTTTACACCGGTAAACGCAAATAAAGACAGCACGGTAATAGATTTTCAGGCGCGATTGGCTTTTTACTCTACTAATAATACTTTTTTAGGTAACGTGAGCTCGGGCTCAATAAATGGAATTGTAACCAGTTTGCCGGAGGCTTTTGTAGAAGCAAAAAACATAGTAGGTAGTGAATGGAGTGTGTGGGCTGGAGCACGATATATGCGTTATGATGATGTGCATATAACAGACTATTTTTATTTTGACGATCATTCTGCTGAAGGTTTCGGTATTAAATATAAAAACACCTCATTTTCGATGTTTTTTCCTGCGGTAATTGATACCTCGTCTACTAATACCACACCGTATTCCTATACAAACATAATAGATGGAAACCAGAATCTTACGTATCGTCAGCGGGAGGTTATGGTTCTGGAGCACACGGTAAATTTTAAAGAGAATCACCGTCTTAAATTACTTGCAGAATACCATACCGTTCCTAATATTTCAGATACACCCTATCCTGCAGATAACGGCTATGTAATAGGAGTTAAATTAAACTCTGATTTAAAAACAACACTTCCGGGTTCATTTAATCAGTTTGCGGTTAGATATGGTACCGGTATTGCTAATGGTGGCGATAACGGCAATACACAAACCTGGCGTACGTACGGAGCGCCACAGGTAGAAGACGGCACATATGCAGGAGCTTATTCATTTACGCTGGTTGAGCATATGTTGTACAATGTAAATAATAGATGGGGTATAAATCCTTATGCGGTTTTTACTAAAAGTAAAGGTGGCGCAAAATCAGACGATAAAGCAACAGATTTTTACGGTCGCAGTATTTATAACCGAAAAACAGATGTAGCCATAGGGAGCAGGTTTTTATATTATGCTAAAGACTGGTTTCATGTATTAACAGAATTGCACTACACCAGTCGTAAAAATGGAAATGACCCTACTGCGGGAATGATTAAATTTACACTAGCACCTACGATTGTACCCACGGCAGAACGCAGTGCCTGGGCAAGACCTCATATTCGGTTTATTGCTTCGGTAGCACGATATAATGATTTTGCTCAAAACAGTCTGGCTTCTCCCTTTCTTCAGCAAGCGGGGTCTAAACGGTTTGGGACCTATTTTGGGGTGCGATCAGAATGGTGGATTTTTTAAAAAAGAATATAGATATGATGAATATAAAATATGGAGCCTCGTTATTGTCCTGGACAACTCCAGACTGGACACATGAATCTGGCTTATATGCTATTGAGAAAACAGCAGAAACCGGATTTGAATTGCTCGAAATTCTGTTGCCACACACCGCAGATTTTGATGCTCCAGCAGTAAAAAAGCATTTGAATAAACACGGTATTTCAGCAGTTTGCTCGCTTAATTTTTCCGAAGAAACACATTTACCTGCGCATCCTAAAGAAGCATTAGCACTTATAAAAAAGTCACTAGATCGCACAGCGGCTTTAGATGCAGATTTTATGGGAGGTGTATTGCATTCTGCGATAGGTTGTTTTACCGGAAACCCTGTGACAGATGCAGAGAAGGATACGGTTGTAAATGTATGGGGTGAAGCTGCTTTGTACGCATTAGAACGCGGTATTACTATGGGGATAGAACCTATAAACCGTTATGAAAGTTATGTATGCAATACGTCTGATAATGTTTTAGAACTCATAGAAAAAACCGGAATGCCTAATCTGGCTTTGCACCTAGATACCTTTCATATGAATATTGAGGAAGCTAATTTTAAAGATCCAATTTTAAGAGCTGGCAATAGATTAAAGCACCTGCATATCACAGAAAGTCATCGCGGAATGCCCGGGGATGGAACCGTGAATTGGGATGAGCTTTTTGAAGCATTAAATACCATAAACTTTGAAGGGAATTTGGTTTTAGAGAATTTCTCTTCAGAAGTACCGGGTATGCAACAAGCTGTTTCCCTGTGGCAAAAATCACCGTTTTCTGCTCAGGAGCTTGCTGAAGGAAGTTTAGCATTTATGAAAAACAAAGTAAAACAATTCAGTATCTAGAACAACTACCTATTAATTTCAAAATTTTAAGTTCATGAATGCACATGATAATAAAGCAAAAGATTTTTTACCACAGCTAACCGGTTCATTTGCCCAACCTGCAGCAGAAAACCCAACTGTTGCAATGGTTGAAGCAGCCTATAAACATCACGGTTTGCATTTTAGATATATCAATTGTGAAGTGAGTCCAGAAAATCTGGAAACTGCGATACAAGGCGCTAAAGCATTAGGATGGTCTGGTTTTAATTGTTCAATACCGCACAAGGTTGCTGTAATTAAATATCTAGATGGTCTAGGTGAATCTGCAAAACTTATAGGGGCAGTAAATACCATTGTAAAACGTGACGATAAATGGATAGGTGAGAACACAGACGGAAAAGGTTTTGTGCAGGCACTTAAACAAATTATAGATCCTGCACAAAAGCATATTACACTTTTTGGTGCCGGTGGTGCAGCTCGTGCAGTCGCTGTAGAACTTGCTCTTGCAGGGGCAAAAACAATAACTCTTGTAAATAGAAGTAGCGAGCGGGCTGAAGAGGTAGTAACATTATTAAATGATAATACTCCAACTCAGGCGGTTTACAACTCGTGGGAGAACAGGTACACTATAGACCCTAAGACTCAAATTGTAATAAATGCAACTAGTGTAGGACTTTATCCTAATGTAGATCAGCAATTAAATATAGATTTTGACAGCATACATCCTGATATGGTCGTTGCTGATGGCATCCATAATCCGCCAGAAACGCACTTGTTGAAAACGGCTAAAGAAAAGGGTTGTAAAACCGTAAATGGGATACAGATGCTCGTAAATCAAGGTGTAATAGGTATAAAATATTGGACTGGTGTTGATGTTGATGCACAAGTTATGCACGCTGAACTACACGAGGTATTTGATAGTATTTAAAATAAGTAATTAGATATAAAAAAAGGAAGACTAAAATATAGTCTTCCTTTTTTTATGCTTTATAATGATTTGGATATTGGAATTTATTTTTTAGTGTAAGTGTAAATGAATAATAAAAGAATACATCATATTCAAATAAAATCATTTTGATTAATAACCTAAGAAAGACAGTAATTTAGATTTTTATATTCTTTTTGTTCATAATAGGGATATAGGTTTTAAATGAGGCAAAAAAAGTATTATTAATAGCAAGAATTAATGTGGATATACATATTAAATACAAATAGTTTTAGCTAATTGAAATTGTATGCGTTTTTAATGAAAACGTTATCGTAAGATGTGTTAAGACGTTATTATTTATTAAATAACGGTAATACATAATATTTTTAATTTCTAATAGATACATAATGAGACATAATTATTTTGCGCTTTTTTCATTTTTGATACTATCAAGCTTGGGTTGGTCTCAATCTAATCACGTGTTATGGTTTGATAAACCAGCTTCTTTCTTTGAAGAAAGTTTGGTTATGGGTAATGGTAAATTAGGAGCTTCAATATTTGGTGGTGTTGATAGTGACAAAATATATCTCAATGATGCGACATTTTGGTCTGGAGAGCCGGTTAACGCAAATATGAATCCTGAAGCATATAAAAATATTCCTGAGGTACGAGAAGCTCTAAATGCTGAAAATTATGAATTAGCAGATAAATTATATAAGCAAATACAGGGATCGTTTTCAGAAGCCTATGAACCTATAGGGACTTTGTTTTTAAATTTTGATTCCAAAAAAAGTAAGAACTACAAAAGAGAACTAAATATTAATGAGGCCATAGCAAAAACCACCTATAGTATAGGAGATGTTGATCATACCAGAGAATACTTTGTAACAAACCCAGATAAAGTTATGGGTATACACCTAACAAGTTCTGTTGCTAAGAAGCTTAATTTTAATATAGGTTTTGAAAGTGAAATGAAATATAGGATTGGTGAAGAGGGGAATACTATAGTTATAAATGGTTATGCCCCTTATCATTCAAAGCCTGTATATAATGATGTAGAAAATCCTATTCGTTTTGATGAAAATAGAGGTACACGCTTTACCGTAAGTTTACAAATTACAAATACAGATGGCCAAATAAAAATTACTGATAATAAACTCTCTGTTACTAAAGCTACACGAGCAACCGTAATGGTAGCTGTAGAAACCAGTTTTAATGGTTTTGATAAGAATCCAGCAACGGAAGGAAGAGATAATGAGCAACTAGCTAAAGAATATTTGATAAATGCATCTCAAAAAACCTACAGCGAACTAAAAGAAGCGCACATTAAGGACTATCAATCGTTTTTTAATAGACTGAGTTTAGATTTAGGAGCTAGCAGCGCACCAGATCTTCCTATAGATGAGCGTTTAAAAAGATATGCAACTGGTGCAGAAGATAAAAATCTTGAAATTCTTTATTTTCAGTTTGGCAGGTATCTAATGATCTCAAGCTCAAGAACTCCTGAAGTTCCCGCAAATCTGCAAGGAATATGGAATCATCATGTGAGACCACCTTGGAGCAGTAATTACACACTTAATATAAATACCGAAGAAAATTACTGGCTGGCAGAAAGTGCAAATCTGCCTGAGATGCATTTACCTTTATTAGGATTTTTAGGTAACCTTTCAGAAACCGGAAAAATTACAGCACAAACATTTTATGGAGTAAATGGCTGGACGGCTAGCCACAATTCAGATATATGGGCTATGACTAATCCTGTGGGTGACTTTGGTAAAGGTGATCCCGTATGGGCAAATTGGAATATGGGTGGTGCTTGGCTAAGCACACATTTATGGGAGCATTACAGCTATACTTTAGATAAAGATTTTTTAAAGGAAAAAGGATTTCCGATTATGAAAGGTGCTGCTCAGTTTTGTTTGGACTGGATGGTAAAAGATAAAGATGGTTATTATATAACCTCACCTTCTACATCACCAGAAAATCTTTATAAAACACCAGAAAATTATGTAGGAGCTACACTATATGGAGCGACATCAGACCTGGCCATTATCAGAGAACTTTTTGACCAAACAATTAAGGCTTCAAAAATTTTAGATACAGATGCAGCTTTTAGATCACGTTTAGAACAAGTACGTGATAGTATTTATCCTTATAAAATAGGTAAAAATGGAAGTCTGCAAGAATGGTATTATGATTGGGAAGAAGATGACAGTAAACACCGTCATCAATCTCACGTTATAGGTCTGCACCCTGGTCATCATATAATTCCAGATAAAACTCCAGAACTTGCACAGGCGATAGCCACAACTCTAGATATAAAAGGAGATGATACCACAGGCTGGTCTAAAGGATGGCGTATAAATCTCTGGACGCGTTTATGGAATGGTGATCGCGCTTACAAAATGTATCGCGAACTTCTTAAACCTGTACAGCCTAGTGGCACGACTCGCTATGATGGGGGAGGAGGTACTTATCCTAATTTATTAGATGCTCATCCGCCATTTCAAATAGATGGCAACTTTGGTGGAGCCGCAGCCATATTAGAGATGCTAGTTCAATCTAATGATGATGAAGTTCATATCTTACCCGCATTGCCTAGTGATTGGAAATCTGGAAAAATTAAGGGTATTAAGGCGCGTGGTGGTTTAGAATTAGAATTGGAATGGTCAAATAATGAAGCAACTTCATTGATAATTATTTCGCAGGTAGATAAAAAAATCACGCTGACAATAGGTTCTAAAAAGAAAATTCTTAACCTGAAAGAAGGTTCAAACAACATAATTTTCTACTAATTATCTCACAGATTAAAAAATCTAATTTATAAGTATACAAGGTTTTCAAATAGGATGACTTGTGTACTTATGATATAGGTGTGTTAGGATTTTAGATATGCTATTACATCGATCTCAAAAAATTTATAATTGATATAATATTTACTATTGAACTTCAGTTGATAGACAATCTTTTTAATTACCCGTTATTCCATTATTAAGCCTTTTAAAGCAAAAAAAGTATCACTACTAGCAAGATTAGAGGTAGCTTTAACTAAACACATAGAATACTTTTGAATTATCATAAAATCATTATTTGAGTTTATTGTTATTAATAATTAATAACGCAATCGTTTTCGGTTGAATTATTAAGAATATAAATTTTGAGACCCATTCTTTTTTAATCAATTACCTATCAGAAACAATAATTACACTTAAAAAAAATCACATTCTATGAAACAAGACAAAAAACCCTTTATTCCGAAGTTAGCACGCTGCTTTGGTTTACAAAAAAGGAAGATAGGATTTATGTTATTTAGTTTTTCTCTAGTACTACTTTTTGTTAGTACATCAGGATATGCTAAAGTTACATTGACGGATTCTGTAATCTGGCAGCAAAATTCAATATCAGGAACTATTACAGATGATGCAGGTGTCCCCGTTCCTGGAGCAAATATTATTGAAAAAGGTACTTCTAATGGTGCTCAAACAGATTTTGATGGAAATTATACATTAAAACTAACTACAAATAATCCTGTACTGGTAATTTCATTTGTAGGTTATGAAACTCAAGAAATTAATGTTACTGGAGATAAGAATGTTTATAATTTACAATTAACAGTTAGTACTGCTGCTTTAGACGAAATCGTTGTCGTGGGTTACGGTACTCAAAGAAAACGTGAGGTTACGGGTTCTATAAGTTCTATTTCTGCTGAGGCCATTACAGAACAGTCTGTTACAGGTTTTGATCAAGCTTTGGCCGGTAGAGTAGCAGGAGTACAAGTTTCTCAAAGTTCTGGGGCGCCGGGTGGTGCTACTTCTATACGAGTAAGAGGAGTTAGTACACCTGGAAATAGTGAGCCTTTATATGTGATTGATGGAATTCCCGTTTTTAATGGAAATACAGGCAGACAGGGAGGAACACAACCTAGCGGTGTTCTTAACACAATAAATCCTAATGATATTGCTTCTGTTGAAATTTTAAAAGATGCAGCTTCTGGTGCTATCTATGGCTCTAGGGCAGCAAATGGAGTAGTTATTATTACCACAAAAAAAGGTAAAGAAGGTCCTATGAAAATAGATCTTGATTATTCTGTAGGTATGCAGAGTAAAGAAAAAACACTTGATGTTTTAGACGGTCCCACTTACCAAAACTTTATAACAGAATTTACAGGTAGTGCACCTAACTATACAAATCCTGCAAATACAAACTGGCAAGATGAGATTTTTGATTCCGCTCCTATGCATAATTTTAATCTACGTGCCAGTGGTGGTTCTGAAGATTCTAAGTATTCACTTTCTGCCGGGTATTTAAATCAGGATGGTATTATAAAAGGTACAAGTTTTGAGCGCCTTTCGGTACGTATAAATACTTCACAAAACCTTGGTGATCATTTTAGAATAGGAAACAACTTTTTAATCTCGAGATCAATAAGTAATCAAGTCGAAGAAAATCAAATATTTCAAGGTGCTATACCCTTATCTTTAATCTACTTGCCTGTAGTACCAGCTCGCAATCCTGACGGAACTTTGGGACAACCTGCAGATGTAGGTACTAGTTTTATTAGAAGAAGTCCGCTTTATGTTACTGATGAGCAATATTTTGAAGCAGAACAGTTTCGCTTCTTAGGTAATATTTATGCTGAATACGACATTTTTGAAGATTTGACCTATCGAATTAACTTAGGAGTTGATTTTCTATATGGAGGATCTGATGCATTCTCTCCTTCATATATAGGAAGAGGTAGTGCAAATATTATAGCAACCGGCAGCAGATTTGACAGTAGAGAATTTATCTGGCTTACCGAGCATACTCTCAACTATAACAAGACTTTTAATGACATACACACTTTAGATGTATTAGCAGGTTTTACACAACAAAAATCTACATATTCTGTGCAAAACTCAAGTGTACAAGGATATTTGTCTAATGACATCATAGCCTTAAATGGCGGTTCTGAGGTAGCAGGTGTTAATGGTCAATTATCAGACTGGTCTTTAATGTCATTTCTAGGTCGTGTGAACTACAATTTAAAAGATAAGTATTTCTTGTCAGGTAGTATTCGTCGCGATGGTTCGTCAAGATTCGGACCGGGCAATAAATGGGGTGTTTTTCCATCATTCTCGGCAGGCTGGCTAGTTTCAGATGAAGAATTCTTCAAAGCTGAATTTGTAAGTGAACTTAAAATAAGAGGTAGTTGGGGTCAGTTAGGAAATCAAGAGATAGCTCCTTTTCAATATCTTCCATTATTAGTTAATAATGCAGGTTATGGTTTTGGTGGAAATTTAAATTCGGGTGTTTTTAATGCACGACCTGCTAACCCAGATGTAACCTGGGAGACAGCAACAATTACAGATATAGGTATTGATGCATCTTTCTTTAATAGACAGGTTACTTTAAGTGTTGATTATTACGATAAAACAACAGATGATATTCTGCTACCGGGAAGCCTTCCGCTAGCGTACGGATTTATTTTAAATGGAGTTTCTCAATTTCCTATCGTAAATGCAGGTTCTGTACGCAATCAAGGATTTGAATTTGATTTAGGAATACGCGGCGTTTCTAATGATTTTAGCTGGTCTGTAAACGCAAACCTTGCTACAGTTAAAAACAATGTAGAAAGTCTGGGACAGGGCGGTGCTATAATTGTTGATAGTGAAGCGCTATCAACACGATTTGATGTAGGTATGCCGGTTGGTGCATTTTATGGTTATGTGGTTGATGGCGTTTTTCAAAATCAAGCCGAAATAGACAATATTAATCCTAACGCAGCAGGAGGAGTTTATTATCAATCATCAGGTACTGTACCGGGAGATTTTAAATTTAAAGATCTTGATGGTAATGGAGTTATTGATGATAAAGATCAACAGGTTTTAGGTAGTGCTATACCAGAATTTACTTATGGTTTAAATGCCAGCGCTAACTACAAAAACCTAGATTTTTCAATGGCGTGGCAAGGTGTACAGGGTAATGAGATTTTCTCAACTGTACTACAGCAGGCAGGAGATTTTACTAAGCCAGATAATAAATTTACATCGCTTTATAATAATGCCTGGAGAGGCGAAGGAACAAGTAATACTGTACCCCGTATAGGTTCTTCAAATGCTAATGGCAACTACAGAAACTCAGATTATTTTGTACAAGATGGATCTTTCTTAAGATTACGTTCGTTACAAATAGGCTATACTTTTTCAGATAAAATATTAGAAGATTTATCACTCAGTAAATTTAGAGTGTATATAGGTGGTCAAAACCTTATAACATTTGATAAATATGATTATGGTCTTGATCCTGAGGTAGGTGCTGCTTTTGAGAATAACTTACAAAATGGTGTAGACTATGGTCGTTACCCAATACCACGTATAGTTTCTTTAGGAGTTAATGTTGGATTTTAATAAAAAATAGAAAACATGAAAAAATATATAGTTTTAGGCCTATTATCGGCACTAACAATTACAGGTTGCGAGGATTTTTTAGAAATTGACCCACAAGATTCGTTAACAACAACTGCATTTTATACTAATGCTGCAGACGCAGTAGCCGCTGTAAACGCCGCTTACGATGGCGTACAACATCTTAATTACTATGGTTTTAATTATCCTATTATATTAAACATCGCTGGAGGGGATGCAATAAAAGGAGGTTTTGGAGCGGGCGATCGTCCTGCTTATCTAGAACTAGAAACATTTGATATAACACCACAAAACTTACGTATACAAGAATTTTATGCAATGGCCTGGGGTGGTGTAAATCGTGCAAATCAAGTATTAGATAATGTTTCTCAAATGGAAATTTCTGGAGATTTTACTGAAAGTCTGCAGACCCGTATTTTAGGAGAAGCTACTTTTTTAAGAGCATTACATTATTACAATTTAGTTCTTGCTTTTGATGGTATGCCTATTTATACTTCGGTCCCCGAAATAAATTCTGAAGTTTTACCTAGATCTACTACAGAAGAGACATGGCAATTTATTATAAGTGATTTTGCAGATGCGGCTACTATGTTGCCAGATTCTTATGATGTAGCTAATACAGGAAGAGCAACTAAAGGAGCAGCAAATGCAATGTTAGCACGCATATTTGCTCTTAAAGGTGAGTGGGATAAAGTAGATACATATGCAGACTTAGTTTTAAACAGTCCCGTAGGTTACGATCTGGCACCTACATTTGCTGAGAATTTTGATGATAGAGGTAATAATAATTCAGAATCACTATTTGAAATTCAATACACATTATCAAACACATCTTTAGATATTTGGAATTCTTCAGGAGACTGGAATTCTAATTTTCTTGCCACGTATAGCGCACCTCAAGTGGGCGGAGCGGGATGGTCATTTATGTCACCTACTCAAAATCTGGTAGATGCTTTTGATGAAGGAGATATACGTTTAGGAGAAACTGTTTATCGACCGGGAGATGCTTATGGTGATGGAGTTTTTGACCCTAATAATGGAGATCATTTTGCGAATGCTGGTTTATATGGTCACAAGAAATTAACAGGTCTTGTTTTTGACGGAAGTGCAGAAAACGGATTTAACTACAATTATAAGATTATTCGCTTTGCAGAAGTACTTTTATTAAAGGCTGAAGCACAAAATGAACTTAATGGTCCTACAGCTACAGCGTTTAATCCACTTAACCGTATTCGCGAGCGTGCATCATTAGATCCTGTAAATGCTATAAATAATCCCGGTATTACACAAGAGGAATTACGCGATATTATTTTACACGAGCGCAGAGTAGAATTTGCTATGGAAGGTTTATTCTTTTATGATGCGATTTACAGAGGTAGAGGTGTAGAATTTTTTGGAGCCAGAGGTTATTCTCCGGGAGATGAGATTTTCCCAATACCACCATCTGAAATCGCTCAGACAGGATGGTCACAGAATTAAAAATTAAGAATTAGTCAATTAAAAGGTAGTCACTGATTTTTTCATACTACCTTTTACTATTAATTAAACGCGATACGTATTGTGATTAAATCAAGTGCTACTTTATCCCTTTTAATACTTCTTTTTACATCTTGTGGGTTTAAAGAGGATGAAATATTTACGAAGTTAGAACCTAGTTTCACAAGTATTGATTTTATGAATGAGGTTGTAGAAACAAGTACTACAAGCCTTGCTAATAATTATTATTTCTATAATGGTGCTGGTGTAAACGTAAGTGATTTTAATAACGATGGTTTACAAGATATTTTTTTTACTGGTAATCACACTCCTTCTAGACTCTATCTTAATCAAGGAGGTTTAAAATTTAAAGATGTAACTGAAGCAGCAGGTTTATTAAATAATTTTTGGTGCAGTGGTTCTACTTATGCAGATGTAAACGGCGATGGGTTACAAGATATTTTTGTAGCTACGGTAGGTAAAAACGAAAGTAACTTATTGTACATAAATCAAGGAAATGATTCTGAAGGTACTCCTATCTTTAGAGAGCTTTCTCAAAGGTACGGACTCAATGATACGCGTATATGTACGCAAGCCGCATTTTTTGATTATGATCGCGATAATGACTTAGATCTTTTTGTCATTGTTAATTCTCAATTAATGAACGATCGCAATCTTACCAAACCAAGAAATACAGAACAGATCTCTTATACCGTTGACATTTTATATAGAAATAATGGTGATAATACGTTTACAGATATTTCTGAAGAAGCCGGAATAACCAATGAGGGATACTCCTTAGGTATTGCCATTAACGACATTAATAATGATGGCTGGCCAGATATATATGTAGCTAATGACTTTATTACAAATGACTTAATTTATATAAATAATACTGCAGGTGGTTTTACAGAAATGGCTCCTAAATATCTAAGACATACAAGTTACAATAGTATGGGGGTAGATATTGCAGACATCAATCACGATGGCTTTATGGATATTACGACGATGGATATGTTACCAGAGTCAAACCGAAGAAAAAAGCTTATGATGGCTCCTTTGGACTATGATTTATTTAATTATAGAACAAGCCTTGGGTATGTGCAACAACACGTTAGAAATGCTTTACAAATAAATACAGGCGTTGCAGAAGATGGTTTGTATCAGTTTAGTGAATTAGGTGCTCTGGCTGGGATTTACTCTACAGATTGGAGTTGGGCACCACTATGGGCAGATTTTAATAATAGCGGTGATCTCGATTTGTTTATTACAAACGGGTATTATAAAGATCTTACAGACATGGATTTTTCTTTAGGTTTAAAGGAGAAATTACGTTTTGGTTCAAATGATTATAGTGTTGCTTATCAAAAAGAAACTATGGATAAGCTACGGCCTATTAAGAAGTCTAATTTTCTTTATACTAAAAAAGGACCACTAGAATATTTAAATGTCGCCGAAAGTTGGGGCTTAGAAGAACCCTCGTTTTCTCACGGGGCCGCATTTGCAGATTTTGACAATGATGGCGATCTAGAGTTAATAGTTAATAATCTGGGACAACCCGCATTTTTCTATAAAAATAATACCATTGAGTTAGAGGAAAAGACTAAAACTAATGAGCACTCTTATATTGAAGTTAAGCTAAAAGGTACCGGAAAAAATAAAGACGCTTTTGGCTCACGATTATCTGTCTTTGCAGAAGGAAAATGTATAGAAAGTTATTTTCATTCTAATGTAAGAGGGTATTTATCAAGTATGGGAGATGTGATTCACTTTGGTCTGGGTAAGAGGCAAAACGTTGATAGTATATTAATTAATTGGCCAGACGGAATGCATCAAACTATAAATAAAATCCCGTTAAATAAGAGGATTAATATAGTTTACAAACCAGATATAAAAGTCAGAAAACCAGATGTTAGTAAACAGCTTTTTAAAGTCGTTTCAAAAAATTTAGGACTTAACTATTTCGCTGAAGAAAACAATTACATAGACTTTAAAAATGACCCATTATTCTTTAAGATGTATTCTAAAGAGGGGCCGGGTATCGCTGTAGGTGATATTAATAATGATGGTAAAGATGATTTTCTAATTGGGAGTGCTTCTGGTAAAGCTACAACAGTATTCACTCAGGAAAACGGAAGTTTTAAACAGTCTCAAATTTTATTAGAAGACGCTTTTTATGAAGATATGGGTATGCTTCTTTTTGATGCAGATGCAGATGGAGACAACGACTTGTATATAGTAAGTGGTGGCGCGGAGTATGTGCTAAATAACTCAATCTTTCAGGATCGATTTTATAAAAACGATAACGGGATATTTACAAAACAAAAATTAGCAGTTGCTTACACGAGTGGCAGTACGGTAAAGGGTGCAGATTATGATAGAGATGGTGATATAGATCTTTTTGTTGGCGGAAAAATTATACCGGGAAGTTACCCATTAGCACCTACAAGTTCAATTTTGGTAAATCAAAACGGAAGTTTTGTTGATAAAACTCCTGCAGCTTTGAAAAATATAGGGATGGCTAATGATGCCCTTTGGACAGATTTTAACAACGATGGCTGGGTAGATTTAATTGTAGTAGGAGAGTGGATGCCTA
Organism: Leeuwenhoekiella sp. NPDC079379; assembly: GCF_044542075.1. Classification (NCBI taxonomy): domain Bacteria; kingdom Pseudomonadati; phylum Bacteroidota; class Flavobacteriia; order Flavobacteriales; family Flavobacteriaceae; genus Leeuwenhoekiella; species Leeuwenhoekiella sp. NPDC079379. The sequence continues at coordinate 598,248 of NZ_JBITTU010000002.1, forward strand.
TACAGGTATTTATAAACAATAAAGGTACTTTAGAACTCTTTAAAGCTTCAGGATTGGATAATACTTCGGGCTGGTGGAATAGTATAACAGGTGGTGACTTTGATAATGACGGTGATATAGATTACATCCTGGGTAACTTCGGTCTTAATAGTTATATACGTGCAGATCCAAAACATCCGGTTCGCGTATACGCTGCAGATTATGATTCCAACGGGAAAACAGATCCTATTATTTCATATTACTCAAAAAATGATGATGGTGAATTAGAAGAAGTTTCTCTGGCGACACGCGATGCATTAATTTCTCAAATAGTGGCCTATAAAAAAAGATTTAGAGATTATAAGTCATTTTCCGAAGCACCCTTTGATAAAATATTAAAAAAGCAAGATCGCCATAATGATTTGGTTCTTGATGCTAAAATATTAACAACGAGTTATTTAGAAAATTTAGGTAACGGGACATTTAAAATAAAAATGTTACCTATAGAGAGTCAGGTTTCTCCGGTATATGGGGTATTAGTTAAAGACTTTGATGGTGACGGCAATTTGGATGCGATTTTAAGTGGGAATTTAAATTCTGCAGATCCTGTTTTTGGAAATTATGATGCTTCTAACGGAGTGTTTCTAAAAGGAAATGGCACAGGAAATTTACAAGCAGTACCTACATTAGAATCGGGTCTTTATTTAAATGGAGATCAAAAAAGTATCGTAAATGCTTTTGTTGGTTTAAATGCTATTAGTATTTCTGGAGCAAATAAAGGTCCTCTAAAGGCTTATATCTATTCTGATTCCATAGAAAAAACTCATACTATTCTCACGCTAAAATCTCAAGACGCAGGTGCATACATAACTTATAAAAATGGTACTCAATCAAAAGTTGAATTTTATTACGGACATAGTTATTTGTCTCAATCTTCTAGAAAATTTGAGATTACGCCATCTATGAGAGAAGTTATTTTATTTGATTATAAAGGAACTAAACGAACATCATTTAAATTATAAAATTGAGATATAGACAATTGTTTTCTGATCATTAATACAATCTAATGAAGCTTCATTTTATAGACCGAACCAGCTCTGCTACTAATTCATTGAGTGTGACACAAAATAGTCATCCTCATTTTTTGAAGTTTTGGCACTTTCACCCAGAATTAGAATTAGTTCTAATTGTAAAAAGTACGGGTACTCGATTTGTAGGTGATAGTATAGAGAAATTTAATGAAGGAGAGCTTGTTTTATTGGGGAAGAATTTACCACATATGTGGATTAATGATCCATCGTATTACAAAGGAAGTACAGATTTAAAAGCTGAAGCGATAGCGGTACACTTTAAGAAAGAATTTTTAGGTATTCAATTTTTTGAAACTCCAGAAATGAAAGCAATTGCGCATCTTATTTCTAGGGCTTCATTAGGAATCGTATTTCCTGATATTAGTAAGGCTTTAAAGAAAAAAATTAAAGGATTAATCAAACTTAATGATTTTGACAAAGTGGTTTCCTTGCTTCAAATTTTGCAGGAATTAGCTAAAAATTCTAACTCAAGAATTCTATCGAGTAATGGTTTTGTAAAGCCATTTAACAATAATGACTCTCAGGACCTGAAGAAAATATACGAATATATATTTAAGAATTTTAATAAACCTATTAGTTCAAATAAAGTTGCTGAAGTTGCAAATATGAACCCTTCAGCCTTTAGTAGATTCTTTACAAAAATTCATAGAAAATCATTTACGCGATATCTTAATGAAATTCGTGTGGGGTATGCGTGTAAAATGCTAATTGAAGGAGAGCAAAAGATCATTTCAATCTGTTACGAATCAGGTTTTCGCAATGTTTCTAATTTCAATAGACAGTTTAAACTTATACGAGGAATAACCCCAAACGAATTTGCAAAAATATATGACGATACCACAGAATTAGAGTAAATCGTGCAAAAAAAGTATTACATAAAGCAACAGGAAGGGTGGATATCATAATCTACTATGAATAGCTTTGTTAACAACATCTATTTTAATGAAAGAAAAACTAATAATTACAGGTGTTTCTGTAAAAGACGTAAGATTTCCTACGAGTAAGTCTTTAGATGGTTCAGACGCCATGAATACAGATCCTGATTACTCAGCAACCTACGTTATTTTGGAAACCAATAATCCAGATTTAGAAGGTCATGGTTTGACTTTTACCATAGGACGAGGTAACGAAATTTGTGTTAGTGCCGTTAAAGCTCTTTCCCCTTTAATTATAGGTAAGACCTTAGAAAGTTTTACTCAGGATATGGGTAAGTTTTGGAAGATGATTACGGGTGATAGTCAATTAAGATGGTTAGGTCCTGAAAAAGGGGTCATTCATTTAGCTACCGGAGCCGTTGTTAATGCAGTTTGGGATTTATATGCTAAAGCAGCCGGTAAACCTCTCTGGAGACTTCTATCAGAGATGTCTCCCGATGAATTGATTTCATGTATTGATTTTACTTATATAACAGATGTTTTAACTCCAGAAGAAGCTTTACAGATTCTTAAAGATAAAGAGAAAACTAAAAAGGAGCGCACAGATATACTTCTTAGAAATGGATATCCTGCGTATACAACCTCGGCGGGTTGGTTAGGTTATTCTGATGAGAAAATGCGAAAACTCTGCCGGGAAGCCAAAGAAAGCGGATTTAAACATATGAAAATTAAGGTAGGTGCAGATCTAAAAGATGATATGCGAAGAGCTGCTATAATTAGAGAAGAAATAGGTGATGATCTAAAACTAATGATGGATGCTAACCAGAAATGGGATGTTGATGAGGCTATAACTAATATGGCTGAACTTAAAAAATTTAATCCCTGGTGGATTGAAGAACCAACTAGCCCAGATGACATTTTAGGTCATGCTAAAATTGCAAAAGCTGTAAGTCCTATTCTTGTTGCTACTGGAGAACATTGCCAGAATAGAGTAATATTTAAGCAGTTAATGCAGGCAGAAGCTATGGGTATTTGTCAAATCGATAGCTGCAGAGTAGGTGGTGTTAATGAGATTTTAGCAATACTCTTAATGGCTGCAAAATTTAAAATCCCAGTGTGTCCTCATGCTGGAGGCGTGGGGCTGTGTGAGTACGTACAACACCTCTCTATGATAGACTTTATAGCTATTAGCGGTTCTATGGAAGATCGTATAATCGAATTTGTAGATCATTTGCATGAACATTTTTTAGAACCTGTAGTTATTAAAAATGGTTGCTACATGCCACCAGAATTGCCGGGCTATAGTATTACGATGAAAAATGACTCTCTTGAAGATTTTGGTTTTCCCAATGGGAAAGAATGGAAGCTAGAAAGTAATACTGTAACCGCATAAAACAGCTTAAAAAATAGAACTTACATACTATGGCTTCATATAATTATAAAGAAAAACATGTATTGGTAACCGGCGGCGGAAGTGGCATAGGTAAAGCTATTTCTCAAGGTTTTGCTCAAAATGGAGCTTTCGTGCACATTTTAGATATAACATCAAATCACTATGAAGATACTGTTCAGGAAATAAGAGCCGCTGGTGGAATCGCAAAAGGATATGTTTGCGATGTTTCAAAACAAGATCAGGTACTTGAAGTCATAAATACAATAGCAGCATCAAATAGTATTGATATCTTAATAAATAATGCCGGTATTGCACATGTAGGAAATATCGAAAAAACTACAGAAGCAGATATGGACAGGCTATATGAGGTAAACGTTAAAGGTGTCTATAACTGTATTTATGCAACAATACCTCATCTTAAAGTAAATGGTGGTGTTGTACTTAATATGGCTTCAATAGCTTCAAGTGTTGGGATTGCAGACCGATTTGCCTATTCTATGACAAAAGGCGCAGTTCTTACAATGACCTATTCAATTGCAAAAGATTATTTAAAAGATAAAATTAGATGTTGCAGCATTTCACCTGCGCGGGTACATACCCCATTTGTAGATAATTTTATTTCAAAAAATTATGCAGGGCAGGAGGAAGAGATGTTTGAGAAACTTTCTAAATCCCAACCTATAGGAAGAATGGGATTACCATCTGAAGTTGCAGCATTAGCCTTATTTTTATGCTCTGATGAGGCCTCTTTCATTACAGGAACAGACTTTCCTATAGATGGAGGTTTTATAAGACTAAACAACTAAAATCAAAAACAAATGAAACTTATACGCATAGGAAAAACAGGTGATGAGAAACCAGGCGTAGAATTAGCTAATGGCGACCGCATAAATGTATCAAAATTTGTAGCAGATTTTGATGAAGATTTTTTTGGTACAAATGGCATTGAGCGCTTAGCAGATTGGTTGAAAGAAAACAGCCGTGACTTGCCCAAATTTGATAAAAGTTTGCGTGTAGGCCCGCCGGTAAAAAGACCGTCTAAGATTGTCTGTGTAGGTCTAAATTATGCAAAGCATGCGCAGGAAAGTGGCATGACATTGCCTAAAGAACCGGTTTTATTCTTTAAAGCTACATCTGCAATTGTAGGGCCTAATGACGATTTAATAATTCCTAAAGGAAGTAAAAAAACAGACTGGGAAGTAGAGTTAGGTGTAGTAATAGGCGAGAAAGCGAGTTATGTTTCTGAAGACCAGGCAATGCATCATGTAGCAGGCTATATTTTGCATAACGATTATAGCGAACGTGAATTTCAATTAGAGCGCGAGGGGCAATGGGTTAAAGGAAAAAGCTGCGATTCTTTTGCACCTATAGGACCATATATAGTCACTAAAGATGAAGTTAAAGACGTACATAATCTCAACCTATGGTTAAAATTAAATGGGGAAATGATGCAAAACAGCAATACTTCAGATTTAGTTTTTAATATTCCGCAGTTAGTGAGTTATATAAGCCAATATATGACTTTATTACCTGGTGATATAATTTCGACAGGGACACCATTTGGGGTAGGGTTAGGTTTTAATCCACCTAAATATTTGAAGCCAGGTGATGTTATAGAATTAGGTATTGAAGGTTTAGGAGTTTCTAAACAAACAGCACGAGCTCTATAATGATCATAGATAGTCATCAACATTTCTGGAACTATAATCCTGTTAAAGATGACTGGATTACTGATGACATGAAGGTATTAAAACGTGACTTTTTACCTAAAGAATTATCTAAAATTTACAAGGAGTTAAGCATTAGTGGTTGTGTTGCAGTACAAGCTGATCAATCTGAGGAGGAAACAATATTCTTATTGGACCTAGCTGAAAAACACGACTTTATTAAAGGGGTTGTAGGTTGGGTAGATTTGCAAAATCCTCAAGTAAATGAGCATTTATCTTACTATGCAAAAAACAAATATTTTAAAGGTGTTCGGCATATTTTACAGGCTGAAGATTCAAGTTTTATGCATAAATCTGAATTTCTCAACGGAATAAAGAATTTAGATGGTTTAGGTTTATCATATGATCTCTTAATACATCCACATCAGTTAGAAAGTACAGCAAAATTAGTTTCTCAGTTTCCAGATTTAAATTTTGTAATAGACCATTTAGCAAAGCCAAATATTAAAATGAAAGAACTGAAGCATTGGAAAAATGATCTTACCCGAGTAGCCTCATTTACCAATGTACATTGTAAAATTTCGGGTTTGGTGACAGAAGCAAATTGGACCGCTTGGCAATTCTCTGAATTAAAGCCCTACATCGATGTAGTAGTAGAGTTTTTTGGGGTAGAGCGTGTTATGTTTGGTTCAGACTGGCCTGTTTCTAATTTAGCCGCCTCATACAAGGAGGTTTTAGGAATTTTAGATCAATATCTGGTTGGCTTCTCTGATGCTGAAAAAAATAAAATTCTAGCATTAAATGCGGTAAACTTTTACAATCTCGATTTATAAATAAAAAATTATTAACGCCCTCTACATTTTTAAACTAAAACGATGGATCTGTACTTAAAAGATAAAGTTATTGTTGTTACAGGAGGTTCTTCTGGGATTGGTAAAGGTATTTGCATGGCTTTAGTTCAAGAATGTGCTATTCCATTTATTATAGGTCGCAATAAAGACCGCATTGATTCTTTTATCGCTGAGATTGAAGCTAACGGAGGTAAAGCAGGTAGAGCCTATGCTGAACTTACAGACCCCACCCAATGTGAAAATGCAATAAAAATTGCAATTACAGAATTTGGTAAGATTGATGGTTTAATAAATAATGCGGGTATTAATGATTCTGTGGGATTAGAACATGGCACCTACGAGGCATTTATAGAGTCCTTACATAAAAACGTAATTCATTATTATCATCTGGCAAAATTGGTGCTACCAGAACTTAAAAAGAATAAAGGAGCCATTGTAAATATTGGTTCTAAAACATCAATTACGGGCCAGGGCGGTACATCTGGATATGCTGCGGCAAATGGAGCACGTAATGCGCTTACCAGGGAATGGGCGGTAGAATTATTGCCCTATTCAATACGTGTAAATGCCGTAATAGTAGCAGAATGTTATACACCTCTTTATAAAAAATGGATTAACACATTTGATAATCCCGAAACAAAGCTGGCCGATATATCTAAAAATATTCCCTTAGAGAATAGAATGACAACAGAGCAAGAAATTGCAGATACGGTACTCTTTTTAATGTCATCAAGATCGAGCCACACTACCGGTCAGCTACTTTTTGTAGACGGAGGTTATACTCATTTAGACAGATCAATTTAGCTTTTTTAACAGATGAACCTAAAAGAAGAAATACCTGTAGTTGCTAAAAAGGTTATTATACCTTTTATACTTATAACCTCCTTATTTGGGTTGTGGGGTTTTGCTAATGCGGTTACAGATCCTATGGTACAAGCATTTAAAAAAGTTCTTGAGTTGTCAAACTCCCAAGCTGCATGGGTACAAATGGCATTTTATGGGGGTTATTTTTGTATGGCATTACCTGCAGCACTATTTGTTAGAAAATACAGCTATAAAGTGGGTGTACTTATAGGTTTAGCACTTTATGCCATTGGCGCCTTATTATTTTATCCCGCCGCAATTACAGGGCAATTTTGGTTCTTTTGTTTGGGGTTATATATTTTGACATTTGGATTAGCTTTTTTAGAAACTACGGCAAACCCATACATTTTAGCAATGGGGCATTCTAAAACAGCTACACAGCGATTAAACCTCGCTCAGGCCTTTAACCCTGTAGGACTCATTTTAGGCTTAGTAGTAGCCCAACAATTTGTTTTACAAAAATTACAATCTGATGATATAGAGAATTACAGTTCATTAGCCGAAGCTCAGAAAATATTGATACGTACTTCAGATTTAATGGTTATAAAAAATCCCTATGTAATTCTGGGGTTTGTAATATTAATTGTCTTTTTTCTCATTCTTATTAGCAAGATGCCTCAAAAGAAGGGAGATGATCAAGACTCTAGTTTAGGAAATACCTTCTCAAAACTCAGTAAAAATTCAAATTATACTTTAGGAGTTTTTTCTCAAATTATGTACGTGGGTGCACAAATTATGTGCTGGACGTATATTTATCAATATGCTGAGGGAATAGATATATCAAGTGAAGTAGCAGCAAATTATCAATTTGCTGCATTCATTTTGTTTTTTGTTGGTCGTGCTATAGGAACCTATCTGCTACGCTATCTACCTTCAGGTAAACTATTATTTTATTACTCTGTTTTCGCAATTCTATCCTGTTTAGGTGTTATAGTGTTTCAAGGGGTTTTAGGTTTATATGCGCTTGTAGCAGTAACCTTTTTTATGTCTATAATGTTTCCTACAATTTATGGTATTGCTCTAGAAGGATTAAGCGAAGAGGAATCAAAGATAGGCGCTGCAGGTTTAGTTATGGCTATTGTAGGAGGCGCTCTTATGCCAAAGCTTCAAGGTATGCTTATAGATTTAGGAGGGTATGGAGTAAATGATATAAAAATTCTAGGAGTTAGCGAAGTCAACTTTTCGTTTACGTTACCTGCAATATGCTTTTTATGCATTGCAATTTATGGATATCGGGTGAAGACGAATCCCATATATTAATACAACTACAACCAAACCAATTTATTATTAAAAGAGCTTCTTAAGACTTCTAATGATGTAATGCCTGTGCTATCGATTTTTAAATCGATAGCACAGTATAAACCGTACCTAATATTTAAAATTTTAAAAAATGGATTTGACAGTAAATTCAAAGTATCCTTCTATAGAAGATCTGCGAAAAAAAGCGAAAAAACGTATCCCAAAGTTTGCATTTGAATATTTAGATGGTGGTTGTAATCAAGATGTCAACTTAAGAAAGAATACAGCAGAAATTAGGAAAATAGAATTAAACCCTTATTATTTAAACCAATATGCTAAACCTTCTCTAAAGACTGAATTATTTGGTCATATATACGATGCTCCATTTGGTATTGCGCCGGTAGGTTTACAAGGTATTATGTGGCCTAATGCACCAGAAATATTAGCTAAGGCAGCTTTTAAACACAATATACCTTTTGTTTTAAGTACGGTTACAACAAGTAGTATAGAACGTACAGCAGAAATTACAGAAGGTAAAGCCTGGTTTCAACTTTATCACCCTACTGAAGATAGATTGAGAGATGATATTATTAATAGGGCAGCTGCCGCTGAAATGCCGGTATTGGTCATATTATGTGATGTACCCACTTTTGGTTACAGACCAAGGGATATCAGAAACGGCTTAGCAATGCCTCCAAAAATGTCTGTAGCAAATATTCTACAGGTATTAGGTAAACCCGCCTGGGCAATGAATACCCTTAAATATGGGCAACCTACTTTTGAAACCTTAAAGCCATATATGCCAAAAGGTCTAAACTTAAGCGAACTAGGTAAATTTATGGATCAGACTTTTTCAGGAAGGCTAAATGAAGATAAAATTAAACCAATTCGGGATCTGTGGAAGGGAAAACTAGTGCTTAAAGGCGTTGCAACGATAGAAGATGCTCAAAAAGCTCTAGATCTGGGCTTAGATGGGATAATTGTTTCTAACCACGGTGGAAGACAACTAGATGCAGGGCAATCAAGTATTAAACCCTTGGGTACTATTGCAGAAAAATTTAAAGATCAACTTACAGTAATGATGGATAGTGGGATCAGGTCTGGTCCTGATATCGCCAGAACATTAGCTAGTGGAGCGCAATTCAGTTTTTTAGGGAGGTCATTTATGTATGGCGTTTCTGCGTTGGGCAGAGATGGCGGAGACCATACAATTTCTTTATTAAAAACAGAACTCATGCAGGTTATGGAACAAATAGGCTGCGAGAACATTAATAATATAAGTAATCATTTGGTTACTCATTAATAAAAAAAGGAGAATGGGCTGTACCATTTATTCTTGCCATCTGTGAATAATTGCACGTACTATTAAAAAGAGATTGTTATGGAAAAAATGAAAAAGGTATATATCATAGGCACATACGATACTAAAAGTGTCGAATTAGATTTTGTAAAAACCTGTCTTGAACAAACAGGTGTAAATGCTCTAACAATTGATGTTAGTACCCAAAAGCCATCAGATAATACAATAAAAGCAGATGTAAGTTCAGAAACTGTATTTCCTGAAGTTTATTCTACAGTGTATAGTTCTCGGGGTGATGCAATCTCAAAAATGGGTAAGGCTCTAAAAAAATATATTCTTAAGCAAAATGATGTCGCGGCAGTGCTTGCCATAGGTGGTTCTGGAGGCACAAGTTTGGTTTCTTATTTAATGAAATCTCTTCCTGTGGGTTTGCCTAAGATTATTGTATCTACGATGGCATCAGGTGATATTCGTCCATATATAGGAGCCAGTGATGTATATATGGTTTATTCAATTACAGATATAAAGGGCATTAATGCAATTTCTACAACCATACTTAGTAATGCTGCGCATGCTATTTCAGGAATGATTATAAACAGTACGCCTGCATATACTAGTGAACTAGATATAGTGGGTATTTCTATGTTTGGAGTTACAACACCCTGTGCAAATCAAGTTGTAGCGCAATTAGAATCTAATTTTGACTGCCTTGTCTTTCATGCTACAGGTGTAGGCGGTCAAAGTATGGAAAAATTAATAGACTCTGGCTATATAAAAGGAGTGATTGACCTTACAACAACAGAAATCGCAGACCATCTTATGGGTGGAGTTTTAAGTGCAGGTGAAGATAGATTAGGGGCTATAATACGTTCTCAAATACCCTATGTGGGATCTGTAGGAGCTTTAGATATGGTAAATTTTGGAGCTTTAGATAGCGTTCCTCAGAAATTTAAAGATCGAAACTTATACGTGCATAATGAGCAGGTAACCTTGATGCGCACAAATGTTGAGGAAAATATTGTTATGGGAAAATGGTTAGCTACTAAACTTAATCAAATGGAAGGTGAAGTTCGCTTCATTTTACCAATGAGAGGAGTTTCGGCTATTGATGTAGAAGGGCAAAGTTTTTATAATCCTAAAGCAAATACTGCATTGTTTGAAACCTTAGAACAAGAGCTTTTTCAAACCACTAAACGCAAATTAATAAAACTGCCCTTTGCAATAAATGATAAGGAATTTAGTGAGGCACTAGTAAAAAACTTTTACGAAATCAGAAATTTTTAAAACCTATTAACATGAAAAAAGCTTTAAAGAATTTTATTTTAGAATCTGACGCAACTTTAGAACAGCACGACTGGGGAACACTTAGATGGGTAACTAACCCTTCTGTTCAAGATGTGAAACAAATTACATCTCTGGTTGTGCACTTGCCAAAATCTCAAGGTCATAATTTTCATTTACATCCAAATCAGGAAGAAGTAATTCACGTTTTAGAAGGTTCGATTGAACAGTGGATAGGAACTGAAAAGCATATTCTTAATGTAGGTGATTCTGTATTTATACCGGCAAATCAAGTTCATGCCTCATTTCAATATGGTGAGCAGGAGGCAAAATTATTAGCAATATTAGGACCCTGTGCTGCGAATGAAGTAGGATATGAGATTGAAGATGTGTCAACTTTAAGCCCTTGGAATACATTAAGACAATAAAAAACATACAGCTATAATCTTACAAATAAAAAAATGAAAGAGACGAAAGAAAAAAATTTAAAAAATCTACGTAGCCTCATAAATCAAAACATTCCTATAATAGGAGGAGGAGCAGGAACAGGATTATCTGCAAAATGTGAAGAAAATGGTGGTATAGATCTTATTGTAATTTATAATTCCGGTAGATATAGAATGGCTGGAAGAGGATCGCTATCGGGTTTATTAGCTTATGGCAACGCCAATGATATTGTAAAGGAAATGGCACGAGAAGTAATTCCGGTTGTTAAAAATGTACCCGTATTAGCAGGTGTTAATGGTACAGATCCGTTTGTAAATTTTAATCTTTTGTTTAAAGAACTTATAGATTTAGGTTTTGTGGGTGTGCAAAACTTTCCGACAGTAGGTTTAATTGATGGTGTTTTTAGACAAAATCTAGAAGAAACCGGTATGGGGTTTGACAAGGAAGTTGAAATGATTAAACAGGCAAATAAATACCATCTACTTACTACACCATATGTATTTAGTACAGAACAAGCTATTGCGATGACTGAAGCCGGTGCAGATATTATTGTATGCCATATGGGACTTACAACTTCTGGGTCTATAGGAGCGCAAACATCAAAAACGCTAGATGAGTGTGTTAACCTAATAGATACGTGGGCAGATGCTGCACGTTCTATAAATAAAGATATAATTGTTTTGTGTCATGGCGGTCCTATTGCTATGCCAGAAGATGCCAGTTATATTCTTAAGCATTGTAAAAATATAAACGGTTTTTACGGGGCAAGTAGTATGGAACGTTTACCTACAGAAATTGCTATAAAGAATCAAATATTAGAATTTAAAAAAATTCAGTTTTAATAGCTGAAACAGTTTTGTTTTTATGTTGTGAGTAGGCATAAGAACAAGTTTAGTAAATTTTAAATGCAAAAACCTGCTATTCATATGATTAGCAGGTTTTTAAATATTTTGAATATTTCGTCGGGATGAGAGGACGACTTAAAACCGGAAAACACATTGATATTCAAGTGTTTGACAGTTAAATAAATTCCAAGGTAACCGAATAGGTAACTTTTTTTGCTATTGAAATGCTTTCAGATTAAAATTAATACATTTTAAAACTAAATGAATAGAAATCAAATTGAATCTTATTGCAATAAAAATTTATGTTCGAAACTAATTATGAAGGCTTTCCATTTTTTAGGGAATCCTGCATTTTTTAGGAAAGCCTACATCGACACCGTAACCCGAAAAAAGGAATACCGTGCCCGCAAGCACGTGTGTATTGATTGCCCAATACGCAGGAGTTGTCTGGGCAAAAGCGCACAGGAAAAGAAGT
>NZ_JBITTU010000003.1:0-549407 GCF_044542075.1 Leeuwenhoekiella sp. NPDC079379
ACGGTATAGGTAAAGGTCTCATCACCTGCAAAGTCAGGAGCCGGGGTATAGTCAAAAGTACCGTCAGCGGCCATTACTACCGTACCACCATTGTCGGTATCATTGTTATAGGCATAGGTAGCAGCTGCGCTGTAGGTATCGTTAGTGCTTACATCTTCACTCAACAGGGTATCTTCTGTAGCGTTAAAGGTATCAGCTACGGCATCAGCTACGGGAGCTACCGTGATGGTAACACCTACTGTTTCAGTAGTACCATTTACATCAGTTACCGAATAGGTATAGGAATCAGCTCCGTTAAAGTCCGGATTTGGTAAGTAGGTAATGGTACCATCGGCATTTAAGGTAATGGTTCCGTTTGCCGGATCAGTAGTTGCCGTAATGGTATAGTCTGTACCGTATGTTCCCTGAAAGGTATCATTATCAAGTACAGCTGTAGTCACAGCAGTATCTTCTAACGTAGTATCAGCATCTGCTACAATATCTACTACCGGAGTGATGGTAATAGTAGCAGTAGCGGTACTTGTTTTACCGTTAGCATCTGTGATGGTATAGGTAAAGCTATCAATACCATTGAAATCAGCATTTGGAGTATAAGTAAATGTACCTCCAATATTGACTATAGTAGTCCCATTAGTTGCAGCCGTCTCAATAGCTGCCGTAGTTGGTTCCGTTCCTAAATCATCAATTCCACTTCCATTATCAGCAAATAAGTTACCCGTTACAGCAATGTCTTCATTAGTTGTAAAGGCATCGTCTACCGCGTCAGGAGTAGCAATAATAGTTATAGTAGCAGTAGCGTTACTGGTTTGTCCATTAGTATCTGTTATGGTGTAGGTAAAGCTATCAATACCATTAAAATCATCATTTGGAGTGTAGGTAAATGTACCGTCAGGATTGACTACTGCTGTTCCGTTAGTTGCAGCCGTTTGTATAGATGCAACTGTAGGAAGTGAGCCCAAATCATCAGTTCCGTTTCCATTATTTGCGAATAAATTTCCTGAAACTTGAGTGTCTTCATTTGTAGTAAAACTATCATTCGCAGCATCTGGAGTTGCAATCACAGTTACTGTTGCTGTAGCTGTACTTATTTGTCCGTTTGTATCTGTTATGGTATATTCAAAGCTATCAGTGCCATTAAAGTTTTCATTTGGTAAATAAGTATATGTGCCATTTGGATTTACGGTAACATTACCATTAGTCGCCGCCGTCTCTAAAATAGCTGTGGTAGGGAGCGATCCTAAATCATCTGTTCCGTTTCCATTATCATCAAATAAATTTCCTGAAACTTGAGTATCTTCAAAAGTTGTGAATAAATCATCTACTGCATCGGGGGTAGGTGTGATAGTTATGGTAGCAGTAGCGGTACTTGTTTGACCGTTAGCATCTGTAATGGTATAAGTGAAAGTATCTACACCATTAAAGTTTGCATTTGGAGTATATGTAAAGTTGCCATTTGCATTTACAATCAGAGTTCCGTTTGTAGTTCCTGTAGTAAGTGCTGCTGTGGTAGGAGTAACTCCCAAATCATCTGTTCCATTTCCATTATCTGCAAATAAGTTTCCATCTACAGCTGTATCTTCATTTGTAGTAAAAGCATCATCTACAGCATCAGGAGTAGGTATAACAGTTATGTTTAAACTAGCTGTATCATTTGCACCACCGTCTGTAATTGTATAGGTTATTGCAGGTAACGTCCCATTGTAATCTAAAGAAGGGATAAATGAGTAGCTACCATTAACGTTTATAGTAAGTGTTCCTACTCCATCTATAAAAGCAGGGTCTCCTGCAGTATAAGAAACTCCATTAAATGTAAAAGATACGATGGTTAATAGATCTCCATCTGCATCAGTGTCATTTTGCAATAAATCATCTGCAGTGTCATCTACTACATTGATAGCTACATCCTCAAAAGTGGTATTTGAGTTATCTATAGCTACAGGTAGACCATTTACTGAAAGAAGGGCAGGAGGGGTTGAGGCTGTAAAATCACATATGTAACTATTATCTGTTACGATAACTTGATACTGGTAGTTGTCGTGTGAGTAAGGGACAGCAGTTAAGGTAAGTGTAGAAGTTGTGGTTCCTGAGTAAATTCCTGTATTAGCTAAATCAGTAAATGTAACTCCATTATCTGTACTTAGTTGCCATTGAAAATTAAGCGTTGCGCCCGAAGCATCTACTGAAAAAGTAGCGTTTTCACCTTCGTTGATTAATTGATCAGCAGGTTGAACATCAATAACCGGAGCTGCACCAGCTGTAGTAACATTTGCATTTGTACCCGGGTAGGCTGCGCCAATAACAGTACCATCTGTGTTTACAGCAGGTGGATTACCAGTGCCGTAATATCCGTTTCCGTCTGCATCTGCAGTACCTGAATTATATGCTTCATTTGCATCATTACAACCATCTCCATCAGAATCACTATCATATTGATCTATTATTCCATCTAAATCTGTATCAAAATTATCATCAACAAAATCTGAATTTGAATCTACAAAACCTGTGGAGTCAGAATCTTTATAATTTGGTATTCCATCTCCATCAGAATCGAGAGTGGGATCAACACCTCCATTTTCTGCAGTATCTAAAATACCATCATTATCATCATCGAGGTCTATAGCATCTGCAACACCATCACCATCTGTATCTTGAATATCTCTGTAATCAACGTCTCCACCTGTATTTACATCAGCGTCTTCATCAGGGAAGTTATCTGCCTGAGTGTCATCAAGAATCCCATTTACATCAACATAGGTGTCTGCATTGTCAAAATTATTATCTAAACCATTATTACCCACAGCGGTATTAGTCTGGCCATCATTATCTGTATCTGCAGTGGCATTGCCAGCTTCAACGATATCAAATAGAAAATCATTATCTGAATCTAAATCTAAATAATCAGGAACATCTGTACCATCTGTATTTACAGGTATAATAGGTATACCTACATTATCTGTGGAATCATACGCGTCATCAAGACCATCTTTATCAGTATCGACCTCTAAACGCGGTCTGTATCCTAATGTGCTTTGACCTTCAACATTATCTGGTATTGTATCATCATCAGAATCTAAATCTAAATAATCAGGAAGTCCATCCCCATCTGTATCTGGTACAGGTAAAGGTATCCCTACATTATCTAGCGGGGTATCAGCATTACCTTCACGGTCGTCGTAAGGGTCTAAAATATCTGCAAGACCATCTGCATCTGCATCATTAGCAATACCGGCACCATAACGACCATCTCCACCCGCATCTGTACCGCCGGCTTCTATAGCATCTACAATACCATCATTGTCTGAATCTAAATCAATAAAATCTGGGTTATTAGTACCTGCGGTATTCGGAATCGCAAGATTTGAGTCTGTAGAGGTTTGATCTGTAGTTACAGCCAGTGGAATACCATTGTCATTAACTTCGGTATTATCTAAAACTCCTATTCCCGGTTGACCGTTTCCATCAGGATCGTCTATACCACCTGCTTCGCGATAGTCTGGAATACCATCATTATCTGTGTCTAAATCAAAATAATTAGGAATACCATCCCCGTCTTTATCTGAAGGATTTGTTCTTGGGTTATTATCTCCATCTTCGTTGAAATCTTCATCAGTATCCAAAATACCATCATTATCATCGTCTAAGTCAACGATGTCATTAATGCCGTCACCATCATTATCTTGCGCTGAAGCTTCTCTCCAGTCTCTATCGCCACCAGCAGGGTCTAAATCTGGCTGGTCATTTGGCGTTTGACCGCCATTTGTAGCATTACCGGCAGCTCCTGTTCCAGAAACAGTATCGTAAATATCAGCGAGCCCATCACCATCAGAATCGGTAAATTGATTTGGCTCAAGAATACCATCAGCCCGCTGAGTAAATAAATCATCTGCAGTAGTATTGTTTTCTAGATAGTCAAGAATACCATCATTTTCAGAATCTACATCTGCGTAATCTGGGGCAGAACCCCCATCTGTGTTTGTATATCCTATACCTGCGCCCCCGTTATCTACATCATATGCATTATCTATACCGTCGCTATCTGTATCTATTCCTGATGGTGCAACATAGGCTGAAGTTGATTGACCTTCTATATTATCAATAATACCATCATTGTCAATATCTATATCCAGGTAATTCTTAATCCCGTCACTATCTCTATCTTGATTAAAACCGAAACTATCTAAAACATTGCCGCCAAAATCACGATCATTTGTATCTGCAAGACCATCTTCATCACTATCTGCAGGAGTTCCTGTGCCTACAATACCATTGTTATCACCGTCAACTATTTGAAAGTTTCCTTCAAAAGTATCTGGTAAACCATCACCATCAGAATCAAGATCCAAATAGTTAGGTAATACATCTGTATCTGAATTTAGAAAAGCAGGAAATGTAACTTCAGCATCAATAGCATCGTGCCACCCATTATTGTCTGTGTCTGCAATGCCATCAACTATTCCGTCGTTATTTGTGTCGTTATAAGAATTGTTATTTGAAAAGGCTTCTGTTGTATCTGATAGACCATCATTGTCTGAATCTCTATCAAGAAAGTCGTAAAGAGTCGTTTTTATATCTGAGGAGGCATCCGTATTTCGTACTGTAAAATTAGGTGTGCCGCTATCTACTGAAGTTTCTAAGAAATCTGCAAAACCATTTGTGCCAAAAGTTGTGGTGTCTACAAGACCGTCGTTATCTGTATCTGCAAGACCAGCCTCAAGAATATCTGGAATAGCGTCATTATCTGCATCCAGATCTAAATGGTTAGGTACACCATCACCATCAAAGTCAAAACCTGCGGCTATACCATTAGCATCAAGTGCAGCAAAATCTGCATCTAGATAGTTAGGCAAACCATCAGCATCAGCGTCTGCAGTTGGGTCTGTACCTTGTCCTTCAATAGTATCTAGAATACCGTCGTTGTCTGAATCTAAATCATTAATATCTGCGATACCATCACCGTCTGAATCTGCATTAATTACCAGTGTTAGTGTAGAAGAGGCTGATCCTGAGTTTCCGTCTGTAATAGAATAGGTGGCGACAGGTACAGGACCAAAATAATCTAGCTCAGGAATAAACTCATAGCTTCCGTTATCATTTATTTGTAATGTTCCTATTCCAATAATAGGGGCTACATTATTTGCATTATAGATTGTAGCGTTGTTGGCTATTGTAAAAGTCGTTACTTCAAGAGCATCGTTATCAATATCTGTGTCATTGCTTAATATGCCATTAATAGCATTAACTGTAAGTGTTGTATTTTCTCTAGTAGAATTGATGTCAGGATTGGCAATAGGATTATCATTAACAGGATTTACTGTTATGATTTCATTTGCTGTATCAGTACCACCATTACCATCACTTATTGTATATGGAAACGTGACATTGCCGTTAAAATCTGGAGCTGGAGTAAAGGTAATTGTCTCATTAGCCGCGATAGTAACTGTACCGTTAGTGACCGCTATAGTTTGAGCGGTTCCAGGAGTTAGAATTGTCCCATTAATCTGTGTAATTGTTAAAATATCATTATCAGCATCAGAATCTCCGTTTAATGGTGTTAGCGTTATAGCAGTATCTTCATTAGTGTTGTAGTTGTCGTCGACAGCAACAGGATTGTCATTAACTGCATTAACTGTAATAATTTCATTTGCAGTTGCAGAACCACCATTACCGTCACTTATTACGTAAGGAAACGTAACTGCACCATTAAAGTCAGGTGCTGGAGTAAAGGTAATTATTCCATTAGATGCTATAGATACAGAACCATTTGTTACCGCAATAGTTTGTGCCGTTCCCGGAGTTAAATTTGTACCATTTATAGAAGTAATGCTTAGTAAATCGTTATCAACATCAGAATCTCCAGTTAGTGGAGTTAATATTACAGGCGTATCTTCACTTGTAGTGTAACTGTCGTTTACAGCTACTGGGTTGTCATTTACAGGAGTTATGCTAATTACCTGATTTGCGGTTGCAGAACCGCCGTTACCATCACTTATTCTGTATGGAAAAGTCACACTTCCATTAAAATTTAAAGCAGGAGTAAATGTGATAATTCCGTTAGCAGCAATTGTTACTACACCATTAGGGACGTTAATAGTTTGCACTGTTCCCGGAGTTAAATTCGTGCCATTTATTGATGTAATTGTTAATGGATCATTGTCCACATCAGAATCTCCAGTTAGGGGTGTTAATATAACTGAAGTATCTTCATCTGTAGTATAATTATCAGTTACTGCAATTGGTGCATCATTAACAGAAACCATCGTTAACGTGAGATTTGCAGTATCTGTTATTCTGCCATCACTTATTGTATAAGTGATTGCAGGTATAGTACCTACAAAATTTGGGGCAGGAGTAAATAGATAACTTCCATTTGCATTTATTTGTAATGTACCTACTCCTGTAACTGTAGCGTTTGCTCCGGGTAAATTTGATATGCCATTAAATGTAAATGCGGTTATAGTTATTGTATTCCCATCTGCATCAGTATCATTTTGCAATAAATCATTAGGGCTATCATTCGCAACGTTACGTGGCGTGTCTTCAATTACCGTATTAGTATCATCAACAGCAACAGGCCTTCTATTTACTGTTAAGCTTGCGGGCGTAGATGTAACAGGGGTACATATATAATTTGCACTAGTAAGTATAACTCGATAACGGTTATTATTGAATGAGAAATTTACATTTGAAAGATTTAAAGTAGCGGTATTTACACCAGAGTATATGCCGCCATTAGAAAGATTTGTAAATGTATTTCCTGCATCTGTACTTAATTGCCATTGGTACGATAAAGAAGCCCCTGTAGCTGTAATTGAATACTGCGTATTTTGTCCTTCATCTATAAGCTTATTGGTAGGTTGTACACTTACTACAGGGGCTGCACCGGCTGTAGTTACTCGTGTATTCGTGCCTGGATAAGTAGCTCCTTGTACTGTTCCGCTTGGGTTAGTCGCAGGAGGGTTTCCTGTTCCGTAATATCCATTGCCATCTCCATCAGCAGTTGCAGAATTGTAAGCTTCATTTGCGTCAGAACAGCCATCATTATCTGAATCTGAATCGAGGAAGTCTGGTATATTGTCGTTGTCTGAGTCCTGACTTTTACAAGCTGCTAAAATTAATTCTATACCGTCCCCATTACCTGGTCCAACGGCAACAATATCTAATGTAAAACTACTTAGAGTTCCTTGTACTTGCAAGGATCCTGCGGCAGTACTGTTAGCGTCATTTTGACCGCTTTCTGCAGTATATGATGTAGCACCAGATGTTGGATAGTTTGCGCCACCATCTCTCACTGTATTGGAGGTAACTAGAAAATCATCTGTTCCTGCTAAGCGTTTCCACCGGCCGTTTCTAAGATTTATACTTGCAGAATTTTGGGTGGTGCCTTGGGCACCACCTATACGATCAAAATGTATAACAGGATTCAAAACCTCAATTGGAGTTCCTGCAGCGTTTACAAAATTTACTGTTATGGTATTACCTGATAAATAAACACCTTCAAGAGAAGCTTGATTTCCAAGGGCTTCAGACCAAAAATTTTGATTATTAAAATTTCCTGCAGTGAAGGCTGTTGTGCTATTTGTAGTTACGTTAGCAATAACACCATTACCATAATTATAACTTGCAGTGGTACCAGATCGAGCCCAGCTTTGTGATGGTGAAGGTGTACATTTGCCTTCGACACTATCTAAAATGCCATCATTATCATTATCAACATCTGTTATATTAGGTATGCCGTCATTATCTGAATCTAATAGGGGATTTTGCGAAGATTTTATAACGTAATCAATTGCTATATCTGAAGCATAATTAGAACCTCTTATAGCTTCAAAGCGAACAAGTATATTTTGACCATCATATGCACTTAAATCAATTAATCTATTAAACCATTGATCTCCTTGATCTCCAGTAATTGTAGCTACAGTTGTAAATGATCCTCCTGCGTTTGTGCTAATCTGTATGTTTAGTGTACCCATGCTAGCACCATACATATGGTAATCAAATAATAGTGCTGAGTTAATTTGATTTGTAAAATCAAATTGTTTTTGTAGCCATGCTCTATCTCCAGGTGCTACGGGTGCAGATGTTTCTAGATATAGGTAAAATAATCCAGAAGAACCAGTGGTTGGCCCTGTAGGTAATTGACTTGTTCTAGAAGGTGGCGGACCACTTAATCTCGACCAATCTTGCTGATCACCACCAACATTTACCCAACCATCAAAATTAGTTTCAAAACTATCCTGAGCATTCAATTTTTGATTAAATGAGGACAAAACTAAACTAAGAATTATGTATAAAAGAAATTGAAAAGTAATTTTATTCATAGAGTAGAAGATTATGTTGGGAATTCTTTTCTTACGAATTAATGTAAGAGTATCGTCAAAACTAACAATGCGTGTTAATATCTAAGGTGTTTTGTTGATAAACAACACTTAAATATCGTTAAATATACGGAATAAAGCGATAAGGGGTTTTTTTACTCTTGTAGGATTTAATATTATTTAGTAGGAAAAATCAACAACCATTGAAGATTATTAATAGAACCTATACTATTTTAAATACTTTATTGTTTCTAATAATATTAATGATGTATTTTCTAGGATTTGGAAAGATTCTTTAAGCATTATTATTATGTTAAATTTTCGAAAATATTTTTTGCAATCGTTGTCGCAACATGCCAGAAATGCTTTTTTAGGATTTTTATAGGATATTTCTATATAAAGAGCTTGTATCTTCTTAAGATAAAAATGTATGTTATGAGTAGAGGATTTGTAAAAGAAGATGATCAAGAAGAGGCTCCAATAATTCCACCACGAGCATCGCTTCCAGTAGGGGAAATTAACTATGTTACAAAAAAGGGGTTGATGGCCTTAAAAACCGAAAAAGTACATTTAGAAAATCAAATTCTCAATCTATCTGAAATCGATGAACGCGAATTAAGGCGTTCAAAAGCTGTTATCGTAGGTAAATTACAATTGCTCAATGAGCGGTTGCTATCTGCTCGTGTTTTAGAAAATACAGAAAGTGGCGAAGTGCGTTTTGGAGCCACAGTGAGTTACCAAATAGAACCTAACTCAAAGCTTAATACCATAACAATTGTAGGGGTAGATGAGGCAGATGTAAAAAAATTAAAAATTTCGTTTACAGCACCTATAGCTAAAGCTTTAATGGGAAAAAAAGTAGGTGAGATAGCAGAATTAAAATTAGGTAATGAGACGAGACTTTTGAAAATTAAAGACATTCGTTACACTAATTAGCTTGTTTTAATGGTAGTAAATCTATAAAATGATAATTTATAGTACCTAAGTGTTCAACTTCAATAGATTCGCTATGTAACGCACTCCAATTAAATTTTTTAACAAACTCATCTTTGTTGTAGTTTGAGAGGAGTTGGTCTGAAATGAGTAAGTATTCATCAGTTTTGACAGCGTTTTTTAATAATCTATGCGCCGTTATCACGTCTTCACCCATTAATTTGATTCTGTTTCCTATGGGAACCATCGCTATTTCTTCACCGTAATGAAGTATGATTTTCAATCCTAAAATTTGCGGAATACTCTCCGCATCTTCAGCTTTCTTATGTTTTTTATAAAGCAGATTCATG
This sequence comes from Leeuwenhoekiella sp. NPDC079379, assembly GCF_044542075.1. Taxonomy (NCBI): domain Bacteria; kingdom Pseudomonadati; phylum Bacteroidota; class Flavobacteriia; order Flavobacteriales; family Flavobacteriaceae; genus Leeuwenhoekiella; species Leeuwenhoekiella sp. NPDC079379. Next base: position 9,602 of record NZ_JBITTU010000003.1, read on the forward strand.
CGGTGATAAAAATCAAGGTAAAACCGTTTGCATTGATCTATAAGTTCATCAAGGCTAGGCAGCTTTCCACTTCTAAAAAATAAAACCGCATCACCTTCAATTTCAGAAACTTTTAAATCTATTGTATTTGAATAAATAATCTCGTTTAGTAGTGCAGGTATTATTTGAGAAGTAAGCTCAAAATTGGCCTCACGCATAAATTGCGTAAATCCGCTAATATCTGGGATACAAATTAATGTAGGTTCTGCTTTCATAGCCGTAAATATCTATTATTTAAAAGCATACCTATACAATTTTAGGAAATATTTAAGCGCTTGTGGTGTCTTTGTCTTGTGTAGCTTTTAATATTGCTTTCAGTTTATCTGCTCTAAGCTGTTTGTCATCACGCAATTTATCTTTTTTGCGTTTAAGCAACTTTGTATGTAAGGCTTTGTTTTTACCGTTTTTGGGAGTTCCTCGCTTTGCCATTAAGTTTCAGTATTTGTTTCTGCCTTTTTAAAAATAAAAGGTTCTACTAATTTTGCCACTACAAAAATAATTAAAGTAGGTATAACCCAGGTGATTCCGTAATTTGTAAATGGGAATAACTCTTTAGCTTTTTCAATAGATAGTAAATCGAGACTTATTAAAAAATCTGGAATACTTAATAAGAAGGTTGCAATAGCTACAGTTCTAAAAATAAAGCGTGATGCCATTCTTGCCGGAAGAACATTTAGGATAATTAAAACAATAACTAAAGGATAAATAAAATTTAATGCGGGCACTGCAATGCTAATGATGTAAGCCACGCCTGTCTGTCCTATAATAACCCCTAATATGCAGGCAGATATCGCGGTGATTATATAGGCTTTCTGCGAGCCTTTAAAAATACCTTTTACAAAGTCTGATGTTCCTGTAACAATACCTATTGCAGTCGTAAAGCAGGCCAGACTAATTAGTACAGAAAGCATGATCCTGCCTCCTTTTCCTAGTGTTTCATAACTGAGTAATGCAAGCAAATCTGTGCGGGAAGAAGTCTCGAGTATTGTACTGTATAAAGCACCTACATAAATAAGACCAAAATAAATTAAAAACAACCCCATTCCTGCAAAAATACCTGCCCTAAAAAGTAGCTTTTTCTTAATATCCGCAGAATCGTGATCCTTTAAATTTAATGACACGACTAGAATAGCTCCTATTACAATAGCGCCAATAGCGTCAAAAGTTTGATAGCCTTCAATAATTCCTTTAAAAACCGAACCCTCTTCTGTGACTTTTTGAGGGGCTGGCAGTTCTGCGAATACGGCAACACCAATAATAGTTGCTAATATGATTAATAAGAGCGGAGTTAGGTATTTACCTAAAAGATCAATAATCTTTGATCTGTTGAGGACAAAAATTAAAACCAGCGCAAAATAAATGCTGCTAGATGTTAGTGAGTTAATTACAAAATACGGCTGTAGTCCCATTTCATAGGTAACAGAAGCAGTACGTGGCCCGGGTAAGGTAATGGCGATAAGATAAACGATAATGCAAAATACCAGACTAAACGTATGGTGTACTTTATTTCCAAAATCGAGTAGTGTTCCCTGTAAACGTGCGTGGGCAAAAATACCTAAAATAGGAATTATCACTGCCGAAAGTGCAAAGCCTAAACTGGTTAAAAGCCACTCACTTCCAGCAGTATATCCTAAAAAGGGGGGGATGATTAAATTTCCGGCTCCAAAAAAAAGGGAGAACAAAGCAAATGAAGTAATTGCAGTTTCTTTGGTAAATCTCATATGCGACGTATCTTTCGGGGCGAAAGATAAAATAAAATGGCGCTATCTATAATGTCTAAACCACTTAATTATACCGATGTTGGAAATGGTGAAGTCCTCTGCTTGCTTCACGGGTTTTTAGAAAATAAAGAGATCTGGAATCCTTTTATAGGGAAACTTTCAAAAAAGCATCGGGTAATTACTATCGATTTAGCGGGTCATGGAGAAAGTGGTTTGCTTGCTGCTGGTAACACAATGGTAGATATGGCCGAAGCAGTACATTCAGTTTTAATAGCTTGTGGTATAGCTAAAGCTAAATTCATAGGGCACTCGATGGGAGGTTATGTGGCACTGGCTTATGCTGAAAAATTTCAGCAGGAAGTTATGGGTGTTTTACTTCTGAATTCTACGCCCGAAGCAGATACTGCAAAACGCAAAGAATTGCGACAACATGGAATTAGAGTGGCTAAAACAAACTATGAGGCCCTCATATCAATGTCTGTAGTAAATTTATTTACACAAAAGTTCAGAGCTAACCTAGAAGAAGAAATTCAGCAGACAAAAATTACAGCATTAGGCACTTCTCAAGAAAGTTATATTATAGGTCAGGAAGCGATGGCTTTACGGGCTGACTATAGTGATCTATTTAAGCGAGCGTCTTTTAAGAAAAAAATTATTTTAGGAGCTCAAGATACATTGCTTGATTCTAATCATTTAACGCTCAAATTTGAGAATAAAGATGTTGAAGTTGTTGTATTAGAGGGTGGGCATATGCTGCACCTTGAAAACCCAAATGATTTAGCTGAACATTTTAATATATTTATAAAAGACTAATATTTAATAGTTTACTTGGTAACAACCAGGTATAGTGTTTTTAAACGTCTAAAGATATGTTTTTAACGTTATTTTTTGTTAATTTCACGATATTCAAATGTTTAAGTCCTAAATATGAATTCTCCGCAATCAACTAAATACTGGTTTAAAAGTTTATTATGTAAAGTCTTAGGTCATAAGTATGAAATCTTAAGATTCTATAAAAATGAACAAAAAGAATTTCAATGCACAAAGTGTAAAAAACAATTCACAGTAAATGAAAATGGCGAAAAACAAGCACTTACTCCAAAACTAAGACAGATAAACGAAGTGATGGAGAAGTTTTATGTTTTTAAACATCAGCGTCAGTCGGCATAGCCTAGTCTTCACTGTTGTTACTAAGAGCATTCCAGCCTCGTGCTACGAGTGGTATAGAAGTATCTGCTCTTGTGATTAAATTCATACCGTCACCTTCTGGAGTAATGTGACCTATGATTGTAAAGTTGGGGTTGCCTTTAATTTTCTCATAGTCTGCCTGCGGCATTGTAAATAAAAGTTCATAATCTTCGCCGCCACTTAATGCTACTGTTGTGCTGTCTATTTTAAACTCTTCGCAAACATTTATCATTTGCGGATCTAGAGGTATTTTATTTTCGTAAAGTCGCACCCCTGTATTAGAGTTTTTACATAGGTGTATAATTTCTGAAGAAAGACCGTCGCTAATGTCAATCATAGCAGTGGGTTTTATCTCTAATTTTTTAAGCAACTCAATAATATCTTTGCGCGCTTCGGGCTTAAGTTGTCGTTCTATTAAGTAAGAGTAAGGTTCTAAATCTGGTTGAGAATTAGGGTTTACTTTATGTACTTGTTTTTCTCGTTCTAAAACCTGTAATCCCATGTACGATGCGCCAAGATCACCAGATACCACTAATAAATCGCCATCCTTAGCTCCATCTCTTCCTACTATTTGATCTGCATCTGCTAGGCCAAGGGCGGTTATGCTTATTAATAATCCTTTTGTACTTGAAGTTGTGTCACCACCAACTAAATCAACATTATAAATTGCGCAGGCTAACTCAATACCAGCATATAATTCTTCTAAAGCCTCAAGCGGAAACCGATTAGATACGGCAATAGATACTGTAATTTGTGTAGGTTCTGCATTCATCGCATAAATGTCAGATAGGTTTACCATAACAGCTTTATATCCCAAATGCTTTAAAGGCATAAAACTCATATCAAAATGAACACCTTCTACAAGTAGGTCTGTTGAGATTACAAGTTGTTTTCCGTTCGTATCTACAACCGCTGCATCATCGCCTATACCTTTTACAGTGCTAGACTGTCTTATGGTAAAATCTTTAGTCAAGTGATTAATTAAGCCGAATTCACCAAGTTCACTAAGAGAGGTTCGGGATTGATCTTTATTGTCAAACATAATAGCTGTTATTTGCGGGCAAAGTTAGTTTGAATAAGTTAAATGAGAAATCTCGTCTGCTAAATATTCAAGTGCGTATAATTTCAGTTAAAATTAGAAGGCCGTATTTCTAATTTTTAGAATGCTTTTTCTATAATAAATCTAGTTAATGATAAAGTGTTTTTCTATGAAGATACCAGTACTAAAATTTTCTAATTTATCTTAGGAATAGATTAATGTGATTGTATAATATTTTGCTATATATAGAAGCTATACAATCATAGTATAGTTTAATGTAAGGAAGTATGGTAAAACCCTACTTAAATGGTATATTTGCACTAATTGAGAATGATATGATTAAAGTAAGCGAAGATGCTAAAAAGAAAATAGCCACCTTGATGAATGAGGAGGGTTATGATGCTGTTGTTGACTACGTTAGAGTGGGTGTGAAGAGTGGTGGATGTTCTGGTTTATCATATGAATTAAAATTTGATAAAAGTATAGCAGAAGAAGACAAACTCTTTGAAGACAATAATATCAAGCTTATTGTAGATAAAAAAAGTTTTCTATATCTAATAGGCACTGTTTTAGAATACAGCGGCGGTCTTAATGGTAAAGGATTTGTATTTAATAATCCTAACGCGCAACGCACATGTGGTTGCGGTGAAAGTTTTTCACTTTAAAAAAATTTAAAAAGCTGTTCAATTTCTTGAACAGGTTACAAAAAGTATATGGCATACACAGAAGACGATTTAGAAAAGGAATTAGCCACTAAAGAATATAAATACGGGTTTTATACAGATATTGAGTCTGAAACATTTCCTATAGGACTTAATGAAGATATTGTACGTGCTATTTCTTTGAAAAAAGGAGAGCCAGAATGGATGACCAACTGGCGACTGGAGGCTTTTAGACATTGGTTAACGATGGATGAGCCTGAGTGGGCAAATGTGCATTATGAAAAACCGAATTTTCAAAGTATTTCATATTATTCTGCACCTTCAAAGAAACCTAAATTTGATAGTCTTGACGAGGTAGATCCAGAATTGTTGGATACATTTAAAAGATTAGGTATTTCTATTGATGAGCAAAAAAAATTAGCTGGGGTTGCTGTAGATATCGTTATGGATTCTGTTTCGGTAGCAACAACCTTCAAAAAAACTTTAGCTGAAAAAGGTATAATCTTTTGTCCTATTTCTGAAGCGATAAAAGAACATCCAGAACTGGTTAAAAAATATTTGGGAACTGTAGTTCCTCAAAAAGATAATTTTTACGCAGCTCTTAATAGCGCTGTATTTAGTGATGGTTCTTTTTGTTATATTCCTAAAGGGGTGCGCTGTCCAATGGAACTTTCTACTTATTTTAGAATAAATCAAGCAAACACCGGTCAATTTGAACGTACGCTTGTAGTGGCAGATGAGGGTAGCTATGTAAGTTACTTAGAGGGGTGTACGGCTCCTTCCCGTGATGAAAATCAATTGCATGCGGCAGTTGTAGAGCTTATTGCTCTTGATGATGCAGAGATTAAATATTCTACAGTTCAAAACTGGTACCCTGGTAATGCAGAAGGTAAAGGTGGTGTTTACAATTTTGTAACAAAGCGTGGTCTTTGTGAGAAAAACGCAAAAATCTCCTGGACGCAGGTTGAAACCGGTAGTGCAGTAACTTGGAAATATCCTAGTTGTGTTCTAAAAGGAGATAACTCTATCGGAGAATTTTATTCTATTGCGGTAACTAATAACTTTCAGCAGGCAGATACCGGCACAAAGATGATTCACTTAGGAAAAAACACTAAGAGTACGATTATTTCTAAAGGTATCTCTGCAGGAAATTCTCAAAATAGTTATAGGGGTCTGGTTCAAATTAATAGTAGAGCCGACAACGCGCGTAACTTTTCTCAGTGTGATTCGCTGTTAATGGGTAATAAATGTGGAGCACATACTTTTCCGTATATTGAGGCCAAGAATAAATCAGCAAAAATAGAGCATGAGGCAACTACCAGTAAAATAGGTGAAGACCAGATATTTTATTGTAATCAGCGTGGTATAGATACTGAAAAAGCAATAGCACTTATCGTAAATGGCTTTAGTAAAGAGGTTTTAAATAAACTTCCTATGGAGTTTGCCGTTGAAGCTCAAAAGCTTTTAGAAATATCTTTAGAAGGGTCTGTAGGTTAATTATTTACTAAATAGAAGAAGAAATAATAAATACGATGATTAAAAAAATTGCTTTTTATTCGCTTATTGCTTTAGCTTTTGCAAGTTGTAAAGACACAAAAAAAGAAGAAAATAAAGAAGAGGTTGTTGTAGAAGAAACTGCAAAACCAGACGTTGAGGTGTACGCTTTTGATGGTGGAACTATAATGGCTAACAACTTAAATCTTTTTGCCCAAGGAGATACCTACAAAGGGGAGAGTAAGGAATTAGCAGATGCATTTTATGTTATTAAACATCCTAACGGTGTTCTTTTATGGGACACGGGCTTGCCAGAAATGCTGGTAGGTCAGGAGCCATACACTCCAGAAGGAGGAGCATTTACGATAACTAGAAAAGACAGTATTCTTAATCAGTTAAAAACGATAAATCTTAAGGCTGAAGATGTAAGTATGATTGCATTTTCTCATATTCATTTTGATCACACGGGCGCTGCAAACCACTTTCCAAATGCTAAATGGTTTATTCAGCAAAGTGAAGATGATTTTTTAAGTAGTGATGATATAAAAGGTAATACTTTTTATGCTCCTGAATCATTTTCGGCTTTGAAAAATAAAGAGGTTATTGCAAATACAGACTTTGATGTTTTTGGAGATGGAAGCGTTATTATAAAATATTTACCGGGTCATACAGCAGGCCATAATGCGTTATTCGTAGACTTGCCAGAAACTGGGCCTCTTGTTTTAACAGGAGACACCTATCATTTTGAGCAGAATAGAGTAGATGGTGTAGTGCCACAGTTTAATTATGATATCCCACGATCTGAAGAAAGTATTAAGGCATTCGAAGCTTTTGTTAAAGAGAAAAATGCTAAGGTAATTATTCAGCACGATATGGATGATTTTAAAGAAACTATTAAATCGCCTGATGCTATTAAATAGTTAGGTTTTGAAATTCATAAGTGAATTTCATTTTAAAGAAATAAATCGTAATTCTTACCCTTTAGCGGTCAGGATTTAAACGTTAAATAAGAAATTAAAGAAAGATTGCTTATAGTGCAATCAGTAGAATCGAGATTATGTTAGAAATTAAGAATCTAAGTGCAGGTATAGAAGGAAAAGATATCCTTAAAGGAATTAACCTAAAAGTCAATGCGGGTGAAGTACACGCGATCATGGGGCCTAACGGTTCTGGTAAGAGTACGTTGTCATCTGTAATTGCTGGTAAAGAAGAGTATGAGGTAAGCGCCGGAGATGTAATTTTTGATGCTGAATCTCTATTAGATTTAGATGCCGAAGAAAGAGCACACAAAGGAGTTTTTCTTTCCTTTCAGTATCCGGTAGAGATACCGGGTGTTTCGGTGACTAACTTTATCAAAACCGCGATTAATCAGACGCGTAAAGCTAAAGGCCTTGAAGATATGCCAGCTAGTGATATGCTAAAAATGATACGTGAAAAGTCTGAACTTTTAGAAATTGACCGTAAATTTTTATCCAGATCGTTAAATGAAGGTTTTTCTGGTGGAGAGAAAAAGAGAAATGAGATTTTTCAAATGGCGATGTTAGAGCCAAAGTTAGCAATATTAGATGAGACTGATTCTGGTCTTGATATTGATGCACTACGCATCGTTTCTAATGGTGTTAATAAATTGAGAAGTAAAGACAACGCAGTAATTGTTATTACGCATTACCAGCGTTTATTAGACTATATCGTACCTGATTTTGTACACGTATTAGTTGACGGTAAAATCGTTAAATCTGGAGGTAAAGAATTAGCTCTTGAGCTAGAGGAAAAAGGTTACGACTGGGTGAAGGCAGAATTAGCTGCAGGATAATAATTGTCTAGAATTACAGATAATTATTAAACAATGAATATTGAATTGAACACTTATGAATCTTAAAGATAAATTACTTTCTTCTTATTTAACATCTCAGGAACATCTTGATTTAGATAATAGCATTCACGATATTAAAGATGAAGCTATAAAGATTTTTGAAGAAAAAGGTTTCCCTACTAAAAAACAGGAAGATTGGAAATATACGTCACTTAATAGCCTTGTAAAACAGGACTTCAGCTTAGTTCCTAAGCAGGAAGACACTATAGAGTTTAAAGACGTTAAAAAGTATTTCATTCACGATATAGACACCTATAAGATTGTGTTTATTGATGGTGTTTACAGTTCGTACCTTTCAGAGACTACCCATGATGGGGTTGATGTTTGTTTAATGAGTGCAGCGCTTACAAAACCTAAGTATAAGGCTGTAATAGATGTCTATTTTAATAAAATAGCACCTCAGGATAGCCTAACTTCTTTAAATACAGCTTTTGCTAAAGAAGGGGCCTACATATATGTTCCCAAAGGAAAAGCAGTAAGCAAGCCTATTCAGATTTTGCATTTTGCTACAGGCAATGAATCAAGCCTAATGTTACAGCCACGTAACTTAATTGTCGCTGAAGAGAACGCAGAAGTACAAATTATTGAGCGCCACCAAAGTTTAAATGCAAATGCTGTTTTCACAAATAGTGTTACAGAGATTTATGCAGGTAAGCGTGCAATGGTAGATTACTATAAGATTCAGAATGATAAAGAAAATGCTTCTCTAATAGATAATACACATATAGATCAACAAGATTCTAGTGAAGTGTCTGTACATACGTTCTCTTTCGGTGGAAAATTGACACGTAACAATCTTAATTTTTACCAAAATGGGGAGCATAATAATTCCATTTTAAAAGGGGTTACAATAATTGAAGACAAACAACACGTAGATCATAATACATTAGTGCATCACAAGCAGCCTAACTGCGAGAGTCATCAAGATTACAAAGGCATTTTTGATGATAGTTCTACGGGAGTTTTTAATGGTAAAGTACTTGTAGACAGTATTGCGCAAAAGATTAATGCATACCAGTCTAACAATAATATTCTGGTAAGTGATAAAGCTTCTATAAACTCTAAGCCGCAATTAGAAATATTTGCAGATGATGTGCGCTGTTCTCACGGTTGTACAATAGGTCAGTTAGATGAAGATGCTTTGTTCTATATGCGTTCCCGAGGTATTGGTGTTAAAGAAGGCCGTGCTTTATTAATGTATGCTTTTGCAAATAATGTTCTCGAGAGTGTAAAGATACCTCAGTTAAAAGCTCGAATCACAAAACTAATAGCCAACAAATTAGAGGTGAATTTAGGATTTGACGTGTAGTAGAATACATTTTGTGTTATAAGAATATATGCACAAAAAGTTAAACTTGAATTGGCTTTAAAATTTAATTGAAAACGTTTCTGATAGCTATATATGCTAACAGAAATAAAACAAGAAATGCTTATGGCTTCAGCTACTGCAACTACCACTTTTGATGTTTCTAAACTACGCGCAGATTTTCCTATTCTTCAAAGAAAGGTTAACGGGTATCCACTCGTTTATTTAGACAATGCTGCGACCTCTCAAACACCACAACAGGTGATTGATGTTATTGTAGACTATTATTCAAATTACAATGCCAATATACACAGAGGTGTACATGCTCTTTCTCAAGAGGCTACTGATGCTTATGAGCAGGCACGTATAAAAATTCAGAAACATTTTAATATTCCTAATTCGTATCAAACCTTATTCACTGCTGGTACGACGCACGGTATTAATATTGTGGCATCGGGATATGCATCACTATTAAAGACTGGTGATGAAGTTATGGTATCTGCTTTAGAACATCATTCTAATATTGTGCCCTGGCAAATGTTATGTGAGAAAACCGGCGCGGTGCTTAAGGTTATTCCTATGTTAGACAGTGGGGAGTTAGATATGAGGGCTTTTGAAGAATTAGTTTCAGAGAACCTAAAACTTGTTTTTGTTAATCATGTGAGTAATGCTTTAGGAACAATAAATCCTATTGAAGATATTATAAATAAAGCACACGCGGTAGGTGCGGCTGTTTTAGTAGACGGTGCGCAGGCAGCACCTCATATAAAAGCAGATGTACAGAGTCTTGATGTAGATTTTTATGTGGTTTCGGCTCATAAAATTTGCGGTCCTACAGGAGTAGGTATGCTCTACGGAAAAGAAGAATTACTTAAAATACTACCTCCGTATCAAGGAGGTGGCGAGATGATAGATCAGGTTACTTTTGAGAAAACAACCTATGCTGGTTTGCCCCATAAATTTGAAGCGGGCACACCTAATATTTGCGGGGGAATTGCTTTTGGAGCTGCTCTTGACTATATGAATGCAATCGGTTTTGATGCAATAGCAAACTATGAGCACGAACTGTTAGAATATGCTACTCTCAAGCTCAAAGAGATAGAGGGTTTGCGCATTTATGGGGAATCAAAGCATAAAACGGCTGTGATATCTTTTAATATAAAAGGGATACACCCATATGATATGGGTACTATTTTAGATAAGTTAGGTATTGCAGTACGTACAGGACATCACTGCGCTCAACCTATAATGGACTTTTATAAAATACCCGGTACGGTACGAGCTTCATTTTCGTTCTACAATACGTTTAAAGAAATAGATAGTTTAGTAAGTGCGGTTATTAAGGCTAAGAATATGTTGAGTTAAATTTAACCTAGTATTAGAAGTCTATATCGATGATTACTAGTAATTTCATACAAATTTTAAAATATGAAAGCAACCACAACCATCTTACTTGTAATTATAATTTGTTTCAGCTCGTGCAAATCTTCAGATAAGAAAATGCAGGGTCCAAAAGGAGAGTATCTCGTTGAAACAATAGGTAAAGATTCTGTAGCAGATAAACAAATAACGATAAAATTTAACCCCGAAAAAGGCCAGATTAATGGTACGGGTGTTTGTAACAGTTATAGTTCTACATACGTTGTAAGTACTGAAAATATAAAGTTTTCGCCTGCAATGGCCACAAAAATGATGTGCCCTGAAGGAACTTCTTTAGAGTATAATTTTTTCCAATCTTTAATAAAGGCAAATACCTATAAATTAAAAAAAGGCATTTTAAGTGTTTATAATGCTGAAAATAAATTGATTTTGACAGCAAAAGAGGATTAATGAGTATGAGTAGTATACAAGAAATACAAAACGAAATTGTTGAAGAATTTGAGATGTTTGATGATTGGATGCAGCGCTATGAATATATGATAGAGTTGGGAAAATCACTACCTCTTATTGATGAAAAATATAAAACTGAAGAATATATAATAAAAGGTTGTCAGAGTAAAGTGTGGGTTCACGCAGATCTTAGTGATGATAAGATAGAATTTACTGCAGATAGTGACGCTATTATTACAAAGGGTATAATAGCAATTTTAATACGTTCATTTTCTAATCAACCACCACAGGAAATTTTAGATGCAGACACTTCCTTTATTGATAAAATAGGTTTAAAAGAGCATCTTTCACCTACTCGTGCAAATGGGTTAGTGAGTATGATAAAACAAATTAAATTATACGCAATAGCTTATCAGGCTAAGGCAAATTCTAAGTAAGATACTATGAGCGATACAAAAGAAATAGATACAAAAGAACTTGGCGAAAAAGTCGTTCGTGTTTTAAAAACTATATATGATCCTGAAATCCCAGTTGATATTTATGAATTGGGATTAATCTACGACGTTTTTGTAAATGAAGATTATGAGACTAAAATTCTCATGACCTTAACAACTCCTAACTGTCCGGTAGCAGAAACGCTTCCTGTAGAGGTAGAAGAGAAAGTAAAAACTATAGATATGGTTAAAGACTGTGAGGTTGAAATTACTTTCGACCCGCCGTGGACACAAGATCTTATGAGTGATGAAGCAAAGCTAGAATTAGGATTGCTTTAAAAGTTTTGAAACTTAATGGAGGAAATCATAAATAGAGTAGCAAACAGTAAACTTATCACGTTTAATCTGGAGGATTTATATCTTCCGGGTAAACGTGAGGTTATTGATATCTCCCAATGGCTAACTGAAGGTTTTATTTTACGAGAAAAAGACTTTCGGAAAAGCTTAAAAAACTATGATTGGTCTGTATATAAAGACACCTTTGTAGCTTTATCTTGTAGCACTGATGCAATCGTACCGGCTTGGGCATTTATGCTCGTCTCAACATATTTACAGCCGGTAGCTAAGAAAGTAGTGGTGGGTACTTTAACAGACTTAGAAACGATTTTATATACAGAAGAGATTCAAAAACTTGATGTGTCTGATTATGATGACCAGTATGTTATTATAAAGGGATGCTCAAACAAGCCTGTGCCTCAAAACGCTTATATTTTGCTCACTCAAAAATTACAAGCTACAGTAAAGAATCTGATGTTTGGTGAGGCTTGTTCCTCAGTGCCTCTCTACAAATCTAAATAGCTTACCACTTAATTTGTTAATATTCTTAAAATTGAAGACTGCGCATGTTTTCTGTGTGCAGTATATTTGCGCTACAAAACCAACAATTTAAGAAGGATGAAAAAAATTATTTTTATGTTACTGGCTATCTGTAGTTTCAGCTTTATGGAGGCACAGGAAAAGACAGAGGAAGAACTAAAGCAAGAGATAGCTCCTAAAAAAGCTGAAATTGCAAAACTGCAGAAAGAAGTAGGTACATTACAAGCTCAAATAGATAACATGCCAGGTTGGAAGTTTGGTGCATTTGGTACCATAGGAGCAAACTTTAGCAGGTTTAGTAGCTGGTACTCGCAAGGGACACCTAATGTGTCTTCGGCTAACGCAGCAGTTACTATTAACGCATTTGCAAATAGAAAAGAAGAAAAATACTTCTGGCGTAATGCATTAAATCTAAATTTAGGCTGGGTAAAATTTGATGATCGCGATGATCCTAATGATGATGATAGCTTCCGCAATGCTACAGATGTATTCAATATTACGTCACTTTACGGCTATAAATTAAGTGAAAAACTAGCTGTTTCAACACTTGGTGAATACCGTACTACAATACTTGATAACTTTAATGACCCTGGTTATTTAGACTTGGGTGTGGGTATGACCTGGACTCCAATAACTAACTTGACAGTAGTAGTTCACCCATTAAACTACAACTTTGTATTTAGCAGTGGTGAGACGGTATATGAGTCTTCTCTAGGTGCAAAAATTGTTGCAGACTATACACGCCAGATTGGTAAAATTGCTTTTAAATCTAATCTTTCAGCTTTCCAAAGCTATAAGAGCAGCGACTATTCAAACTTTACGTGGATCAATGCCTTCAACTACAAATTATTTAACAATATAGGTGTTGGTTTTGAAGTAGGCTTGCGCGGTAACAAGCAAGAGAACTTAGCGAATGCTATTGAAGAAGCTGCGGCATTAACTCCTCCGGGAACTGTACCTACTTTTGATAGTATAGACAGCCAGTTACAATCGTACTATATTTTAGGGCTTACCTATTCGTTTTAATTAGCAAAAGCATTTAAAATAAGAAAATCCGATACAATTGTATCGGATTTTTTTTTGCATTTAGAATTTACGTAAGACCTAGGCTTATTCTTCCTCGTCATCATTACCTGTATACAAATCGTACTCAGGATATAAGAAACTATTATAAGGAAAACGTGTAATGTGTATCTCACGTACACGCTCATATACCTTTTTCTTAAAGGCATCCATATTATCCTTATTTAATGCCGAAATGAAAATAGCATCACCATCTGCTCTAGACATCCAGGTACGTTCCCATTCTTCAAGGGTAAAATGTTCTTCAGTACGTTCGGTTACCAGATCATCATCGTCAATTGTTTTATGCGTATAGGCATCAATTTTATTAAACACCATAAGCATAGGCTTATCTCTTCCGCCTATTTCATCCATAATTTGATTTACTGATGCAATATGATCTTCAAATTGCGGATGAGAAATATCTACAATATGTAATAATAAATCTGCTTCGCGCACCTCATCTAATGTGCTTTTAAAAGACTCTACGAGCTGCGTAGGCAGCTTTCTTATAAATCCTACTGTATCACTCAGCAGAAAGGGCAGGTTACGTATAACCACCTTGCGTACTGTTGTATCTAATGTTGCAAACAATTTATTTTCAGCAAAAACTTCACTTTTGCTAATTACATTCATTAAAGTAGACTTACCTACGTTAGTGTACCCTACTAACGCTACGCGTACTAAAGCACCACGATTGCCACGTTGTACAGCTTGTTGACGGTCTATTTTTTCTAATTTCTTTTTAAGTAAGGAGATGCGATCACGTACAATACGTCTATCTGTTTCGATCTCCGTTTCACCGGGTCCGCGCATTCCTATACCTCCACGCTGCCGCTCAAGGTGAGTCCACATACCTGCAAGGCGTGGTAATAAATATTCATATTGAGCAAGCTCTACCTGTGTACGCGCATAACTGGTCTGTGCACGCTGGGCAAAAATATCTAGAATCAGGTTAGTACGATCTACGACCTTACATTTGAGTATTTTTTCAATATTCTTTTGCTGTGCCGGGCTCAACTCATCATCAAAAATTGCAGTACCTACTTCATATTGTTCAACATAAGCACGTACTTCTTCCATCTTACCGGTTCCTAAAAACGTTTTAGGATTGGGAGATTCCATTTTTTGAGTAAAGCGTTTCAGCACTTCACCACCTGCGGTGTATGATAAAAACTCGAGCTCATCAAGATACTCAGTCGATTTTTCTTCGTCCTGAAACTGCGTGATTACACCGATTAAGACGGTTTTCTCGTATTCTATTGTATTCTCTTCTATCATAAGATTAAGTAAGGTGTAAAGATAACGATTTAGACGCTAAGCTTTTCTTAAATTGAACCCACCAAAATCATAAACATGCCTCTAAATAAACTGTCGATTGCTTTTTACAATCTTGAAAATCTTTTTGACACGCAGAATGATCCCAACATCTTTGATGACGACTTTACTCCCAAGGGAGATTTGAAATGGGATGCGATACGTTATGCTAAAAAATTAAATAATCAAGGCACTATTATTGCTGAAATAGGAAAAGAAGAAACCGGCAGTTCTCCCATTTTATTAGGTGTTGCTGAAGTAGAAAATAAAAAAGTACTGAACGATCTCATAACTACTGAAGCTTTAAAAAATCTCAATTACGCGTTTGTTCATCACAACTCACCAGATGAGCGGGGTATAGATACAGCTTTGTTGTATAACAAAGATCATTTTGAGGTTTTAGAATCTAGAAGCTACTCACTTCATTTAAAAACTGCGGAAGGTTTACGTGATTTTACACGTGATATTTTATATGTACACGGCAAATTAGAGGGTGTTTCAGTGTATATTCTTGTTAACCACTGGCCGTCTAGACGAGAAGGTCTTGAAGAATCTAACCCAAAACGAATTCTGGCTGCAAAACGCAACCGTGAAATTTTACAGGAAATACAATCAAAAGATCCGGAAGCACGAATTATAATTATGGGTGATTTTAATGATGATCCACAAAGTGAGGCGGTACGTGATTATCTCGTTTCTACAGACTTTTACAACCCGATGATATTTCTGCTAACGCGTTATGCAGGATCTTTAACCCACCGTGGTGACTGGTATTTATTTGATCAAATAATCTTATCGCCAAACTGGATGAAGGCGTATGAGAACCCATTAGAATATGTAAAATCTGCGATTTTTAATCCTGCTCACTTAGCTGAAGCAGCGGGGAAGTATAGAGGAAATCCCTTGCGTACGTATGCGGGAGATAACTATCTGGGAGGACCCAGTGATCACTTCCCGGTGTATATAATTTTTAAAACTGAAAAAAATTAGTCTTTATTAGTACTTCGCTTCTTTTTTTCTTCAGTTTTAGAGGCATCCTTTTTTGGTCTTTTATCTGGCATGGGGCCTCGCATATGAATAACTAATCCGTTTAAGAAATTGCGAAGAAATTGATCTCCACATTCTACATACTTGGGGTGGTCTTCGCTTCTAAAAATTGCACCTAATTCACTTTTAGTAACTGCAAAATCTACTAGGGCACAAATTTTTACGATATCATCATCGCGTAATTTTAATGCTACCCTCAATTTTTTAAAAACGTCGTTATTTGATAAAGCCATAGCCGCAAAAATAGTTTAATTCTTCAGATTATCTAAGGTTTTTAGGCCTTGAGCATCTTTGATTTCCTGTTTTAAATGGTCTAGATAGATAATACCGTTTAAGTGATCTATCTCGTGCTGAAAAATAACAGCCGTAAAATCTTCTACCATTTCTACAATATGACTGGCATCTGGTTTGTCATATTCTACTAAAATGGCATATGCTCTACTTGAAAGCGTATCGCGTCTTCCGGGAATAGACAGGCAACCTTCTGGGCAGTCCTGTTTTTTCTTAGAATACTGTTTTATTACCGGGTTAATAATCACTTCAAAAGGAAAACCCTCTTTATCAAAACGCTGAACCCAGGCTATATTCTTTAAAATACCTACTTGTGGTGCCGCAATACCTGCTCCTAGCGATAAACTATCTCTCACTGTGGCATACATGCGGTCTATTAAGTTCTTAAGCTCAGGATCATTAGGATCAACAATTACATTTTTGCTGGGTGTTCTCAATAAGATTGAATCGCTCTCTTTTGTGATTTTAAATACGCGCATAGGTTTAGTACCTTCTGCTGCCATAATTAAAGATCTGTCACTTTCTGTAAACTGAGAAGTTGTAGAAGTAGCCTCAATATCTTTTTTTACACTTGTGCAGCTTAAGCTACAAATAACTATAACTGCTGTAAATAGGAATCGTATCATTTCGAACATTTTTAAACCTCTAAAATAGGATATTTTGAAATGCTTTTTAGTTTTATATAGTGTTTAAAGTTTTGTGATTAGATCATAACAGAGTAATAAAAAATTAATCTGATGTTATGGTTATATTATCAAGTTGATACGTACCGTCAAAAGCATCTTTTGTATTTCCTGTATATTTAAAGGATACATAACCAGTAGCGCCCTCTGTGCAGGATAGATTTACAATACCCGAACTGTACCAGTCTCCAAAAAAGTCCTGATCGCGTATAATAAATGCTTCGCCTAAAACTAACCAGTTTGCTTGCGTAATAGTTGCTTTGTCACCGTCCCAGTCTGAACTAAAAAGCACATCGAGCTCGCTACCATCTGCAAAGCTACTACTTGTTTCAAAGCGGATTTTTACATTAGACTTTGTTTCTAAATCTATTGCAGGAGTAATTAACCAACACACAGTAAGAGCATCACCAGATTGATAGGAGTCTATACGAGCAGAAACTCCTTGAGAGGCATTTGTACCTGTCGCTGTATAAGCCTCCCAAACCTGATTGCCATATTCATTAAAATTTGTCCAGCCGTTACCTGCAATAGGTCTATTGCGTGTTTGCTCACTAAAATTATCTTCAAATAAAATTTGAATTCCTTCAGCATTTGCCAGACCACATTTAAGTTCATCAGGATCACA
The DNA here is from genome assembly GCF_044542075.1 of Leeuwenhoekiella sp. NPDC079379. Classification (NCBI taxonomy): domain Bacteria; kingdom Pseudomonadati; phylum Bacteroidota; class Flavobacteriia; order Flavobacteriales; family Flavobacteriaceae; genus Leeuwenhoekiella; species Leeuwenhoekiella sp. NPDC079379. Next base: position 27,089 of record NZ_JBITTU010000003.1, read on the forward strand.
TCTATTTCCTTCATCAAAAGAAATGTCTTCGGGTGTATTCAATCGTAAAATATAAAAGTCATCATAAAAATCCCTGCTTAAAACTCCCTGTATACTACCTCCTCCTACAGGAAGTTCAACAGCTTTAAAACCCGCAAAAGTACTAGTGCTTACTAAAGTTCTTCCACGTGCGTCACAGGTTTCTAAAATGCGAATACCATCAAACTCATCTGTAGCTTCGCCAGCAAAGGTCTTACGCGTAGCACCTAAAACTTCATTACGATTAAATTGCGAATTAGGTAGGCTTATCAATAAATTTTCGGTGTCGTCAGAGAAGTCTGCGATGGCAATAGGTAAGGGGACGAGTGTTGCTACTTCGGTGCTTCTGGTAATGTGATTTGCAATGAGTGAGATAGGAATTTCAGTTATAGAATTGCCGTCTCTGATTCCTAACTGTACAATACCATTTTCTGTGGTTGCTGAAAGTCCGTTGAGATTTACATAGATCTTTCGGCCTAACTCATAGTAGGTATATAGAGCATTTTGATTAAGCTGAATGGTGATTCCACTTGTGGGATTTTCGGGTTTGTCCTGTACGATTATTTCTCTAAAAAAATTACCGGCAACATCACTACTTATGACATAGCCTACAAAATAAGTGTCTGTATCTCTAAAGGTGACAATACCTTCTGCATTCTGCGCAAGTATATTTTTAACTGATGCTAAAGGTACTTCTGTACCCGTAAGTTCAGGTTCTATCGCAGATTCTTCGGGGGTATCAAATTCTGAATCTACGCAGGATACTAATATAAATAGAACGAAGACTTTAAAGTAGCTAAGATGTCTCATAAGGTTTATGTTTTTTCGCTTCCGCGGAAGCGCTAATTTTTAAAAGCGAACATAGAGATTTGCATAAATAGTTGCGCCATAACCTAGAAAATAGCGATTTCCAAAGAGGGGTTGCTCTCGTTCTTTTTCTTCACGTAAACCCCTGTAGTCAGCAATACGTGAATCTTCAAAGCCACCAGTCTTATATTTAGTATTAAGCGCATTATTTATAGTGGCAAAAAAGCCAATAGAACGCCCATTTATTAGCCATGATTTACCACCTACAATGTTTAGCAAATAATAGGAGCCTATCTTTTCCTGAACGAGTAAATCTCTTGCAATTGCAGGGTCGAAGTTATTAAACGGGAGGCCATCACCATCTGTCGTAAATGCTCCAGACCTGCGTAGGTTACTCACATCTATATATGCATTTGAAAATCTGTTAATGCTTGCGCCAAGCCACCAGAAATCGGGATCTCTGTAGTCAAAACCAAGTTGTATGGCTTGCTCTGGGCCACCAGATACGTGGTAGTTTTTAAGTTTTACTTTGCCGTCGCCAAATGTAATTTTGTTATTTGCGAGAGTTGTTGTGTAATAAACATCTGGGTTGTTTGTAAATGTATTTTGAGATAGGGCAGCAGCTGTTTTAAAGGTTAGAGTGGGTAAAATTTTATATTCAATACCCAGTTCAAGACCTATATTTCTTCTCGAAATATTAGTAGTTACTTCCTGAACTAGCGCATTGCCTTGCTCAATTAGTGGGCTTTGTAATGACTGTGTATAGAAAAATGAAAGTTCACTTCCGTTAGCAAAATCAAGATAATAACCGGTGAGTTTTGCTTTTAGTAATGCACTGCGATAGACATAACTTGCATCAAGGTTGAGAAGTTTTTCTGCGGAAGCATCTTCTATTACAGCATTGTTTTGTCGTGAATTTGTAAAAACCGTGTTAGATGGAAGTTCAAGTGTTTGTAAACCTGCATTGAAAAGCGCAAAATGCTTTCCTGAAAATTTATAGGTGAATCCACCTTTTAAGCCATAGGTTGTAAAGTTAACCTCCGGACTTTTGCCTAAAGATGCCTCGCCGGAATAATAGCCATTTTCATACAACCCATTACGTTGATAGTTTACCGTGCCTGCCTGTAATGCAGTATAAAAATCAATGTGCTTAAAAGTGGCCTGTAGTTGCGCAAATCCAGATGCTTTAAATGCAGAAATATCAAAATTGTATTTGTAGCGATCTCCTTCACGTACAATTCGATTTCTATTATTTAAGTCGGTTTGGGCGAGATCCCCTCCGGTAGATGCATCATCTTCGGCAAAATTATCAATATCAAGCCAGGTGTTTCCACCTAATAAATCTTCAAGTTGTGCATAATTTGAACTGTTGAGACTAGATAGGTTAGCTCCTGCCGTAAGTTTATAATGTTCAGAGAAATCACTGTTTAAAATACTTGATGCCTGAAAGAAGGTGTCACTATTTACATCATTTTGAACAGCATAGATGCTATTTAGGCCAGCATTTGTAGCAATCGTATTTGCAGCATACAATTGAGACCAGTCTAGCTGGCCATCGTTTGTAAATGCTTCTTGAGCGAGATAGGCATTTTGATAATTTGCAGCCGTGGGATTGGGAAATCTAAGAAAGTAGCTGGGTAAATTTTGATAGTAATTGGGTGCAGGGTTGCGGGCACCGCCTATAAAACTTTCTTGGCCGTCTGAGTTCTTGATGAGCGTACTTCCCGTATAGTCAATTCGTGAATTTTTAGTTGTTCCCCGTTGATAAGCGAGATTTGTGCTTAATGTAGTTTTATCGCTTAGAGACCAATCATGACTTAAAATAAAGATAGGTTCTTCAATCTCGCGCAAGCGGGAATTTCTGATTTTTCCATTTTGAAATCCCCAGTTAGGGTTGTAGGTATTGCCTTTTAAATCTAAAACTTCTTGCGTAATGGCAGTGCTTCTGCCTCTGCGATTAGGCGTATAAAAGGCAACCAGATTTATTCGGTGGTTTTCAGTTAATTTCTTTTCTATACTTAAAAAAAGAGAGTTGGCATCATACGATGTTCCTTCGATAGCTCCTTCAGCACCAAATCTTCTGGAGCCTAAAATGGTAAATGCCCAACCTTTTGTATTTAATCCGCTGCTGTAGCTTGCCATAACTCTGCCGGTATAGGTTCGGTTTGCATAGGCATAAGAGATACGCCCACCTCTTCTATACTGGGATGCGTGCATATTAAAATGTAGCACTCCCGCAGGAGCGCCAAAACTATAGGCGCTGGGTTGAATACCTAAACTAAATTCTCTGTTGCGCATCACATCATTAAGACCACCCCAATTACCCCATTGTGGTCTACCTGTGTTTATCTTATTTAGCTCTATCCCATTAATAAGTACTTTACTGTACTTGCTATCAAGACCGCGCGGTCGAAAAAAAGTAGCGCTAAAATCATAAGCAGCAGCGTTACTAAATGCATCATTTGTAGCGCCTAAAAGCCCTGAGATTATGTTATCTTGTTGCTGGTCATCGCTATTAAGTTCTGTTTCTGTAAGACTTATACGATCTAATTCTTCATTAAGTTCTTTAAGATCTATTTCTAGAGGAATATAATAGAGATTGAGTTCTTTACCGCCCTCGAGCGTTATGGGTAGTATTAGTGTTGTATATCCGGCTTTAGTTAGAACTAACTTCTGGTCGCCACTAAGAGTTACTCCTTCTAATGTAAATGCCCCTTCGCCATTTGTCTTTGTACTGAAGTTAGAATTTTTCAAACTCACGAGAACTTCTGGGATACCCGCAGCTGTAGTTGCGTCTCTAACGTTTCCGTATATGGTATATTCTTGTGAAGACAGGTTTTGTCCGTAAATAGCTAGCAAATAGAAAATTATGAGTTTTTGCAATTTTTATGAAAGCACGTTTTTATATTGTACCTATAGTTCTAATATATTAATTAATTATATCTTAAACCATTGATAATAGACGTGTTATGCTAAAAATTCGATTAAAAGCAATAATAGTGGTGGTCTATCTTTATTCGGCCTCAATTTATGCTCAAACAGAACGTGATTTTCAACTGGTAACCCTTGCATTTTATAATCTTGAAAATTTATTTGATACCGAAAACGACCCTATTACATTTGATGATGATCGTACTCCTGAGGGTAAAGATCGCTGGACATTAGCTATTTATCGTGATAAATTAGCTAAAATGGCTGAAGTTATTATACAAATAGGGCCAGACAATTCTAAAATGCCTCCTGTACTATTAGGAGTTTCAGAAATAGAAAACCGAAAAGTTTTAGAAGATTTAGTAAGCCAGTCGTCGCTTCTACCTTGGGATTATGGCATCGTACATTATGATTCGCCAGATCGTAGGGGTATAGATACAGGACTCTTGTATCAAAAAAAATATTTTCAGCTTATAAGCAGCAGTGCGCACGAACTCTTGCTTTATGATCCTGAGAATAATAATAAACGTATTTATACCCGAGATCAATTACTGGTAACTGGTTTACTCGCTGGTGAAAAAGTTCACATTATTGTAAATCATTGGCCGTCTCGAAGCGGAGGAGAAGCCCGGTCACAACCCAGACGAGAAGCAGCAGCTTTTTTAAATAAAAAGATTATAGATTCTATACACGCTAAAGAACCCTATGCAAAAATTATTACTATGGGTGACCTTAATGACGATCCTAAAAATAATAGTGTAAAATCTATTTTAGGAGCTAAAGGGAAGTTTAGAAAATTAGCAATTAATGAACTTTATAACCCGATGGAATCTTTTGCTAAAAAAGGATTGGGGACATTGGCATACAGGGATGGGTGGAATCTTTTTGATCAAATTATAATTTCAGCCGCATTACTTTCTAAAGATTATAAAACCTTTCAGTTTTACAAAGCGGGTATATTTAATAAGCGTTTTTTACAAACTCCTTCAGGTCCTTACAAAGGCTATCCTTTTAGAAGTTTTGCAAACGGAAGTTACACCGGTGGTTATAGTGATCACTTTCCGGTATATGTAAGCTTAATACGAGAATATGCTAACTAAGAATTGGTTTTTTTCTCTTGTGGTTCTTCAGGATTATTAATGAGCCTTATAGCATCTTTCTTATCTTGATCTAATCGCTTTTTTTTTTCGTCTAGAGCAGCTACTTCATCATCGTGTGCAAGTTTAGCATGTTTATTAGGTACTATTTTGTGGCGTTTAATTAAGGCGTATTGAACCGTGATTTGTGCTCCGAAAAATAAAATTAAACACGTATAATTTACCCACAGTAGTATCAATACAATAGAAGCTGCCCCACCATAAACTGAAGCAGGATTGCTACTTGTAAAATAATATCCTAATAAACTTTCTCCTATTAAAAACAATATTGCGGTAATTCCTGCTCCTAACAATGTGGTTTTATAAGTCATTATCACATCGGGCAGAATCTTGAACATTGCTGCAAATAACCCAGTTATAAATATAAATGAGATTAGAAGTCTCAAAATCTCTGCAAATACAACAGTGATTTCTGGTGCATATTGACCAAGATAGTCTGTGAACAGGTTAAGACCAAGAGTTACCACAAAAGCGACCAGAAGCATAAAGCCAAGAACCAGCACCATTCCAAAAGCAATCGCCCGGTTAATAAGCATACGTTTAAAATTCTGTTTTTTCTCAGTAACATTCCAGATCATATTCATCGTGATTTTCATCTGGAAAAATACTCCAGTAGCACCATAAATAAGTGCTGCGATGCTAATGATTAGGGTGATCCAATTGTCATTTTCTAAGGTGACATTACCTATCATATCTTCAATTGCAATAGCAACATCTTTAGATATAAAACGAGCAATCTCTGTGTGTATACGTCCCTGTACTGCTTCTGCTCCCACAAAATAACTTGCGATAGAGGTAATAATCATTAGTAATGATGGTAGAGAAAAAAGTGTATAGTAAGCAATAATAGCACTTCGAGCAAAAGGATCTGTACGATCCCACGCTACATAGGTTTTCTTTAAAAAAGCAAAAAGAAATAACCCTTTTTTTACGATAGGATTTTTAGAATGATTCATCTTTTAAAAAAGGTTTGATTATGTAATTAAGATCCTGTAACGCAGTTTTACTCAACTCTATAGTTTCATCAAATTCTGTGTTTTTACGTGTAAGCTGTGGGATCACAAAATCTGTATTTGCAGCGGGTAAAGCTTCCTGCGAAATTTCAAATTGCTTTTTGCAGGTAGCTGCTATTTTTGAATAATCATTTAGCGAGATATTTAATTCAAGATGATAGCCCTGATCTTTAATGCCATCTGTTGTATTTTCTGCTGAAGCGGGGTCATAAATCAACTTGTTTGGAGAAATGCGGTATGTATTGCCATCACTATCTAAATAGGTGTATACCGGTAAATTGGCATCAACATCCTGAGTTAGGTTTGTTAATCCTGGTGTAGCGCCACAGCTAATTAAAAGCATAGCGCTTAATATAAATACAGAAAACAAGCTGATTCTTTGCATATTCGGATCCTTTTTTAAAAATTCAAATTACGAAAGCTAGAATTTTTGTTATTTCTGTTTAGGCTTAGTTTAACGTTTTACTAATCAACTTTCAGAAATAGTTGTAGTTTTGAGTAAATACAAAATTATCCTCTTCCCTTATGTCAGATTTTTGGTTTTATTTTAAAATAGGTCTTGAACATGTACTCGACTATAAAGCTTATGACCACGTATTATTTCTAATTGTTCTTACCGTACCTTACGTCTTTAGTGACTGGCGTCGTGTTTTGCTACTCGTTACCTTATTTACTTTAGGCCATACGATCTCATTATTATTAGCTGTTTATGGTGTTGTTAAAGTAGATCGTGGTTTTATTGAGTTTTTAATACCAGTAACCATTTTTATAACTGCTTTGTACAATGTATTCACAGCAGGTAAAGGTGCTAAAAAAGATAAATTGGGAGTTTTATTAATCACAGCATTATTTTTTGGTCTTATACACGGTCTGGGTTTTTCTTCGTTTTTCAAATCATTAACTGCACATTTATCAAATAGGTTATTGCCGCTGGCAGAATTTGCTTTGGGTATAGAAAGCGCTCAGATTATTATTGTATTAATCGTTCTTATTATCGGGTTTATTTGTCAAACTATTTTTAGATTTTCACGCAGAGATTGGATGATGTTTATTTCTGCGGTAGTAATGGGTATGGTAATCCCGATGCTGATTGCGAATTATCCGTGGTAAAGTGTTTTTTTACAGATTATAAGCGGTGTAAGTTTTTTATCTTCGCTCACCATTAACTGCCTTTTAAATGCTTAGTAAGCTTACATATGTCTTCAATTTCCTCAGATAAACAACTTACTTATGATATCGCATATTTGCGTATGGCTCGTGAATGGGCAAAACTTTCTTACTGTAAAAGGAAACAAGTAGGTGCACTTATCGTTAAGGATAAGATGATAATATCTGACGGTTATAACGGGACACCTACCGGTTTTGAAAACATATGCGAAGACGATGAGGGGTATACAAAATGGTATGTACTTCACGCAGAGGCAAACGCAATTTTAAAAGTTGCATCTTCTACGCAGGCGTGTGCAGGCGCGACCTTATATATCACACTCTCTCCGTGTACAGAATGTAGTAAGTTAATACATCAAGCTGGCATAACACGTGTGGTCTACCACAGCGGATATAAAGATCCCAGCGGACTTGATTTTTTAGTGCGGGCAGGTGTAGAGGTAGAATGTATAGAAAATATTGAAGAATAATGGGAGGCTACAAAAAGAAATATCTTCCTATATTTTTTGCGGTGGCAGTTGCGATAGGCATATTTATAGGTAGTAAGCTTAATTACAGTAGTAATACTACAAGTCTTCTGGGAGGTAATGCCAAGAAAGAAAAATTAAACCGCCTCATAGATTATATAGATTACGAGTATGTAGATTCTATTAACACAGACAGCATTGTTGATGTTACTGTAAATAGTATCTTAGAAAATCTTGATCCGCATTCTGTATACATACCTCCTAGTGAATTGGAGCGTGTTAATGAAAGCATGAAAGGTGATTTTGTAGGTATTGGTGTTAGTTTTTATAATTACAACGATTCTATTACGGTTAGTTACACACTTCCGGGAGGTCCCAGTGAAAGAGCCGGGATAAAAGGAGGAGATCGTATTATCGCAGCAGATAATAAACCACTTACCGGCATTAATTTAATAGATGATTCTATAACAGCTCAATTAAAAGGGAAAATAAACACACAGGTTAATCTTAAAGTGAAACGACCGGGTGTAAAAGAGTTAATAGACTTCAAGGTAAAACGAGCGACTGTAGCCCTAAAAAGTGTTGATGCCTATTATATGCTTACAGATACCTTAGGTTATGTTAAAATAAATCGTTTTGCAGAAAGTACACCTTCAGAATTTAAAAGTGCTTTAAATACGCTCAAGAGAAAGGGTGCCAGTCAAATTATATTAGACTTACGAGATAACCCGGGAGGTTACATTTCTGCAGCAGAGCAGGTGGCAGATCAATTTTTAGCAGATAACAAACTTATCTTATTTACAAAAAATAAAACCGGAAAAATTGAAAAGGCATTTGCTTCTGATGATGGTGTATTTCAAGAAGGGCAGGTGTATGTTTTAATTAATGAAAATTCAGCATCAGCAAGTGAGATTGTCGCAGGAGCATTACAGGATAATGATCGAGGTGATATTGTAGGTAGGCGTTCTTTTGGTAAAGGTCTCGTACAGCGTGAGATGGAGCTTGGCGATGGGAGTGCCGTGCGATTAACTATTGCTAGATATTACACACCTACCGGCAGAAGTATACAGCGTCCTTATGGTGAAGGTAATAAAGCCTATTACGAAGATTACCTTTCGCGATACAAAAACGGCGAGATGCAAAGTTTAGACAGCATTAGCGTAGCAGATAGTTTACGGTATGTAACTCCTAAAGGGAAGGTTGTTTATGGAGGTGGTGGTATTATACCCGATATTTTTATACCAAAAGATACTAATTACGAGAAAGAAGCTATAAATTATGCACTGCGTACCGGCTTTATGAATCGCTTTGTTTTTGAACTATTAGAAAAAAACAGGCCCTATTATAACAAACTTACTTACAAACAATTTAAAGAAGAGGTGGTTATCTCTGATTCTGATATTTTAGAGTTTGTAAATTATACTGGTAAGCGAGATTTAAAAATACGGGTAAGAGATTATAAAGAAGATTTAAAACGCTATATTAAAGCTGTATTTGCGCAGCAACTTTTCGGAAATACTATCTTTGAGAAATTAATTAATGAAGAGGATGCTGCTATCAAGAAAATCAAAGAATTAAGCAGAGAAGAATAATGGTAATTATCGCGTCTATATTTGTGTTTTGTATTGCGGCAATTTTTAGATTGCTAGATAACAGTGCGGGTATTCTTATCTCAAATGGTATATCTGTAAGTCCATTTTATTTAACCGAATCTGAGGTTAAAAAGCAAATAGAGAAAATTGAAGACAGCACGCTTCGTACGCAGCTAAAACGTACTTTAATTTATCAAAAATTGCACAAGGTTTTTCTTGTACTTTCAATAATTACATTTGTAGGAGGTATTGTATATGAGTTTATTAATCCTACGCTCGTAGAGCTTTTATGATCTACGTTTCTTCTTTTCCTCAATTCTTTTGGAGATAAGTAGTATCGCAAGTAATAATATCGCACAAAGACAAGCAAGTACAGAGATTACCGCTACAGAACTATTACCATCTAAGGGAGCTGCATAATCTATTTTGGTGAAGTTAAAAATGAGCAGCGCACTTGCAAGACCTAAAATAATATAAAGAGCAATTTTCATAAAAAGGGGTTTAAAAAAGTCCTTGAATGTTTGTTGTAAATAGCTTTACAGCCATCGCTAACAAAATTACGCCAAAGATTTTTCGAATAAGACTAATTCCTTGTTTTCCTAGTAATTTTCCTATTTTCCCAGAAGACTTTAAGACCAAATACACAAAAAGGCAATTAATAATAATCGCTACGATAATATTTTCAACAGCATACTCTGCGCGTAGTGATAGTAGCGAAGTCATAGTACCTGCACCGGCAACAAGTGGGAAGGCTAAGGGAACTATACTCGCGGTTTCAGGCGCATCATCTTTATAAAGCTGAATACCTAGAATCATCTCAAGAGCAATAAAAAAGATAATAAATGCACCCGCAACGGCAAATGAGTTTACGTCAATGCCTATAAGTTTTAAAATTTCTTTTCCTAAAAATAAAAAAACAACCATAAGAATAGCAGCAACAATAGAAGCTTTTTCACTTTGAATATGCCCTACTTTCTCGCGTAACCCTACAATAATAGGAATGCTTCCTATAATATCTATAATTGCAAAAAGAATCATGCTTGCTGTCGCAATCTCTTTAAAATCAAACGCCATAATCTAAACTTTTTTAAAAGGTCGGCAAAAGTACTGTTATTTGTATGATTTTCAGGCGTTCTTATCTAGAGATTTACCCCATTGTTAACCTAAGCAAATATGTATCTTTGTCGCTATGTTTCAGATAGGAAAAACCATAGTTTCAGAAGAGGTCATTCAAAAGGATTTTGTTTGCAATCTTTCATCGTGTAAAGGAGAGTGTTGTATCGCGGGTGAGGCGGGAGCTCCGTTAGAACCACAAGAGGTAGAAATATTAAAAAACATCTACCCTAAAGTAAAACCTTTTTTACGTCCAGAGGGTATTGCCGCGATAGAAAATCAAGGTACACACATTACCACAGATCTTGATGAGCTAGAAACACCGCTAGTAAATGGTGCAGAATGTGCTTATGTTACTTTTACTAAAGAAGGTGTCGCTTCTTGTGGGATTGAAGATGCCTATAATGCCGGCGAGGTAGATTTTAGAAAACCTATTTCATGCCATTTATACCCTGTTCGTTTGCAGGAGTATTCTAAGTTTACGGCTGTAAATTATCACAAATGGCCCATTTGTGATGATGCGTGCAGCTTAGGAAAAGAACTTCAAGTTCCTGTTTATAAATTTACTAAAGATGCGCTCATACGTAAATTTGGCTCTGAGTGGTACGAAGAGTTAGAAGCTGTTGCGGCACATTTTAGAAAAGAATAATGCAAAGCAAATTACCAAATTCGACCCTTTCTATTTTTGCTTTTATGAGCAAAATGGCGGCAGATTATGGAGCACTCAATCTTTCACAGGGTTTTCCTGATTTTGAGACCGATCCTGTTCTTATCGAGTTGGTAACAAAAGCCATGCAGGATGGTTTTAATCAATACGCACCTCTTGCAGGAGATTTAGGCTTACGCGAAAGGGTTTCTGAAATGATTGAAACGTTAAGGGGAACCTCATATAATCCGCAAACTGAAGTGACTATTACTGTAGGTGCTTCTGAAGCTTTGTTCGTGGCCATTACGGCATTTGTGCATCCCGGTGACGAAGTAATTGTACTCAAACCTGCATACGATACGTATGAACCTACAATACAATTACAAGGAGGCAAGCCGGTAACAGTGCAATTAAAAGCTCCTTATGATAAAGTAGATTGGGATGAGGTAGCGGCTTGTATTACTTTAAAAACACGAATGATTATTATCAACAATCCGCATAACCCAAGCGGAATGGTATATTCTGAAAGTGATCTCAAACGTCTGCAAGAAATCCTTGAGGGTACTTCAATTTTAGTTCTAAGCGATGAGGTTTATGAGCATATTGTTTTTGACGAGAAAAAACACAAGAGCGTCGCATCCTATCCAGGTCTTGCAGCGCGTTCATTGATTACTGCTTCTTTTGGTAAAACCTTTCATACCACCGGGTGGAAGATAGGCTATTGCCTTGCTCCTGAGAATTTGATGCGTGAATTTCAGAAAGTTCATCAAAATACAGTTTTCTGTGTAAGTCATCCTATGCAAAAAGCAATTGCAGAGTACCTCAAAAATCCTGACAATTATTTGAATCTTTCAGGTTTCTACGAGCGTAAGAGAGATTTGTTTCTAGATGGAATTAAAGATTCTCGATTTAAATTTAAACCTGCGATGGGTACGTATTTTCAAATGCTTGATTATAGTGCAATCTCACAGGAAAACGCAAAACTTTTCGCCGAAAGGCTAATAAAAGAGAAAGGTATTGCCAGTATTCCTGTTTCTGTATTTAATGTGAATGAGCAAGACGGTAAACTACTTCGTTTTTGTTTTGCAAAGTCAGACGATACACTTTTGAATGCAACTGCGATTTTAAGAAGTTTGTAATTTTTTTATATCAAAGCGCTACCACTTACGTATGTAGCGTTTTAAGCTGCTTATTGAAGTCTTCACTTAATTTTTTTAGCCATTTAAGCTGTTCTGTAAGAATATGAGCCTCGTTAAGTTCTTCATTTATATATGTTACGGGTACAGGTGCTTCTAATTCTTTAAAAATATTGGGTATTTCATTTATAGGTGTATTGTCTCCTAGAAGTGCAATTGCGCTATCTATATTTTCAAAAATAGGATTTTTGTATTTGATAAAAATGTCATCTATATGGGTGGTGTTGTGATTGCGCAAATAAGCTCCTATAGATGCAAGTGCGCCTAGAAATGCATGATTTAAAACAACTAATTCATAAAGTTTCCCTGTGAGTTTTCCTTTTCCGCCGGGTTCTTGTAGTAAACGTTGTATAGCTGCGTTTACCGTGGCAGTTGCTAAAAATGCTTTTTTTCGGGCTAATTTATAATGCGTTTCTATTTGTTTTTTTGTCTCGTAATGTGATGATATTACTTGCAGATAATTACGACTTGCCTTTAGGCTTTCAGCTAAATTATATTTAAGACTTTTTGCCTCTCGGGTAGGCCATAAGAAAGCACTAGCTAGTGCGGCAAGTGCTGCTCCTACACCAGTATCAAATACTCGGTATTGTATAATTGCCAGAATATCTGGTCGCAGTAGGGCATAGGCAAAAATGATACTTAACGTAATGAAAAAAGCCCCGGTACGGTAATTTTTTTGAAGCGAAGCATGGGCCATTATAAAACTAAGCACAGCTAAAATTCTAAAAAGAGTATTGTCTCTAAATAGGTAAACAATACCTGTAGCTAAAGCAGCACCAAGAAGTGTGCCTATAATCCTGTTTTTTGATCGCTCCTTTGTAAGACCGTAGCTGGGGCGCATAATTACAATTATGGTAAGCAAAATCCAGTACGGATTTTGAACTTCAAAAAAATTACCTAAACCAAATCCCAGCACTGCAATAAAAGCTATACGCAGGGCGTGTTTAAAAATAGGTGAGTCTTTATTTAGGTTATCCAGTAGAATTTGAAAACTATAATCTTGTTTAGTAACAAAACCTTCGAGGTCATTTAAATTAGCCGTATTTGTGCTTTTTATTGTTTTATTACGATCTAAGACTTGTGCAATGTTTACAATACGCTGGGTTTGATTTTCCTGAAGTTCATATAAGTTTTGCAGAATTATGTAATCTTCGGTTGAGGCATTTGGAGCTTTATAATTATCTACCTTATTTTTAGTTTCTTTTAAAGCAGCTCTGAGTGTATTTAAATCTACTCTATATTTTTTAAGATTAGTATGAGCAATCTTTCGTAACGTTTCTGTTTGTGCTTTATTTAAGTTTACAAATGCGTGCAATTGAATAGGGTACTTCTTGAGAACTTCGTGCATTCTCGCAGGCGGTATAGGGCTTGTTAATGACAATTCTGAAAGATCTACGAGCTCACCTAAAACCAGAAATTGCTTGCGATAATAACTTGAAGTTCCTGAGGCATGCCTGCTATCTAGTAAGATTTCCCTAAGTTTTTCAAGATGATCATTAAAATCGCTTTGTACTGTAAATAGTTTTTTTAAGCCGGTATCGCGATCTATGCTTTGGCGTAAAAATTGACCACGAGCTTCAATATATCTCGAGCTCAGCTCAATTGCGGTTTCTAATAATTCTTCGGTTTGTTTTTTAGGCGCTAGTAGATCATATAACAGGGTTAATAGTAGATATAGAATACCACCCAGCCCTATTAGGAGGGAGCGCTCATAAGGAGGCATTCCTGATGATGATAAATTGGCAAAACTTAAAACAAGTGCAAATAACCCTGAAAAACCTACAAGAGAGGCTCTAAAACCATACACTGCAATAAATGCAAGAGCAAATGTCATTATGCCTAAATAGGGCAATTGTATCCAATAAATATCTGGTATGTAGGCGCCAATAAAACTAACCAGCGTTGCGATTAACGAAGAGAGCAGGATTCCTATACGTTTATTCTTTAAGCTACCACTTATCGAACTTGGTGAACTAAAGAGCACACCGGTACCTAATGCAATTCCTACACTCAGATAATCTAAATAATAACCTACTAAAATAGGTACAACTACACCGGTAGTCACTAAAATAGCCTTTGCAAAGTCGGTACTTTTTGCAAAGGCTATCGAAGAATTGTAAAGCTGCAGGAATTTAGACATACAGCAATTTAGAATGATTTTTTAGCTTATTATATGCGTATCGCAATTTTTTTAATCGCGCAGTTTTCGGGCGATTAGACCGCGCACAACTTCTGTTGTGATCCCAAATGCCACATGTGCGATTAGCTCGTTGATTTGTATATTTAAAGGTATATCTTTTGGGCTTTCTTTTAAACCCAGAAGCGGCAACGAAGTTTCGTGTGTTCCTATCCACGTTGTGGCACCGTATGCGACACCTTCAAAAATATTAGTCTCCATTTTATCGCGTTTTGCATAACCATAGGTTGCGCCTAAACTTGCTCCAAAAGGAATATTTACCAGTTGCTCTGCGAGCTCTTGATTTGAGGTACTAATACGATCTCCTGTAATTTTTACAGACAGATCATCAACCATTTTCAACTGCGCAGAACGCGTATTTGGTTTCCTAACTGGTAGTACTTTTTCTATGGCACTCTTAACTACAGTCCCTGCAATACCTCCTAACAATCCAGAGATAAGGCCACGACTTACATTAGAAGTAAACGAATCTTTTTCTAACCAGGCTTCAAGTGAGTTACTCATAATTATAAATTTGATCTAAAGTTAAAAGTTCCTTTCGATGTGAAGCAAGGTTTAACATCGCTTTGACAACATTTAGAATACTCTTAAGTTTTTGAATAACAGATTATACATTTAGAAGCAACAGTCAATGTTTTTTGTGATTCTAAGTATAAATATTTACATATTCTCTAACAGTTTATAAAGGATTCAGTAGATATATTTGAACTAAAATTTGATTATTCTCAATAATTTAAAACTTCATCAATTATCTTATTTGTGCAGTTTTTTTCTTGCGGAAAACTTATCGATGTGTGTTATGTTATAGCATTTTGAATAAATATTTTTTTGAAGTCAAAGTGGATAAGAGAATAAAATGACTTAAGAGTTACTTTTTCAGAATAAATTACATTATTTTAACAAGATGAATTCAGAATTATTATTTGATACTATTAGATTAGGAAACGATCAAAAAGTGCAGGAACTTTTAGAAAACAATCCTGAACTAATTGCGGCTACAGATCAGCGAGGTTCAACGGCTTTAGTACTTGCTACATATTACGGTTTTGAAAAAGTTACGGAAGTACTCGTAGCGCACAATGCAGATTTAAATGCTAAGGATGCCTCTGGTAACACAGCACTTATGGGTATTTGTTTCAAAGGTTATCCTAAAATCGCAAAGATTCTTATAGATAACGGAGCAGACGTAAATGCTCAAAATTCAAACGGAGGTACTGCTTTAATTTATGCTGCAACATTTAATCAGAAAGAATTAGTAGAAATGCTTATTCAAAATGGTGCAGATACATCAATTAAAGATACGAAAGGTTTAACTGCTAAAGATCATGCAAAAATGCAGGGTCTTGATCAAATTGAAGCATTGTTATGATATGCTAGACAATGGTGATATATTAAATGATTTGCATTGTGTGCGTTTTAGAAACACAGGTTTTAAACGCACAATGGTGCTTGCGCCTGTGGCAGAAAAGTCATTTAGTAGATTTCTTATAGATTCTTTAGGTCAGAATGTTTTTGTTATAAGTACCGCATTAGGACTAGATGTTTATTATTGCAATAGCAGCAGTAAAACAGATTTTATTACAAAAAACCTCTGGTTGTTTCAAGGAGAAAATTCTAATTTAAAAAATCAAATTGTTCAGGAACATCATGATATCGAGGTTATAAAATATTTTTACACTGTTGTAGATACGCTTGTTAAACACCCACAGCTATTTTTGTCTACCTGTAAAAAGTTTGTGAAACAATATCAAAGTACACTCATTAAAAACCGACTACTTACCCTATTATATTCTGCATTTGAAAGTCATTTACATGAGTTAATTAGTCAGAAAAAACTACCCTACATTAATAAAGTAGAAAGATTAATGCAAGAAGTATATGTCCCAAATTTTGAAAATTTAAAAGGTCTAAGCTCTATTCATATAAAGCACAAAAACTTAAATTAAAATATCTTTTAGTGTTATTTTTTTAGATCCTCTAAGTCTGTTCTGTATTTTTAGAAAAGCTAAAGCTGTAATAAAGGCATCTCCCATAGCCATATGACGGTCATTTTTAGAAATATTGAGTTCTTCGCAGAGTTCATCTAAACTATAAACTTTATCAGGGTTTGTGATATTTACAAGATGTACGCTGCGCTTAAAAAGCACACCGGTATCAGTAAATTTGTTTTTAAGTTTAGGAGCTCCTAATCGCTTTAAAGCATAGTTAATTATTGCAATGTCAAAACCAACGTGATGGCCTACTAAAACTGCGTTGCCTATAAATTCAAGAAATAATTTTACAGTCTCTTCTTCAGAAATTTTAATTTGATTTCTATGTTGACGTAAAATACCGTGAATGGCAACAGCTTCTTCATTAAAGATTTCTTGTGATACATACACCTCAAGACTTTTAGCCAGTTGAATCTGATTACTTTTTATTTCTAAAGCTCCAAGACTAAGCATTCTGTCTTTACGTGCATTTATTCCGGTTGTTTCGGTATCAAAAACTACAAAACGGGTATCTTTAATTGTAGAAGGGCTAGCTTCTGAAAACGCTCTCGCGTAGGTTTTGTAGAATTCTGGCGGATCGGGTTTTTTGTCAAAAAAAGGAATACGCATAATCTATTTAAGTTGGTAGCGTATGGTGAGTAATTCTTGAATGTCATGTATAGATTTAAAGCAACGTTTCAGCTTTAGTTTTTCGGCTTTACTTAAGGTTGCAAGTTCTATAAACCTTCCTGAGTCATCGTGTAAAATACCTTGTCTGGTTCTAAATTTTAACAGTGCTTTAAAGGCATAGGAGCAATTTTCGTAAATCTCCTTATTGTTATCTTCAACCTCAGCAAGACGTTCAAACCTTCCTGCAGTGTTGTTAATATTCCGCAGTTTATGCTGTAAACTTAAAACGCGTGCTGCATCTATTAAAGGCATTAGCGCTCGTGCTTTAATATCAAAGAAATCTTTATGATCCCCACTTTCTTCAACCAGGAATTGTCTAAAAAAACCGAGAGGTGACGGGCTTCTTATAGCATCTTTTGCCATAACCCTATAAAAAGTTGTATTGCGATCTAGAGTTTGTAATATGCTGTCTGAAAGTTTTGTAACCAGTAGTGTGTCGCCATAAACATAACTGTAGTCAAAGAATATAGCAGAAAGCAATTGACTTTCGGGTGAGGGTTCTAAAATCCATACACTAAATTGTTTTTGCCATTCTGATAATGACTGGCACCATCTGGGATTACTTGCCATCATATCTGCAGGGCAATAGGCGTAACCCACTTTGTGCAAAGCTCTGGTAATGTGTCGTGCTAATTGAATAAAATAGGCTTGTGTATTCTCGTAATCTTCTTTAGGAACATCGTCAAACACTATTGCGTTATCTTGATCTGTATATAAAAGCTGCTCTTTGCGACCCTGACTCCCTAGAGCTAACCAAGCGAATTTACAAGGCGGTGGAGTTTCCATTTTCTTTAGTGCAAGCTCAATTGCACGTACCGCTATAGCATAATTAATTTCATTTAAGATATTTAGAATCTGCGATAAGGGAAGATTCTGATCCAGATATTTTTTAAGTAGTTGCGCAACCCTCAGGCGTACTTCACGCAATCTTTTAGTACGTTTTGCAAGTTTTACTTCTTTAAGTAATACGACAGGATTATTAGCAAAAGAGACTACTACATCGTGCTCAGATAGTAATCCTAAAAGTTTAGTATCTGGCGTACCGTCTTCGGTAATACATAAATGATTTATGTCATTTCTAAGCATAATGAGTTGTGCTTGCGATACACTTAAGTCTTTCTGAAAACAGCGTACAGGAGCACTCATAATGGAAGTGACCTCATCTGTGATGGGAAACTTACCGGTAGCAATCTTATCTCTAAGATCTCTATTTGTGATTATACCTAGAGGTTTATCATCGTCTGTTACAACAATAGAACCTACACCGCGATGTTCCATTTTTAAAGCAGCAATTTTAATGGTTGTTTCAGGTGGACAGGTTAAAATATTTTTTGAATAGCGGGCTTTCTGAAGATCAAAAATCTCACTATTGCGCTCAACAGAATACTCAGTAAAAAGCTTTCCGCTTTCTTCTAAAGAATAGGGGTCGCTCACATTTGAAGCAAACGAAGCGATTAAAAAATTGCTTACATCTTTATGCTCTAATGCTATGGGTAAAAATAAGTCTATAGGAATACCATACAGAATTGACTCTTCATTTGCAGATGCAGAAAGCTCATAATCTTCTTTAGTGATTAATGGCCTTAGGCCAAAAAGGTCACCCTCGTCGCAAATATCAACGATTTTGGGCTCATTATCTTGCGTTCTATATAGGCGTACGGCACCATCTTTAACCACATAAAACATCCCGTGGTTTTTCTCGTGCTCTTTAAAAACAGACTTGTTCTTTTCAAAATACAGCACATTTACCTGTCCGGCTATAGTGAGTAAGCTTTCGGCCTCCAGAAACTGAAATGGTGGATACCGTTTTAAAAAATCTGCTACCCGCTCTGCTATGGTATTTTTAGTAGTCATTCTTTAAAGTAAACTAATTAAGATTTCGTTTTTCGATAAAAAAGCGCTTTAGAAGTGCTGCGGCCTCATTTTGCATCACCCCACTGCTTACCGTAGTTTTAGGATGTATCTGGGTGCCCATTTTTTTAAAACCTCTCATTTCATCAGAAGCTGCATATACAATACGTGATAGCTGACTCCAGTATAATGCTCCTGCACACATTTGGCAAGGCTCAAGCGTCACATAAAGTGTGCATTCTTTGAGGTATTTACCGCCCAGATAATTTGCTGCAGAGGTAATGGCTTGCATTTCTGCATGTGCTGTAACATCGTTTAATCGTTCTGTGAGATTGTGTGCTCTGGCAATTATTGTATTGTTAACTGTGATTACCGCGCCTACAGGAATCTCACCAAGTTCAAAAGCGGTTTCTGCTTCCTGCATTGCTTTTTTCATAAAGTAGTAATCATCAAAAGGTTCTATTAATGCCATTGCAAAGTATTTGAAGAAGTAAGATAAAAAGATTTAATCATTAAGTAAGGCTAAAAATCGAGAGGCTTACTGCTTTTAATGGTTTAGAAATTTTCTAACTTTTTGAGAAGTGCGCTCACATCATTTTAATAGAGGAAACTAATTATTTATCGAACATCGGCTACCTTTGTTTTATGAACTATCGTGTTTTAGAAACCCTTGACGATCCGGCAGATTTACGCAAATTACCGGTTAAAGATTTGGCTGAAGTTGCAGCAGAGTTGCGGCGTTTTATTATAAATATCGTTGCAACAAAAGAAGGTCATTTAGGAGCAAGTTTGGGAGTAGTAGAACTTACTCTGGCATTGCATTATGCCTTTAATACTCCTGATGATAAATTAATTTGGGATGTGGGGCACCAGGCTTATGGGCATAAAATTTTAACCGGTAGAAGATCACTTTTTGAAACTAACAGACAATATAAAGGTATTAGTGGTTTTCCTAAACGAGACGAAAGTGTGTATGATACGTTTGGAGCGGGACATTCAAGCACATCAATATCTGCAGCTTTAGGAATGGCACTAGCTGCAAAAATTCAAAATAATACAACCAGACACCATATTGCAGTTATAGGTGATGCATCTGTAGCGAGTGGGATGGCGTTTGAAGCGCTTAACCATGCGGGAGACAGCGATGCAAATATACTTGTAATCCTTAATGACAATGCAATAGGTATAGACCCCAGTGTAGGCGCATTAAAAAACTACCTTACGAGCGTAAAAACCGGAAGTCAGGGGCAGGATAATATTTTTGAAGCATTAAATTTTAATTATTTTGGACCTGTAGATGGTCATGATATTGAGAAACTATTAGAGATTTTTAAAACGCTAAAAAAAATAAAAGGGCCAAAGTTTCTACACGTCATTACCACAAAAGGAAAAGGACTGAAACAAGCAGAAGACGATCAGGTAGTTTACCACGCTCCCGGAAAATTCAACGCAATTACGGGAGAGTTAACTCCTAAAAGCAAGGATGCTCAACCCCCAAAATATCAAGATGTCTTCGGGCTTACGTTAGTTGAGCTTGCGGAAAAAAATGAGAAAATTGTAGGTATAACTCCCGCAATGCCTACAGGAAGTTCGTTAAAGTATATGATGCGGCGTTTTCCGGAACGGGCATTTGACGTAGGTATAGCAGAACAGCATGCTGTAACTCTGGCCGCAGGTATTGCGGCAGAAGGATTGATTCCTTTTTGTGCGATTTACTCTACCTTTTTACAGCGTGCTTATGATCAGGTTATTCATGATGTTGCATTACAAGGTCTTCCGGTAGTTTTTTGCATAGATCGTGCGGGTCTGGTGGGCGAAGATGGGGCAACACATCACGGCGTTTTTGATTTAGCCTATTTGCGCTGCATTCCAGATTTAATTATTTACGCTCCTCGGAATGAAGCCGGGTTGCGTAACATACTATATACAGCACAATTGGGCTTACAACTTCCAATCGCGATTCGGTATCCACGTGGTCGGGGAAACACTTTAGAATGGCAACTTCCGTTTACAAAAATTGAAATAGGAAAGGCAGAACATCTTATTCAAGGTTCTAAACTAGCAATCTTAGCAACCGGCAATTTTACAGATATAGCAGTAGCGCTTGCTGAAGAATTTAAGGGTGCTGTTTCGGTTTACTTCTTTGGGTTTGTAAAACCTTTAGATTTAAGTGCACTCAGACGTATTTTTGAAACTTACACGACTGTCGTTACACTTGAAGATAGCGCCAAAGCGGGAGGTTTTGGGAGTGCTGTTGTAGAAGAAGCGGCGCATTTTAAATTTACAGGAAAACTTGAAATTTTAGGAATACCTGATGCGTTTATAGAGCATGGTTCAACGGCGCAACTTTATACTTCTATAGGTTTAGATATTGAAAGCATTAGACAGAAAATTAAAAGTCTTCTTTCAGAATAACTTATTTCACATCAAGCCCTTTTATTTTTTTGTAATTGCGCAACGCCTTACCGTCTGTCATTGTTGAAACTTCAGCACAAATCTGAATCAGATTAGCGTATAGACTTTTTTCAGATTGATCTACAGGAGCCAGTAATTTCTGAATAAGCCTGTTGTAGTGGGTGTCATTATTATCTAAGGCTCTGCAGCGCGCTTCAAGAAGGGTTGAGAGGATTTCGTAGCCGGCAATTTCTTTTTCTATTACCTCACGACTGTTATAAATACGATTAATACTAAGATTTATAATGTCTGTAATCTGTGCCTGATAGGCACTTTTATCTATTAGAGAATGACTAAATGTGCCTGCCAGAATTTCTTCTTCGTATTTCATAAATGTTTCAACACTCTCGTTAATGAGCGTTCCTATAGCTAAGGCTCTCAAATAACTTACACGATCTGCGGTGTCTTGTAGTGCGTTGTATTTATTACGGTCTATGGTGTTACCCACCAGTTTTACCATATATTCTAAAGCATATTCTTCAGGAATTAAACCTAGATTAATACCGTCTTCAAAGTCAATGATGGTATAACAAATATCATCTGCGGCTTCTACTAAAAACGCAAGCGGGTGACGTGACCAGCTTAGATGCTCAGCACTACGATTCATTAAGCCTAGTTCAACCGCAACGTCATCAAAGAGTTCTTTTTCAGATTGAAAGAAGCCATATTTTTTATCTGAAATATGATCTGTAGGTTTATGAGGTAGCGATTCTTTTGGGTATTTTGTAAATGCTCCTAATGTCGCATACGAGAGACGTAAACCTCCGGGAGCACCCGGCTTACTTTGTGAAAGTACTTTAAAGCCGTTTGCATTACCTTCAAACTTGATGAGGTCCTGGTATTCTTTTGCTGTAAGGCTGTCTTTATAACGAGCACCGTATCCGCTTTTAAAAAATTCGCCAATTGCTTTTTCTCCAGAATGCCCAAAAGGCGGATTCCCAATATCGTGTGCAAGGGCAGCTGCAGCTACGATAGCCCCAAAGTCATTAAACTGATATCCGTGAATTTGCTCTAAGTGTGGGTATTTTTCGATAATACGTTTACCTACCATTCTACCCAGGGAACGTCCTACCACAGAAACTTCCATACTGTGAGTAAGTCGAGTGTGTACAAAATCTGTTTTAGAAAGCGGAATGACTTGCGTTTTATCCTGTAAGCTTCTAAAAGGTGCAGAAAATATGATGCGGTCGTAATCAACTTCAAAACCCAGGCGGGTGTCGTCTTGTTCTATTCTTAAGCGTTTTGCAGTGTCGCCCTGACGTTTTAGAGACAGTAATTGCTCCCAGTTCATCATAATTTTCAATTTTGAGCAAGATACATTTTTTGTAAAATTTTTGGTTATTTGATTTATAGCGTTTTCGCAGATCTCTTAACATTAAGGTAACCATGATGTAACCCCTAGCTTACGAATTGATAACAATGCATTAACCCTCTAGCGGTTCTTTAGCAACATCTTTGCAGCGATAAATAAAATCGAACAATGAGACAATTCTATCTGTTTTTACTAGGACTTATAATTACCGCAGGTGCTTTTGCACAAGGTAGCGGAAGTATAGTAGGAGTGTTGAGTGATAAAGAAGTTAATAATGAGCCTTTACCATTTGCTACAGTTCAAATTAAAGGAACAACTAAAGGAACAACTACAGACTTTGATGGTTTATACGAGATTGCTAATGTAGAAGCAGGTTCTTATACCGTAGTATTTAGCTTTGTAGGTTATGAGACGGTAGAAATACCTAATGTAACTGTAGAGGCGGGTAAAGTAACTACAATAAATACGGGTCTTGGTGCTACCGCTGCAGCTTTAGATGAGGTGGTAATTACTACAACTGTTTCAAGAGAATCTGAGGTAGCACTGCTTTTAGAACAAAAAAATGCCACCTCAATACAACAAAGTATTGGAGCAGATGAGTTAGCTCGTAAAGGAGTTAGTGACGCAGCAGCAGCAATAGCTAAGATTTCTGGAGTTTCTAAACAATCTGGGGGTTCGGGTAATGTTTATGTGCGTGGTTTGGGAGATCGATACTTAAACACAACTTATAACGGTTTATCATTACCTTCAAATAATATTGAACGTAAGAATATTAATCTTGATCTTTTTCCTTCAGACATTATTCAAAATGTCGCCGTTAGTAAAGCGTACTCTACTAAATTTTACGGAGACTTTGCGGCTTCAAATGTAGATGTAATTGCTAAAGACTATAAAGGTCAGGGCTTCTTAGATATTTCGCTAGGAACGGGAGTTAACTCCCGCGCATTAGGTAAAGATTTTGTACGTAGCGAGGGTACTGGTTATTTTGGTTTTTATAACCGATATGATAACAACCCTTTCGCAGTAGTTCTTTCTCAACCTGTAGATCCTGTAGATGGTGGTCAGCCTATTAATTTAAATGGAAGTATATCTGGTGGTACCTCTTTTAATTTTAAAAACGATACTCGCTTAAGTGTTTTTGCTACTGCATCTTTTTCAAACGACTTTGAGTATAGAAGAGGTTCACAGGCAGATTTTACAAGTGAATACAAACAGCGTTTTGATGATGTTGAAGAATTTGAATACTCTACAACAACAACAGCGATGGCAAACTTAATTTACCGCATTAATAGCAAACACCGCATTTCATATAACTCGTTATTCCTAAATAGTTCGTCAGATGAGGTAGGGGATTATGGTATTGACGGTACTGGTACAAATAGAGATGCAATCATTAATACAGATGAAGGCTTTTTTGTACGGAATATTCTTTTTAGCCAGGATATGATTTTTGTAAATCAGCTTTCTGGAGATCATCAAATTAATGACAAATTTGAACTTAGCTGGGGTGTAGGATACAACCGTGTATTTGCAAGACAGCCAGATCGTAAGCGATTTACACTTGAAAATTATCAAAACGCTTTAGATAATGATCCAACTACAAATCCTTCGTTTTACAATAATACAAATTTTGATAACCAGCGCTATTTTCAGAATATAGAGGATGAAGAATTAAACAGCCGCTTAAATCTTGAGTACACAGCATCAGAGACTGTAAAATTCAATTTCGGATATAATGGTAGAACTAAAACACGTGATTTTGATAACACTAGATATGGTTATGATCTAAAACAACCACGTACCGAAGTGACCGATATTGACAATCTTGATGGGGTATTTAATCTTGACAATTTATCAACGGTTTATGATACCTATGTATTTAGGCCTCTTGCTCCTGAAATCGGACTTACTAATAGAAACTTACCGGGCAATTTAGAGAATACCTATAATGGTAAGCTAGATATACATGCAGGTTACGTGAATGCTGAGATAACAACAGGTGACTGGTTATTTGTTCCTGGTATTCGTATCGAATCATTTAGGCAATCTATCGCTTATGACGTAATTAACTTAGGTAATAGTGGGGTTGGTGAAGCCAGTGGCTATGACAATTTTTACTTGCCAAGTTTAAATGTGAAGTACGGATTGAATGACGATTCTAACCTACGTTTTTCATTTTCAAAAACAATTTCTTTTCCAGAATTTAAAGAGGTTGCGCCGTTTGTATATGAAGATGTTACCCAGCGTGTAGGAGGTAATCCTGACCTGTTAAATGATCCTGCTGTTTCAAACATATACAATCTTGATTTAAAATACGAGTGGTTTTATGGTAAGGGTGAGTTGCTCTCTGTATCTGCTTTTGGTAAAGAAATTAATGATCCTATAAACAAGGTAATCGCAAATGATGCTACAGGTACTCAGCGTTATTTTAGAACAGGTGATAAGGCAAATGTATATGGGTTAGAGCTTGAGCTGCGCAAGAACTTATTAATGGATGAGGATGATCAATCTACTCTTTCTGCGGGTCTAAATGCGACTGTGATGAAAACAGAACAAAAACTTAAAAGCTCAGACGGTCTGTTCTCATCTACTCTTGATCGTACAGATGAACTACAGGGTGCATCGCCATTTTTGATTAATGCTGATTTAAGTTACAGCCCTACACGTTTTAAAAATTACAAACCCGTAGCCAATATTATCTACTCTTATTTTGACGATCGTATAGAGGCACTAGGAGCTGGGCAATTGGGCAATATCGTTGAGAAAGGAGTGCATAATCTTGATTTTGTATTGCGTAATGAATTGGGTCGTGACTGGGAGATTAATCTTAGTGCTAAAAACTTACTAGATCCTAATATTCAATATTTTAGAGCAGAGTCTGCTGGAGATATTATTATCTCAAATTATAAAAGAGGTATAGATATGAGCCTTTCTGTAAAATATTCATTCTAAAAAATAATAACCAAAAAAATTAAACTTAACACTTAAACAAAATGAGAACTAATTATTTATTTTCAAGCTTGCTTGCAGCGGCGATTCTTTTCGCAGGTTGTGAAGCAGATGATACTGCAGATATCGTTATCAATGTAGACGGAAACGGTAATGGTAGTCCTGTTGTAGGAACTGAGTTGAAAGGAACTTATACAAGTGATCTTACACTTCAGGCTGGTCAAGAATATAGTTTGACTGATGCTTTAGTAATGGCTCCTAATACAAAGTTAACTATTCCAGCAGGTACTGTAATTAAAGCAGCTAATGGTGCAAATGCATATGTGGCTATATCTCAAGGTGCAGAAATTGATGCTCAGGGTACAGCTACAAATCCTATTATTTTTACTTCAGCGGCAGCCTCACCAGCGGCAGGAGATTGGGGTGGTTTAATTATTTTAGGTAAAGCTCCTATCAATTCTACCAGTGGTTCAGCAACTTCAACTTCAGAAATTGGAGCGTTGCCTTACGGAGGTGGTGATGCTTCAGATTACTCTGGCGTAATTAAGTATGTGCGTGTTGAATATTCTGGAGGAGCAGCTGACGGTCAGTCTGAAAATAACGGATTCTCATTTTATGGAGTTGGAAATGGTACGGTAGTAGACCACATTCAGGCTTATAAAGGAAAAGATGATGGTGTTGAGTTTTTTGGAGGGACTGTTAACGTTAGTTTCATATCTGTAATTGATGCAGAAGATGATTCTGTTGACTGGACTGAAGGTTTTTCAGGTACATTAAACAATGTCTATATTCAGCACGGCGCTGCACACGATAAAGGTATTGAGGCTGATGGTTACAATACAGATATAGGGAATAACTCTAGCCCTGTTTATTTTTCTGCTCCTAATGTAAGAAACTTAACGATAGTAGGTCAAGGAAATACTCCAGATACTGAAGCTGTACGTTTGCGTGCAGGTACTCAAGGAATTTTCACTAATGTTTCAATCACAGGCTTTGAAGAAGGTTTTGATTTAGATGGTGATATGGGAAACAGCCCTACAGGACAGGGTGTTCTTGATGATAAACTTCAAATAAATGATGTTTTATTCACAAATGTTACTACTAAAATGAAAAATGACACAGCTTTTGAATTCACGATTGCTGATTTTATTTCTGGTGATGGTGATGGTACGGGTACCGATTATGCTACTTGGAGCAGTGGTTGGACCAAATAATATTTATTTTAATTAGCCAATAAAAAACCTGGACAAGCGTCCGGGTTTTTTTATGTTCAACTTTTAGGTAGTATACAAAACAAAAGAGGGATGCTCGTTTGAGCATCCCTCTTTTGTTTAAAGCTGTTGAGGTTTATAAAGTAACCTTCAAATTCAATTCTTTTAATTGAGCATCGTCAATTTTTGCAGGAGCATCTATCATTACATCGCGGCCCGCATTGTTCTTAGGAAATGCAATAAAATCACGTATGGTCTCCTGACCACCTAAAATGGCCACAAGACGGTCAAGACCAAAAGCCAGACCACCGTGTGGTGGAGCGCCGTATTGAAAGGCATCCATCAGGAAGCCAAACTGTGCCTGTGCCTCTTCTTTAGTAAACCCAAGGTAGTCAAACATCTTAGACTGGGTTTCTTTATCGTGAATACGTATCGAACCTCCACCTATTTCGTTTCCGTTTAAAACAAGGTCATAAGCGTTTGCTTTAACGTCGCCGGGGTTCGTATCCAGTAATTCCATTTGGCCCGGTTTAGGCGATGTAAATGGGTGGTGCATCGCGTGATAACGCTGCGTATCTTCATCCCATTCTAATAATGGGAAATCTACTACCCAAAGCGGTGCAAATTCGTCAGATTTACGTAAACCTAGTTGTGTAGCAAGTTCCATACGTAAGGCGCTCAATTGCGTGCGGGTTTTTAGGCTTTCGCCAGAAAGCACACAAATTAGATCGCCAGGTTTCGCTCCGGTAGCTTCCGCCCATTTTGCAAGATCTTCCTGATCGTAAAATTTATCTACGGAAGATTTAAAGCTTCCGTCATCATTACATTTAACATAAACCATTCCTAATGCACCTACCTGTGGTCGCTTCACCCAGTCTATTAATTTATCTATCTCTTTACGCGTATAAATTCCGCCACCGGGAACAGCAATACCCACAACAAGTTCAGCGTCATTAAAGACTTTAAATTCTTTGTGTTGAGTTACAGCATTGAGTTCTCCAAACTCCATCCCAAATCGAATGTCCGGTTTATCGTTACCGTATTTAGACATTGCCTCGTCATAAGTCATTCTCGGGAAGTTTTCGATCTCAAAACCTACCACTTCTTTCAGCAAGTGTTTAGTTAATCCTTCAAAAATATTTAGAATATCCTCCTGCTCAACAAATGCCATTTCGCAGTCAATCTGCGTAAATTCGGGTTGGCGGTCTGCACGTAAATCTTCGTCTCTAAAGCACTTTACAATTTGAAAATACTTATCCATACCACCTACCATAAGCAATTGCTTAAAAGTTTGTGGCGATTGCGGAAGAGCGTAAAACTGACCTTCGTTCATACGGCTGGGCACCACAAAATCGCGGGCACCTTCTGGCGTAGATTTGATTAAATACGGTGTTTCTACCTCAATAAAACCTTTTTCTGAAAGATAATTGCGTACGGCAATACTTACTTTATGTCTAAATATTAATTTCTCTTTCACCGGATTACGACGAATGTCGAGATAGCGGTATTTCATACGTAGGTCTTCCCCGCCGTCTGTGCTGTCTTCAATAGTAAAAGGAGGTGTTTTTGCCTCGTTTAGAACTTCAAGTTTTTCTACCAGAAGTTCTACATCACCCGTGAGCATTTTTGGGTTTTTAGATTCGCGCTCAATAACAGAACCGGTCACTTGAATAACAAACTCACGACCCAATGTTTTTGCAAGATCCATAACATCTTTAGGCGTGCGCTCTTCATCAAAAATAAGCTGGGTAATCCCATAACGATCTCGCAAATCAACCCAGATCATAAAACCTTTATCTCGTGATTTTTGTACCCAACCGCAAAGTGTTACGGTTTCATTTATATGTTCGGCGCGCAAAGCTCCATTGTTATGCGTTCTATACATTGTAATTTATTTGGACTGCAAATTTAAGAAGTAATTGTTCTAAGCATACTAAACTTATTGAAATTTGAAATAATCATCTAAATTTAAATATTTGTAATTATATGTTAAGTAAAATCACAATATTTGATAATACTTTAATATTTTTAAGTTTTAATTAAATAAACTATTTATGAAGCAATTTAACTTTTTGTGGTATTTAAGGGTTTTATTTTTCTTGAGCATATCCGTGGGGGGATTTGCCCAAGAGACAATAACTGGAACTTTGAAAAGCAGTAGTGGAGGTACTATCCCTTTTGCAAATGTTATAGAAAAGGGTACTTCTAACGGTACAACAACAGATTTTGATGGTAACTACAGTATTACTATTGCTCAATTACCTGCAACGTTAACCTTTTCAAGTTTAGGTTTTAAAGAAGTTGATAAGGTAGTAACTTCAAAAGGAGTTGTAGATATGGTTCTTGAAGAATCTGCACAAGCATTAGATGAGGTTGTAGTAACAGGATTAGGTTCTTCTATAAAAAGATCGAATCTGGCAAATGCTGTTTCTACGGTGTCTGCAGAAGAGCTGGTAGGTACGACCGGACAATCTACTGTAGATGGTGCTCTTTATGGTAAGGTTACTGGTGTAAATATAACCGCGACATCAGGTGCTCCTGGTGGAGGTTTTGCTTTACGATTGAGAGGTATATCGTCTATTAATGGAAATAACCAGCCACTCGTTATTGTAGATGGTGTTTATATAAATAACCGTGAGATTCCTTCGGGTTTACGATTTGCTTCAGGGGCAAATCAAGGTAATGAAGAGAACTCTGGTAACAGGCTTGCTGATCTCGATCCTAATGATATTGCAAATATCGAAATATTAAAAGGTTCTTCTGCAGCTGCTATCTACGGTCAACGTGGTAATGCAGGTGTAATTATAATCACGACTAAAAGAGGTAAGCAGGGAAAAACAAAAATAAACTTTGCTCAGGATATAGGTTTCAATACCATAGCAAATCCCTTAGGTATACGCCCTTGGACTGCTCAATCTGTAGAAGATACTTTTGGAGCAGATGAGCGTCAAAAATATGAAGCAACTATTGCAGAAAGAGGTTCGTTATATGATCTTGAAGATATTATTTATGGCAATACAGGTCTAATTTCAGAAACCCGCTTAAGTGTTACAGGTGGTGATGAGAAGACAAAATTTTATGTAGGCGGAGGATACCGGGATGAAGAAGGTATTATTGAAAATACCGGTTTTGAACGTTTATCTCTAAGAGCTAATATTGACCATAAAATCTCAAATACATTTGATTTTGCATCTACGACAAACTATATTAGAAGCTCGTCTAGTAGGAGTTTTACAGGAAATGAAAATGATGGTGGTCTTAGTTATGGTTATACTTTAGCTTTTTCAAGACCTTGGAATAATTTCTTCCCAGATGAAACTGGCAATTATCCTAATAATCCTAACTATTCAGGAAATCCTATTTTTGTAAGAGATCAAGCTGTTAATGAGGATAAAAATAATAGAGTAATACAAGGTCTTTCTTTAAATACAAAGATATATACAGATGATTTAAACAGAGTTCGACTTAATATAAGCGGTGGATTAGATTATTTGGCAAATGAGACTTTTGTTTATGTACCAGAAACACATCAAGCTCAGATAGGAACGCTTAATCCGGGATTTGTAGGTGTAGGAAAAAACAATTTTACACAGGTTAACGTTCAGGCAGTTGGCATCTGGGATACCAGTGTACTCGATGAATCTCTAGACCTTACCACACAAGGTGGTATGACGTATTTATATCAAGATGCGAATACCGTTTTAAGTAGAGGGGCCGGTTTATTGGCCGGGCAACAAAACGTACAAAATTCAGCAGCTCAGGCAATTAATCAGTTTATTTCTGAAGAACAGGATTTTGGTTTCTTTGGTCAGGTAGAAGGTAACTATAAAGATCAAATTATTGCTACGCTAGGATATCGTTTAGACAAATCAAGTAGAAACGGAGACCCCAATAAATTATATGGTTTTCCTAAAGCATCTCTTGCTTTAAATCTTGTTAATTTTGACTTTTGGAACGTAGAGTTGATCAATCAGCTTAAATTACGTGCTGCATATGGTGAGACAGGTAACCCAGCATCGTTTGGTTCTACATTCACGAGTTACCAGGGAACTTTAATAGACGGTCTAGGTGGGCAAACCTTAGTAGGGGGCAAAGGCGATCCAGATATTGAGCCAGAAACAGCAAAGGAATTTGAAATAGGTTTCGATTTAGGTATTGCAAATAACCTGCTCAACTTAGAAGCAACGTATTATAATAAAACAGTTGACGATCTTATCTTAACGCGCCAATTACCTGCTTCTTCTGGTTTTACTACTGAAACTACAAATCTTGCAGACATGAGAAATTACGGTATTGAGCTTGCTTTGTCTGCAGATATTATACGTGCTGAAAATTTTAGCTGGAATTCTAGATTGCAATTTTATTTAAATAGATCTGAAATAACACGACTTGAAGTACCTGCTTTTGCACAGCCTGGAGCCGGTTTTGGATTAGGTCTTGGTACAATTTATATTGAAGAAGGAAAGCCGGTCACGCAACTGGTAGGAAATATAGATCCAGATGGTGCATCAGGGCCTTTAACTTCTACACCAACACAGGTAGGTAACGTTGAGCCAGACTTTCAAATGGCCTGGAGCAACTCCTTAACTTTGTTTAAGAATTTTGATTTATCATTTCTTTTTCAAATGAAACAAGGCAATGAAAACCTTAATTTATCACGTTATTTAACAGATTTAGGACAAACAACTATAGATCTTGAGACCGCAGCAGGGCAGGCAAGAAATGATTCGCCAGCAAATGCAATTCGATTTGTTGAAGATGCAAGCTACATTCGTTTGAGAGAAGCGGCTCTATATTACTCGATTCCTAATAAAGCTATCACTAGAATATTTGGAGAAATGGTAGATAATGTGAAGGTTGGATTTTCGGGTCGAAACTTGTTGACATTTACAGACTATTCAAGCTATGATCCTGAGGTGTCAGTAAATGGTGGTTCAGGTTTATCAAGTGGTATAGAAGTAACTCCTTTTCCAAGTTCAAGACAATACTACTTTCATCTAAATGTAAATTTTTAAAAAAATGAATATGAAATTATATTTTAATTATATAAATGTTCTTGCGGTATGCCTTCTCATAGGCTTTACCTCTTGTACTTTTGATGAACTAGCAGACCCCAACGGCCCAAGTGTTAATGGAGTTGAGCAGGGAGCTTCAATAGGGCAACTCAATGAACTACTAATAGGAGTAGAATCTACTTTGCGTTTAGGTCACGGTACAGAGATCTTAACAACTGGTGTTATGGCTCGTGAGTTTTATCTTTTTAATGCCGATCCAAGAAATACAGGTGATTTGTTAGGAAAAGATGGAATAGGTTTAGATAACAATACTTTTTACAGTACCACACAGTGGAATGGTAACTATAGATGTATCAAAAATGCTCAGCTTTTAATTAGTGCGGTGCAAAACACCGAAACAGTGACAGATCAAGAACGTAATGGTTATTTAGGTTTTGCTAAAACAGCACAGGCTTATGAGTATATACAACTTCTTAAATCATACGGAAAAGCAAGGCTTGATGTGACAGACCCAGAAAATTTAGGTCCTATTTTAGACTTTGATCCTGCTCTTGCAGCTGTTCGCACATTGATTGATGAGGCAAATCAAGATCTGGCAAATGCAGGGACAAATTTTTTGTTTACTTTGAGTAGTGGTTTTGCTGGTTTTGATGATGTAGCTAGCTTTAGAAAGTTTAACAGAGCACTGGCAGCAATTACAGCTGTATATGATGGTGATGGTGTTGCAGCCCTTACTGCTTTAGATGAATCTTTTTTAGATTTAAATGGAGCATTAGATATGGGGCCTAAACATGTTTTTGGGGCTAGCGGTAATGATTTATTAAATGGTGTTTTTAGAGTGCCGTCAACTGTTGAAACTCCAAATAATGGAGATCAGGTTATTGTTCATAACAGTTTTATTGCAGATGCTGAAGCAGGAGACTTACGAGTAATTGCAAAAACGGTACTTCGACCAGACCCAACAAATCAAGATGGTCTTAATGGTACTCATGAAAGTATACTTTATGATTCGCAATTGTCGCCAATTGATATTGTTAGTAATGAAGAGCTTATTCTTATATACGCAGAAGCTAGTATTTTAGCAAATGAACTTGAAGATGCTGAAGATGCTCTTAACATAATAAGAGATGAGGCTGGTGGTCTTGATGATTATGCTGGAGCTACTACCGCTGCTGCACTAACTAGTGAATTGTTAAAACAAAGACGTTATTCTTTATTCTCAGAAAACCATAGAATGTTTGATTTGAGGCGTTATAATCTTTCCAGTTTATTATCTATTGACAGAACAGGAGATCAGATTTATAATGTTTTACCAATTCCTGCTGCAGAAAACGAGTAAATACCCACAATTAGTTTAAACTAAAAATGGCTGCCTTTTCAGGCAGCCATTTTTTTTATCTTTTAATGAATGTAATTACTCAATTTCCTGAGTTTTAGTTTCAACATCTGTATTTTTCTTTCCGTGAATACGCAGTTTAAATTTATGTACCATTAAATACAGCAATGGCACAATGATTAGCGTTAAGAAGGTAGCTATAATCAGACCGTAAATTACAGACCAGGCTAGTGGACCCCAGAATATTACGTTGTCCCCACCAATGTAAAAACCTGCGTCAAACGAACTAAATAAGCCAAAGAAATCTATGTTGATACCTATCGCAAGCGGTATTAAACCTAATACTGTTGTAATAGCTGTTAGAAGTACCGGTCTTAGACGGGCACGACCACTTTCTACAACTATATCTATAACTTCATTTTTAGGAAGTAACGCGTCGTCATCAAGATCAAGCTGTACAATTCTACGATCTACTAGAAGTTGTGTGTAATCTAATAGAACAACACCATTGTTTACTACAATACCCGCTAACGAAATAATACCCATCATCGTCATCATAATAACGAAAGAAGCTCCGGTAATTAAAATACCTCCAAAAACGCCTATGAAGCTCAAGAAAATTGCTATCATAATTATAGTAGGCTTAGAAATAGAAGAGAACTGAAAAATAAGGATAAAGAATATCAATGCAAGACCGCCAAAAAACGCTCCCATTAAAAACTGCATTTGCTTATTTTGTTCTTCAATTTGACCGGTGTAATCAATATGAATACTGTCTGGTAAGGCTGTAAAAGACTGCATTTCTGCCTGTATTTTAGTAACCACGGCAGTTGCATCAACAAAACCAGGAGCTAAGCCCGAGTAAACAGTTACAACACGTTTAGTATCTCTGTGTTTAATAGCACTAAAGGATGAGGTGTTTTTCTTAGTAGCAACCGCAGAAACCGGAATTTCTTTAATTACCCCTGTCGCAGCATCTCTAAAGGTAATATTTTGATCAAATAATGCCGAAGTATTGTAGCGATCGTCTTCTTCAAAACGCACATTAATATCATAATCTTCCCCATCTTCCTTATAAATACCCGCTTTCTCACCAAAAAGAGCTCTACGCAGCTGGTTTCCTACCTGGCCACTGGCAACACCCAGAGCACCAGCTTTCTCACGATCTACAATAACCTGCATTGCCGGTTTGGCACGGTTTACATCAATCTTTAATTCTTCAATCCCTGGTATGTTTCTAGAGTTGATGAAACTGCGCATATTTTCTGCGGTAGCGATTAGCTCATTGTAATCTGTACCTTCAAGTTCTATATTTATAGGATATCCTGCCGCAGGGCCTGAAGCATCTTTTTCAACCGAAATAGCTACACCCGGGTAAGCATCTGTCAATTCAGACTGAACACGGGTACGTAATTCTTCAGAATCTGCACCATTACGAAATTTATATTCTCGCATAGTCGCTGTTATCTTAGCTCGGTGTGGCATTTCTGCCGCGCTACCACCATCTGTCTGCGGGTTTCCGGCACCTTCACCTACCTGTGAGACGGCACTTTCTACCAGAAAATTGAAATCCCCATTTAGGTAGCGCTCGTCATTTAGAATAGCATACACACGCTTTTCAATATCCTTAGCGATAGTATTTGTCTTAGAGATATCTGTTCCTTCAGGATATTCTATGTAGACAATAATTTGGTTTGGTTTATTGTCTGGAAAAAATTCAATACTCGTACGTTGCGATCCTACCGAAGCTCCAAATCCTATAAATACAAGAATAAGTAGTGCGAAAGTAGAAATTACTAAAAGAGATGGTTTTCTTCCTTTTAATGCCCAGGTTAAAAATGACTTGTATTTAGTTTCTAACCAAACTAATGTATGGTTCTGAAAATATTCTGCAGCTCCTTTAATACTGTATTTATACAACCAGAAGATAATTGCAGTTACAATCATTACAGAACCCATACCGCGTATCGCCCCGCCAAAAATCAAAATTAAAATACCTACCGGCACTAAAACTAGTGTAAGTCTAATAAGCTGTTTTTTGGTTAGAATTTTCTGGTCAACATCCATAAATTTACTAACCAACATCGAGTTGATAAATATGGCTACAAATAATGAAGAGCCTAATACGACAGATAGTGTAATAGGGAAGTAGATCATAAACTGCCCCATTACTCCTGGCCAGGTTCCTAAAGGTACAAAGGCAGCTACAGTGGTAAGCGTAGAAATAATAATAGGAAACGCAATCTCACCTATACCTTTCTTAGCAGCTTCAATACGGGACATCCCTTCTTCATCCATCAGACGGTAGACATTTTCTACCACTACAATACCATTGTCAACGAGCATCCCAAGACCCATAATAAGGGCAAAAAGGATCATCGTATTCATTGTATATCCTAAAGCATTTAGGATCATAAATGACATAAACATAGACATTGGGATTGCAAAACCTACGAATAGGGCATTTCTAAACCCAAGGAAAAAGGTAAGTACACCTACAACCAGAATAATACCAAATATGATGTTGTTAACCAGGTCATTTACCTGATTAATAGTTTTTTCAGACTGGTCATTGGCAGTAGTTATTTTTACATCTGGAGGAAATTCATTTACCTGTGCTTCGGCCAGAATGGTATTAATTTTCTCAACCGCCTCTACCATGTTTTTGCCAGATCGTTTTTTAACGTCAAGCATCACTACATTTTCTCCCCATTCGCGGGCATACGTAGTTTTGTCTTCTTCCTTAAAAGTTATACTTGCAATATCTCGTAAATAAACAGCGCCGTTTTGAGACTTAACAATAAAATTCTCAAGCTCTGAAGGTTTTTGGATTTCTCCAAGTATTCTAATGGTACGACGTTGCCCGCTATTAATTAAGTTACCAGCAGCCATTGTCATATTACCATTACGTATGGTGTTTAGGATGTCGTCAAAACTTACCTGCGCAGCATTCATTTTAGTGACATCTACGGCAACTTCAACTTCTTTATCTTGAGCACCACGTATAGAAACTTCTTTAATTTCTGGTAGGTCTTCTATCTCATCCTGAAGGTATTCTCCAAACTTTTTAAGTTGCTCTACCTGATAATTACCTTGAATATTCACATTAAGAATAGGTTGCTCTTCAGATAGGCTTAAGTCAAATACATTGGGTTCAACTTTAACGCCGTTTGAAACTGGCCAGTCTTCATTTGCTTTTTCAGAATCTACCTCATCTTTTACTTCTTGTTTAGCACTTTCTACCGAAATATCATCTTCAAACTCTATAGTGATAAGCGCGTAGTTTTCTTGAGAGGTAGAGGTAATCTCTGTTACTCCCGAAACATTTTTTAGACGGTCTTCAAGAGGGTCTGTAATTAATTTTTCTACATCTTCAGCAGTGTTCCCTGGGTAAGGAGCAGATATGTAAATTTTAGTTTCATTAATTTCAGGAAAAGCCTCCCGTGGCATAACATAATATGCGGTACCACCCATAACCAGAAGTAAAGCCATTATGACATAAATCACTGTGGGGTTATCTATCGCCCAGCTTGACATGCCAAATTCTTTATCTACCTGATTTTTTTTCTTACTAATTTTCTTTTCGCTCATCTCCTTAATTATTTAGGATTCTAATCTCTTGATTATCCTGCACGCTACGTGCACCCTGAACGATGATTTCATCACCTGCCTTCAATCCTGTTAGAATTTCTATTTTATCTGCTTGTGCTTTTCCGGTCTCTATAATAACTCGTTTTGCAATTCTGTTATTCTCATCGCCTGTAGTTGCTACATAGACATATTGCTCACCTTCTGCGTTTTCAGAAATTACGCTAAGCGGAATTAAAATTGCGCTTTCACTGGTGTAATCATTAATCTTAAGTTTTGCAGTAAGGTTTGGCTTTATACTTTTTTCTTCATTAGGTACTGCTACTTCAATAGTAAATGAGCGGTTAGCAGGATTAATGAAATTACTGGTCTGGCGTATTTTAGATTCGATATTCTTATTAAGTACCGGAAAATCTACTTCTACGTTTTTTCCAATGTTTACAGTACCTAAGTAACTTTCTGGTACTTCGGCAGTGATATACATATCGCTTAGATTTACAATTCGGTATAATTGAGTACCCGGCATAACTGCAGAACCTTGCTCTGTCATTACCTGATCAATTGTACCTGAAAATGGTGCGTTAATAGTGGTTTTACCTAATTGACCTTTTAATTGATTCACTTGACTTTGAGAAGCCTCGTAAGTTGCTTTTGCTTGTAAATACTGTATTTCAGAACCTATATTCTGGTCCCATAAGCGTTTTTGACGTTCAAAAGTGGTTTTGTTGAGCTGTGCTTGTGTTTGTAGTTGAGCTAATTGAGACCCTAAACCGCCGTCATCTATACGTGCTAATACCTGCCCTTTAGTAACCTTGTCGCCTTCTTTTACAAATACGCGAGACAATACTCCGCTGTATTCTGCACTTATCATGACGTTTTGTTTAGTTTCAACATTTCCTTGTATTTCTAGAAAATGATTAAACAAAGTATCTGTCACTTTCTGAGTTGAAACTAAAGGACCGTTGCTTTTCTTTTCAGCATTCTCAATAACGGTATTTAATTTTTCAAGCTTCATTTGTAGCTCAGTATTTTCATCTTTGAGCTGCGTGTGAGCTTCTTTAATTGCTTCAAGATCTCCAGATGCGATGAGCTTATCTACATCAACCTGTTTTTCTCCACAAGAAATTAGTAATGTGGTAAATACGAGTAGGGATAATATATTTTTCATAAAAAGAATTGTCTGTGGTTAATTTTGTTGAGGTTGATAAACGCTGGTATCTAATGTTTTTTCTAGGGCCGCTTTATTTGCAATTACTTCATACATTGCTTGTAAGTAATCTTGCTGTGCTTGATAAAGCTGTGTTTGTGCTTCACTAAGCTCAAAACTGCTGGCGATACCTTCAAAGAATTTAATCGAATTTTTATTTTCGATACGCTCTGCCAGTGCCAGGTTTTTTTCTTGCGTGCTAAAATTATCTAGGGCAAATTGATAATCATTACGTGCGGTAGCCATTTGTAGTTTTACTTGATTACGAGTCTGCTCTAAATCTTCAAGGCTTTTCTTGTAGGCTAGTTCTTTTTGAGCTGTTTTTGCTGCTCGCATACCACTACTAAAAATAGGTACTGTTAGAGACACTCCTAAAATAGATTGTTCAAAATAACGCTGCTCGTTACTGAGAAAGCTAAAATCGTTACTTGCTCCAGAAGCACCATAATTTACATAGGCACTCAGTCTAGGTAAAGCTTTACTTTTTTCTAGTTTAACTTCAGTCTGTGCAAGATTTGTTTGATCTGCCGCAATGCGGTAATCAATATTATTTTCTGGATTTATAGACTGGGTAAGTAAGTTTAGATCATAGTATTGCATAGCTAAATCTTCAAGACTGTCTGTAACCTGTAGTTTACTGTCTATTGTGATGCCTAACGTCAGCTTAAGCATATCATAAGCGATAGCAAGTTGACGTATGGTATTGTTTAATTGAGTTTCTAGACCTAAATAGGTAATTTGTAATTGCTCTACATCTTCCTCTTCCGTAAGTCCATTTTCAAAAATCTTCCGGGTGTCAGATAAATTTTTATCTAAGGTTTTTAGGTTTTTCTGAAGTATTATAACACTTTCTTCAGCAAGTAAAACATTACCATAAGCCTCTATAACAGCTTGTTTTACCTCTAAGTCTGTTTTAACCTTTGCATTTTCAGAAATCTGAAGCAAGGTTTTTGAAGACTGAACACCTACAATATAGGAACCGTCAAAAATTAGTTGATTCCAGGTTGCGGTAGCGGCCGCATTTTGTTTGGGGCTAAACTGAACGGGGATAAAGGTACCTGCGGCAGCATTCGGGTCAAAAAATTGAGCAGGAATAAATGACGTAGGTTGTATCAACTGATTTTGATATGTTACTTCACCCGTTATCTGGGGAAGTCCTTGTGCTATGATTTCCCATTTTTGTTTAAGGGCAATCTCAACGTCTGTCTGTGCATTTTTTGCACTATAGCTATTATTAAGGCCATATATAATGGCATCTTGTAAGCTTAGCGCATACGATTTTACCTCTGTACTGTCTTGTGCCTGGCTATAATTTAGGAAGCCAAATACACATGCTAAGAGGATTAGGGATTTTCGCATTAGTCTTGATTTGAGTGAATTATTTGATTGAGAATTTTTCGGCCTTCGGGAGTGACAATCCCACGTAAATGATATTCGAGATACATCTCATATAATGCAGCGTGGGGGAATTTTTCTTGCGGAAAAATACTGTCGTCTTTGATGTTAGTCATTCCTATGTGATACATTCTGGAAACAAACTCGACATCTAAATTGTTACGAAACAAGCCCATATTTATTCCTTTAGTAATATTCTCTTCCATACAACCTTTCATAAAATCAAATTGCTGTAGTTGGAGTTCATTAAAAATTTTAGGGTAATATTTCAATAGTTGTTGAATAGATGATGACTTCTCACCTTGTAAATGTTGAATTACATATTTTTTAATTTCATAAAGCTCTTCTATAGGGTTTTTATGCTTGTTTATTAGCTTAGTTACAGCGGCTTGTACCGTTGTCATCATTTGATGACTTACTGCATATACTAATTCTGTTTTATGTGAATAGCTGGCATAAATGGTCTTTTTTGAGATGCCCATATGCGTCGCTATATCATCCATAGTAACACTCTTAAAGCCTTGCTTTATATAGAGTTGTGTTGCGGTATCTAAA
Organism: Leeuwenhoekiella sp. NPDC079379; assembly: GCF_044542075.1. NCBI lineage: Bacteria > Pseudomonadati > Bacteroidota > Flavobacteriia > Flavobacteriales > Flavobacteriaceae > Leeuwenhoekiella > Leeuwenhoekiella sp. NPDC079379. The sequence goes on from NZ_JBITTU010000003.1 coordinate 66,926, forward strand.
ATTTCTTGTTTCATATTGCGGCGCAAAGATACTTCGGAAACTTTAAAAACGAATTAAGTTTCCAAAGTTTTTCAACAACTTAACATTATAATAACATTGAGAATATAGGTGAGCTTATTGAGGTTTGAGAGTGGAGTTAGAATCTAGAGTGTTATTTTAGCAAAAAATTTGAGCTATGTTGCGTATTGATCAATACACAGATGTATTTGTTGACTATTTAAATGCAAAAATTCAAAGTAAAGAGCCTAAAAATCTTTACGATCCTATTCTTTATATTCTACAGCTGGGCGGTAAGCGTTTACGCCCTGTTCTAACGTTAATGGCTACAGATATTTTTGAGTCAGATTATAACAAGGCGCTTGATGCAGCACTGGCTGTTGAGGTATTTCACAACTTCTCGTTAGTTCACGATGATATTATGGACGATGCTCCTTTGCGCAGGGGTAAAGAGACCGTTCACGAAAAGTGGGATATAAATACCGGTATTCTCTCTGGAGATGCGATGCTTATAAATGCATATCAACTTTTTGAAAATTACGAGGGGGATACATTTAGAAGCCTTGCAAAACTTTTTAGTAAAACTGCTATTGAGGTTTGTGAAGGCCAGCAATACGATGTTGATTTTGAAACTCGCGACGATGTTACGTTACCTGAGTATCTAAAAATGATCGAATATAAAACTGCTGTTTTAGTGGGTGCAGCTTTAAAAATGGGAGCGATTGTAGCTGCGGCTTCTAAAACTAATTGTGACCTCATTTACCAATTTGGTAGGGACTTAGGTATAGCTTTTCAGCTTCAAGATGATTATTTAGATGCTTTTGGAGATCCCGAAACTTTTGGAAAGCAAGTAGGTGGAGACATTATAGAGAATAAAAAGACATTTTTATACTTAACGGCCTTAGAACGACTCGACCCGGCACACAGCATTCAGTTAAGTCATTTGTATAGTATTAGTCCGCAGGACCCTAGTGGTAAAATAGAAACCGTTAAGCAGCTCTTTGTAGATTCCGGCGCAGCCGAAGCTATAAAAAAAGAGATAGAGTTATATACAAATAAAGCGCTTAAGGTGCTAAATGATCTTGAAGTTAAAGAAGATAATAAGAAGCTACTACGCGAATTTGCTCAAGCTTTAATGCTTAGAAAAGTATAAGATGTTATATGAAAACAGCTCAAGAGATCTTAGAGTTAGCAATTACAAAGCAACTTTATACTGCTTTGATAAATCAATTAAATAAAGATTTTACACGAGTTGGTTTAGAAGCTGGTTTTGAGCAAAACTTGAATGCTGAAGCACTCATAAGAAATCTTACTGCTACGATTTATGAGCTAATTGTTTCAGACTTTGAGTCGTATTTAAATGTGCTGTATGCTATAGATGTTTCTGAATTTAAAATAAAAGATTTACCGGTGCAGCAGGTTCATGAGCTTGCAATAGCAGTAACACAATTAATTATTGAGCGGGAATTTGTAAAAGTTTCTTTTAAAAGTAAACTCGAATAAAAGGTTGAATCGCGCTTGTATAAACTGCATCCCGGTCATTATAAAGTACATTGTATCGCGCACCTAAGGTAACAGGGCCATTACGGTATCCTAATCCTAAAAATAGAGCAGCGTTCCAGAAGTCATTGCTAAAAGTACCACCATCTAAATTTGCCCTTTGAGAAACGTAGAGTTCTTCAAATTCTGCAGATAGCTGTATAATAGGCAGCGGGTTTGCTAGAGCGATTATACTACCTCCTATAATTGAAGATTTTAAAGATCGATCTTTAACATATGAGTAGCTCAAACCAGGACCCATCGCAAAATATGGATTGAAGTTATAAATGGCACTTGGAGCGATACTTGCGGCAAAATATTCTTTTCCAAAATTTAGCCCAAAACCGCCTCCTACATTTACCTTATCTCAAAAATCAGAACTTTGTGATTGTGCTTGTAATGTGCTGTTAACTGTAGAAAGTAACATCACAAAACCATAAACTTTTAGTATAGATTTCATAAACTTAATTTTAAGTGATTGCGCACGAGTTAAGCTACCCTGCAACTCCCGATTTTAAAATGTTAATGATAAGCATAAAATTAGTCAACCAAAGGTCTTGTGCCATCGAAAAATTGTACTTTTGATAAATTATTGCTTAAAAAATCGACAGATTTAAATTATAAAATGGATAGATTTTCATTTCTCAATGCAGCAAACACTGCATATTTCGCAGAACTTTACGATAAATACCTACAGCACCCTGATAGTGTGGAGCCTAGTTGGAGAGCATTTTTTCAAGGTTTCGATTTCGGTATGGAAGAAAGTGGTCTTCAGCCAGACAGTCCCATATCTGAGGTAAAATCAACAGCTACAGTGACTTCTGTTCCTGATAATCTTCAAAAAGAATTTCAGGTTGTAAAGTTAATAGACGGGTATCGTACACGTGGACATTTGTTTACAAAAACAAATCCTGTACGTGAACGCCGCCAGTATACACCCACGCTAGAGTTAAAAAACTTTGGTCTTAGTGAAAACGATTTAGATATCACGTTTTCTGCTGGTGAAATTTTAGGTATTGGTAGTACAACCTTACGTGAGATTGTAAGCCATCTTGAAAAAATATACTGTGAGTCTATTGGTGTTGAATATATGTTTATACGTAAGCCTGAAGAAATACAATGGATTCAGGATAAGCTAAATATCAACGATAATCATCCAAAATTTTCGGGAGACGTAAAGAAGAAAATTTTAAAGAAACTCAATGAGGCCGTTTCTTTTGAAACCTTTCTTCATACTAAATATGTTGGGCAAAAACGATTTTCTCTTGAAGGAGGTGAAAGTTTTATTCCGGCAGTTGATGCTATTATCGAAGCTGCGGCAGATCGTGGTGTAAAAGAATTTGTAATGGGTATGGCACACAGAGGCCGTTTAAATACGCTAACAAATATTTTTGGTAAAAATGCTAAAGACATATTTAGCGAATTTGACGGTAAAGATTATGATCAGGAAGTTTTTGATGGTGATGTAAAATACCATTTAGGTTGGACATCTAGCCGCAAAACAGATAGTGGTAAAGAAATAAATATAAATATAGCGCCTAACCCGTCTCACTTAGAAACAGTAGGTGCTGTAGTAGAAGGTATTGCCAGAGCAAAACAAGATTTGCATCATTTTGAGCAACCTAACCAGGTACTGCCTATAGTGGTTCACGGTGATGCTGCAATTGCAGGTCAGGGTATTGTTTATGAAATAATACAAATGGCTCAGTTAGATGGGTATACTACTAAGGGGACTATTCATATTGTAATTAATAACCAGATAGGTTTTACTACAAATTATCTTGATGCACGTTCTTCTACATATTGTACAGATGTTGCAAAAACTACGCTATCGCCTGTGTTGCACGTTAATGCAGATGACGCAGAGGCTGTAGTTCACGCTTCATTATTTGCATTAGACTTTAGGATGGAGTTTGGTCGTGATGTATTTATAGATCTTTTAGGATATAGAAAGTACGGTCATAACGAAGGTGATGAGCCGCGTTTTACACAGCCTAAATTATATAAAGCAATCGCTAAACACGATAATGCTCGAGATATCTACGCAGAGAAGTTAAGAGCAGAAGGTGTAATTGATGATAATTATGTAAAGCTTCTTGAAGAAGAATACAAAGAGAAGCTAGAAGAAAAGCTAGAAAAGTCTAGAGAAGAAGATACTACACGAATTACTGCGATTATGCAGGATGAGTGGGAAGGGTTTGAGCAAGCTACCGAGGTAGAAATGATGAATCCTATAGATACTACTTATGACCTTGAGGCACTGGGTGAAATTGCAGAGGTAATAACTAAGCTACCAGATGATAAAAAGTTCATGCGTAAGATTCTTAAGATTATTGAAGGGCGTCGTACGATGTACTTTGATGATAATAAGATAGATTGGGGTCTTGCAGAATTACTTGCATACGGGTCGTTGCTAAAAGAAGGTTTTGATGTGCGTATGACTGGTCAGGATGTAGAAAGAGGTACTTTTTCTCACAGACATGCAGTTACTAAAGTAGAAGATAGCGAAGAAGAAATTGTGCTCTTGAATAACCTTAAAGGAGATCAGGGTCATATGTATATATTCAACTCACTTCTGTCTGAATACGGTGTTGTTGGTTTTGATTATGGGTATGCTATGGCAAGCCCAAAAACACTCCCTATTTGGGAAGCGCAGTTTGGTGATTTTAGTAATGGTGCGCAGATTATGTTAGATCAGTACATATCTGCTGCAGAAGATAAGTGGAAATTACAAAACGGTCTGGTAATGTTATTACCACACGGCTATGAGGGTCAGGGGGCAGAACATTCTTCTGCTCGTATGGAGCGTTACTTGCAGTTATGTGCTGTAGACAATATGTATGTTGCAGACTGTACTACACCGGCAAACTTTTACCATTTATTACGTCGCCAGTTAAAAACTAATTTTAGAAAACCGCTTATTGTTTTTACACCTAAAAGTTTATTAAGACATCCTAAGGTTGTTTCCACAAAAGAAGAATTAGCTAACGGAAGTTTTAAAATGACTATCGATGATGATTCTGTTAAGGCTGATATTGTAAAGACATTAGTTTTTGTTACCGGTAAATTCTATTATGATCTTCTTGATAAACGCGAAGAATTAGGAAGAGATGATGTTGCCTTGGTACGAGTAGAGCAATTATTTCCACTTCCGAAGAATGAAATTCGTGCCGCTATAGAAAAATATAAAAATGCAGATGATGTAGTTTGGGCTCAGGAAGAGCCGCGTAATATGGGTGCTTATGGGCACTTATTAATGCATCTTCCCGAAGCACAAAAATTCAGAATTTGCAGTCGTAAATTCTACGGCGCTCCGGCTGCAGGTAGTTCGGTGCGATTTAAGAGAAGACATCAACGAGTGATTGATGATGTTTTTGATAAAGATTCAAATAACCAATAAAAAATTTGTTTTTGGTTCTACTGAAATAGAAACATTACAAAAGAAAAAAGTTAATAAAATAGAAATATGGCTTTAGAAATGAAAGTCCCTTCTCCGGGAGAATCGATTACAGAAGTTGAAATAGCACAGTGGCTTGTTGAAGATGGCGACTATGTAGAAAAAGACCAGGCGATAGCCGAAGTAGATAGCGATAAAGCTACCTTAGAACTTCCGGCAGAAGCAAGCGGTATTATAACATTAAAGGCTGAAGAAGGTGATGCTGTAGCAGTAGGGCAGGTAGTTTGCCTTATTGATACCGATGCTCCAAAACCAGGGGGCTCAGATTCTAACAAAGCTTCAGGTGATGAAGGTAGTGGTGGAGATGCTGAAAAAGAATTAGATAAAAAAGATAAGAATACGGCAGATACTAACGAGAAGGCAGAAGCAAAAACAGAAACACCTTCAAAGTCAAGTACTCCTAACCAGTCTCAGGATAAAAAGTCATACGCGACAGGAACACCATCTCCTGCAGCTAAGAAAACTTTAGATGAGAAAGGTATAGATGCTAAAGATGTTCAGGGTAGTGGCCGCGATGGTCGTATTACTAAAGATGATGCGGTAAACGCACAACCATCAATGGGAACTCCCGGTAACGGAAGTCGTGGAGAAAGCCGTTCAAAAATGTCTATGTTACGTCGCAAAGTAGCAGAACGTTTAGTGAGCGTAAAAAATGAAACAGCAATGCTTACCACCTTTAACGAGGTAGATATGTCTGCTATTTTTGCTTTACGTGACAAGTATAAAGAAGACTTTAAATCAAAACATAGTGTAGGGTTAGGCTTTATGTCTTTCTTCACATTAGCTTGTGTACGTGCATTAGAAATGTACCCTGCTGTAAATTCTATGATAGACGGTAAGGAGATGATTACTTATGATTTTAAAGACATTTCTATTGCAGTTTCTGGTCCTAAAGGGCTTATGGTACCTGTAATTAGAAATGCTGAAAATCTAAGTTTTAGAGGAGTTGAGTCTGAAGTGAAGCGACTTGCTCTTAGAGCACGTGATGGTCAGATCACAGTAGATGAGATGACTGGAGGGACATTTACAATTACTAATGGTGGTGTTTTTGGCAGTATGCTTTCTACTCCTATCATTAACCCACCACAATCTGCAATTTTGGGTATGCACAATATTGTAGAACGTCCTATCGTACGTGATGGAGGTATTGCAATTGCGCCTATTATGTATGTTGCACTTTCTTACGATCACCGTATAATTGACGGTAAAGAATCTGTAGGATTTCTAGTAGCTGTAAAAGAAGCGTTAGAAAATCCTGAAGAATTATTGATGAATAATAATGTGCTAAAAGCGTTAGAGCTTTAATACGATAAAAATGTATTTTATAAAACCTGTTAGTTTTTGCTAACAGGTTTTTTTATGCCTACAACTTAGCTGCTGCTTATAATTTCAGCGATTAGCAATCTCAATTCTTCTTTTAGGGATATATTTGGGAAAGCTCTCCCAGCCTTAGTATACCAGTATTTTGCATTGTAATTATCACCTTCATCACGGTGCAAGTGTGCATGAATAAGACTTCCCATAGAATGCTTAATATCTTGAGCTATTGTGTGCGAAGCTTCCCAATTATCATTGGCTTTATACCACAAAGATTGTAAGGTTTCCGGCCAGTCTGGAGGAGGATTGTCACGAGTTAGCGTGATTTCAAATTCTTTATAATCCTTCGGAATGCTCATAGTCAATTTTAAGTTTGAATGTAGTCCTAAACCTAAGCTGAGGTCGGGATTGAAGACTATTATATAAATCGAATAATCTATTCTTCAACAGAACTTATTTGAGACGAATTCAGTATTCTGTTTTAAGTTAAAAATTCCTATTGTAATCCTAAAGTAGCTCTGTAGTAGGTACACTTCAATTGATGAAGTGTTTATTATATTTTGCAAATTTAAAAATGGATTAGGTATAAAAACGCATATCAAAAGACTAATTCCTATTTTTGATATTTCAATTCCAGATCAAAACAGATTCCCAATATGTCAACTCAAAAACGCTTATTTCTTTTAGATGCTTACGCACTAATTTTTCGTGGTTATTACGCACTTATAAAAAATCCCAGAGTAAACTCAAAAGGGCAGGATACCTCTGCGGTAATGGGTTTTGTAAATTCACTTTTTGATGTTATTAAACGAGAAAAGCCAGATCATTTAGCAGTTGCTTTTGATAAAGGAGGAAGCTCTGAGCGTGTAGAAATGTATGAAGAATATAAGGCTAATCGTGATGAAACACCAGAAGCAATACGTATTGCAGTGCCTATTATACAGGAGATTTTAAAAGCCATGCACGTGCCTTTTGTTCAAATTGAAGGTGTAGAAGCAGATGACTTAATAGGTACGCTGGCTAAACAGGCAGAAAAAGAGGGCTATCAGGTTTTTATGGTAACTCCAGATAAGGATTATGCACAATTGGTATCTGAAAATATCTTTATGTACAAGCCTGCCCGTATGGGAAATGGGATTGAGATATGGGGAATACCAGAAGTGCAAAAACGCTTTGAAGTTGAGCGACCAGAACAGGTAATTGATTATCTGGGAATGATGGGAGATGCATCAGACAATATACCTGGTTTACCTGGCGTAGGTGATAAAACTGCTAAAAAATTCATTAAAGAATATGGTGGTCTTGAGGGACTTCTCGCAAATACTGATAAGCTAAAGGGGAAGATGAAGGAGAAGGTTATTGAAAGTGCAGAATTAGGTCGCCTATCCCGAAAGCTTGCTACGATTATGACCGATTGTGATGTGCAGTTTCACGCAGAATCATACGAACTTTCACAACCCGATGCAGATAAAGTTCAGGAGATTTTTGATGAGTTAGAATTTAGGAGACTTAAAGACCAGTTTATTAAGATATTTTCAGGCGAAGCCGATAGTGATACGGGTGCTGCAGTAAGTAGTACGGAAACAGCCAAAAGGCTTGTAAATTCTTCAGAGCAGGCAGCAAATGCAGGGGCGGGGCAATACAATTTATTTGGGGGTCCTTCTGAAGGTAATGAGATTGAAGAGCGTAATACACGTAAAACAATTAAAGATACAGAGCATTTTTACCAGAGCGTTGCTCCCGGAATGGCTACGAAACTATTCCTGAAAAATCTTATGAAGCACGAGTCGGTATGTTTTGATACTGAAACGACATCCTTAGATCCGTTAAAAGCAGATCTGGTGGGTATTGCATTTAGCTGGGAAAAAAGCAAGGGGTTTTACATCCCATTTCCTCGAGAACAAGAAGAAGCTCAGCAATTAATAGAAGAGTTAAAACCATTTTTTGAAGCAGAAACCATTCAGAAAATTGGTCAAAACTTAAAGTACGATATCAAAGTTTTAGCAAAATATGGAGTTGAAGTAAAAGGAAAACTTTTTGATACGATGATCGCGCATTATCTCATCAATCCCGATATGCGCCACAATATGGATGTTCTTGCAGAAACGTACCTTAATTATTCACCGGTTTCTATTGAGGAGTTGATAGGTAAAAAAGGTAAAAATCAAAAGTCGATGGCAGATGTTCCGGTTGAACAACAAACCGAATACGCTGTTGAAGATGCAGATGTTACGCTTCAGCTTAAAGAGCATTTTGAGACTGAAATGGGAGCAGCAAATACGCAAAAATTGTTTGACGAGATTGAAATTCCGTTAGTGCAGGTTCTTGCAGATATGGAGCTTGAAGGTATTAATCTTGATAAAGAATTTCTTAACAGCCTTGCAGAAGAGCTTAATTCAGACATTCTTTCATTAGAAGAAAAAATATACAAAGACGCCGGCGAGGAATTTAATATTGGTTCGCCGAAGCAATTAGGAGAGATTCTTTTTGATAAACTTAAACTGGTAGATAAGCCTAAGAAAACGCGTACTGGGCAGTATTCTACAGCTGAAGATGTACTTTCTTACTTAGCGCCAGACCACGAGATTATTCAGAATGTATTAGACTATCGAGGACTGGCAAAATTAAAAAGTACGTATGTAGATGCATTGCCTACGCAAGTAGATGAGAACACCGGCCGTGTACATACAGATTATATGCAAACTGTAGCGGCAACGGGGCGTTTGAGCTCTAATAACCCTAACTTACAAAACATTCCTATTCGTACAGAACGTGGTCGTCAGGTACGTAAGGCTTTTGTTCCGCGTAGCGAAGACTATGTTTTGCTGGCGGCAGATTATTCGCAGATAGAATTACGAATCATAGCGGCTTTAAGTCAGGAAGAAACCATGATGCAGGCGTTTAAAAATGGTGAAGACATTCACGCTTCAACGGCTGCAAAAGTTTTTAATGTAGCGTTGGAAGAGGTTACCAGAGAGCAACGTAGCAACGCAAAAACCGTAAATTTTGGTATTATTTATGGAGTTTCGGCATTTGGGTTAAGCAATCAGACAGATTTGAGTAGGGCAGAGAGTAAAGATCTTATAGATACTTATTATAAAACCTACCCAAAGCTGCGTAATTATATGAGTGAGCAAGTAGATTTTGCGCGTGATAACGGTTATGTCTCTACGGTTTTAGGACGTCGTCGTTATTTAAAAGACATCAATAGTAGTAATGCTGTTGTGCGTGGTGCAGCAGAGCGCAACGCGGTAAACGCACCTATACAAGGTAGTGCTGCAGATATCATCAAAATTGCGATGATTAATATTCATAAAAAGTTGAAAGCTGAAAAACTAAAGACAAAAATGCTGCTTCAGGTACATGATGAACTTGTTTTTGATGTGTATAAAACAGAATTAGAACAGGTAAAAACAATGATTAAGTCTGAAATGGAAAATGCCTTTAAGATGGATGTTCCGCTTTATGTGGAGCTTGGAGTTGGTGAGAATTGGCTTGAAGCGCATTAATATAAAAAAGGGCTTCCATCTTGGAAGCCCTTTGTGTTTTTAGTGATTGTAGAATAATTTATCTGTAAGCTTTGTAAATGATTGCAATTTGGTTTGTGCGATTATTGGTAGAATCACCAACTAAAAAACGATCAAAATTTAGAGTAAAACCATCGCTGTTAAATGACTGTAGAGATGCTCTTACTAAACCGTCTTGCGTATCTGTCCCACCGGTTGGGCTACCATTATCGTGTATGGGTTCTCCATTATTATTCACAAAAAAGGCTGCAATACAATGTGACGATGATGCAAATGTGCCAATGTTATTAATACTAGACCCGCTAAAACCATTTGATATTACTTGTTGATCTATACTGGTGCCATTATTTTGGGCATAACCTACGGTCATCCCACCAGCCATGCGTATATCATTAGTATTATTACCGTCTGCCCTATATGTGCCGTTATATCCTTGTATTCTATTAATTGCTACAAATTCAACAGATTTTGGAGAAAACCCTACCCCCGCAACATTTATTACTCCAGAGGCACTTACAAGTATTTTTCCGAAGTGAACCCGCTTTTGGCTAGTTGATGCTATTTGATTCCATTGACTGTTCTGCCAATAATAATAGCCTGCTGGTGTCAGACCGCCGGTACTGTCATTATAAACGAGTGTACTCTCTGCAATTGTGCCTCCTGCTGGATTAAACACTGTGATCTCGTCTGTAATGCTAGTTAAAGCAACACGCGGAATGAGTATTCCTGAGTTTGTAGAAACTATATCTAATCTGGCTTCAGGATCTACAGTTCCTATGCCTACCTGAGCGATTAATGCGTGAGAAAATGTGAGGAGTATTAGTAAAATTAGGGAATTTTTCATTTCAATGAGTTGGGGTTTTAAAAATAGGTAAAAAAGTTATTTAGTACCAGTATTTTTAAAGAGTTTATCTAATTTTCAGCCAACTACAGGTGATACGGTTTGTTTTTAACCTATAAATGAATTGCTAACAAATGATTTAAATTTCTTCGATTTGAAAAGAAGAAGGTATTTATTGAAAAGCTTAATAAAGAAAATAGAAAGCTAAAAATACCTCTGAAATCATTTAAGAAGGTTCTTCGTTAGAGGCTTGGTTTAATCACTTTATAATAAAAAGCGATAGGTAGCTTTAATTAGAAAGGTATTGTTTAATTGCTTGTTTACAATTTGCTGGTCTAATGCATTAAAGACCGTATTTGAGGGGTCATTATTGCCGTCTGCTCCCTGTGACCAGACAAAAAACAATTCCGAACCCGGTATGTATTCCCAGCGTACTACAAGATTTGTTCTTAATTGAACCACAGAAAAATCAGGATCTCTAAAACGGTAGTCGATAATGCCATCTAAATTTTCATCAACTGTGTATTCTGTATCGATTTTAGAAATTTGATTTGGTGTAAATAGACGTATGCGCTCATTAAGGTCTTTTGCAGTTGAATTATCAACACGATTAAAGTCTATATAGGTTCCTTTAGAGGCAAAGGGTTGGGCATAATATTGTATGCTTAAATTAGGATTTAAGCTGTAATTAAGGCGTAGGGTGGCGCTCAAGGTCTTCTGATCTATATTCCCTAAGATATATCTGTTTTGACCGTTATAGTTTGTAGTGCTTACATACTGCGTTTTGTTAGGGCTAATCTCATATTCAGGATAAAAAGATACACTTAGCGCATCTAAAGGCTGATACTCAAAGCCGGCTTCAACTCTAAAAACTGAAAAGTTATTTTGTGATGCTTGTGAGATCACATACCCTGCACCATAGGTAAATTTTTTTCTGGAGTCTGAGTTGATGAATAAAAATTGAATATTTTCTTCGTTAAATCGAAAACGTGGTCCTCCTCTCAATTCTGTTGTACTAATGATTCGAGGCTTGTGTATTAAACCAAAATTAGTCTCCCAGGTATTATTAAATCTAAAAAAGGACTCGAGACTATATTCTATACGGTTGTAATTTCCTTCAAAATCAAAAAGACTTTGTTGTTCAAATTCAATATTTATAGTTCTAAATTTTTTAGTAGGATTTAATAGTGTGTATTTAAGCGTGCTAAATTGTGTAATGAGATCTGCTTGTCTAAGAAACCCCACGTCATTGAGCTCTAATTCTGGGGATTTCCAGGAAGCTCCTAAACTACCTGTGAAGTTTCCGCCGGAAGCTTTGCCTATTTCTAAATTTCCTCCGGTTCCTGTAAGTGCTGTTTTTGTAGTATCTACAGTGAGGTGTGTTGCGTCCTGCCTATTAAATAGATGTGTTAAGGAGCGCTGCGTGCCTGTAATAGCTTCATTGCTGCCCTGTACATTGCTTATAATCGTATTGCCTTGTAAATAATATTTGCGATCATTCCAGTTATGTTTGAAGTCAATACCTCCAGAAAAGGCATCGCTATGCAGGTTATAAAGACCGGGTTCTAATTTGCGATTGGTCGCTGTAGCTATTACGCCTATATACGAGTTGCGATTATTAAAGTCTTTTTGAGCGCGCCCAATAATGTAGTTTGTTAGCGGCTCTACCAGTACATCGCGTTGTGTAGAATCATTCCTGAACGTTTGTGCATATTCTTTTGCAGTCAAACTTTCTAAAAGGCCAAGTGTCCAACCGTTTTTCGTTTTTCCACTAAATTTTGCTGCACCCAGAATAGTTGAATTTTGAGGAGTGTCTGTATAAACTACTTCAGGATCACGTACGGCACGCTGCGGGCTGCGGCCAATACGACGTGAATAAAATAAGTTGTCTGAAGATTGATCGTCAAGGTCGTAGTCAAAAATATTACTGTTAGCGACAAAGAAGGGGCGCTGTTCTCTAAAAAATATTTGAAAGCCATCTAAGGCAATTGCTGCAGGGTCTGCTTCTACTTGACCAAAATCTGGATTTAATGTGAGATCAAGAGTAAGATCATTGGTGATTCCTATTTTAGCATCGAGGCCTGCGTTGATTTTAGAGTCGCTCCCATCCCTATATGGGTTCCCTGCTTGAGATTCATAGGTGTCTAGTTGAGTTACAACGTAAGGTTGTATTTCTAATTGTTTTTGTGGAGTCAGGTTTTTGAGTCCTCTTAATTCACCAAATTCACTAACATATCCGGGTGCATTAGGAACAATTCCCTGCCAGAGTGAACGTTCTCTGTTTCTAAAATAAAAGCGCTTTGATTGTAATCCCCAAACTTGATCTTTATCACTATTAAAGCGCAATTGACTTAAGGGGATTTTTAATTCTGCTGTCCAGCCTAATTCATCAATGTTTGTCTTAGTATACCAGATAGGGTTCCAGGTATCGTCAAAGCGGCCATTATTCGATATAAATTCATCTGCTTTAACACCTGCAGCGGTAAGTGTGAAAGAGAATGCTGTGCGATCGTCATTATAACTGTCAAAGCTTACTTCTACCCAATCTCCTGCAAAACCATCTCGTCTTGAAAGGCGCTTTTCAATACCATCAGGATCTTGATCAAGACATCTAAATGCAACATAAATGTACCCGTCATCATAGATGATTTTCATTTTGGTTTGCTCTGTAGGAGCTGCCCCAATATCAGGTTGTAGTTGCGTATAATCTGTAGTAAATGGCACAAGTTCCCAGGCAGAATCGTCTAATATCCCGTCGATATTAGGTGCATTTTCATTTTCAATCTTTATTGTCGTATACGAACGATTGTTAATTTTCTTAGTTTCTTGATTCTGACCATAATTAATATCTGGAACTAATAATAAGAAAAGAAACACCAGATATATTAAACTGCGCATAAAATTAAAATTGAGCCTGTAAATAGGAGATTATCAATAAACAAAGCAAATATTTTAATTTTTATTGAATTTTGGGCTTAATTAGGGCTGAATATTTATAAAACCGAAATAAATAACTGCCGGATTTTTGAGAGTTTAGAATTTAAGATTTGAAACTTAACTAAATTAGTTGTCTTGATAATTTTGTGAAAGCTGTTTATAGTTACTAACGGCAGTCTAAATGAAGTTGAATTAAAAAAGCCCGTTTAAGATTTCTTAAACGGGCTTTGATAAGCTAAGAAGGGTTTTGCTCTACCAGTGGATTTGAGTTAATCTCATCTAGTGGTATTTGCCATTGCCATCTATTATCCCCAGCAGGAACTTCAAATAATTGACCTACTAAAGCAGGATCATGATTTGCACCCGTCCTGTCTAAAGCTTGGTTCAATCTTTTTAGATCATAAAATCTAAAACCTTCACCCCATAGCTCTATTCGGCGTTGAGTATAAATTTCATTTTTGAGAGCTGCCCCTGTATTTGCTGAAAGTGTGTAACTTGGATCACGATTAGAAGCTAATGATAGAAGTACTTGTTTTGCTGCGTTCTCATTTGAGTACGACAATGCTTCAGCTTCAATTAAATACATTTCTGCAGCTCTCATATAAGGTACATCCATTCTACTATCGCCTGTACCTGCAGCAATAAACTTCTGACTTGTGTATGGTTTTCTTGCAAAATTTGAGGCAAGAGTAACTCCTGCAGGAAGGTTGTTATGAGCTCCTGTTGGATCAAAAAGTTTTGCGCGTACGTCTGTTTCAGAAATTAGATTATAAAGTTTTGAATTAATTGCTTTAGGGTTTGTTCTAATGTTTGTAGAACTGAAGTTTCTAGATACATAAGCTCCAAAATTTGCAAAGAATATTGTTTGATCTTCTTGTACAAAGCTTCCCCACATCCACTCTCTGTTTGTGTAAGTGTTAAAGGTGTTAAAATACTCGTCATTTGTCATAAGAGTATAACCTTGTCTTGCTTGATTAGCTAAAGAAGCTGCAAGTGTATAATTTTGTTGTACAAGGGCTACTCGTGCTTTTAATCCTACAGCAACATTCTTATCAAAATGAGATTTGTTAGGCCGCTCATAACCGTCAAGAAGAGTTGTTGCTTGATCTAAATCTAAATTAACCTGAGTATAAACCTCTTCTACAGTTGCTCTAGCTAAAGGATCGTTGTTTGTAGTTAGGCGTATAGGTACTCCAGGTTGACTGTTAGGAGCTCCTGCTTGGTATCTTTTACCGTAGAGTTGAACTAATTGAAAATGGCAATATGCTCTATATACTAAAGCTTGACCAAGTGCTGCATTTCTATCTGCTGTTGGGCCAGTAGCATTTTCAGCTCCGTTTATAATTACGTTGGCATTTCGTATTATGCGATAAAGCACGCGATATGGAAATAAGTCATCTGCATCAGAAGCATTTGTATGATCTACCCATTTATAGGTGTTGTTAAACCAGCCGTTACCAGCAGAAGTCATTACGGCATCTTCTCCTAATACATCTGTCTGTATCATCATGGAGCCTATGCCTCCTTCTCCTTGCGAATTGTACCGCTGATACAAAGAGCGGTGTATGCCGTTAACAACGAGAAATAAATTGTCTGTTGTAGTGGTGGCAGCCTCTGCAGGCACATCTTCGGTAGGAAATCTATCCAAGAAGTCTTCACTACAACTACTAATACTTAGTAGGGCAAAAAGTGCAAGTGTATATTTATATAATTTTTTCATAGTAGTATATTATAGAGATAAGTTGAATCCTAAACTTATAGTTCTTGAAGGAGAAAAGCGATTTTGAGTGGTTCCATTAAAGTTTTGACCTACATCAAGACCATCTACAGAAGTCCAAAAATGAATATTCTCTCCGTTTAAATATATTTTAGCATTAGTTAAACCAATACGATCAATAAGCTGTGCAGGTAAATTATATGATAATGAAATTTGACGCAGACCTAAAAAGGTAGAGCTCACTAAATATCTATCTGAAGCTGCTTCAAAGGCGGCACGCTGATCTGTATCTAATCTTGGAATATCTGTTATATCACCTGGTTGTTGCCATCTGTCAAGTATACGAGTGCTTAAAGCAGCACCATAGTTTCCAGAATGTAAAAGACCTGCAAGGTTAGAATCATAGGTTTCACCACCGATACTATAAGTAAATAAAGTTCTAAGTTCTATGCCTTTATAATTCCAAGTACTTGTAAAGCTTCCAAATAAATCAGGTAGTGCTGTTGCAGTAGAATTGTATAACGCTTTATTTTGATTAGTTGTTACTAAGTTGCCATTAACAGTTCTTACGTCTGCATCTTCAGGAGTACCTAATTCTGGATCAAAAACGTATAGGGCTGAACCATCTGCAGGGTCTACTCCAGAATATTCACGTAGCCAATAATCGAATATAGAACCGCCCACTACATATCTCTTAGTTCCGTTTATAATCTCTTCCTGTGGAAGTTCAGTAAACTCATTGTGAATTGTAGAAGCGTTAATATTTAAATTCCAGCTAAAGTTTTCACTTCTTACTAAGCCAAGATTCAAATCTAGTTCTAAACCTCTGTTGAACATATTACCAATGTTTGCAGGATAGTTATCTAAGCCAGAAGATACAGGAAGGGGTACATCAAATATAAGTCCGTCTGTAATCTTTTTATAATATGCAAAAGATCCACTAATGCGATTATTTACGAAGCCAAAATCAAGACCGAGGTCAGTTTGTTTTTGAGTTTCCCATTCTAAAAATTCATTACCAGGTGCACTAATTAATATGCCAGGCTCCCCTGCGTTATTATTACCTAAACCTAATAATGATTGACTAGCATAAAAACTTAAAGAAGCATTTGACAGGTTAGAGTCGTTTCCTACCTGACCGTAAGAAGCTCTAAGTTTTAAAAAGTTTAGCCAACTTTGATCTTTAAGAAAGTTTTCTTGATCTATTCTCCAGGCCCCACTGTATGAGTAGAAATTACCCCAACGTACGTCATTTGCAAAACGAGAAGAACCATCTCTTCTGTATGACCCAGCAGCAAAGTAACGATTGTCGTAGTTGTAATTTAATCTTGAGAAATATCCTTCTTTTCCGTATTCTCTACTGTAAGATTCTAAATCTACAGTAGTGGCAAAGTTTATTAATTCAGTATTACCGTCTACCACTTGATTTTGTCTGAAACCTGTTAAAAAATTTAGACTGTAATCAAGACTTTCGTGACCTAGTAAGGCTGTAAGATTGTGGTTTCCTATAGATTTATTCCAATTTAAAAGTTGGTTATAAGTAATAACGGTTGTTGTTTGAGTTGTTCTTCCCGCACGACCATCTGGTGCTCCATCGCCCACAATTTTATTATCATAATTTTCATTCTCATAAAAATTCTTATCTATACCTGCGTTGAACGTGAATGTAAAATCTTTAAGAAAGTAGAATTCGGCATAGGTTCTAGCATTTATTGCAAAACGGTCATCTTTATCAATGTTTAATAAGTTCTCTTGTATGGCATGTCTTCCGGGAGAAGCTCCTGCTGGTCTTACTTCAGTATAGTCTCCTGTGTCGTAAATTCTATTTCCGGCATCATCTAAAATAAAGTCTCCGGTTGTAGCATCATGCAAAAACACGGGATAGATAGGAGCTATAAATCTTGAGAATCTAAAAGGATTTACAAATGAAGCGCTATTTGCAGCACCATCTACGGCTTGATTTGATGTAGAAGTTGCGCCAGTAATATTAAAACCTGTTTTAAACCAATCTTTAATTTTTGAGTTTAAATTTATTCTACCGGTAATACGCTCAAAATCTGAATTTATCACGTTAGCAGATTGATCTAAGTAACTTAGTGATGCAAAATAATCTGTTTTTTCGGTACCTCCTTGATACGAGAAATTGATATTTTGAATAATTCCTGTTCTTTCTAAGGCTTCTTGCCAATTTAAATCGCCTGGATACTTTAGTGAGGCATTAGGGTTTATTAAGCCATTATTTAAAACGATTTGATCGTTGCTTACATTGTAAGGGTTATACCCTAACAAACTGGAAATATCTTCAGAAGCTTTTATATTAGCATCATTAGTAGATAAAGGATTAGAATTTCTAAATGTTAAACTGTTTCTGTAAGCTTCCCACATCAACTCGTAATATTGGGAAGGGCCTACGCGGTCATACTCAGGAATTGAGCGTGATGCCATACCTTGGCTCACTTCAAGACTAATTTGATCCTTTCCTTTTTTTCCTTTTTTAGTAGTTATAACTACAACCCCGTTTGCCCCCTGTGAACCGTAAATGGCTGTTGAAGCAGCATCTTTAAGAACTGTGAAGCTTTCTATATCATTAGAGTTTAAGCTAGCAAAACTTCCTGAGTATATTACTCCATCTACAACATATAGAGGCTCTTGACTTGAGTTCACAGAACCAAAACCACGAATACGTATACTAGGAGCGGATCCTGGTTGGCCACTACCTGAAGCGATTTGAACTCCAGAGGCTGTTCCTTCTAATGCAGAAATAACATTTGTAAGTGGTCTGTTTTCAATAGCATCACCAGAAACAGTACTTACAGAACCAGTTACTTCGCCACGTGTAGTAGTACCGTATGCAACTACAATCACCTCATCAAGAGATTCTGTATTTTCAGCCAGAACGACATCAATCTTAGATAGAGAACCTATCTTTTTCTCTTGATTAACAAATCCTACAAATGAGAAAACTAGTGTTTCTTCAGATTTTGCAGTAAGGGAGAACATACCATCAAAATCTGTTTGTGTTCCTCGATTTGTGGCTCCTTTAATAATTACATTAACTCCCGGTAAAGGAATACCGTCAGGACCTATTACGGTTCCGGTTACGGTTTTTTCTTGAGCATAAGCGCTCATAGCTATTAGGCATAATAGCAAACTAAATAATAGTCTTTTCACCATTTAATTTAAGTTTTGGTTATAAAGGTGAAATTTATATTAAATGTTAATTGCTTTTTGAAAAATATCTAAATCGAAATGATTATTATTTTTTGCTTAAAATTTTAACTATAATAAAGTTAAAATAGGCGTATATAGTTATTTTATTAATAAAATAACTAATATTTGCGCAATATTTTAACAAAGCATATTATACCAGATTCAACTGTGAAATTTACAGAAAACGTTTTTCCCAATTTTAAGAAATAATAACCCACCTATAAACAAGCGAGATGTTGTGGTTGTGAAGGATGTAATAAAATAACGATTGATTAGTTCGAGTATAAAACGTATAGATACTTACAACTTTAAAAAGATAATTTTCTGAGATGCTTCTAGAAAGTGTAATAACTTATTATTTAAGTCTAAGTTCTCTTAAATTAATAGCATTAAGTATTTTAACGTTTAGAAGTTAAAAGACATTTGATTTTAGCTTTTGTATTAAAAATTTTGCAGTTTCTTATTTGAAATTCTATTACACTATTGATAACCAGTTATTAAAAGCGGTAAAATTATAGCCAGACTGAATTTGTCATGTTCATTTATAATTGTACATTTGCACCCCTGTTTTCCCGTGTGAGCGAGATAGCAGGAAATGGAATGTTTAATAATTAAATAAAACAGTGTGGACACATTAAGTTACAAAACAGTATCTGCCAACAAGAACACCGTTAACAAAGAGTGGGTTGTTATTGATGCTGAAGGGCAAACGTTGGGTCGCATGTCTACTATCGTTGCAAAATTTTTGCGCGGAAAGTACAAGCCTAACTACACACCACACGTTGATTGCGGAGACAATGTAATTGTTATCAATGCCTCTCAAATCAACTTAACAGGAAAGAAGTGGGATTCTAAATCTTACATCCGTCATACGGGCTATCCTGGTGGTCAAAGAAGCTTAACTGCTAAAGAATTGTACGGTAAAGACCCTGCGCGTCTTGTCGAAAATGCAGTTAAAGGTATGTTACCTAAAAACAAATTAGGTAGCGCGATTTATCGCAATTTAAAGGTTTATGCCGGTGCAGATCACGGGCAGGAAGCACAGAAGCCTAAAGTAATCAACATTAACGAACTTAAGTAAATGGAAGTAATTCACAAAATTGGTCGTAGAAAAACGGCTGTTGCTCGTGTTTATTTAGCTCCAGGTTCTGGTAACATCACCATTAATAAGCGTGATTTAAAGACCTACTTCACTACAGGTACTTTACAGTACAAAGTTAATCAGCCATTAGTAATGACTGAAAATGAAAATAACTTTGACGTAAAAGTAAATGTTTACGGAGGTGGTATTACTGGTCAAGCTGAAGCTGTACGTCTTGCTCTTTCTAGAGCTATGTGCGAATTAGATGCAGAGAACAGACTTATCCTTAAGCCTGAAGGTTTGTTGACAAGAGATCCAAGAATGGTAGAGCGTAAGAAATTCGGTCAGAAGAAAGCGCGTAAGAAATTCCAATTCTCAAAACGTTAACAACTATTGTATTTCAATGCAGGTATTCGATTTTGAATATTTTTTCAATTGAAATCAAAAAGAAATTAATTTTTAATTAAATAGTCCTTGTTTTCGCGAAAGCGGAAAAATTGGTTTAGCATCTAAATAGGTAAGGCGACGTGTCATAGGCAGGAACCACTTACTTATTGCTACTAAAACGGGAACGTAAACTAAATTTAAAAATGGCAAAAACAGAAAATGTAAAGGATTTACTGGATGCAGGTGTACACTTTGGTCACCTTACCAGAAGATGGGATCCTAACATGGCACCATATATCTATATGGAGCGTAATGGTATTCACATCATTAATCTATACAAAACTGCTGCTAAACTTAGCGAAGCTTCAGAAGCTTTAGCTAAAATCGCAGCTTCAGGTAGAAAAATACTTTTTGTAGCTACCAAAAAACAAGCAAAAGAAATTGTTGCTGATCACGCAGGTCGCGCTAAAATGCCTTTCATTACAGAAAGATGGCCAGGTGGTATGTTAACTAACTTCGTAACTATACGTAAGGCGGTTAAGAAAATGCAAACTGTAGATCGTATGAAACAAGACGGTCGTTTTGATAGCTTGTCTAAAAAAGAGCAATTACAAATGAACCGTATGCGTGACAAATTAGAGAAGAACTTAGGTTCTATCGAAGATATGACACGTCTACCAGGTGCTTTATTTGTAGTTGACATTAAGCGTGAACACATTGCGATTAAAGAAGCTCAAAAATTAAACATTCCAATCTTTGCGATGGTTGATACTAACTCTGATCCACGTCAGGTTGATTTCGCTATCCCATCTAATGATGATGCTTCTAAATCTATCGAGAAAATCATAGCTAACGTTGCTGATGCAATTGTTGAAGGTCTTTCTGAGCGTAAAGCTGGTAAAGAGAAAGATAAAGAAGACAAGCCTAAAGCTAAAAAAGCAGATGCTAAGCCAGAAAAGGCTAAAGCTAAAGCTGCAGCTAGCGACGAAGAAGAATAGTATTTAACAATTTGATAATAGCTGAAGTCGTTTAGTATATTGCAATTTTGCACTAAACTAAACGACTTTTTGTTTTAACTCATAAATTCTAAATAAAATGGCAAAAATTACAGCCGCAGACGTAAATAAATTGAGAAAAGCTACCGGTGCCGGTATGATGGATTGTAAAAATGCATTAGTAGAGGCAGAAGGTGATTTTGACAAAGCGATTACTGTTCTTCGTAAAAAAGGACAAAAAATTGCTGAAAAACGTGCAGATCGTGACTCAAGTGAAGGAGTTGTTGTAGCAAAAATTAATGACGCAAACAACAGAGGTGTTGTTTTCTCATTGAATTGTGAGACAGATTTCGTTGCCAAAAACGATACGTATGTTGAGATGGCTAATGAATTAGGTGATGTTGCCTTAAATTATAACAGCAAAGATGAATTTTTAGCTGCTGATTTTCAAGGTATGACTGTTGCTGAAAAATTAATTGAGCAAACGGGTGTTATTGGTGAGAAATTAGAAATAGGTGGTTTTGAAGTGTTAGAGGCTCCATTTGTAGGTGCTTATGTACACGGAAACAAGATTGGTGCACTAACTGGTCTTTCTCAAGCTACAGATAGCGCAGAAGAAGTTGCTAAAAGTGTTTCTATGCAGGTAGCTTCTATGGGAGCGACTACATTATCTTACAAAGATTTTGATGCAGATTTCGTAACATCAGAAACTGAAGCGCGTATTGCTGCTATTGAAAAAGAAAATGAAGAATTAGGTCGTTTAGGTAAAACACTTAAAAACGTTCCTCAATATATCTCAATGTCTCAGTTAACTCCAGAAGTTATGGCCAAGGCAGAAGCAGATATCAAAGAAGAATTAAAAGCAGAAGGAAAACCAGAGCAAATCTGGGATCGTATTCTGCCAGGTAAAATTGACCGTTACATAGCCGATAACACGACTATGGATAATGAGAAAGCTCTACTTGATCAAGTATTTATTATGGACGAAAGCATTAACGTAGCTAAATATGTAGCTAGTAAAGGTGATGCTGAAGTTGTAGGTTTTAAACGTGTAAGCTTAGCTTAATCTTTTAAAATATCATAATTTTTAAAAAGGCTGCCAATTGGCAGCCTTTTTTTATGTTTTAAATTCATTTTTTTTCACGTACTCATTAACCGTATATTTGCCCAAAATTTTCTACAACCATGCAGTATAAACGTATTCTTTTAAAGTTATCAGGTGAAGCATTAATGGGAAATCGCCAGTATGGCATTGATCCAGATAGATTGGCAGAGTATGCAGATGAGATTAAAAAAGTTCTCGATAAAGGTGTAGAAGTAGCTATTGTAATAGGTGGCGGTAACATTTTTAGAGGTCTTGCTGGAGCAAGCCGTGGTATGGATCGCGTTCAGGGAGATCATATGGGTATGCTTGCAACTGTTATTAATGGTCTTGCATTGCAAAGCGCACTAGAAGAAGCAGGCATACAGACGCGTTTGCAGAGTGCGATTCAAATTAACGAAGTAGCAGAGCCGTTTATCCGTAGGAGAGCTATCCGTCATTTAGAAAAGGGGCGTGTCGTTATTTTTGGCGGAGGTACGGGTAACCCGTATTTTACGACTGATTCTGCAGCTGTTTTAAGAGCTATAGAAATTCACGCAGATGTAATTTTAAAAGGTACTCGTGTAGACGGAATTTATACTAGCGATCCTGAAAAAGATGATAAAGCCGTAAAATTTGACTTTATAAGTTTTGAAGATGTACTTCAAAAAGGCTTGAAGGTGATGGACACTACTGCTTTCACATTGAGTCAAGAGAACGAATTGCCTATTATTGTATTTGATATGAATAAGCAAGGCAATCTCTTAAAGGTTGTTAATGGTGAAGCTATAGGTACAACAGTAAATTTATAATTTAGTATTTTTGATCGATTCTAGAAAATCGGAGAATTAATAAAGCTATGAACGAAGACATTCAATTTATTTTAGACGGTACAGAAGAAGCAATGCAAAGCGCTATTACGCACCTTAAAAAAGAATTTGCAAACATACGTGCCGGTAAAGCAAGTCCTGCAATGCTAGGAAGTGTAATGGTTGATTATTATGGAAGTCAAACACCACTCTCTCAGGTGGCCAATGTGAATACGCCAGATGGTAGAACAATTTCTATTCAACCCTGGGAAAAGGCAATGATTCACGAGATTGAAAAGGCAATTATGAATGCTAACCTGGGGTTTAATCCTATGAATAATGGGGAAAGTGTAATTATAAATGTACCGCCACTTACAGAAGAGCGTCGTAAAGACCTGGTTAAACAGGCAAAGGCAGAAGCAGAAGATGCTAAAGTAGGTGTGCGTAATGATCGTAAAAATGCAAACAACGAGATCAAAAAGCTAGAAAAAGATGGTCTTGCTGAAGATTTATGTCGTAATGCAGAAGTAGATGTACAGGATCTTACTGATAGTTACATTAAAAAAATAGACGAAATTCTCGTTGTTAAAGAAAAAGAAATCCTTACCGTATAATAAAGTAATGGTATTTATAGTTAACGGGCGTTTTAATCAGCTAGTTAAACTCATGCTAAGAGCGACCTAAGGGTCGCTTTTTTTATAGTATTTTTAGTGTCTAAGTCTCTTTTCTAAAATGGTTAAACCTATAATATTCTTTTTTGTTTTTTTCTGTATTGGTCTCTTTTATGGCTTTTCACAAACAAAAAATATAGATATTGATTCGTTGATGCAGTCGGCAATTAACCGAAGCGCGGCAAACAATCCTCAGCAAGTTTTAAAGCATTTTAGCTATACGACTTATGAGAAAACAATTATTACAGATTCTTTAGAACGCCAGACAAATTCACATTCATTTTTTTCAGAGAAAGTTGCCCTTAACAATTATGATGAGGCTGATGGTTTTAAGGAAGAAGTGCTGGGGATTAATATGGCGGGTTTCAAAGAGCCGCGTTATGAAGTACTGGGCATCACGTTACAATCGAGGTCTTTTTATGATGAAGATTTTCTAATTTTTAATTATCGTTATGCAGGGCCGCTCTCAAAACGCGGACTCAAAAATTATGATTATCAGTTTATAAGAGATACAACGATTCTGGAGAACCCTGGTTATGCTATTTCTTTTCAGCCTAAGCGACCAGAAACGATTCCCGGATTAGAAGGTATTCTTTATTTAGATACATCAACTATGGCGCTTCAGAAAGTGCATATTAGTATTAAAGATGAGCTTGTCGCACGCATTGAGCAGGAGTATCAATATGTTTCTGACTACGATGTTTATTTACCTAAATCAAGTAAACTCTATGTTGAAAAAGGAGAAAGTTCAAAAAGGCTAGCTCTTTTTAGAGGAAAAGTTTCGGTAGGTACGATTGAAAAAAATCCTGTTAAGGAAGCTATTCAAGGGAGGTATCTACTTTCTACTTCTTACAATGCCAATTTTAATCTTACGCAAGGTGCTGCTCTTAAACATTCAAACCTGGCTATTGAGGTTATGGAAGATGCAGAGGAGAAGCCTGAATCCTTCTGGAGTAGATACCGAACGCAAGCGCTATCGCAGAGAGACTTAAATAGTTTTAATTATTTAGATGAGATTGTAAAGACCGAGAATATCGAGAAACGCCTTGCAATGATCAATAACTTTGGGATTGGGTACTATACAGTAGATTTCTTTGATTTTGATCTTACTTATCCTTTAAAGTTTAATAATTATGAAGGCTTACGATTGGGTTTAGGTGGTGTAACTAATACACGATTTTCTGAAAATTTCAGACTTGAAGGCTATACAGCCTATGGTTTTAAAGATAAAGTTTTTAAATATGGTTTTGGAGGTGGTATTCTGTTGAATGAATCTCACGGAGCCTGGCTAAGTTTGAGTTATAGTGACGATTTGCAGGAGACAGGTAGCTTTAATTATTTAACAGACCGTAGGGTTTATTCACTCTTTGAACCACGCTTAGTAAATATTACCCAATTCTTTGATTTTAAAACCTTTCGTCTTAATCAAGAATATCAGATCACACCAAAAATATTATCAGAGTTTCAGTTTGCTAAAACAAATGTGTTGCAAACTCAAGATTATACTTTTGTTCTGGACGATAAAACTTATAGTGAATATGATATTACTGAAGCTACCTTTGGTTTGCGCTGGAGTCCTTCAAGTAAATTTATGCGCTCAGAAAAAGGAACTGTTGAGATTTACGATGGTTATCCTAAAATAACTGCGCAGGTGTCTAAAGGTGTTTCCGGTTTATTAAATGGAGATTTTGATTTTACACGGGTAGGAGCTAAATTTTTCTATCAGGTAGAACGCTTAAATAAATCTACTACCGAATTTTTAATTGAAGGTAAAATGGCTTTTGGTGAAGTGCCGCTTACACATTTATTTCACGCGTACCCTAATGCGCCTACTAAAGAGACGGTTATGCAACGCTTTTCTGTTGCAGGTGTAAATAGTTTTGAAACGATGTATTTTGGCGAATTTTTCTCAGACCGTATTGCATCACTTCAGATCAAGCATCATTTACGCCCTTTTAATTTCGGTGAAAAATTTCAGCCAGAAATGGTTTTTATAACTCGTTATGCAATAGGAGATATCTCTAATATTGAGCGTCATCAGGATGTAACTTTTAGCAAATTAAACAAAGGATTTACAGAGAGTGGTTTTGAGATTAATAAAATTCTATTTGGTTTTGGTACCAGTCTAACTTACAGATACGGTGCGTATAGCTTACCAGATTTTGCAGATAATATTGCATTTAAATTCACCTTTAACCTACAGCTGTAAAATCAGGTTTTCCTAAAGGGAATTCAGTATCAAATAAGTACCTTTGCCGCTCTTAAACTAAGACGATGACCAAGCTATTGGGTTACGGGTTTTGGAATGGCGTAGCTCGCCTTATTCTACGTAACAGACTCTTTATTCTTTTTCTTATTGCCGGCTTCACGGTTTTTTTAGGAACGCAATGGAAATACATGCGCTTTACCTATACCGAAGCGAATCTACTACCAGACGATCACGAAGTAAATCTTGAATACAACACATTTTTAAATCTGTTTGGAGAAGAAGGAAATCTGGTTGTATTTGGTATTAAAGATGATGCGCTTTTTACGCCAGAAATTCTCAACAAATGGAACGCACTTTCAGATAGCATAAATAATTTAGATGCCGTGGCGCTATCGGTCTCTTTAAAAGATTTAAAGCTGTTACAAAAAGAGGATGACCCAAAGCGATTTGATTTAAAGCCATTTATAGAAGGAGAGGTTAAAACAGATGCTGAGGCACAAACTTTAAAGAGAAAATTATTTAAGGATCTTCCATTCTATGAGGGTCTTGTTTACAATAAGAAAACCGGGACCGTACGTTCTGCAGTATATCTTAAAAAAGATATTGTTAATACAGCAGCCCGAAAAGACTTTGTAGTAGATGACTTAATTCCACTTATTGAAAATTTTGAGGCAGAAACAGGTATTACGGTTCATACAAGCGGAATGCCTTATATAAGAACCCTTAACAGTAAGACTATAATAGGGGAGATAGGTTGGTTTGTAGGTGGTGCATTAGTGGTTACGTCCTTAATTTTCTTTTTCTTTTTTAGGTCGTATAGGGCAACTTTTATCTCTATGATTACTGTTGTAATTGGCGTGATGTGGGCATTTGGTCTTTTGGGATTACTAGGGTATGAGATAACTGTTCTTACCGCATTAATTCCGCCTTTAATAATCGTAATAGGGATTCCGAACTGTATATTTTTAATAAATAAATATCAACAGGAATATAAAAATCACGGTAATAAAATAAAAGCATTACAACGTGTTATTACTAAAGTGGGAAATGCGACCTTAATGACAAACATTACCACAGCATCTGGTTTTGCTACTTTTATTTTAACTCAAAGCGCTCTACTAAAAGAGTTTGGTATTGTGGCCTCAATTAATATCATCGCTATATTTTTATTGAGCCTATTGATCATTCCTATTATTTATAGCTACATGACACCTCCTAAGGAGCGTCATTTAAAGCATTTAGGTAAATCTTGGATTGAAGGTTTTGTGAACTGGGTTGAGAAGATGGTGCGGGACCGTAGAATAACAATCTACATCACCACAATTTTACTGCTTATTTTAAGTATGATAGGTATTTATAATATTAAAGTTTCAGGAAGTCTTATTGAAGATATGCCGAAAAATACCGGTTTTTACAGAGACATTAAATTTTTTGAATCTGAGTTTGATGGCATAATGCCGCTAGAAGTTTTAATTGATACCAAGCGTCCTAAAGGAGTAATGAAGTTGCCTACTTTGAAGAGAATGGATGAGTTGGCAACTACAATTTCTGAAACACCAGAATTGTCTAAGCCACTATCAATCGTAAATCTTGTTAAATATGGTAAACAAGCATTTTACAATGGCGATCCGCAATATTACCAGTTGCCTACTTCAAACGAGCGTAATTTTATTTTACCCTATGCACAGCGTTTTTCTACAGATGCTGGCTTGCTTGACAGTTATATAGATTCTACAGGTCAATATGCGCGTATGACAACATTTATGCAAGATATAGGCACAGACCGAATGGAAATAGTAGAAGACAACCTTTACAATAAAATAAATATTTTATTTCCTGAAGATAAATTTAATGTCACGCTTACGGGTAAAGCGCTGGTGTTTCAAAAAGGAACAACTTATTTAATAAATAATTTAATCATTAGCTTATCGCTTGCAATTTTATTAATTGCCATTTTCATGGCGTTTATGTTTCGGTCTGTCAAAATGATTCTAGTTTCCCTAATTCCTAATTTGTTACCGCTGTTAATTACTGCGGGTCTTATGGGATATTTGGGAGTACCTATAAAACCATCAACGATACTGGTGTTTAGTATTGCTTTTGGTATTTCGGTAGATGATACTATTCACTTTCTTGCAAAATACCGTCAGGAATTAAAAAGCAGTGGCTGGCGTATTAAACGTTCGGTTTATGCATCTGTTAGAGAAGCAGGTGTGAGTATGTTTTATACTTCAATTGTATTATTCTTTGGGTTTTCAGTATTTATGATAAGTAGTTTTGGAGGTACCGTAGCTTTAGGTGGTCTGGTTTCTGTCACACTTATTTTTGCAATGCTTTCAAACTTATTATTGTTGCCTTCTTTATTGCTTTCGCTTGAGCGAAATATTGCGAACAAGGAAGATTTTAAGAAGCCAGCTATTCAGATTCTGGATGAAGCTGATGACGAGGAGGAATTAGAAAATTTAGATAAACAATAAGTTTTATATGTGCGTTTCCGCTTTGCGGAGAATAGCTGTAAAATATATATTTGCTACTTATAAAAAATGAATACTAAGCCCTTAATGGCTTATCCTATAGATTAGATTATGAAAAAAACCATTGTACATATTTTAAAAGAAGAGCCTAAAGGGCACGAGATTATTGTAAGAGGTTGGGTGCGTAGCTTTAGAGCCAATCGTTTTATTGCATTAAATGATGGTTCTACCATAAATAATTTACAATGTGTTGTTGATTTTGAAAATACTGATCCTGCGTTATTAAAGCGTATAACAGTAGGTGCTGCGATAATGGTTACTGGTAATTTAATTGAAAGCCAGGGTGGTGGCCAGACTGTAGAAGTAGATGTAAAAGAAGTAAAAATTTTGGGTGATGCAGACCCTGAAGAAGTAAAACTAACTATTTTACAACCTAAGCGCCACACCTTAGAAAAACTAAGAGAGCAGGCCCACTTACGTGTGCGTACAAATACTTTTGGCGCAGTGATGCGTTTGCGCTCAAAATTAAGTTTTGCAGTTCACGAATACTTTCAGAAAGAAGGTTTCTACTATGTAAATACCCCAATTATTACGGGAAGTGATGCAGAAGGTGCAGGTGAGATGTTTAAAGTGACCGCCCAGGATTTAAAGAACCCTGCAAAAGATAAAGATGGTAATATAGATTACAAAAAAGATTTCTTCGGAAAAGAAACAAATTTGACCGTTTCTGGGCAATTAGAAGGAGAGACATATGCTTTAGGTCTGGGGCAGATTTATACTTTTGGGCCAACATTTAGAGCAGAAAACTCAAACACAAGTCGTCACCTTGCAGAATTCTGGATGATTGAACCTGAAGTAGCTTTTAATGATCTAGATATGAATATGGATCTGGCTGAAGATTTTATTAAATACGTTATTGAATATGTATTAGAAAATTGCCAGGATGATCTTGAGTTTTTAGAGGGTAGGCTTATACAAGAAGATAAAGCGAAGCCCGAAGCAGACCGTGCACCAATGACGCTTAGAGATAAGCTAAAGTTTGTTACAGAAAATAATTTTAAGCGCGTTAGTTATACAGAGGCAATAGATATTTTAAAGAATTCTAAGCCTAACAAAAAGAAGCAGTTTAAGTACCCTATAGAAGAATGGGGAGCAGATTTGCAAAGTGAGCACGAGCGTTTTCTGGTAGAAAAGCATTTTAAGTGTCCGGTGATTTTGTTTGATTATCCTGCAAATATAAAAGCGTTTTATATGCGTTTAAATGAAGATGGCAAAACCGTACGCGCAATGGATATACTTTTCCCGGGTATTGGTGAGATCGTAGGAGGTTCGCAACGAGAAGAACGTCTTGATGTGTTGCAAGAGAAAATGGCTGCTTTAGATATTTCGGAAGAAGAGTTGTGGTGGTATTTAGATACACGCAGATTCGGTACTTGTGTACATAGTGGTTTTGGTCTTGGTTTTGAGCGTTTGGTTCTTTTTGCATCGGGAATGACAAATATAAGAGACGTGATACCTTACCCACGTTTTCCTCAAAATGCTGAATTTTAAAAAGAAAGCAAGTATTTATAATAACCCGATTTGAAGAAATCGGGTTTTTTCATGTCCAAAAACGATTGAAATCTTAACAAGGAAAAACACCCTTTTTCAAAGGTTATTTTCCTTAATTATTAAAAGATGTCTATTTTACAGCTATCTAACAAAAACCTATTAACCAATGAAAAAAATTACTTCCTTGGCAGTTGTGTTAACAGCTGCTTTCTTAGTTACTTCTTGTGAGAATAAACCCTGTGATTGTAGTAATCAGGAATCCCCTATTTTGGAAGCGCCAGCTAACATTATTCCGATTGCAGCAGCAGATTCTTTATATCAAAATTATGGCAACAGCCGAGTTCCATTAATTGAGCGTGCAGAAAACATCACCGAAGAAGGAGATACCATACCTAAAGAAGATGTCAATTACAAACAGACAACTCGTTATGTTAGTTTTTCATTCAAAGAGATGAAAAAGTATATGGCATATATAGAACAGCAAGCTGATTCTGCTAATATTGAAATATTACAACTGCGTGTGTATTTAGGTAAATACGGTAAGAAGGTTAAGAATAAAGATAAATCTAATAGAGGCACTGTATTTTTTAACCCGGCAGCAGAGTTTGTTTTAGCAGATGGCACAAAAGACACGGTTAGTTTTGCAATAAAAAAAGGTGCTAAAGGAAAATATGAGGCAGTAACTGTAGGTTCTGTACTTGACGGATCTGCTCTTGATGCAGAAATGGGGGTTAAAGCAATACAGTCTCTATCTGAGAATATTGGGCATGAGGCGCCACCACCACCAGTAGGGGGAGGAGATTTTCAATAGTAAATAAAGAACTGTTGGATATTCACGTTTCTACTGAACGATTAGGTCATATTTTAAATAATCCTTCGTTAATAACGATGGATGCCTTAGAGCTGTTTTCATTTTTAATGGGTCTTCTATACTGGAAAAAATTTTCTGGAACCCCGGTTATATGGTTTATACTTTTCTTAGGGTATAATTTTGTAAATGAAATGATAAGTGCACTAGTTTATATCACCGAGCTGGTAGATATGAATTTTGTATTTTATAATATTAGGTATCTTATATGTTTTACCGTTTACTATGGGTTGTATTATAAGTTTCTGCAAAAATCTTCATTTAGAAAAGCAACAATATTTCTGTATGTGTTTTGGATTTTGATTTATCTGTCATTTATATTGAGCAGTGATTTCTTTTCAGAAAAACCTGTACTAGCGGCTGTAGCAGGTGACTTCTTTTTAATTATTATAATCCTATTTTTTCTGGTTGAGACAATTAATAATACAGATTTTAGTAAAATTCAAGATTCTATATTGATTTATATAAGTGTAGCACTTTTATTGAGTAGTGTTATACAACTCCCCGTTGTTATCATGACGTACGTAGGGTGGGCTCAAATAACTGATGCTTCTAATAGCCTTAATACTTTTTTTGGTATAGTTAGAAATGCTAGTTTTTGGGCGTACTGTGTTATGTATATCATTTTTGCCTATGGTTTTTATCGTGCTAAGCGCCCACAACTAGTAAATCTTTAAACTTATGGATCAAACAACGTTACAGCTCGTCATTCTTGTCGTTTTATTGATTCTATTTCTACTTGCGGTAATTGTTTTTGTATTATTTTCAGTGTTTATGAAACGTAAAAACAGTCTGCTTCGAGAGCAAATAGAAGCTGAAAAGCGTTTTGAAAAAGCAATAGCAGAGACTCAGATTGAAATTAGAGAAGAAACACTGCGTAATATTAGTTGGGAGCTTCACGATAATATAGGCCAATTACTCACCTTAGCTAAAATAAAGGCACAAAACATTGAAGGAGGGGAAGAAATGCTTGAAGTAGCTGAAACGATAGGAACGGGCTTAAATGAGCTTAGAGCTTTGTCAAAATCTATTAATCCTGAAGCTATAAATGGCCAGTCTTTAATAAAATCTTTGGAGATGGAAGTTGCTAGATTTAACCGTCTTAAGTTTTTATCTGCTTCTTATGAGCTGCTGGGAGATTCTGTTATTATAGATTCGCAAGCAGAAATTGTACTCTTTAGAATTGTACAAGAATTTATAACAAATACCATGAAACATTCTAAGGCTGCAAACTTAAATGTAACAGTACATTTTAAGGCAGATGCATTAGAAATTATTGCACACGATGATGGTGTTGGTTTTGATTCTGATAAACTTACAGACAAGGGCATAGGGTTGAGTAATATAGATAAACGAGCAGAACTTATAGGAGCTCAGGTTAGAATTAGTTCTATACCCGGAGCCGGAACTCAATTAAAATTAATTTATCCTTTAGACTAGATTATGTATAAAGTTGCATTAGTAGACGATCACACTCTTTTATCTGAAGCCATAGCAGGCTTAGTACGTCAGTTTGAAAATTTTGATGTTGTAAATATTTCTGTAAATGGAAGGGAGTTAATTAATTATCTAGAATCTTCTGAAGCATTACAGCCAGATATCGTTCTGATGGATGTAAAAATGCCTGTTATGGGTGGTATTGAAGCGACAAAGTACCTCACAAAA
Source organism: Leeuwenhoekiella sp. NPDC079379 (assembly GCF_044542075.1). Lineage (NCBI taxonomy): Bacteria > Pseudomonadati > Bacteroidota > Flavobacteriia > Flavobacteriales > Flavobacteriaceae > Leeuwenhoekiella > Leeuwenhoekiella sp. NPDC079379. The sequence goes on from NZ_JBITTU010000003.1 coordinate 99,259, forward strand.
CATTACCCTGATATTAAAGTACTCGCCCTTTCTATTGAAGAAGAAGAGAATGTTGTTATGCAAATGATACGATCTGGTGCAAAAGGTTATTTGCTTAAAGACACTCGTAAAAGTATTTTAGAACAAGCATTAAATGAGTTGATTAATTTTGGGTTTTACTACACCAATACCGTTGAACGCCTCGTACATAAATCTGAGCATTCACTAGAAGAAGAGATTGTCTTGAAAGAACGAGAAATAGAGTTTATAAAACATGCCTGCACTGAGATGACCTATAAAGAAATTGCAGAAAAAATGTTCTTAAGTCCAAAAACGATAGAGGGTTATAGAGAATCTGTTTTTCATAAACTAGGTTTAAAAAACCGCACAGGTCTGGTTATACACGCCATTAAAAATAATATCTTCACTCCGTAACTGCTTTCTTTTTTTTAGTGTAGGTTTTTTGAGTTAAGTCTTAACAAAATATTCTTACTCTTTACAAGGAGCAATTTTCTATTTTTGTAAGAACAGTTTTGTCAATCTATATGCTTAAACAACAACTTAATTTTAAACTTTCTCAAAAGCTTTCGCCTCAGCAAATACAGCTAATGAAGCTTATTCAGCTGCCTACTCAGGCCTTTGAACAAAGGGTAAAGCAAGAACTCGAAGAAAATCCTGCGCTTGATAGTGGAAAGGAAGAAGCTAAAGATGAGTATGAAGAATTTGACAACAGTGCAGATGAAGATTATGAATCTGAAAAGATTGAAACAGATATCAATGTTGATGATTATTTGTCTGACGATGAGGTGCCTAGTTACCGGTTAAATACAAATAATTATAGCAGCGATGATGAAGAGCGTCAGGTGCCCTATGCTTCAGGTACTTCATTTACGCAACATCTAATGGGGCAGTTGCATACCTATAGATTAGATCAGGAGCAAATGGAAATTGCTGAATTTCTTATAGGTAGTATAGATGATAGTGGTTATTTGCGTCGCGATTTAATTGATCTATTAGATGATTTAGCATTTACTCAAAATATTTATACAGACGAGATTACCTTAGAAAAAATTTTGAAAATAGTTCAAAATTTAGATCCATCTGGAGTAGGAGCTCGTAGTGTTGAAGAATGTTTGTTAATTCAGTTAAAACGAAAAGATGAAACAGAGTCTGTTGCCTTGGCAATCTCAATTTTGTCTACAGCTTTTGATCACTTTAGCAAAAAACATTATCAGAAACTACTTTCAAAATTTGATATATCTGAAGATCAACTTAGAGCTGCTATTGATGAGATAGAACATTTAAACCCAAAACCGGGAGGCTCTTATGCCGGCAATACTAAAGTTGTTGAACATGTTATCCCAGATTTTGAGATACGTATACGGGATGGTGAACTCGAGCTTACTTTAAACGGTCGTAATGCACCAGAAATGCATGTTTCTAGGGAATATACTAATATGCTTAAAGGTTATAAAGAAGCATCAGCAAAGAGCAAATCGCAAAAAGATGCGGTGATGTTTATTAAGCAAAAGTTAGATGCTGCAAAATGGTTTATAGAGGCTATTAAGCAGCGTCAACAAACTCTTTTTGTTACGATGAGTTCTATTATGAATTACCAGGAGGAGTTCTTCCTAACTGGCGATGAGCGTAATTTGCGTCCTATGATATTAAAAGATATCGCAGATGAGATAGGTATGGATGTTTCTACGGTTTCTCGTGTTGCAAATAGTAAGTATGTAGATACACCATATGGTACAAAACTAATCAAAGAATTCTTCAGCGAGAGTATGACTAATGATCAGGGGGAAGAGGTTTCTACTCGCGAAATAAAGAAAATCTTAGAGATTACGATTCAGGAAGAAGATAAGCGCCGTCCTCTAACCGACGATAAATTAGCTAAGATTTTAAAAGATAAGGGCTATCCTATTGCAAGGCGAACGGTCGCAAAGTATCGTGAACAATTAGATGTACCAGTAGCCCGATTACGCAAGGAAATCTAAATGAAATTTATACTTCGCAGTTTTTCTTATATTATGCATCCGCTATTTATGCCACTTCTAGGGGTGTGTATTTATTTTACGATTACGCCTAAGTTTGTTCCAGAATCTTTTATGTATGCTAAGATATTTGCGATTAGTATATTAACACTTGTAGTGCCTATTTTATTTTACTTTCTTTTAGAAAGTATAAATCTTGTTTCTTCTAAAGAATTGAGCGATGTTAAGGAACGACGCGTACCGCTTTTATGCCAGATGGGTGTAACGTTTCTTATTATTAGCGTTATAATAAATGGGTATGAGTTCCCAGAATTATATATGTTTTTTATAGGGATTTTAATAGCTTCAGCTGTTTGTTTGCTTTTGAGTTTTTTTAAATATAAAGCAAGTCTGCATATGGTAGGTGTTAGTGGCGTGCTGGGATTTATTATAGCTTTGAGTATGGTTTATACTACAAACTACCTTCAGATTATTTCCCTATTAGTAATTGCAATAGGTTTAACAGCGGCATCAAGGTTACAGATGAAAGCCCACAATATGCACGAATTAGTAGTAGGTTTAATCGCCGGAGGTCTTCCTCAGCTTGTAGTGTTTTATTTTTATAATATATAAAACATCAGACCTAATTTAAAGCTATTTAGCTCTAAAGGTTGTCCGTTTATAAGAGTTCCATCTTTAAAAAACGGATTTAAGTTATAATAAAAGTGGAAATTAAATGTGTCATAACCAAATGTGAATGTAAGTCCTAATCTGTATCTGTCAAATTCAGGAACATCAGTTTGTACAACTTGGTTTCCGGTTTCTTCAAAGTTAAATTTGTACGCATAAACGTAGCCCAGTTGCAATCCCGTGTATACTCTCCAAAATTTATAATCTGCCGCTGTAGAAGTACGCCAGCGTAGCTGAATTGGAGCTTCTATGAGATAAGTGCTAAGCCAGTTTTTATCGTAGTCATAGCCTGAATCTATTACATTGAAAATTGTAGTATTAGATTGATCCTCTCCAACAAATAAATTCTGATTGTAGGTGTTCATCGAAAATCCAGCACCAATACCTATCGCAAGATTGCGCTGTTTATTAATTGGCATATCTCGTATATAACCGAGATGTAGTCCACCACTAAATCCATTTTGAGATAGTTCTTGTGGTTTATTGGTTAGTAGGTTAAAGGTAACTCCAATATAAAATTGATCTTCCCTATATTTTTGATCAAGTTGTAAACTATCTATGATGCCAGTAAGGCTGTCTTGTGCATTGCTTTTTGTAAATAGTATTGAAGCCAATACGAATAAAATTATAGAAATAGATTCAGAAGGTCTAAGCATGAAAAGCTACTTAATATTAGATTAGGCAATTATCAAAATTAGATAAGAAATATTTATATTGAAACTAAACTTAACTAAAAAACGCCCTGAAGATCAGGGCGTTTTTTAACTTTTAAAAGTAATAAAATATCTAATGCACCTTAATTATTTTTAACAGCGTCGCCAGTCTTGGTTACATAGTTAATTTTAAGAGCATTAGCAGTCCTAAGTTCTTGTTTAATATCAGAAATAAGACCCATTTTACTATCGCCATCAACTTTGAGAGCTGTAGTTAAATAGTCTACTAGTTCTTCACGTTTGCTTGCTCTTTCTTGATAAATAAAATCTTGAATCTGATTAACATTTGCGATTTTATCGTTTAATTGAATTTTTGCCGAAGTACCATATGTAGCTTGATAGCGTTCTATAGGTTCACCAGCATAGATATACATTACAAGATCTTTCTTATCAAGTTTTTCAACTTGATTTGCAGTTGGCAAATTGTTTTTAATCATTAATGTTTGATCGCGCATAACAGTGGCAACCATAAAGAAGAACAGTAACATAAAAACTATATCTGGCAAAGATGCCGTAGAAATAGCTGGTAATTCACCTCCCTTTTTCTTATTAAACTTAGACATAATATATATTTATTAAGTTTTAGTAGTTTTATTTTGGTTCTGCCTCTGAGAGCTTTTCAGGATATAAATCTCTAATAAGTTCAATTTTTGGTTTAAGCTTATCTTTATCTCCTGGAGAAGTTCTTGCGTCATTATAACGTGATTCTAACGAAACAAAAGATTCACCGTATCTACTCATAGCTTCCCGATCTCTCAACTGATTATAAGCACCTACGAGTTCATTTTGAACAGCTATATACCTTTTGTAAGATGTACCTCTATTATTAACTAATGATATAATAGCTTTAGTAGGATTAACAGAAGAATTTTCCAACTTAGCGCCTTGACAATAAGAACAATCTTCAGCTCCATTATCTAAAAATTCAACTGCTGCCGCTCTCAAATCTTTAAGTTCCATCAGCTTATCCTCAACCAAAAGCTCATTGTTACTGTTCACAACCACAGTAAACAAGTTACGCTCTTTAATGACTGGTGGAGGTGGCTGATTTTCCTCTAATTTTGGAGGTAATTTACGGCTAATACCGCTGTCTGTCTCAATTGTAGTTGTAACCAGAAAGAAAATAAGAAGTAAGAAGGCAATATCTGCCATCGAACCTGCATTCACTTCTGGAGCTGATCTCTTTGCCATAATTTATTTTTTATTTAGCTAATTTCTTAACACCTGAGAATACCATTGCACCTATAGCGACTACTGCTAAAATGTAAAAAGCATATATACCTGCTTCAACCCATCTAGAAGCGCTAGCAGATAAACTACCACCATCTCGTAAAGGTGTTTCTTCACCAGAAGCTAATAGGAATGATATTACTACAACTGCTAAGAATGCACCAAGCCCTATTAAAGTTCCTTTAAGAGATGAGCCTCCAGTAAAAATATTTTTCACGACAAAAATAACTACAAATACAAGTGCTACTGCAAATGCAGCATAAGCAATATATATAAAGGGAGTAACAAGTGAATTCTGTAATTCTGGTGAATCTATAATAGCTGTATCTCCAGTAATTAAAATTCTAACTAGCCATATAGCTCCAAGAATAGATAGGATCAGTGCAACAATTTTTAAAATTTTATGTAACATAATTAAGTTATGTATTTAAAAGGATTATTACTTCTTGTAACGCACAAGCATATCAATCAATGTGATTGAAGCATCTTCCATATCGTTTACAATGCTGTCAATTTTAGCAATGATATAATTATAAAAAACTTGAAGAATAATCGCAACAATAAGACCAAATACGGTTGTTAAAAGTGCAACTTTAATACCACCAGCCACAAGAGATGGGTTCATATCACCAGCAGCTTCAATCTTGTCAAAGGCGTCAATCATACCTATTACTGTACCCATAAAACCAAGCATTGGTGCAAGTGCAATAAATAGTGAAACCCAAGATACATTCTTCTCTAAAAGACCCATTTGTACACCACCGTAAGCTACAACAGCCTTTTCTGCAGCGTCAACGCCCTCATCAACGCGATCAAGACCTTGATAATAAATAGATGCAACAGGACCTCTTGTATTTCTACAAACGTCTTTTGCAGCTTCAATACCACCGCTGTTCAATGCATCTTCTACGTCTTGAGCTAATTTTGCTGTGTTTGTGCTTGCAAGGTTCAAGTAAATAATACGTTCAATCGCAATAGCAAGACCTAAAATTAGACATAGAAGTACGATTCCCATAAATGATGCGCCCCCTTCTATAAAACGTTTCTTTAACTCTTGAGTGAATGATGTAGACTCTTCATCAGTGTCTGCGGCTGCAGTTTCTTCTGGAGCTTCATCTTGAACTGCAGTTAATACTGTTGCGTTAACAGACATTAAAGAGGCAGTATTTGCTTGAACTGTAAGATTGCCTAAAGCGATTACAGCTGTGATTACTAGAATAGAAAATACTCTTTTCATTGCTTTTGATCTTAAAAATTTAGTTAGTAAAGGATAAAGATATAAAATTAATTATTCAAATATTAAAAAATAGCAGAGAGGAAGGGATTCGAACCCTCGATACGCTTTTGGCGTATACACGCTTTCCAGGCGTGCGCCTTCGACCGCTCGGCCACCTCTCTTTAATTTGTTGAGCCGAAGCCTTTGTGACAGGCTGCCAAATAACAAAAAATATGTCAAATCCCAAAAGGAACATCGAAAATAATAATAATTTCTTATTAACTCATTTCTCCTCTTAGTGAAGTTTCAAATATAGTCTTAAAGACCTTTGGAGCCAAATTTTGACTATTGAGATACATCATTTTAGTGATTGCAGCTTCAATTGTAAGGTCTTTTCCTGAAATGACACCAAGTTCTTTAAGTTCTGTACTGGTCTCATAATTACCCATTTGTACGCTTCCCCATTTGCATTGAGTAATGTTTACAAGTGGTATTCCTCTATTGATAATTTTTTTCAATAAATCGATAAACCAACCTTCTGTTGTGCCGTTTCCGGCTCCAAAAGTCATTAAAATGACCCCACTATACGTTAATTTTTCAAATGTATCTGTCAATAGATTTTCGTTTATACCGGGGTAAAGATGCACTACAAGTATATCTGTATTTAAATCTTTATGAATTTTCAGCTTTTTTCTGGTGTATGGAAGCAATTTTTCATCTTCAATAGTCAAATGAACACCAGATGTTACAAGAGGAGGATAGTTGGGTGATTTAAATGCTTCAAAATGCTCAGCACTTATTTTTGAACTTCGGTTGCCACGATATAACTTGTATTCAAAGTATAGACCAACTTCAGTGATATAAGATCTTCCCCTTTTTTTAAGTGCAGCTATTTGTATAGCCGTTATTAAATTTTCTTTAGCATCTGTCCTCAAGTCACCTATAGGTAGTTGGGATCCTGTTAGAATTACGGGTTTTGAGAGGTTTTCAAGCATAAAGCTTAATGCAGATGCTGTGTAGCTCATTGTGTCACTACCATGTAATATTACAAAACCATCAAAACTATCGTAATGTTTTTCTATTATTGAGCATAAGTCACCCCAAAGCTTAGGGTTCATATTAGAGCTATCAATGGGCTTCTCAAAACTAATTGTTTCAATGGTACATTCAATTAGTCGCAATTCAGGAACTTTATCTAAAAGATCATTAAAGTCAAACGATTTTAAAGCTCCCGTTTCAAAATCTTTGATCATACCTATTGTTCCACCAGTATAAATCAGTAAAATTTTAGATAGTTTACTCAATACTTTTAAGTTTATTTATCACTGGGTTTGCATACATTAAAAGAAAACTTTCTCTTGCAATCTCGCTATTAGAATCTATCCTGCGCTCTAATCTACGTTCAAATGCACGTTTGTCTTTTTCTGTATATGTATAATTATATGTGTTAGTATTATGATATAGATCGTAGGCGATATAATTAGAAGGCCATAACTTGTAAATTCTATAGATCTCTTTGTCTATATACTTAGCCAGTTCTTGTAATTTATCATTATCAGATAAATCACGTGAATCAATCTCATCAAATACATAGTTATCTAATTTTCCTGTTGCGATATGTACTCTTTTTTTATTACCAAGAGCGCCTCTTAGGATGCTGTTGAAGTCTTCATTATTACTTTTTATATACGCTGTATCTTCACTTTTAGCAATAAGCTCAGGTACTTTTAAGACATCTGTAGGGTCAAACTCATATGAGATAGCTACGGGTCGAATATTTAAATCTTTTAAAAACGGTATCACTGGTTTGTCGCCTCGGGCCATCCCTATCATTTTAAGAACTCCCTGCTGTGTTTTATCGCTTCCATCCTTAGTACGTCCTTCGCGTTGGGCCATCCATATAGATTGATTGCGTTTATTTAAAACATGAGCCACATACTCAGATAGGTTTTTAGAACTTAGCAGCATTTCTCTAGGCGTCAAACTACGTTGAACTAGAAAACTTCGATTGAGTCTGGCAAGTGCCATTAAAAATGGTTTTTGAACCAGATTGTCACCAATTGCAGATGCAGTCATTACTAAATCATTATCATAGAGTGCAACATTAATAAATGAAGTGTCTAGAATAATATCGCGATGATTAGATAAATAGAAATATGCTTTGCCCTTATCTAAATTCTCAAATCCTGAAGTAGAGAACCCGTCGGTGCTCTTTTCCATTATTTTTTGAACAGATTTATAGATAATCTTACTCTGAAAGTCAAAGATTGAATGACATTCGTTTATGATCTCTTTTATTTCCCGCAGAGATTTGTCAGGAAATGTGAATTGCAGTAAAGCCTGAAACATGGGATGACGATAATGGGTCTGAAGCGCTTCATGTACTTCAGCATCATCATAAGGTCTTATGGAGTCAAATTTTGACACAAATTATTTTTTAGTTTGATCGTAAAAGAACAAAATATTTTATTGATCAGTCAAGGTTAAAAATATTTTTGGCATTTTTTGTTGTAATCTCACCTATTTCTGTGACAGAAACATTGTAAATATCTGAAAGTTTCTGTGCAACCTCAATAAGGTAACTACTTTCATTACGTTTACCGCGGTAGGGTGTAGGAGCGAGATAAGGAGCGTCTGTCTCTAATACAATATGCTTTAAATCAATCTTCTTTAAAAACTGATCTATTTTCCCATTTTTAAATGTGGCTACACCACCTATTCCTAATTTAAGATTAAAGTTTATAGCTTGTAAGGCATCTTCTTCAGTTCCTGTAAAACAATGAAAAACACCTCTCAAGCGATCATTATTTTCATTTTTTAAAATCTCAAATACTTCATCAAAAGCATCTCGGCAATGTATTACGATAGGCAAGTCATATTCTTTTGCCCATTGTATTTGTTTAGCAAAAGCTTCTTGCTGGATTTGTTTTGTTGACTGATCCCAATATAGATCTATTCCTATTTCGCCAATCGCGCAATGTGTTCTCGATGCGAGCTGCTGTGCAACATGATCTAATTCATTATCGAGACTTTCTGGCTTAACGTGCGTAGGGTGCAACCCTGCCATGACAAGCATAGCGTCTGGATATTTCTTTTTTAAATCCCACATTTTTGAAGTATAGGTAGAATCTATAGCCGGCAGCATAAAATGAGTTATCAATTTCTGTTGGGCTCTTGCAATCATAGCATCGCGATCCTCGTCAAATGATTCGCTGTACAGATGGGTATGGGTGTCTATAAACATATGGGGTAAATTTAAAACTTAGCTTTCAGGGTTGGTAAACTTTATTATAAAATTAAAATTCAAAAAGTTTTATTTAATCTAAGTTTGAGCATCTAGCATAGATTATGATTTCACTTTGGCAGTTTTTAAAGAAAAAAAAGTACACAAGGATACCACTTAAGCCTGTAGGTACTGGGCACCTAAAATTTGAGGCTACTATAAATGGTATCAAAGGAGACTTTATTTTAGATACAGGTGCGTCTAATACATGTATAGGTTTTGAAGATCTAGAACGTTTTAAATTATATGCCAAAGACAGTGAGGTAAAAGCTGCAGGTGCGGGAGCTATAGATATGTTAACGCAAATTGCCCAAGATAATTTAATCGAAATAGATACTTGGTCAACTAAGAATTTATCGATAGTGTTATTTGATCTTTCTCATGTGAATCAAGCATTAATTAATCACGACGCAGATCCTGTGAGTGGTATCATAGGTGCAGATGTTCTCAAAATAGGTAAAGCAGTGATTGACTATCAATATAGCTGTATGTATTTAAGATAAGCGTGAATTAGAGGACTCATCTTCACGTAAACCTGGCTTACCACCCTTAATATTTATATACTTAGAGATTTTTTAATTCGGGTGATTATAAAATAAAGAAAACTAGCCATAAGTGATATTAGAATTACGCTTCGGTTTGAAGATTAGAGAGGATTGCGGCAATTTGTAAACCTGGCTTACCACCTTTAATATTTATATACTTAGAGTTTTTTATTAGGTAGATTATAAAAATAAAGAAAGCCAGCTACAAGAGCTGGCTTTCACCCCAAATCATAATTGATTATTACAAGTCAATTACAACAGTCTTAAATATTTTCTGCCTCTAAAGGCGTGAAACAAAACTAAAGTTTTTTTCTGAAAAAAAAAACAATTAAAAAATCTATTCAAATTTCTAAGATTTTAAAAAACTACCTGCAATAACCGGTTTGTTTTCTCGATTACTATAATGCATCATTTTGAACCCTGGGTGAATGCAATAGCAACCTGTTTCTCCTTTTTTATTAATAGCAATATAGGCAACCTGAAAGTTCGTGTGGTTAGGGTTTGATGTCACAATACGATGTACTGCTTCTTCACAAGCTTCCTGTGGTGTCATTCCATTTCGCATAAGCTCAACAATTAAAAAACTACCTACTGTTTTAATAACTTCTTCTCCCATTCCTGTTGCGGCAGCACCGCCAATGGTGTTGTCTATAAATAACCCACTACCTATTACTGGGCTATCACCTACACGACCCTTCATTTTATATGCCAAACCAGATGTAGTACAGGCGCCAGAAATATTTCCTTCTTTATCTAGGCCAAGCATTCCTATAGTATCGTGGTTTTCAATATTGATTATTGGCTTGTAGTCTGATGTTTTAAGCCATTCTTTCCAGGCTCTTTCAGATTCTTCGGTTAAAAGTTTTTCAGAGTTAAAACCACTTGTGATGGCTAATTCTTCAGCTCCTTTTCCTACCATAATTACGTGGGGCGTATCTTCCATCACTTTACGCGCAAGAGCAGCAACATTGGTTATGTTTTCAACACACATAACAGATCCGCAGTTGCCAGTATGATCCATCACGCAAGCATCTAAAGTCACATTTCCTTCGCGGTCTGGCGAACCACCTTTTCCTACGGTTGTATTTTTAATATTTTCTTCTTCAACAGCGACACCTGCAATTACTGCATCTAATGCAGAGTATCCTTGATCTAGAAGTGCTCCGGCAGTTGCGTTTGCTTTAGTAAATTCCCAAGTGCAAATTGCTACGGCAGTTTCATTCATATTAGAAGTAGATAATCGTTTATTTTTTTTAGTTTCTGTATTAGCTTGAGCTAAACTGCTTATGCCGAGTCCAACAGCTAGTGTATTTAAACTTGTAGTGGTTATAAAGTTGCGACGTTTCATGAGAGTTGTTTAGTACTGAGTAGTAATTGAAGTTTTTATATTTGATTTCTTAAAAATATAAGATTTAATAAGAATTTTGAACACTTTACTTTATTAATATTGCTGCGTCAAAATTTCAAATATGCGTTGGTTTTTATTTATTGTCTTTTATATTCTTATTGATATATATGCTTTTCAGGCTTTTAGAACTTTTTCTAAGAGTTTATTGCTCAATTCGATCTATATAATTGTGTCTTTAATTGTTTTAGGAGTTTTAATATATACCCTATCTACGATGGACAGGTCTAAAGGAATTGAAACGCACGAGATGTATATCTTCGGGTGGTTCCTAGTATTTTTTGTGCCGAAACTCATTCTTCTCATTATTATGTTTGGTGAAGATGTTGTTCGAATTATTGTGGGAGTATTAACATCTTTATTTGGGAAGACAGAATCTTTTGAATTGCCTTCGCGGCGTAAATTTGTAAGTACAATAGCTTTAGGCATTGCCGCAATACCCTTTGCTTCATTGATCTACGGAATGTATAAAGGTAAATATAGGTATCGGGTACTTTCTTATACTTTAGAATTTGACGATCTTCCTAAAGCTTTTGACGGGTATCGTATAACTCAAATTAGTGATATACACAGCGGAAGTTTTGATGATGAAACTAAAATTGCCTACGGAATTGATCTAATCAATAAACAAGAAAGTGACCTTATCTTATTTACGGGAGATCTAGTTAATAATTTTGCAAATGAAATGACAAATTGGACTCAATTGTTTTCCACTTTAGAAGCTAAAGATGGGGTATATTCGGTTTTAGGTAATCACGATTACGGCGATTATGCAGATTGGGAGTCCCAGGCAGCTAAGCAAGAAAATTTAAAAAATTTAAAAAATATCCAAGCTAATATGGGCTGGCAGCTGCTTTTAAATGAGCATAAGTTTTTAGAAAGAGGGGGTGAGCGTATTGCCTTAGTGGGGGTTGAAAATTGGGGTGCAGGTTTTAAGCAGGCCGGAGACATTGACAAAGCTTCTAAAGATTTGTCTAAAGACGATTTTAAAGTTTTAATGAGTCATGACCCGTCGTACTGGGCAGAGCGAATCAAAAAAGATCCTAAAAACTATCAGTTAACATTGAGTGGTCACACACACGGGATGCAATTTGGAATAGAAATACCTGGTTTTTTAAGATGGAGTCCCGTTCAATATCGTTACGAAAACTGGGCAGGTATTTATAAGGAAGACAGTAGGATTCTTAATGTTAATCGTGGATTTGGATATTTAGGTTATCCAGGTAGAGTAGGAATTTGGCCAGAAGTTACTGTTATTGAATTAAAAAGAAAGTAATAAGTAATCTATTTCTTACCTTTTTAAAACTTAATTATCTATAAATATAGATAAAAGTTGTATTTATTTATGTGAAATACATATATTAGACCAGATCTAACATATGAATATCATGTCTATTAAAAATATATTTCAGGTCTCGTTGCTTTTCTTAAGTTTTACTACTTATGCTCAAGTAGGTATAGGTACAACGACTCCCAGCCCTTCAGCCTTGCTTGAAATCAACTCAGATACAAAAGGTTTTTTAACTCCTAGAATGACAACGCTAAATAGACTTGCGATTAGTAATCCCGCAAACGGTCTTTTAGTTTACGATACAGATGAATCATCTTTTTATTATTATAAGTCTTTTACTTGGTCAAAGGTTCAGGATACTAGTAAAAGAGATAACTATGTTCTGGTAAAAAGTCAAGCGGATTTTCCGGCAGTTTCTGCGGGTTCAATCACGCTAGACGAGAATGTTTATTATGAGATAAATGGCGTAATAAATTTAACTGCTTCAATAAATTTAAATGGAGCTTATATATCTGGCTTAGATGCGGGTGAAGATGTTTTAAATTTTCCTGGCGGGGTTATATTTAAGGGAGCTACTGGTGGTAGTATTCGTAACGTAACACTCATAGGCGCTAAAGCTTTTGAAATCACCGGTCCTGGGATAGCATCTTCAGAATCTTTATTAATACAAAATACCATTATTAATGGTATGACTACAAGTGTAGGTTCTGTCTCAGGCATTGGATTATTGTTTTCAAATATCGTGCAATTCGTAGGTAATAAAAATGGTGTGTCCTATTCTAACATTGGTAATCTATTATTAAACAATCAAGCTTGGTTGGGTACAAATTTAGGCACATATGAAAAATTTACGGGTAATTTTGGCTTAATAGAAAAGGTTAGCGGTTTTAGTACGGTTAACGGGTCTGCTGTAGCTGTAGATGTAAGTGCTAATCCCGTTTTATCAGGAAGTGGTGTAATCTTAGGGACTGTATTTACAGGTACATCCACTACTTACATTAATAAATACACAACAGGATCTTATGTAGGGTATAGTTTCACTAATGATTGGACGATAAATTGTCCTGGTATACCAGCAGAATCAGATAATGAAGCTACGGGAAATATATATTTTGATTCATCTGGCGTGGTAGTATTAAATAATGGAAATAGAGTTAAGCTGCCTGTAAATACATTGGCAACTAGGCTGTTTAGAACATCTATTGATGGTTCAAACAAACTTGTTTATCAAGGTAAAAAAACAAGGGCGCTTAATGTTTTTGGATCTATCTCTTTTACAGCAATTGCGGGAATGCGTGTTACTTTTTCAATTCATAAAAATGGAGTTCTTGTGCCGGGTACTGAAGTGGTTTATGATATAATCGATACAAATGGTCGCCAGGGACTTTCTATTTTAGGTACTGTAACAGTAAATCCTTTAGATTTTATTGAAATTTTTGTCGAAAGAAACACGGGGTCAGGTACCAATCAATTTTTAGTCACGAGTTATAATTTATTGGCTAATTAATAAACGAGTTTCTATTTTTATAATATTTTCTTAAAATAGAGTCGTTAAGTCATTTAACCTTATATTTAACACTCTAAAAGAGCGTGAACTATGTCAAAATTTGGAGCACTCATTGATTTGCAAATTCCGGTATTACTTGATTTTTATACAGAATGGAATGAGCAATCAACAACAATGCACGCAATTTTGCGTGATGTTGCTGCAGCACTAGGTGATAAAGTTAAAGTTGTAAAAATAGATGTAGATAAAAACCCAGAGCTCGCTGAAGCCCTGCGTATTAAAGGACTTCCTACTTTAGTTATCTATAAGAAGGGGGAGATGAAATGGCGTCAAAGCGGGGAGCTTGATGCTAACTCTTTAATTTCAATTGTTCAAAAGTTTATCTAAAGACCTTTAAACTTATATCCCAATTCAGAAAAATGCTTTAGTACTTTGGGAAGTGCATATCTCATATTTCTTTCTGCTTTAAGGCTATCGTGAAAAACGATTATACTACCATTTTCGGTATTTCTCAAAACATTTTCTAAACACTTCTGTTCGTTGATTGAATGGTCCCAATCGCGTGCTAAGACATCATACATAATAACATCATAGCCTCTTGTCAATATTTCTTTTGCTTGACTTTTCTTTATTTTTCCATAGGGAGGTCTAAAGATTTTTTGAATTGATGAAAGCTTAGATTGCATTAAAGCCTCCGCTTTTAAGAAATTAGAAATATAGGTGGTTGTTTCTGTGTTCCAGCCGTTGAGATGATTATAAGTGTGGTTGCCAATACTATTTCCACTATTTTTTAAGTATTTAAAAGTGGTAGGATTCTTAAAAACATTTTCACCTATACAGAAAAAAGTGGCCTTAGCGTTATACTCTTTGAGAGTGTCTATTACCCATGGAGTAACTTCTGGTATGGGGCCATCATCAAAAGTGAGGTAAATAATTCTTTCAGTGTTATTGGTAATTATTTTATCCCATATATACTTACTGTAAAGACGCTTAACTAATTTAGGCGTCTTTACCGGTAAGTTAAATTCTACAAACATTATCGCATTGTATCTTTTGGGATTGCAATAGAAGTATCTCTTAAGTTTTCTGTGGGTTGAGCGGTCTCAGGCGCTGTCTCGTCTTCACCATAAAACTGACTAAACTTGCGTAGATACGAGTTGAACTCTTTTGCTTTCTCAGGCAAAATGTCTTGATCTTGATTACGTATTAAAAGATCAACCAGACTTCTGTAGCGTTCAATATCTGTAATGATATCCTGTGCATATTTATACTGTTTGTTGAGATTTACAGTACTCCAATAATTCAGTTTTTCCTGATACTTCTTCGCAACCGAATTCCACAATTCACGTGCCTCTTCCTGCTCTCCTACTTGATAATAACCACTAATATAAGGTTCTAGTAGTGTATAATACTCAAACGTATCTACTGGCATTTTTTCCATAGCCAAGTCTAGGATATTTTTGGCTTTGCTAAATTCTTGCTCATTAATTAAGGTTTCGGTTAAACGGGCAAGATTTCCTCGATAGGTTATACCATTACGACGGGTTTCGGTATCGTGATAAACATCAGGATCGCCGCTATTTCCCCAATACCAGTTCATAGCAATATCATAGAATTTATCTGAATCTATACGGCCCATATCATAAGGAGATTGTGGGTCTATTGGTGTGCGTATAGGTACGAGTTTATAACAAACACCATCAAGCTGAAGAAAATCTTTCATCCATAGATAATCATCATCCCCAAAGCTGCCGCCTGTAAAATAAATAGGACGTTCCCAATTATTGTTTGCCACGACGTCTAGCATGAGAAGGCGATTCTTATAAAGAACGTCTTCTTTTATATTAACAACAATATTCGAAACAATTAAATCTGCATCTTTTTGTGCTACAATGCCATTTTTTAAAACAGTGTTTTTGTCAACAGGTATGCTCACAAGTTTAGTCGGGTATGTGTGAACCATTGTCCCGCTTTGTAGTTCTTCCATCGTTCTGGGGTCATCACTGGCAATCCAGTTCATCCAGGTTTTAATATCTAAAGTGTCATTCGGTTTTAATTCATTATACCAGATTGCATCTCTGTTTCCGGCAACATATTTGTCGTGTGTAAGTTGAGAAGGTATAGGGTCGCTTTCATAAGCTTTACGCTTCATATCATCGATATACCAAGAGGTTTGAAAAAGACTCGTATTTACAATACGCACATCTCTTCTATAACCTTCAATCTCCTGAGCATACCACAAAGCAAATGTGTCATTATCTCCTATTGTGAATAAAATGGCATTTTCATCGCAACTGTCTAAATACATTTTTGCCATTGCTAACGCAGTTTTTCGGTTAGAGCGGTCGTGGTCATCCCAGTTTTGAGCTGCTAAAATTACAGGAGCTGCTAATAGACATACTACAGTAACAATAGGTAGAACAAATTTTGCGCTAAGTTTATCTTTAAGCATATCATAGAGTGCATATACCCCAAAACCTATCCACATAGCAAATACATAAAATGACCCTACCAGTGCATAATCTCGTTCTCTAGGTTCAAAAGCGCGCTCATTTAGATAAATTTTAAGCGCAATTCCCGTAAATAAGAACAGAACTAGAAGTACCCAAAAACTTTTTTTGTCTTTACTTGCCTGAAAAACTAAACCAAGCAATCCTAAAATTAGCGGTAAGAAGAAATACATATTTCTACCTTTATTATCTAAAACATCACTAGGCAAATTGTCTTGAGGACCCAGGCGAGCTTCATCAACAAATGGAATACCGCTTAGCCAGTTACCGTGTATATCGTCATAATTTCCTTGAATATCATCCTGGCGTCCTGTGAAATTCCACATAAAATAACGCCAGTACATATATCCAAATTGAAAATCAAACATATACGCAAGATTATCTGAAAAAAACGGAGGATCTACATCTATATATTGTCGTATGCGCATTAAGAAAGACTGAAAGCCTTCATTGTCAATACGACCTTGAGCATAATCAGACTTAAATTGTGCGACTGCTTGTTGTAATTCTTGATTATCTGCATATTCGGCCTTCACCTGAAACTGCAGTGGTCCTGTGAACTGCATATAGTTTGCCATATGGTCTGTACTCCACATACGTGGTAGAAAAACTTTATGACGGTCTTCAGAGTTTTGAACTGCATTTTTCCATTCATTAACTATGATATACTTTCCGCTTTTTTCATCTTTTTCATAGTTAGGTTTACCGTCAACGTATGGGTTTTGAGCATCTAAACCTCCAAAAATTTCGGTGAATTGAGGACCGTAGAATAAATGCGTTTCGGGATACTGTTCTCTGTTGTAGTATGCCAGAAGTTCTCGTGCGTTGTTTGGGTTATTTTCATTTATGGTAGTTCCTGCGTTTGCACGTATAGGAAGCATCAGCCAACTCGAAAACCCAATGAAAATAAATAAAATAGATAGAATAAGCGTGTTTAATTGATAATATGACTTCTTACGGGTAAACTTCAATAAGAAATAGAAAATAGCGATAAATGCAATGCCTGCTATAATAGTTCCGCTATTAAATGGAAGTCCGAAGCTATTTACAAAAAATACTTCCGCGTAGCCAAAAAAGCTTAACGTATAAGGTAATAGGAATTTGAAAATAAACATCAAGACAGCAACCACAATTACATTAGCTACTATAAAATTCTTGATCGTAATGGTTTTATAGTTTTTAAAGAAATATAAAAAGCCAATCGCAGGAATTGTTAATAGTGCCATAAAATGAACACCAAAGGAAAGTCCTACAATAAAACAGATAAGCATAAGCCATCTGTTGCCTCTTGGTTTAAACATATCGCGCTCCCATAACAGAGCAACATAAAATAAAACTGATAGCATAAACATAGCCATCGCGTATACTTCTGCTTCTACAGCGTTAAACCAAAAACTATCTGTAAAAGCAAATGCAGTTGATCCTATAAAAGAGGCCGCTAAAATTGCCATTTGATCTGTGCTGGTAAGAATCTCTTTATTACGTTTTAAAAGTTTACGTAATAGTAAAGACAGGGACCAGCACATAAATAAGATGGTAAATGCAGATGCTAAACAGGACATAAAATTCACACAGAGAGCAACATAAGTTGCATCTGGAGCAAAGATTGAGAAAAATGCACCTAACATTTGATATAGCGGAGCTCCTGGTGGGTGACCAATTTCTAATTTAGAGGAAGTTGATATATACTCACCTGCATCCCAGAAACTGGCTGTGGGTTCTACAGTTAAACTGTAAGTGATTAATGCAATGGCAAATGCACACCAACCAACTATTTTATTGTACTTCGGGAAATTGAAGTTTGTCATAAGGCAAATTTAGCAAGCAGCGAATTTAAGAATTAATACGGTAATGAATTCTGTTTTACTTAAAACGACGTCAGGAATAAAAATATTTTTTGTTTTGAAAGTTTTCTAAAAAAAATATTTGCTGATCTAAAAGTTTGTTTTAAATTTGCAGCCGCATTCGCAAGTCAGGTGAGTGTTTTCTTTTTTAAAAGAGAAGGTCAATGGCCTATGGTGTAACTGGCAACACGTCTGGTTTTGGTCCAGAAGAGTCTAGGTTCGAGCCCTAGTAGGCCAACAAAAAAATCCGAATCTTTTGATTCGGATTTTTTTATTCATAAAGTTTCAATTTGTTTATGCTTGCTCCTTAGTGGCTAGGTAGTATAGCATGTTTGAGTAAAAGGTGATTCCCTGTGTATCTTTTTTAATACAATCGCATAAAAACGATTTTAGTTGTGTTGATTCAATCTCTATTGAAGCTTGTGTTTCTGGAGAATCAGACAAAATAGATTTCAAGCGTATTGTGGTTAAATTGTCTTTATGTTCAATAACGACTTCAGATGCCTTGAAAAATTTTTTCAGAATAGCTTTTTGAATGCTTTCTGATTGTGCTGAGCTAAGGTTGTCTGAGCATCTGTGATCTATAATCTGAAATAGATTAACTAAGATCTCTTGCGTGGTTGCTTTCATAAAGATTATTTTAGATTTTAGTTGAATTTAGTTCTGTTTTTCAATCTAAAGTTTTAATGAAATGTTATTTAGAATAGTATTAACTATTTTAAAATGTAACAAGATAGATTTAATGTCTAGATGTTCTTTATAGTAAGTTTTGGCTATTAAATTGATTTTTAGTTAATACCTGACTAATGCGATAGCATTGGGTTTTTTAAACTTCAAAATTATTACTATATTTGCAGCGTTAATTAAGAAAAAATTAATCGAGGGGACACTTAAAGTCCCCTCTTTTTATAGGATCATGTTGAAGGAAAAAGTAAAAGCTCTTTTAGTAGAGGCGTTTGAAGAGTATGGGTCACTATTTTTAGTAGACCTTAGTTTTAAAGGAAATAATGAGATTACTGTTGTAATTGACGGTGATGAGGGTGTTACAGTTCAAGATTGTATTAATGTTAGCCGTAAGGTAGAGCACAATCTTGATAGAGAGGAAGAAGATTTTTCTCTTGAGGTAATGTCTTCTGGAGCTACAGAGCCGCTAATTAATAAAAGGCAGTATAAAAAGAATGTGGGTAGAGATCTAGATGTTAAACTTCAAGACGGTTCAAAAATCACCGGATTACTTACTAAGGTTGAAGAAAATACTATCACATTATCCTGGAAAGAACGCGTTCCTAAAGAAGTAGGTAAGGGTAAAGTTACGGTAGATAAAGAAGAAATAATCTCTTTTGACGCCATTGAGCAAGCAAAAGTTAAGATAAAATTTTAAGTACATAGCATGGAAAATATTGCGTTAATCGAATCGTTTTCAGAGTTTAAAGATGATAAACTTATAGATAGAGTAATGCTTATGGCAATACTCGAAGAGGTTTTTAGAAGTACGTTAAAAAAGCGTTTTGGAAGCGATGATAATTTTGATATAATTATTAATCCTGATAAAGGGGATTTAGAGATTTGGCGTAACCGTGTTGTTGTTGCAGATGGTGAGGTTGAGGATGAGAATTCTGAAATTAGTTTAACTGAAGCCCGTAAAATTGAACCGGATTTTGAGGTAGGTGAAGATGTATCACAAGAAGTTAAATTAATTGACTTGGGTCGTAGGTCTATTTTGGCTTTACGTCAAAACTTAATCAGTAAGATTCACGAGCACGACAATACAAATATTTACAAGCAATTTAAAGATCTTGAGGGAGAGCTTTATAATGCAGAAGTGCACCACATTAGACATCGTGCAATCATATTACTTGATGATGAAGGTAATGAGATTATAATGCCTAAAGAAAAGCAAATACCATCAGATTTTTTCCGTAAGGGTGAAAGTGTAAGAGGTATTATAGAGAGTGTAGAATTAAAAGGCAATAAGCCTTCTATTATAATGTCTCGTACATCTCCATTATTTTTGGAGAAATTATTTGAATCAGAAATTCCAGAGGTTTTTGATGGTTTAATAACTGTTAAAAAAGTAGTGCGTATTCCTGGTGAGAAAGCAAAAGTGGCTGTAGACTCTTATGATGATCGTATAGATCCTGTAGGTGCTTGTGTTGGGATGAAAGGATCACGAATACATGGTATAGTTCGTGAGTTAGGTAATGAGAATATAGATGTAATTAATTACACGTCTAACCTACAGCTTTTTATTACGCGAGCATTGAGCCCTGCTAAAATCACTTCAATTAAAATTAATGAAGAGAATAAAACGGCAGAGGTTATGCTTAAGCCTGAGGAGGTTTCTAAAGCAATAGGTAGAGGTGGTCATAATATACGTTTAGCTGGTCAGCTAACGGGTTATGAGATTGATGTGTACAGAGAAGGAGTGGAAGAGGATGTTGAGCTTTCTGAATTTTCTGATGAAGTTGAAGCTTGGGTAATAGCTGAGTTTTCAAAAATAGGTTTAGATACCGCAAAAAGTATTTTAGAACAAGACGTAGAAGATCTTGTACGCAGAACAGACCTTGAAGAAGAAACCGTGTTGGATGTAATGCGTATTCTTCGTGAAGAGTTTGAACAATAACTAGGAGTGTACAGGTTTTTTAGGTTAATTTTATAGCGAATTATAGCATTTTATGGCAGAAGTAAGAAACATGAGGTTAAATAAGGTATTACGTGAACTTAATATTTCACTTGATCGTGCAGTAGATTTCCTAAAGGAAAAAGGTCACGAAATTGAAGCACGTCCTACCACAAAAATCTCTGCCGAAATCTACGAGGTTCTTTCTGATCAATTTCAGACAGATGCCAATAAAAAAGTAGCGTCAAAAGAGGTAGCTCAAGAGAAGCAAAAAGAGAAGGAGGCGTTGCGTATAGCTCGTGAAGAAGAAATCGAAGAAAAACGCCAGACTCGCGAAATTCAGTCTGAGGTTATTCGTGCTAAAACAAATCTTCAAGGGCCAAAGCAAGTTGGTAAAATAGACCTTGATAAGCCTGTTAAACCTAAAGAAACTCCTGCTGAGGCGGTTAAGGCTGAAGAGCCTGCTCCTGTAAAAGAGGAAGTTTCAGAACCTAATAAAGAGGTTGTTGCTAAGGAAGAGGCTCCGTCTGAAATTAAGGAAGAGATTAAGCCTGTTGATGAAACACCTAAGCCAAAGGCTGAAGAAGTTGCTAAAACAGAGCTCAAAGCTGAAGAAGCTCCTAAGGTTGCTCCTGTTGAAGTTAAGAAAGAGGCTTCTGTTAAAGTGGATGCTAAACCTCAGGATCAAAAGGCAGAACCTAAGAAAGAAGAGCCTAAGCTTGGGGATGACGTTTTAAAGACAGATTATAAGAAATTAGACGGTCCTAACTTTACCGGTCAAAAAATTGATTTATCTCAGTTTAAAAAGCCAGAAAAGAAGAAGAAGCCCGTTGCTAATGACGATAAAAAGCGAAAGCGTAAACGTATAAGTAAAGCTCCGGGTGCTGCTGGGACAAATACAGGGGGTTCTAACCCTAATACACGCGGAAAGAATACCCGAAACACATCTGGTGGCGGAAACAGAAGAGGTGCTACTCCAGTTGTTAAGGAAGAGCCTACTGAAGAAGAAGTGCAAAAACAAGTACGTGAAACCCTAGAAAAACTTCAGGGTAAATCCAGTAAAGGTAAAGGCGCAAAATACCGTAGAGACAAGAGAGATCAACACCGTCAAAAGAACGAAGACGAGCAAGCTCAACAAGAAGCGGAAAACAAGGTTCTAAAAGTAACAGAATTTGTTACTGTTAGTGAAGTTGCTACCATGATGGATGTTCAGGTTACTAAAGTTATATCTGCTTGTATGTCTTTAGGGATGATGGTAACTATGAATCAGCGTCTAGATGCTGAGACATTATCTATTGTAGCAGATGAATTTGGTTATGAGGTTGATTTTGTCAATGCAGATATTAAAGAATCTGTTGCTGTACAGGTAGATGCTCCTGAAGATCTAAAATCTAGAGCTCCAATAGTAACTGTTATGGGTCACGTAGATCACGGTAAAACTTCACTTCTGGATTATATTCGAGAAGAGAATGTAATTGCAGGTGAAAGTGGTGGTATCACGCAACATATAGGTGCATATGGTGTTACTTTAAAAGATGGTCAAAAAATCGCTTTCTTAGATACACCGGGTCACGAAGCTTTTACGGCTATGCGTGCGCGTGGTGCTCAGGTTACTGATATTGCAATTATTGTAGTGGCAGCAGATGATGATGTGATGCCTCAAACAAAAGAAGCTATATCTCACGCTCAAGCTGCTGGTGTTCCTATAGTGTTTGCGATAAATAAAATTGATAAGCCTACTTCAAATCCAGAGAAGATTAAAGAGCAATTAGCTCAAATGAATTTACTTGTAGAAGATTGGGGTGGTAAAATACAGTCACACGATATATCTGCAAAAACCGGCTTAGGAGTAGCAGAGCTTTTGGAGAAAGTTTTATTAGAAGCTGAGATTCTTGAGCTTAAAGCAAACCCAGATAAACGTGCAAATGGTACTGTGGTTGAAGCTTTCTTAGATAAAGGACGTGGTTACGTTTCTACCATTCTAGTAGAAGGTGGGACATTAAGAATTGGAGATTATGTACTTGCAGGAACTCATAGCGGTAAGATAAAAGCTATGCAGGATGAGCGAGGTAAAGAAGTTAAAGAGGCTGGGCCGTCAACTCCTGTATCTATATTAGGTTTAGATGGTGCGCCACAAGCGGGTGACAAGTTTAATGTGATGGAAGATGAGCGTGAAGCGAAAGATATAGCTTCTAAGCGTACTCAATTGCAAAGAGAGCAATCTGTGCGAACTCAGAAACATATTACACTTGATGAAATAGGAAGACGTATTGCTTTAGGAGACTTTAAAGAATTAAATATTATTCTTAAAGGAGATGTTGATGGTTCTGTAGAAGCGTTGACTGATAGTTTTGCAAAGCTATCTACTGAAGAGATTGTCGTAAATATTATCCACAAAGGAGTTGGTGCTATTACCGAAAGTGATGTACTGTTAGCTTCTGCATCAGATGCAATTATAATTGGATTTAATGTTAGGCCAGCTGGTAATGCACGTCAAGTTGCAGATAAAGAAGAAATTGATATCCGTACATATTCTATAATATACGATGCTATCAACGATCTGAAAGATGCGATGGAAGGTATGCTTTCTCCAGTAATGAAAGAAGAGATTACAGGTAATGCTGAAATTAGAGAGACATTTAAGATTTCTAAAATAGGTACTATCGCAGGTTGTATGGTAACTTCCGGTAAGATCTTCCGTAATAATGGTATTCGATTAATTCGTGATGGTGTAGTGGTCTATACCGGTGAATTAGCATCACTAAAGCGTTTCAAAGACGATGTACGTGAAGTTGCTAAAGGATATGATTGTGGTATGCAGGTTAAGAACTACAATGATATACGAGAAGGAGATATTATTGAATCGTATCACCAGGTAGCTGTTAAGAAGAAACTTAAGTAATTCGGTTTAACAAATAAATTAAAAAGCCCCTGAAGAAATATTCTTCAGGGGCTTTTTAAATTTTACATAAGCGTTAGTTTATTAACGCTCCGGTTTCATAACAAAAGCGTTAGGAAATAATTTTTGTACCTGTAATAATGCACGATCAGCTTCTAATCGATTTCTAAAATTACCAACCCAAACCTTGTAATTGGGACTTTCGTAAACAATTTTGGGCTCCCATTCATCATAGCGAGACTTATATTTACTGTGAACGCTATTTGCGCCTGTTACAGTGCCGTAATAAAGCTGAATTTTATATCGGTCAACTAACTCATCGTTATTAGTCATTTTTGATTTAAGTGACAGTAATTCAGGTATTCTACTATCTTGAATAATATTAGATTTGCCACTTTGAGCGTATGTATTTGTAATGAATAATCCGCCAAAAAAAATGAATGTAAGCGGTTTTAAAAGGGTTCTTTTCATAAGAAAAAATGTTTAGGCAAAAGTAATTGTTATAACTCAAAATGGACATATTTTATTATTTAGAACTCGTATAAATTACCTTTTAACGCTTTGCTAACACTTCAAAAATCCACTTCTAAGTCTTACTTTTGCCATCAAATTTGTCGGCATTCTTTTTAGCCTTGAGACCCTTGGAAATCCTAAGATCGATGCCGCGCTAAGATGACAATTCTATCACACTATGAAACAGGGTAAAAACCTTAATTCAGCTTTTCGATTTTCTTTAATCACTTTAGCTTTATTGCTTTCCTTTTCTTCTTTTGTATATGCTCAAGAAGCGGAACAGCCTGCTGATGGTGCTGCTCAATCAGAAACCTCGCCAGCTGTGCAGGGTGGTGATGCGGCTGCCGGAAAAGCTTTATTTAACGCAAATTGCGCAGCTTGTCACAAATTGTACAATCGTGCTACTGGTCCGGCTTTATTTGAAGTTACAGAAAGACGAGACAGAGAATGGTTGTATCAGTGGATTAAAAATAACCGTGCATTAATTGATGCGGGAGATCCGGAGGCATTAGAAGTGTACAATGAGTACAATCAAACTGCAATGAACTTGTTTCCGCAGTTAACTAATGCAGACATTGATGATATTCTTGCGTATACGAATACTCCTAAGCCTGAGGCTACAGCTCCTGCTGCAGTTGCAGGTGATTCTGCTCAAGGTGGTGGAGGTGGAGTATCGACCACTATAATATTGGGAATTCTTGCTGTAATCCTGGTGATGCTGGTTGCGGTTCTTTTTCTTGTAAACAGCACTTTGAGAAAATTTGCAGTTGCACAAGGTGTAGAGCTTCCGGTTAAGGAAACCCGTAAGCCTATTTATAAAGCATTTGTTGAAAATCAATTTTTAGTATTGGTTTCTGTTATAGTATTGCTTTTAGGAGGTGCTTACTTTGCCTACGGGTGGATGATGCAGGTAGGAGTTGATCAAGGTTACGAGCCAATTCAGCCAATACATTATTCACATAGAATTCATGCTGGTGAGAACCAAATAGAATGTAAATACTGTCACTCTTCAGCAAGAACAAGTAAGCATTCTGGGATACCTTCTTTGAATGTATGTATGAATTGTCATAAGAGTATAGGCGAGGTTGCTGATAATACTTCAGAATTCTCATCAGTTACTGAGGACTATTCAAAAGAGTTTTACGATAAAGAAATTCAGAAATTATATAAAGCAGCGGGTTGGGATCCTGCTACGCAATCATACACTGGGGAGACTCAGGCTGTAGAATGGGTACGTATTCATAACCTACCAGATTTTGCATATTTCAACCACTCGCAGCACGTTAGTGTTGCTGGGGTGCAGTGTCAAACGTGTCACGGTCCTGTTGAGGAGATGGAGATTATGTATCAATTTGCTCCTTTAACTATGGGGTGGTGTATAAACTGCCATAGAGAGACAAACGTTAAGATAGATGGTAACCCATATTATGAGAAAATTCATGAGGAGCTTTCTAAGAAATATGGTGTTGAGCAATTAACGGCTGCGCAAATGGGAGGTCTTGAATGTGGTAAGTGCCATTATTAATAAAATAGAATACGTGTTGTTTTATCTCGCGTTCCAAAATAAATAACAATAGATTTTATGTCATCAAACAAGAAATACTGGAAAAGTGTTGAAGAGCTAAATGAAAATAGCTCTATTGTTGAGGCGCTTAAACAGAATGAGTTTGCGCAGGAGATTCCTACAGATGAGTTTCTGGGCGACAAGAATTCGTTAGATGCTTCTTCTACTACGCGTCGTGATTTCTTAAAATATGTAGGTTTTTCTACAGCTGCTGCTACATTAGCTGCCTGTGAAGGTCCTGTTGTGAAATCAATACCTTACGTAGTAGCTCCAGAGCGTATTACTGTAGGTAAAGCAGAGTATTATGCGTCTACAATGGCAGATGGTTTTGACTTCGCTAGTGTATTGGTTAAAACTCGTGAGGGAAGACCTATTAAAATTGAGAATAATAAAATGGCCTCTGCTTTAGGGGGTAATAATGCTCGTGTGCACGCTTCTGTATTGTCTATGTACGATACAAAAAGATTGCAAGGGCCAAAGATAAATGGAGAGGATGTTTCGTGGGATGAGCTTGATGAAAATTTAGGTTCTAAACTTAAATCTCTAGGTGGAAAAAGTATTGTGTTGTTGACACAAACTTTTGCGAGTCCATCAACGTCAAAATTAATTGCAGAATTTTCTGCAGCATATCCTAATGTTAAGCATGTGACTTATGACACTATAAGTGAGAGTGCAGCATTAGATGCTTTTGAAAGTAAATATGGAATGCGTGCATTACCTGATTACGATTTTTCTAAGGCAGAAGTTATTGTTTCTTTTGGAGCAGATTTCTTAGGAGATTGGCAAGGTGGTGGTTTTGGACCGAGCTACTCAAAAAGTAGAGTTCCTCAAAACGGAAAAATGTCTCGTCACATTCAGTTTGAGGCAAATATGACCTTGTCTGGAGCTAATGCAGATAAGCGTGTGTTAATGACACCAAGTGAGCAGAAAAAAGCAATAACTGCATTGCAAGATTTAATTTCTGGCGGTGGGTCTAACACAGGTCTTTCTCCAGAACTTGATAAAGCTGTTAAAGCTGCTGCAACACAATTAAGTAATGCTGGTAGCAAAGGTGTTTTTGTTACGGGTATTCAGGATGCAAATGCTCAGCTAGTTGCATTATCTATAAATGAATCTCTTGGTAGTGTTGTTATAGATACACAATATCCTAAAATGACTCGTCAGGGTGATGCCAAGGCTGTTAAGCAATTAGTAGCTGACATGAACTCAGGTTCGGTAGGTGCTTTATTAGTAATGGGTGTTAACCCGGCTTACAGTATGCCTAATGTAGATGAGTTTAAAGTTGGTTTAGAGAAGGTTGATGTTCGTGTTTCTTTCAATATGAAAGAAGATGAAACCGCTTTGTTGTGTAATTATCTTGCGCCAACTCCACATTATTTAGAATCTTGGGGTGATGTAGAGATTAAAAAGGGTCAAATTTGTTTGACGCAGCCTACTATAAGACCATTATTTAGTACTAGACAATTCCAGGATTCTTTATTGACCTGGACCGGTAGTACACAAACGTATTATGATTATTTAAAAGCAAATTGGAGTAATTCTTCAACTAGCTTTAATCAAGCTTTGCACGATGGTATCGTGTCTGGCACTATAAATACAGAAGCAACCGCTGTTACTGAAGAAATAAATTCAGTTTCTGAAAATGGATCTTTAACACTAGCGAGTGCATTATCTGCATTAGCTCAGGACGGTGAAACTTCTGGAAATGGTTTTGATTTAACGCTGTATTCTAGTACGGGTATGGGTGATGGTCAGCAAGCTAATAACCCCTGGTTGCAAGAATTTCCTGATCCTATTACAAGAACTTCTTGGGATAACTTTCTTACTATGTCAAAAGTTGACGCAGATAAGTTAGGTGTTGAGAATGAGATTACTTCAAAGGGAGAGCTTAACGGTAGCTATGTAACCATAACATTAGATGGTGTTAAACTTGAAAATGTACCAGTATATATTCAGCCAGGTCAGGCTCCAGGGTCTGTAGGACTTGCTTTGGGTTATGGTAAAACTGCTGCTGTACAGGATGAAATGAAAGTAGGTGTTAACGCCTACCCGTTATATAAAGATTTTAGTGCAACTCAAAAAGTTGAAATTACTAAAACTAGTGGATGGCATGAGTTTGCCTGCGTTCAGATGCAGAATACAATGGCTGGTCGTGCAGATGATATTATCCGTGAGACTACATTAGAGATTTTTAATTCTAAAGATGTTCATGCTTGGAACCCTGTAGGAGAGGTTGATTATAACCACTCTGAGATTGAGGTTAGAGATAAGAATGCAGACATTTGGGAATCTTTTGATGATACTGTAGGGCCACATTTTAATCTTTCTATAGATTTAAATGCATGTACCGGTTGTGGTGCTTGTGTTATTGCGTGTCACGCTGAGAATAATGTTCCTGTGGTAGGGAAGCAAGAAGTTAGAAACTTTAGAGATATGCATTGGTTGCGTATTGACCGTTACTATTCTTCTGAAGATACCTTTGCTGAAGAAACTAAAACGCTTGAAGAGCTTCCGGCTTTTGACTCGTATTCTGTAGTAGAAGTTCAGTCTTATGATAATCCTGAGGTAGCTTTTCAACCTGTGATGTGTCAGCACTGTAACCACGCTCCTTGTGAAACTGTGTGTCCTGTTGCTGCAATAGGTCACGGTAGACAGGGTCAAAACCAAATGACATATAACCGTTGTGTAGGTACACGTTATTGTGCAAACAACTGTCCGTATAAAGTACGTCGTTTTAACTGGTTCTTATATAGTGAAAACGATGAGTTTGATTACAATATGAACAATGATTTAGGTCGTATGGTTCTTAATCCAGATGTTACTGTGCGTTCTAGAGGGGTTATGGAGAAATGTTCTTTCTGTATTCAAATGACTCAGAAGACCATTTTAGATGCTAAACGTGAAGGTAGAGTAATTAAAGATGGTGAGTTTGCAACAGCTTGTAGCAATGCTTGTGATAATGGTGCTATTAAGTTTGGGGATGTAAATATTCCAGATTCAGAAATCGTAGAATTGAAAAATGATAAACGCAAGTATTACTTACTTGAAGATATAGGAGTTAAACCTAATGTATTCTATCAGGTAAAAGTTAAAAATACTGCTGAAGCTTAAAATTTTTTAAAATAAATATCAATATATTAATATGTCGTCACACTACGAAGCACCCATAAGAGAGCCTTTGATTCTTGGAGAGAAATCTTACCACGATATCAGTGTAGATGTAGGAGCTCCTATATTAGGAAAGGCCAATAAATCTTGGTGGATTGTTTTTTCTATAGCGCTTATCGCATTTTTGTGGGGTTTAGGCTGTATTGTTTATACAGTAACTACAGGAATTGGGGTTTGGGGTCTTAACAAAACAATTGGCTGGGCCTGGGATATTACCAACTTTGTTTGGTGGGTAGGTATTGGTCACGCCGGTACCTTGATCTCCGCAGTACTTTTATTGTTCCGTCAAAAATGGCGTATGGCAATTAACAGGTCTGCAGAAGCGATGACAATTTTTGCTGTTGTTCAAGCTGGTTTATTTCCTATAATTCACATGGGTCGCCCTTGGTTGGCGTATTGGGTATTACCTATTCCTAACCAGTTTGGTTCGTTGTGGGTAAACTTTAATTCACCTCTACTTTGGGACGTATTTGCAATATCAACATATTTATCTGTTTCGCTTGTTTTCTGGTGGACAGGTTTACTTCCAGATTTTGCAATGATTAGAGATCGTACCAAAAGTCCTTTTCAACAAAAGATTTACGGTATATTAAGTTTTGGATGGAGCGGTCGTGCAAAAGACTGGCAACGTTTTGAGGAAGTATCTTTAGTGCTTGCGGGTTTAGCAACACCGTTAGTACTTTCTGTACATACTATTGTATCATTTGACTTTGCTACTTCAGTTGTTCCGGGATGGCACAGTACGATTTTCCCTCCTTACTTTGTTGCTGGTGCAATATTTTCAGGATTTGCTATGGTACAAACATTACTTCTTGTAATGCGTAAAGTTGTAAATCTTGAAAATTACATAACAATTGTTCATATTGAATTTATGAATAAGGTAATACTACTAACTGGTGGTATTGTAACTGTTGCCTACTTAACCGAGTATTTTATTGGTTGGTATTCTGGTGTACCTTATGAGAATTATACCTATTTGTCTTTTGGTGCTGCTACTGGACCTTACTGGTGGGCCTTCTGGGCATTAATTATATGTAACCTTATTGTGCCACTTACGCTATGGGTCAAGGCTTGGAGAAGAAATATAGTTTGGACCTTTTTTGTTGCTCTTGTTATTAACATAGGTATGTGGTTTGAGCGTTTTGATATTATTGTTCTTTGTTTAAGTAAAGACAGATTAACGTCTTCCTGGTCAATGTTCTCTCCTACTTTTGTAGATATTGGAGTATTTGTTGGGACTATTGGTTTCTTCTTTGTATTATTCTTATTATACGCTCGTACATTTCCTGTAATTGCTCAGGCTGAAGTTAAGAGTATTCTTAAATCATCTGGTGCTCGTTACAAGCGAATTAGAGAGTCTGGAGAAGATCTTGCAGGTACTGCTGCAGATAGCCGTACATCTAATTATGCTGAGCGTACAACTTTAGCTTCTGCTTCAAATAATGATAAAACATATCATCAAGCAACAGTTAATGCAGACGTGATGTTAGATACTGAAGCTAAGAAAACACAGGTTGATTTGATGTTGTCAAGAATAGGTATTTATGACCCGGCAACTCAAACTACAAATGATTTGAAACTGATAAGTGGTGTAGGTCCTGTACTTGAACAGAAATTGCATCAGCTGGGTATTTATACCTACGATCAGGTAAGTAAAATGACAAAAACAGAATATGACTTGTTAGACGAGATCATAGATGCTTTTCCAGGAAGAGCTGAACGTGATGATTGGGCAGGTCAGGCACAAAAACTTAAACAATAAAATATGGCATCAGCAAACGTTTTACATGCGCTTTACAATGATGATGATATTCTCATGAAAGCTGTGAAGGAGTTACGTGCTAAAAAGTATAGAATAATTGAGGTGTATACTCCTTTTCCGGTACACGGTTTAGACAAAGCAATGGGGCTTGCTCCTACGCGTCTAGCTATTACTTCTTTTATGTATGGTCTTGTGGGGTTAAGTGTGGCTACCTTGATGATGAACTTTATCATGATTGAAGATTGGCCTAGAAATATAGGTGGTAAACCTAGTTTTTCATACTTACAAAATATGCCTGCTTTTGTGCCTATTATGTTTGAGTTAACCGTCTTTTTTGCGGCTCACTTAATGGTAATTACATTTTACTTAAGAAGTAAAATTTGGCCGTTCCAGAAGGCTTCAAATCCAGATGTTAGAACTACAGATGATCACTTTTTGATTGAAGTAGATGCTGCAAATCACGATCTAGATGAGCTTTCTAAGTTTCTATATGATACAGGAGCTTCAGAAATAAGTTTAATTCACAATGAAGAACACGCTTAAC
Organism: Leeuwenhoekiella sp. NPDC079379; assembly: GCF_044542075.1. NCBI lineage: Bacteria > Pseudomonadati > Bacteroidota > Flavobacteriia > Flavobacteriales > Flavobacteriaceae > Leeuwenhoekiella > Leeuwenhoekiella sp. NPDC079379. The sequence continues at coordinate 130,518 of NZ_JBITTU010000003.1, forward strand.
AAATGAGAAATAATATTCAAATATTAGGCTCTTTAATGTTAGTTGTTATTTTGGCTTCTTGTCAGAATAAGGATTATCGTAACTATCAATATATGCCTAACATGTATCAGGAAGTGAGTTATGAAGCTTACGGTAATTATGAGGTATTTCCTAATGGGATGGAAGCAATGATACCTGCTGAAGGTTCTGTTTCTCGCGGATGGATGCCTTATGAATACGAGAACAGTACAGAGGGTTATGAAGCTGCTAAGGGCACACTTGCAAATCCTGTTCCATATACTGAAGATAATTTAAATGAAGGTAAGGAGCTATATACTATTTACTGTGCAATTTGTCACGGTGATAAAGGTGATGGTCAAGGTACTTTAGCTAAGCGTGAAAAGATATTAGGTATACCAGCATATAATGATCAAGGTAGAGCTATAACAGAAGGTAGTATTTACCATGTCACTTATTATGGTATTAATACAATGGGATCTTATGCCAGTCAAACTACAGAGCGTGAATTATGGCTAATAAATCACTATGTTATAGATCTAAAATATGAATTAGATGGTAAACCTAAAAGAGCCTTTGATTCTGATGCAAGTGTTGATGATGAAGCTGTTTTAACTGAAGAAGAAGCAACTGATGATGGTAATGTAATGACTACAACTCCTTCTGAAGAAGCTCAAATCGAAGAATAATAAAGCCAGGATATTTCAAAATTATGTATACATTTTCTAGTAAATTAAGACTTTTCGCCATAATTAGTATGGTACTTGGGTTAGTTGGCTTGGTCTATGGCTTTCTCTCTGTCCCGTCTACGGTAGAAGAAGCGAGCGCAGTTTTAGCTTCTCACGATGCCCACCACGAGACTACTGAAAATCACGAAGAAGCCAGTTTTATAGATGAAGCTCGTCAAGAGCATGGCTATTCTGAAGCTGCTATGGCTAAAGATAAGGATATGGGTCATAATGCTCATGAAGACGAAGAGCATATGGAACACGTTTTGCATCAAATGCAAAGTAAACCTTGGTCTGCTGCATTCATAGCTGCATTCTTTTTTATGATGATCGCTTTGGGAGCTTTAGTGTTTTATGCTATTCAAACTGCAGCTCAGGCAGGATGGTCACCAGTTCTATTTAGAGTAATGGAGGGTATTACGCATTACTTACTTCCTGGTTCAATCATAGTTCTTCTTATTGTAGTTTTTGCGGGAGAGCACTTTTATCCTTGGCAAAACCATGAATTAGTTGCTGAAGATCAAATTTTGCAAGATAAAGCAGGATATTTAAATTTTCCTTTCTGGTTAATACGCTCAATAATTTATGTAGCCGGTTGGAACTTATATAGATTTTTTGCTAGAAAAAATAGTCTAGCAATGGATACAGCAGAAGATGATAGGCCATACAAGAATTTGTTTAAATTTTCAATATTCTTTTTAGCATTTTTCCTATGTACAGAATCGACTATGGCTTGGGATTGGTTTATGTCTATGACTCCACACTGGTATAGCACATTGTACGCTTGGTATATTTTAGCAGGTATGATGGTATCTGCGGTAACGGTAATAGCTATGGTAACAGTTTCACTTAAAGCTATTGGGAAATTAGAGTTTGTAAATGATAGTCACCTTCACGATCTAGCTAAGTTTATGTTCGGTTTCAGCATATTCTGGACATATTTATGGTTTGGTCAATTTATGTTGATTTGGTACGCAAATATACCGGAAGAAGTAACATATTTCATCTTAAGAATTCAGGAGTACAATCCTATTTTCTTCGGAATGTTGATATTAAACTTTGTATTTCCTATTATTATTTTAATGAACAGTGATTTCAAACGAGTTTCTTGGTTCGTAGTTATAGCTGGTACTATTATACTTGTAGGTCATTACATAGATATATTCTTACTTGTGATGCCATCTACAGTGGGGCCATATTGGTCTTTCGGAATTACAGAATTCGCAGCTATATTATTTTTCCTAGGATTGTTTATTCTAATGGTAGGCCTGGGCTTATCTAGAGTGTCATTAAGACCTAAGAATAATCCGTTCTTAGTAGAAAGCGAGCATTTTCATTATTAATATCAACGAACAGAAAAAACACAACAATGACCGTTTTTTTAGTACTTATTGTAATTATACTTTTTGCTGTAACATTATGGCAAATGAGTAAGATATATGCACTTTCTAAAGGCAAGTCGAAAGATGAGTCTGGCGAGGTGGCAAATGATAAAGACAACAGCGTCAATGCAAAATTGATGGTGATGTTTACTGTTTTTCTTTATTTCTTAATGTTCTATTGTTTTTGGCATTATTCTAAATTTTATTTGCCAGAAGCTTCATCTGAGCATGGTAGCAAGTATGATAATCTTATGTTTATCTCTATTGCATTGATCATGTTTGTTCAGATTATAACGCAATTCTTGCTTCACTTTTTCTCTTATAAGTATAAGGGTGAAAAAGGAAAAAGGGCATTATTTTATGCAGATAACGATAAGCTCGAGTTTATTTGGACAATTATACCTGTAATTGTTCTTGCAGGATTAATTATCTATGGTTTATTTACCTGGTCAGATATAATGAACTTTGAGGAGGATGAAGATGCGTTAGTTATAGAATTATATGCACAGCGTTTTAACTGGAAAGCTAGATATTCAGGAGATGATAATACCTTAGGTAATGCTAACGTTCGATTTATAGAGGGAATTAATCAATTAGGTATAGATCCTAGTGATGCAGACGGCCAAGATGATATTGTGACTCAAGAACTACACTTACCGGTAGGTAGACAAGTAATCTTTAAGTTACGTTCTCAAGATGTATTACACTCAGCTTATATGCCTCACTTTAGAGCGCAGATGAATGTTGTACCAGGTATGATTACACAGTTTTCATTTACACCTACAGTAACTACTGAAGAGATACGTACTACAGATTACATGAAAGATAAAATGCGTACAATTCAAAAAATACGTAATGATAAGAATAAGGTACTTGCGGCAGCTGGTGAACCGGCTCTAGACAATTATGATGAGTTTGATTATTATTTGCTATGTAATAAAATTTGTGGTAAGAGTCACTACAATATGCAAATGAAAATAATAGTAGAGAGTCAAGAGGATTACGACGCTTGGATTGAACAACAAGAAACGTTTAAGACTAGTATCGCAGGTCAAGAATAAAAAAAAATTACTAAAAAGAAATTAGATTATGTCAGCACATTCAAATGCACTGGACCATGCTCACGATGATCACGATTCACATCATGATCACCACCAGACTTTTATAAGTAAATACATTTTTAGTACAGATCATAAAATGATCTCTAAACAGTATTTAATTACTGGTCTGATAATGGGAATTATTGGTATTGCTATGTCTATCTTATTTAGATTACAATTAGCATGGCCAGATAAAAGTTTTACAGTTTTTGAAATATTTCTAGGTAAATGGGCACCAGAAGGTGTTATGGATCCTAGTATCTACCTATCGCTAGTGACGATACACGGTACGATAATGGTATTCTTTGTACTAACAGCTGGTCTGAGTGGTACTTTTAGTAACCTCCTTATTCCGCTACAAATCGGGGCACGTGATATGGCTTCAGGATTCTTGAATATGGTCTCTTACTGGCTATTTTTCTTGTCTGCAGTAATTATGTGTTGTTCTCTATTTGTTGAATCAGGACCTGCCGCTGCTGGATGGACTATTTATCCTCCTTTAAGTGCATTACCTAATTCAATTTCTGCTGCGGGTACAGGTATGACATTATGGTTAGTTTCTATGGCTATTTTCATCGCATCATCGCTATTAGGATCTCTTAACTATGTTGTAACTGTTATTAACTTGCGTACAAAGGGAATGTCTATGACGAGACTTCCACTTACAATCTGGGCATTTTTTGTGACTGCAATTATTGGTATCGTTTCATTCCCAGTATTATTGTCTGCTGCTTTATTACTTATAATGGATAGAAGTTTTGGAACTTCTTTCTTCTTGTCAGATATATATATTGGTGGTGAGGTACTACACAATAGTGGTGGTTCTCCGGTGCTTTTTGAACACTTATTCTGGTTCTTAGGTCACCCTGAAGTATATATTGTATTATTACCTGCATTAGGGATATCTTCAGAAGTTATTGCAACTAATGCACGTAAGCCTATTTTTGGTTACAGAGCGATGATTGCCTCGATTTTAGCAATCGCGTTTTTATCTACAATAGTTTGGGGTCACCATATGTTTATTTCAGGTATGAATCCATTCTTAGGTTCTGTATTTACCTTTACAACGTTGTTAATTGCAATACCTTCAGCGGTAAAAGCATTTAACTATATTACCACTTTATGGAAAGGTAACTTACAGTTTAATCCTGCGATGTTGTTTTCTATAGGTCTTGTTTCTACTTTTATTACAGGTGGTTTAACAGGTATTATATTAGGAGATAGTACGCTAGATATTAACGTTCACGATACGTATTTTGTAGTAGCTCACTTCCACCTTGTGATGGGTATATCTGCATTATATGGTTTATTTGCAGGTGTATATCACTGGTTCCCTAAAATGTTTGAAGGTAAGATGATGAACAAAAACCTTGGTTACGTCCATTTTTGGGTAACTGCCATAGGTTCTTACGCTGTCTTTTTCCCAATGCATTTCATAGGTATGGCTGGTTTACCACGTAGATATTATTCTAATACTGCATTCCCATACTTTGATGATTTAGCAGATGTAAATGTTTTAATTACTATTGCAGCAATTGTTACAGCAGCTGCTCAGTTAGTATTCTTATACAATTTTATAGCTTCTATCTTCTACGGTAAAAAAGGTGAATTAAACCCTTGGAAATCAAATACGTTAGAATGGACTACAGGTCATGAACATATTCATGGGAACTGGGTTGGAGCTATACCAAGCGTATACCGCTGGCCATATGACTATAGCAAACTTAATGAGGATGAGAGTGATTATGTGATCGCTGGTCAGGATTATGTTCCACAGACGGTGCCACTTCAACCGAACGAAGAAGAAATGAATCATTAAGATTCAATTAGAATATATTTAAAAGCCCGCTATATAGCGGGTTTTTTTATTGTTATTGATTAATTTAAGGTTGTACTTTGAATGTATTTTGGCTCAATGTGGAATTAGTATATTTACGTTATGAATGAAAATTTAGATGCCAGTAGTGATGGCTTCAGTAGAGAAGAGCATGACATAGAGCGTGCCTTGAGACCTTTGAGTTTTGATGATTTTACGGGGCAGGAACAAGTTATAGAGAATCTTCAAATATTTGTACAGGCAGCTAATGGGAGAGGAGAGGCATTAGATCATACATTATTTCACGGCCCTCCTGGTTTGGGAAAAACAACTCTGGCTAATATCTTAGCAAATGAGCTCGGTGTTAGTATAAAAGTAACATCTGGTCCTGTACTTGACAAGCCTGGAGATCTTGCCGGTCTTTTGACAAACCTTGAAGAGCGTGATGTTCTTTTCATAGATGAGATACATCGTTTAAGCCCTATTGTTGAAGAATATTTGTACTCAGCAATGGAAGATTATAAGATAGATATTATGATCGAAAGTGGACCAAATGCCCGTACGGTTCAGATTAATCTTAATCCTTTTACGCTTATAGGTGCCACCACACGTTCTGGACTTCTTACAGCTCCAATGCGTGCGCGTTTTGGTATATCATCACGTCTACAATATTACGATACAGAATTGCTTACAACTATTGTACAGCGTAGCGCCGAAATATTACAGGTGCCTATAGGGATGGAAGCGGCTATTGAGATTGCTGGTAGAAGTAGGGGGACGCCACGTATTGCAAATGCCTTATTGCGTAGAGTTCGTGATTTTGCTCAGATTAAGGGGAATGGTAAGATTGATATAGCGATTGCACGTTTTGGATTAAAAGCGCTCAATGTAGATGCTCACGGTCTTGATGAGATGGATAATAAAATACTTGCGACTATAATTGATAAGTTTAAGGGAGGCCCCGTAGGTATAACTACCCTGGCAACAGCTGTATCTGAAAGTGCCGAAACTATTGAGGAAGTGTACGAACCTTTTTTAATTCAACAAGGTTTTATAATGCGTACGCCAAGAGGGAGAGAAGTTACTGAGGCAGCCTATAAACACCTTGACAGAGTAAAAGGACCTGTACAGGGTGGCTTGTTCTAATTGAATGATAGTATGCAAAAGATACCGCAGGTTTCGCGCATTATGTTTATTAAGTCTGCAAGGGCTATTCTAAAAAATCCACTGCCATTTCATAAAGAGAATTTTAAACTTAAAGGAAATACATTTCGTTTAAAATTGGGTATTTCTGAGAGTGTGGTGTTTTCTAAAGATCCTTTATTTGCACAATATGCACTTCAAAAAAATCAAAAAAATTATAAGAAGTCTCCTATCCAAACTAAAGATCTTGCCAAATATCTAGGTCAAGGATTATTAACTTCAAATGGTGCACATTGGGCAAAGCAGCGTAAGCTTATTCAGCCTGCCTTTCATAAAAAGCAATTAGCAACTTTAATTGAAAAAATTGAGCAAGCAGTAATTTCTGAAATTGATAAAATTGAAGTAGACAAGCCTTTCGATATTTTTCCCATTTTTAACGATCTCGCATTTCAGACTGTTGTAAAGGCGCTATTTAGTAGTGCGGTTGATCAGACGTCAATAAATAGACTACAGTATATTACCGAAACTGCTCAGGAAATGATGGTTAGAGAGCTTAGACAACCGTATTTAATATGGTGGTTTAAATTATCGGGACAGTTAAGCAACACACTCAAACTCACTCAGGAAGCACGGCAAATTCTCAGAGATTTAGTCAAAGACCGTCAGAAGAGTAATGAGCGACAGGATGATTTATTAGATATGCTTCTTGATGCGCGATATGATGATGGATCTGCGATGGCAGAAGAGCAGCTTATAGATGAAATTTTAATATTATTTACAGCTGGTCATGAAACTACGTCTAATGCATTAACTTTTACCACAGAATTACTTGCCAGAAATCCTGAAGTTCAAGAAAAGATTTATACTGAAGTAAACGAACTAGATAATGAAAATACCCTCTTACTAAAAATCAAAAATTTACAGTATATAGAGCAGGTCGTAAATGAGTCTATGCGCTTGTATCCTCCTGCATATTTTATAGATCGGGTAAGCATAGAAGCAGATTCTTTTGCAGGTTATGAGATTGCTCCTAATACAAGCGTACTTTTTTCTATTTATGAAATACACAGAGATGCAAATTTCTGGAAAGATCCTGATGTTTTTAATCCTGATCGTTTTAATGATGACACGAGCATAAAATATTCACCGTATTACTACCCTTTTGGAGCAGGACCACGTATGTGTATAGGCAATAACTTTGCTATGTATGAGATGATTTTGGCAGTCGCCGAACTAGTGAAGCGTTTTAAAATTGAGTTTAAGAATACTCCTATTGAAATTAATCCCTTAATAACACTCAAACCAAACAACGCAATACTTCAGTTTACAAAGCGTAAAAATTGATAGATAACAGGTCAAAATATAGCCAACTCATTAAAGCTGAGGCGCAACGTCTTGGCTTTATGTCGTGTGGCATTTCAAAAGCAGAATTTTTAGAACAAGAAGCTCCCAGACTAGAACGTTGGCTAAAAAATAATATGCACGGAGAAATGACCTATATGGAAAATCATTTTGACAAAAGACTTGACCCTACAATTTTGGTCCCCGGCGCAAAAAGTGTGGTCTCATTGCTTTTAAATTATTATCCTGAAGAACAACAGCGTGAAGACTCTTATAAAATTTCTAAATACGCTTATGGTACAGATTATCATTTTGTAATTAAAGATAAACTCAAAGAGCTTTTAAATTATATAAAAGAGAAGATAGGAGAAGTAGATGGGAGGGCATTTGTAGATTCTGCGCCTGTGTTAGATAAAGCATGGGCTGCAAAAAGCGGACTAGGCTGGATAGGTAAACACAGCAATTTGCTCACTAAGCAAGTGGGTTCTTTTTATTTTATTGCAGAATTAATTATAGATCTCGATCTTGAATACGATACTACGGTAACAGATCACTGTGGTTCCTGTACGGCGTGTATAGATGCGTGTCCTACTCAAGCAATAGTAGATGCTCACGTAGTTGACGGCAGTAAATGTATTAGTTATTTTACTATAGAACTCAAAAACGAAATACCATCTTATGCTCAGGATAAAATGGATGAATGGATGTTTGGATGTGATATTTGCCAGGATGTTTGCCCGTGGAATCGGTTTTCTAAACCACATAATCAGCCCCTATTTAATCCTAACCAAGCTATTTTAGACTATTCTAAAAATGAATGGGAAGAACTTACGCAAGAATTGTTTTCTGATATCTTCAAAAAATCTCCGGTAAAACGTACTAAATATGCTGGTTTAATGCGGAATATAAAGTTTATAAAGCCACATTAGGTAACATAGTATCTTAAGGTAATAAATTATAATTTCCTGTTAATATAATAGTGTATTCTTGTATATTGACGACTGTTTTTAGCGATCTTATTTTCGAAAGCGTTTGCGTTTCCTGTATTGCTATTTTAAAACAAGTTTCAATTGCTACATTTAATTATAATCTATTAGTATTCTCTTATGAATAAGATATTGAGTGCGATTAATAAACCTAAACTTTCATTCTGGCAGATTTTCAATATGAATGTTGGTTTCCTAGGTATTCAGTTCAGTTTTGGACTTCAGCAGACTGCCATAAACCCTATATTTCTATTTTTAGGAGCTTCAGAAGATATGTTACCTATCTTAAATATTGCAGGACCCATTACGGGACTTGTGATTCAGCCAATAATTGGTGCGATTTCTGATAAGACCTGGTTGCCAAAATGGGGAGGGAGAAGAAAACCCTTCTTTCTTGTAGGAGCCTTAATAGGAAGTTTGTGTTTATTTGCTTTTCCGTATAGCCCTGCGCTTTGGTTTGCTGTAGGTTTACTCTGGATTCTTGATGTGGGTAATAATATGGCAATGGAGCCTTACCGTGCTTTTGTTGGTGATAAATTACCTGCTAAGCAATTGAGTTTAGGATATCAGATGCAAAGTCTTTTTGTGGGTGCAGGTATAGTACTTGCAAACGCTTCAATCTTCCTATTTCAAGATTGGTTTGGTGGAGGCGATGTAGCTGACGCTGAAGGTTCTATCCCAAAATGGTTGTACTATTCGTTCTTTATAGGGGCTGTACTTTCAGTAGGGACAATTTTGTGGTCTGTTCTAAAAACTCCTGAAATCCCCCCTACAGAAGAGGAACTTGACGAAATTAACCAGCATAGAGCACTACCGTTTTCACAACGTCTAAAAATACCTTTTATTGAGATTGCAAGTACCATTAAGGAGATGCCTCGATTTATGTGGCGGGTTGCAGGAGTTTATTTATTTCAGTGGTATGCATTATTTATTTACTGGCAGTTTACGGTGCCTTTATTTAAAACAACAATGGGCTTTAATACATCACAAGCGGCCGCACAGGCAGCTAAGATGAGTACGACTTATAATATTACCACTATTGTAGTTGCATTAGCATTAGTGCCTTTGACTTTAAAATTTGGAGGACGTAAGGTGTATTCTTTAAGTCTTTTTGGTTCTGCAATTGCATTACTTACGATACCCTATATAACTGATCCTATTTTAGTGTTATTCCCGATGATTTTATTTGGAATAGGATGGGCAGCAATGATGGGTATCCCATATACAATGGTTTCTAAAATTGTTCCTCAGAAAAAAAGAGGTATTTATATGGGTATTTTAAATATGATGATTGTAATCCCGATGGGTATTCAAACAGTCTCTTTTGGTCCTATTTATAAATATCTATTAGGTGGTAATGCCGTAAATGCAATACTTTTTGGAGGTGTATTCTTTATGATCGCAGCAATTCTGGCATTACGACTAAAACCGAAACATGCAGATAAAGTATATGAAGAAACAGCAGAATAGTGTATTACTAAATAATAAAATTATTTTTTGAATCACGGGTTTGTAAAGCAGTAGTTAAACCTACTGTTTTATGCTTTATAGCTGTTTTCTATCAACGGTCAATTTTTTAAATACTAATTTAAATGCCTCCTTACTCTTTTATTAATCCGGTTGATCTACGGTGCAACGTAGGTGACTTTAAAACTTCAATATCTAGGTGCTATTCGCAAAGATGTAGATGTTTTGGCTAAAATTAGCTAAAGGAAAAGAGGTCATTTCTTAGGGTGATTCAATAATAGGTTTACTTTTGTAGTACGAGCAAACCATTAAATTATGAGTAAAGAAAGTAAGCGAAGAGAAGCTTTAGTTTATCACGCAAAACCTACTCCGGGAAAAATTGCGGTAGTACCAACCAAGAAATATTCATCACAACGCGATCTGTCGTTAGCCTATTCTCCTGGTGTTGCAGAGCCCTGCTTGGAGATTCAAAAAGATATTGAAAATGCATATAAATACACCGCAAAAGGAAATTTAGTAGCGGTAATTTCTAACGGAACCGCAGTTTTGGGTCTAGGAGATATAGGGCCTGAGGCATCTAAGCCGGTTATGGAAGGTAAAGGATTACTCTTTAAAATATTTGCCGGCATTGATGTTTTTGACATTGAAGTAGGTACAAAAGATGTAGAAGAATTTATTGCAACGGTTAAAAATATCGCTCCAACATTTGGAGGGATTAATCTTGAAGATATTAAAGCTCCTGAAGCATTTGAGATTGAGCGCCGTTTAAAAGCAGAGTTAGATATACCGGTTATGCATGATGACCAGCATGGTACAGCTATTATATCTGCCGCTGCTTTGCTAAATGCGGTAGAGCTTACCGGAAAGAAACTAGAAGATGTGCGCATCGTAATTAGCGGTGCAGGGGCAGCAGCTGTTTCATGTACTCGTTTATACAAAGCATTTGGGGCATCACCTAAGAATATTGTTATGTTAGATAGCAAGGGTGTTATACGTAGTGACCGGGATACCTTATCAGAAGAAAAGGCAGAATTTGCTTCAGATCGTAAAATAGACACCTTAGATGAGGCGATGGTTGATGCAGATGTTTTTATAGGCCTTTCTATAGCCGACATTGTTACGCCAGATATGCTTTTGTCTATGGCACCTAACCCTATTGTATTTGCAATGGCAAACCCTAATCCTGAGATAGATTATGAGTTGGCAACAAGTACGCGCAAAGATATTATAATGGCAACTGGTCGCTCAGACCATCCTAATCAGGTAAATAATGTTCTTGGTTTTCCGTTTATTTTCAGAGGTGCATTAGATGTTCGTGCTACTAAGATTAACGAAGAGATGAAGATGGCAGCAGTGCAAGCACTTGCTGAGTTAGCAAAGGAGTCAGTTCCTGAGCAGGTAAATATCGCCTACGGGGAAACCCGTTTAAACTTTGGTACAGATTATATTATCCCAAAACCTTTTGATCCGCGATTAATTACTAAAGTTCCTCCTGCAGTGGCTAAGGCTGCTATGGAAAGTGGTGTGGCTCGTGAGCCTATCACAGATTGGCAAAAATATGAAGATGAATTATTAGATCGAATGGGGTCTGATAATAAGATAGTGCGTCTTATACTTAACCGTGCAAAAACAGATCCTAAGCGTGTGGTTTTTGCTGAAGCAGATCAACTCGATGTGATGAAAGCTGCTCAAATAATTTATGATGAGGGTATAGGCACTCCCGTATTGCTAGGAAATAGAGAGACCATTATTGAGCTTATGGAAGAGCTTGATTTTGAAGCAGACATTGAGATTATAGATCCTAAAACTCCAGAAGAAAAAGTAAACTTAAATAAATATGCTAATTTATATTGGCAGGGTCGCAAACGTAAAGGTGTAACCCTTTTTGATGCTCAAAAACTATTAAGACAGCGTAACTATTATGCAGCGATGATGGTTAATGAAGGTGATGCAGATGCAATGATTACTGGTTATAGTAGTAGCTATCCTTCTGCAGTTAAGCCGGTTTTAGAAGTGATAGGAGCAGCAGCCAACGTTCAGAAAGTTGCTGCGGCAAACCTTATGAACACGAGCAGAGGTCCTTTGTTTTTAGCAGATACTTCTATAAATATTGAGCCTACTGCAAAAGAACTAGCTAAAATCGCTTTGATGACCGCGCGTACGGTAAGGTTATTTGGTATGGAGCCGGTTATTGCAATGATCTCGTACTCTAACTTTGGTTCTTCAAAAAATCCACAGGCAGATAAAGTTAGAGAAGCGGTGGCTTATTTGCATAAATATTATCCAGATTTAGCTGTTGATGGTGAGGTGCAGGCAGATTTTGCGTTGAATGCAGAGTTGCTAAAAAGTAAATTTCCATTTTCTAAATTAGCAGGTAGAAAAGTTAATACATTGGTTTTCTCAAACATAGACTCTGCAAATATCATGTACAAAATGATTAAAGAACTTAATAATGCAGATAACATAGGGCCTATAATGATGGGAATGAACAAGCCTGTTCACGTACTTCAGTTAGGAGCTAGTGTAGACGAGATTGTTAATATGGCAGCGGTTGCAGTTATAGATGCTCAACAAAAGGGTAAAAAATTACAAGAGGAACTTTTAGGCGATTCTAAAGTCTAATACCTCATCTAACAGGCTTCAATTGTGCTAATTAATTTTAGTACATTTGAAGCCTTAACTTTTTTAGCTGGATGATTACTTTTTTGAAAGGCAAGTTGGTCGAAAAAAACCATACCGATGTCGTTATAGATTGTCAGGGTGTTGGGTATTTTGTAAATATTTCACTACATACCTTTTCACTTTTGCCAGAAGGAGAGAGTATTATGCTCTACACATATCTTCATATAAAAGAAGATGCTCATACACTCTATGGTTTTTCTCAAAAATCAGAAAGGGAGATATTTAAATTATTAATCTCAGTGAGCGGCGTGGGTACAAGTATTGCGCGTACGATGTTGTCATCATTAGATCCTACGCAGGTAAAGCAAGCAATTGCAACGGGAGATGTAAGAACAATACAGGGTGTAAAAGGAATAGGAGCTAAAACAGCTCAGCGTGTAATTCTTGATTTAAAAGATAAAATTCTCAAAGTTTACGATGTTGATGAAATTTCAGCGGGAACAGGCAATACCAATAAGGATGAAGCGTTATCAGCTTTAGAGACTCTTGGCTTTGTACGTAAACAAGCTGAAAAAGTTTGCGATGTAATCGTACGTGAAAATCCTGATGCTACTGTTGAAACTATTATAAAATTGGCCCTTAAAAAACTCTAATAGACTTTGGTTACAAAACTACGCTGGTTTTCTTTAAAAATGCTATTAGTTTCAGGCACTTTTTTGTGCTCGATGTCTTTGTTTGCCCAGGAAGAAGAAGTTAAAGATTCTACAAAAACAGGTTTTTCTCTTGGTAAGCTTAGCCTTAAGAATCCTAATTCTATAATTTCAAAATACACCTACGACCCGCTTACAGATAAATATATTTATACAGAGAGTGTAGGCGAATACAACATTAATTATCCGCGTATTTTGACTCCAAAAGAGTTTAAAGATCTCGTTCAGAAAGAACAAATGCGCAACTATTTTCAGCAGAAAATTGCCGCTGTAGATGGTAAAACTGAAGAAGGTATAGAGGATCAAAAAAGTTTACTTCCTAATTTTTATGTAAACTCAGGTTTGTTTGAATCTATTTTTGGAGGAAACAGTATCGAGTTTATACCTACCGGTAGTGTTGAGATGGACATTGGTGGGCTGTTTACAAAGCAGGATAATCCAAGTTTTTCGCCTAGAAACCGAACAAATTTTAGTTTTGATTTTGATCAGCGTATCAGTTTAAGCCTGCTAGGGAAAGTAGGAACGCGGCTTCAGGTAAATGCAGTTTATGATACCGAAGCAAGTTTCAGTTTTCAAAATCAGATAAAGTTAGAGTACACGCCTAACGAAGACGATATTATACAAAAGATTGAAGTAGGTAATGTAAGTATGCCCCTTAATAGTGCATTAATACAAGGTTCTCAGAGCCTTTTTGGGGTTAAAACGCAGCTTCAATTTGGAAAAACAACAATTACCGGAGTTTTTTCAGAACAACAAAGTCAAACCCAACAGGTGTTGGCACAGGGCGATGGCACCATACAGAATTTTGAAATACAAGCTTTAGAATATGATGAAAACAGGCATTATTTCTTAGCTCAATACTTTAGAGATAACTATAATAGAGCACTGGCTAACTACCCGTTTATAAATTCTAATGTTCAAATTACACGGGTTGAAGTTTGGGTTACAAACCGTACACAGCGTTTTGAAAATACCCGTAATATTGTTGCGATACAAGATATAGGAGAATCTACTCCCACACAGATAGGATTGCCCAATATACCTACGGGTTTTATTAATCTGCCGGCAGGGAGTTTTCCTAGAAACTCAAGTAACGATTTTAACCCTTTTGGTCTTTCTGGCAATGGGCAGACTGTTTTAACGCCTGCGATTAGAGATGCTTCAACTGTAGGTCAGGGTTTTGGCGGGGTTCAGGTTTCAGATGGTTCTGACTATGCATCTTTAGAAAATGCACGCCAACTTACACCATCAGAATATACATTAAATACGCAGCTGGGCTATATATCGCTTAATCAACGTTTGAGTAATGATGAGGTTTTAGCAATTGCTTTTCAATATACAGTAAACGGGCAGGTATATCAAGTTGGAGAATTTGCTAATGATGGTGTTGACGCTACAAGTGGTGCATATCCTGATACAGACGGCGATGGTATTCCAGATCTTGTTGATGTAGATGTAGATGGAGATGGGGTTAATGAGAACGGGCAGGATGTTGACGGAGATCAAATTGCCGATGGAGCTGACGCCAATGTTAATGGGCAAATACGTGGTGCAGATATAAATAATGATGGGATTTTAGATAGTTTAATTACCCCGGGGCAGGGAGGAACATCTCAAGCCTTGATCGTAAAACTGCTTAAAAGTAATATTACAGATGTTAATGAGCCCATTTGGGATTTGATGATGAAAAACATCTACGGCCTTGGAGTGGGGCAGTTGCAACCAGATGGCTTTAGAATGAATATTGTTTACACATCACCATCACCTATAAATTATATTACTGCAGCAGATGGTGGTCCTGCGCTTCCTGAAGATGTGCAAAATACACCTTTACTTAATGTATTTAATTTAGATAATCTAACCAACTTTGGTGATCCTCAAAATGGGGGTGACGGTTTTTTTGATTTTGTAAATGGTTTAACTGTTAATCAAAGTAATGGTAGCATCATTTTTACCTCGGTAGAGCCTTTTGGAGAATATTTATTTAATAAGCTGCGCAACGCCGGCACAGAGAATTATGATAACGCAGATAGTTATAATGCTAACCAGCGTAAATACGTGTATAACTCGCTTTATAATTCTACTAAAACAATAGCACAGGATAACGCAGATAAAAACCTTTTTCAATTACAGGGTACTTTTAAATCAACTCAGGAAGAAGGTATTCCAATAGGAGGTTTCAATGTTCCGCAGGGTTCTGTGACAGTAACAGCCGGCGGTAGAGTTTTACAGGAAGGTTTAGACTACTCAGTAGATTATCAACGCGGCAGAGTAATAATTCTTGATCAGGCGCTTAAAGGTTCAGGAATTCCTATACAGGTCTCTACAGAAAATAACACATTATTTGGGCAGCAGACTAAACGCTTCACGGGCCTTAATGTAGAGCATCAGTTTAACGAGAACTTTATGGTGGGTGGTACGTTAATCAATCTTAATGAGCGCCCACTTACTCAGAAAGCGACCTATAGCTTTGAGCCTATAAATAATACCATTTTAGGTTTTAACGCTAATTTTTCGACTGAAGTTCCTTTTCTAACACGTCTAGTTAATAAACTTCCTAATATAGATACAGATGTTCCTTCTAATGTTTCTTTTAGAGGAGAAGTAGCTTATTTAATGCCTGGTCAGCCTAAAGCTACAGAATTTGGAGGGCAGGCTGCCTCCTATATAGATGATTTTGAGGGAGCACAAACCTCACTAGATATTAGCTCTCCGTTACAATGGAGTCTGGCATCGGCACCGGTTGATTTTGGGGGTGAGTTT
The DNA here is from genome assembly GCF_044542075.1 of Leeuwenhoekiella sp. NPDC079379. Classification (NCBI taxonomy): domain Bacteria; kingdom Pseudomonadati; phylum Bacteroidota; class Flavobacteriia; order Flavobacteriales; family Flavobacteriaceae; genus Leeuwenhoekiella; species Leeuwenhoekiella sp. NPDC079379. The sequence continues at coordinate 146,573 of NZ_JBITTU010000003.1, forward strand.
GCTAATGGTGATTTAAGAACCGGTTATCGCAGAGCAAAATTTGCGTGGTACAGTATAGATCCTATTTTTTATACAAACCAGCGCCCAGATGGTATTACAGATGCAGATGTTTCTACTTATGCAACGCGTAGAGTTTTTAGAGATGAGATTTTTCCTGAACAAGACATTGTAGCGGGTACAACACAAGCGCTGTTTACGTTAGATATGGCTTATTATCCAGAAGAGCGCGGGCCTTATAACTATAGTCTGGATGCACAAGATGGAATTCTTGAAAACCCCGAACAAAATTTTGGAGGCATAATGAGACAGTTTGCTTCAACAGACTTTGAACAGGCAAACGTAGAGTTTATTGAATTCTGGCTAATGGATCCGTTTATTTATGCTGAAAACGCAACAAATACCGGAGGAAGACTTACGTTAAATCTCGGAAATATTTCAGAAGATATATTAAAAGATGGGCGTAAGCAGTATGAGAACGGATTGCCTCAGGATGGTGGTGTGACTAATACAACACCTACCGTATGGGGGAAAGTACCTACTAATCAAGCTTTGATTTATGCTTTTGATACTGAAGGTGCTCAGCGTACAAATCAAGATGTAGGTTATGACGGTTTGAATGATGATCAGGAAGCTTCAAATTTTCCAGCCTTTGCTGGTTTAGAAGATCCTGCCGGAGATAATTATCAATATTTTGTTGCTGCTCAGGGTTCGGTTTTAGATCGCTATAAACAGTATAACGGTCAGGAAGGAAACTCACCTGTAGATGTTACTCAAACTAATAGAGGTTCTACAACCATACCCGATACCGAAGATATCAACCGTGATTTTACAATGAACACGGTTGATAGTTATTATGAGTATCAACTAGATATTACACGTGCTACTCTTAATGTTGAGAACGAGTTTATAGTAGATCAACGTGATATTGAGGTGACCCTGCAAAATGGGAATACGTTACCGGTAACATGGTATCAGTTTAAGGTGCCTATAAGTGCTTCAACTAATAAGCAGGGAGGAATAAATGACTTCAGATCTATTCGTTTTATGCGAATGTTTATGAGTGGTTGGCAGCAGCCCACAGTTTTACGTTTAGGTTCGCTAGATTTAGTACGTGGTGATTACCGCAGGTATTTATACACATTAGATCCTGATGAGTCAGACCCTGCAACAGAAAATACTCGGTTTGAGGTGACTTCAGTAAATATTGAAGAAAATAACGACCGTAATCCTATTCCATATGTATTGCCACCGGGAGTTTTTAGAGAAGAGCTTATAAATAATAATAACAACATTCGCCAGAATGAGCAATCGTTATCTCTTGAAGTCTGTGATTTAGAAACTCAGGATAGCCGTGCGGTATATAAGAATTTTAGATTAGATATGCGTCAGTATGAAAATCTGGAAATGTTTATACACTTAGAGTCTTTATTAAATGAAACTGCGGTTCAGGACAATGAAGTAGTTGCCATAGTGCGTATGGGAACAGATTTGACTCAAAATTTCTACCAGATTGAGTTGCCGTTGAGCGTTACAGCTTTTGGTACAACCAGCCCTGAATTAATTTGGCCTGAAGCTAACCGTTTAAAGCTATCATTAGATGTTTTACAACGCGTTAAAGCCCTGTTTTTTGGGGGTGAATTTAATACGCTTGTTGATGAAATCACCTATTTTGATGATGAGGCAAATCTTATTGCTGATCCTGCAGGAACGCCTTATGAAACCGGAAGAGTTAGAGTAGGTATAAAAGGTAATCCTAGTTTTGGAGATGTGAGACTTTTAATGCTAGGTGTTAAAAACGGAAATGACGAAGGCCAAAATACGGTATGTGCAGAAGCCTGGTTTAATGAATTGCGTTTGTCAGGATTACAAAATCAAGGCGGTTGGGCTGGTGTAGTGAATCTAGATGCTAACCTTGCAGATTTTGCTACCGTGTCTGGTACCGCGAGACAATCTACAGTAGGTTTTGGTAATATAGATGCAGGTCCTAATCAACGTAGCCGTGAAGATGTGAAGTCATATGATGTGGTTACTAATGTTAACCTGGGTCAGCTACTTCCTAAAAATTGGGGCATTAAACTTCCTTTTAATTATGCGAGCGGAGGTGAAACAATTACACCGCAATATGATCCGCTATTTACAGATATTAAATTAGATCAACGCATTGCTTCTGCCGCTAGTGAAGCAGAACGCGACCGAATTAAAGAAATCGCCATTGAGCGTACAAAGCGACAAAGCATAAATTTTATAGGCGTTAGAAAAGAGCGTACGGGAGATAAAAAACCAATGCCTTGGGATATAGAGAATTTTACATTAGCCTACAGTCACAATCAGGAAGACCATAAAGATTTTGAGATTGAAGAGGCTGTTAGTAAAAATGTAAGAGCAGGAGCAACCTATGGTTTTGCTTTTAAGCCAAAAGCATACGAGCCATTTAAGAAGAACGATTCTTTATTTGTAAGTAAGTATTGGAAACTTCTTAAAGATTTTAATATTAACTATTTACCGGCGAGTGTAAATGTTACTTCAAATATTACACGCCAATACAGCCAGCAGCGTTTTAGAGATCTTTTAGCTACGGAAGGCTCGCTTCCTATTCCAGAATATTTACAGCGTAATTACCAGTTTGACCGAAATTTTGCAATTAATTATCCTATTACAAAATCCTTTAGAGTAAATCTGGAGCAGTATCAAAATCGAATTGTTCGTAATTATTTGAATCCGGACAACACGTTAGATCCTAATGCAGGTGGGGTGTATACAAGCTTTTTTGATGTGGGAACACCAGACAGGCACAATCAGACTATGCAGATTAATTATGACTTGCCATTAGATAAGCTTCCGTATTTAGACTTTGTGAAGTCTACGTATTCTTATAGTACAGATTTTCAATGGACAAGAGGTTCATACCAGCTTCAGTCATTAGAAGGAATACCAGATTTAGGAAATTCGGTTCAAAATGCAAATACGCATTCATTGCAGACTTCATTAGATATGAAATCATTGTATGACGCTCTGGGGTTAGTTAAAAAGCAAACAGGCGCAACTACTCGATCTGCAAGAAGTCAGGCTGTGCCTACTTTAGGAAATCCCAAGGCTGCTCCTGGTAAGCCTGAAGATGACGGATTAAGTGCTGGTGATAAAGCTAAAAACTCGCTTGTTAATTTGGCTACAGGTATAAAGCGTATTCAAGTTAATTATGAGCAAAACAATGGTACGTTCTTACCGGGTTATCTTCCTGGAGTCGGTTTTTTAGGAACCGTAAGACCATCTACAGGATTTGTATTTGGTAGTCAGGCAGAGATACGCGACTATGCAGCCAGACAAGGTTGGTTAACACTTTATCAGGAATATAATGAGCAATATAGTGAAGTTGAAAGTCGAAAGTTAGATATACAGGCACAAACTAGTTTTTTAGAAGATCTTACTATAGATGTGAATATGAATCGTATCTATCAAGAAACTTATAATGAAAATTATAGAGTAGACCCAACAAGTCTTGATTACACAAGTCTTACCGGGAATACGCTGGGTAACTATAGTATTTCTACTTTAATGATAGGAACTGCATTCAACTCAAGTTCACTAGAATCATCAGCTAACTTTAACCAGTTTAGAACTAATAGATTAGTGATTGCAGAGCGACTTGCTGAAGAGTTCTATGGTAATGATCAATATCCCAGAGATGCAAGCGGTTACCCGGTAGGTTTTAGTAGAACTAGCCAAGCAGTATTGTTACCTGCGTTTTTATCTGCATACACCCCGGGAACTGCAGAGAATGTTTCCTTGGGTGCATTTAGAAGCTTTCCATTACCAAACTGGAATCTAAAATATACCGGTTTGATGAAGATAGACTGGTTTAAAAAACGATTTAAGCGATTTTCAGTGAATCACGGTTATCAGGCAGGTTATACTATAAATCAGTTTAGAACAAACTTAAACTACGACAGAGGATTAAACAATGATGCTTCAGACGCACAGGTGAACCAGGCAGGAGATTTTCTAAACCCGGTCTTATATTCCAATATCAACCTTACTGAATTGTTTTCGCCACTTATACGGCTTGATTTTGAGATGAAAAATTCAGTAAAAATCCTAGCAGAATTGCGCAAAGACCGCACGCTATCATTAAGTTTTGATAATAATTTACTTACAGAAATTCACGGAAACGAATATATAATAGGTTTAGGATATCGCTTAAAAGATATTAGATTTGCCACACGAGTGGGAGGTAAGCGTACAATTTTAAAAAGTGATTTAAATTTTAAGGCAGATTTATCACTTAGACAAAATGAGACCGTAGTGCGCTATTTAGATGTAGAAAATAGTCAGATTACCGCAGGACAGGACATTTATGGTCTTACCTTTACAGCAGATTATGCATTGAGTAAAAATCTAACTGCGATTTTTTATTACGATCACTCATTTGCGACTTATGCAATATCAACTGCATATCCGCAAACAACAATACGTTCAGGTTTAACATTGAGATATAATTTCGGAAATTAATTAAATATAAGTTATGAGTTTACCATCAGATTTAAAATATACAAAAGATCACGAGTGGGTACGCATCGAAGGTGATATTGCAACCGTAGGCATTACAGATTTTGCTCAGGGAGAGCTGGGTGATGTCGTTTATGTTGAAGTAGAGACCGAAGGGGAGACACTTGATCGCGAAGAAGTTTTTGGTACTGTAGAAGCTGTTAAAACAGTTTCAGATTTATTCTTGCCATTAACCGGTGAGATTGTTGAATTTAATACTGCATTAGAATCTGAGCCTGAAGCAGTAAATGAAGATCCTTACGGAAAAGGGTGGATGATAAAAATAAAATTTACAGATTCTAGTGAGTTAGATTCTCTCTTAGAAGCAGGTGCTTATCAAGAATTAATAGGTGCGTAAATTTCTTAAACCTGTTGCATATATTTACACGCTATTTATAGCAGTAATTTGTTTAATGCCTATGCCGCATGTTTCTAATACACCAAAAGATAGTGACAAACTCATTCATCTTTTGGGGTATTTTATTTTTACGATTATTTGGTTTTTATACTTCTTTTTAGGAGCAAAAACTAAAAATTTTAAGCAATCATTAATTAAATGCGTGGGTTTATCCCTTGTTTATGGTATGCTTATTGAGATAGTTCAGGGAGTAGCAACAGTCTCGAGATCAGCAGATTTTAAAGATTTAATAGCGAATTCAATTGGTATTTTAACAGGAGTGATTCTGATATTTGCAATGAAATCGCAGTTTTTACAATTAAAATCAAAATTTTAATTTCGAGTTGAAGCTATTTTTATTTAAATTAGCAATCCTTAATAACTAAAGATTCATGGAACCTAAGAAAAATCCCAAAGCAGATCTAAGTAAAAGAAGTGTACTCTTCTTTCAGTTAGGTCTTATTTTGATACTCGGGCTGAGTTATGTGGCCATTGAGTGGAAATCGTATGAGAAAGAGGCCATAGACATCGGTCAATTAAACATGGACGATGTTCTAGAAGAAGATGTGCCGATTACTGAATTGAACACACCTCCACCTCCACCACCACCTCCGCCACCACCACCAGCACCGGAAATTATCGAGGTTGTTGAGGATGATAAGGAAATTGAAGAGACTGTAATCGAATCTACTGAAACAAATCAGGAAGAGAAGATTGTAAAAGTTGAAGAGGTTTCTTTTGCAGAAGAAGAAGTAATCGAAGATGTACCATTTGCTGTTATCGAGAACGTGCCAGTTTACCCTGGTTGCGAAGATGAGAAAGGTAACGATGCAAAGAAAAAATGTATGTCTGAAAAGATTAGCCAGTTTGTAAACAGAAAATTCAATACTGAACTTGGTAGTGAATTAGGATTGTCTGGTGTTAATCGTATTTATGTACGTTTTAAAATTGATCAAAAAGGAAATATAGTTGATATAGGTTCTCGAGGTCCTCACCCAAGATTAGAATCTGAGGCAGAGCGTGTAATTAAATTATTGCCGCAAATGACTCCAGGTAAACAACGAGGTAAGGCTGTAGGGGTACTTTATTCACTCCCTATAGTGTTCCAGGTTCAGGATTAATCTGAATCTTATAGAATCAAAAATCCCGTCCGCGTAAGCGAGACGGGATTTTTTTTGTGGCAAGCTTATTGTTAAAGTTTTAAGATATAGTAATCTTTAAAACTTTTATCATGAAAGAATCACAAAAACGCGAAGTTTACACTCGGCAAAGTGGAAATCACGCAACAAGCAAGCACGATGTAAATCTACGAAAAAACAGTGTTGTCTATTTTCAGATTGGGCTTATCGTTACCTTAATTCTGGCTATTTTAGTTCTTGAAATTAGGTCACCTGCTGTAAGCTACTCAAAAGAACCTCTTAAGGAGCTAGCTACAGTTTCAATAGAAGACTGGAATGAGTCTTTTATAAAAGAATCTCAGCAGAAGCCTTTGCCGAAATTACCTGAAGTATCTAAACTTTTACCGCCAGAAGTAGTTGATGATAATACCACAGAAGTGCTTTTGATAGCTGATCTTAAAACTGTAGATCCCTCAAAGGAGTCTATAAACCCTAATGATTTACGACCAGAGATTGAAAATGAAATAGAAACATTTAATGTGATGGGGGTAGAAGTGGTTCCCATTTATCCCGGTTGTGAAGGGCTTGATTCTAATGCAGCGCGTAAAGCTTGTCTGCAGGAAAAATTAAATTCTTTTATAGGCAAGAACTTTGACACTTCATTGGGAGAGCAATATGGCCTTACCGGAATGAATAAAGTAGATGTACAATTTACTATTGACGAATTTGGTAATATTGTAAATCTGCAAACTCGCGCCCCGCATGAAGCTCTAGAAGTCGAAGCTAAACGCGTTATGAAAAAATTACCCAAAATGAAACCGGGAACACAACAGGGAAAAAAGGTACGGGTTATTTATTATCAACCCATAAAATTTAAAGTGCAGAATTAATTGAGAAAAATACTTATTTATTTGAAAGCCTGTGCTAAAATGTGCAGGCTTTTTTTGTTTATGAATTATTGCGTTTTGCAGATTACGTATTATCTTAAAGATTTCTAAAAAATACTATCTTTCGCTATCCTAAATTTTTTCAACCTATGCTATCTAAATTTTTAGCATTTTGCTTTTTATTTTTCAGTATTAATTTTTCTTATTCACAGTTAGTTAAAGGAGACTTTGAGAAATACCCTGTTTTTAAGGAATGTGATTCATTTTCGGTAGTAGACTTAAAGAGCTGTTTTAATGAAACGTTAATCGCTAAAGTAAGTTCAGAATTTAATATGCCCGAACGTGTTTTAGATGAAAATTATGCTGGAGAACTTATAGTACTCTTTGAAGTGACAAAAGAAGGTAAGTTTGAACTTTTGAATGTAACGGCTGTTTATACAGAGTTAAAGGAAGAACTTGAGCGTGTTTTTCTAACGTTGCCAGAGGTTAAACCTGCAACTTATAATGGCAGGCCTACCTATATGCAGTTTAGTATGCCTATACCTATTCCATTTAGTAAAAATCAGAATGCAAAACCATTTGATAAAGCTTCTTTAATTAAATCAAGACCGGTTAGGCAACTTTCTTTTGAAGATCAAGGCACCTCAGAATACGATACTATCAAAACATATTCTTTTGAAAACCGAGAGTATGATTCACAGCTTTATATTCCCTTTTCTCATCAAACCTATAGCAGGTTTGATCAAGAGATGAATCGTGTGGGTACAAATAGCCATACGGCAAGTAAGCCATTTACATATGCTAGTGTAAATACGTATTATGATTTTAAGGAAAAGCAAGAAAATTTATATAAAGAAAAAAGTTCATGGTTCGGTAGGAAATTATGGAATGAACATATGGTGACCCTTCAGGGGGAAGGTTACTGGTTTACTTTAGATCCTGCAGCAGATTTGCAATTAGGTTTTGAAACTGCAGATTCAGAGAATCAAAGCTATACGTATAATAATACACGCGCTTTAGTTTTTCAGGGAGGTTTGGGAAGTAAACTCAACTTTTATACGGTGTTTTATGAGAGTCAAGGTAGCTTTGCTGGCTATTATAATCGCTTTGCAAGATCGTTAAGGCCAGATGGGGGTAATCCCGCGATTGTTCCTGGTAGAGGTGTAGCTGCAGACTTTGGGACAGATGATTTTGATTATCCGGTAGCAGAAGCTTATTTGTCTTATTCGCCAAATAAGTATTTTAATTTTCAATTTGGTCACGGTAAAAATTTTATAGGTGATGGTTACCGTTCGCTTTTACAGAGTGATAATGCGAGTCCATATCCATTTTTTAAGCTAAATACTACATTTTGGAAATTTAAATATTCAAACACCTGGATGTCTTTACGTGATGTGCGACCAGAAGTTGTTGCTGATGGATCATTTAAGACCAAATTTATGGCAAATCACTATTTAAGTTTTAATGCTACAAAACGTTTGAATATTGGGTTATTTGAAAACGTAATTTGGACCAATGATAACGACAGGGGTTTTGATCTTAACTATTTAAATCCGGTTATTTTTTATAGGGCAATTGAGTTTTCAACTGGTTCTAGAGGGGGAAATGCTTTAATAGGATTGAGTGCAAAATATAAATTTAGTGATAACTTTAACGCTTATGCGCAGGTTGTTATTGATGAATTTTCAACATCAGCGGTTTTTAATAACACAAAAAGTTTTAAGAATAAACAAGGTGTTCAGATAGGCTTTAAATATTATGATGCTTTTAAAATAGATAATCTTCAGCTTCAGTTTGAGTTTAATCAGGTGCGTCCTTATGTATATTCAAATAATGAAATTGTGCTCAATTATGGGCATAACAATCAATCTATGGCGCACTTATGGGGTGCAAACTTTAGAGAACTTATAGGTATCGCACGCTATGAGAATGATAGATGGTATGGTACTGCAAAACTCATTTACGGCGAGCGAGGCTTTGAAGTGGGTGATATTAATGCCACCTATTATGGTGGTAGTATTTATGGTAATGATGAGAATGTTCCTAGTGAGTTGGGTATTGAGATAGGTCAGGGTAATAAAGCACAAACGCTTCTTGCAAATGTTGAGTTAGGTTATTTAATTAACCCATCTACAAATTTAAAAATTTACACAAATGTTCTGTTTAGAGATCACAAAATAGATCAGACTGACCCTGTAAATTTTACAGAAAAAACACTTTGGGTTAATTTTGGAATTCGAACAGATTTATTTAATTGGTACTTTGATTATTAGAAATATGAAAGCACATTTTATTTTAGGATTAACATTACTATTACTTATGTCAAATTCATGTAAAGAAGAAGTTTTAAAAGGGGCGGAGTTTGATTCTAACTTTGCTCACGTGGTTTATTTCTGGCTTAAAAACCCTGAAAATGTAGAAGATCGAAAAGCATTTGAAATATCATTAAAAAAATTCTTAGCTACAAGTGAATACGCAAAGACAAAATTTATAGGAGTTCCTGCTAAAACTCCCCGTGATGTGGTTGATAACAGCTGGACCTATTCAATAATTCTAACGTTTCCGTCTAAAGAGGTTCAAAATAACTACCAGAATGAACCCGTGCATCTCAAGTTTATTGAAGAATCTTCTAGTCTTTGGGAGCGTGTACAGGTTTATGATTCTGTAGAATTGGAGTAGTTCAATTTTAGTCGTCAAAGTGTCATAAAAGGTGTTGCGAATACGTAATCCTGTAATTGAAGTGTCATTAATGAAAATAATTTTGACTTAATTAATGGTTCTTTTATTCCCTGTGAGAATTGGGCAATTGCATCTGCTATCATAAAAAATATCCGTGATCTGAAGAAATACTGATATTTCTACCAACTCCAATTAACATATAAACTGAACTCAAAAGCAGATTTAGCTTAAGTTCTACTTTAGAATAATCATTCTGTGTTTTTAAGTTGCTGATAGTTAGTGGTAGAACGATTTGTGCTAATAGATGTTATTTGATATTTGATTTCAGTATTTGTCTATTACTTAAATACCCATAAATCTATAGTGCGTATTAACCTTTGAATAGGTTGTATAGAAGGCGGGCGTGCAGTATCTTTGCACGACTTTTTAAAGCCCTTGAATAACACGCATTTGAGCCTCGCAAAAACCCATACTGCACCTGTATCTATCTGGATAGATTTTAAAGAAATCACTAAGATGCGTCTGGCTATTAGTGTGGTTTTCTCTAGTATGGCTGGTTATCTGTTAGGGGCCTTTACCTTAGATTGGTTAACTATAGTTCTTCTTGCAATTGGAGGGTATTTAATGGTAGGTGCTTCAAATGCTTATAATCAAATTATAGAGCGTGATCTCGATGCCTTGATGGATCGTACAAAAAACAGACCTATTCCTGCGGGAAGAATGACTGTACGTACTGCTTTAATTATAGCAACTACATTTACCATTTTAGGATTACTTACTTTATATATTATAAATCCTATTACAGCGGTTTTTGGCGGAGTGTCAATTTTTCTATATGTATGTGTCTATACGCCTTTAAAGACTAAAACTCCTTTGTCTGTTTTTGTAGGTGCTTTTCCCGGTGCAATTCCATTTATGATGGGCTGGGTTGCTGCTACAGGTAATTTTGGCATAGAGGCAGGTACCTTGTTTATGGTTCAGTTTTTTTGGCAATTTCCTCATTTCTGGGCTATAGGTTGGTTTCTATATGACGATTATAAAAAAGGAGGATTTTTTATGCTTCCAACAGGTGAGCGTGATCGCGGCACAGCAGTACAGGTGATTTTATACACAATATGGACAGTTCTAGTTTCTTTGATTCCTGTTTTTGGAGTTACAGGGAGATTGTATTTAACGCCGGTTTCTGCGGTTCTAGTAGGAATTTGCGGTTTAGGCTTGTTGTATTATGCAATACGGCTATACAGGTTTAAAAATAATGTTACTGCAAAGCGTTTGATGCTTTCTAGTGTAAGCTATATAACGTTGATACAGATTATATATGTTGCTGATAAATTTTTGAGATAATGGAATATACATCACAATCAGAAGCGGTTAAATTAAAGAGGTCAAAAAAAATGATGCTGTGGTTTGGTATCATTAGCCTTTCAATGATGTTTGCAGGTCTTACTAGTGCTTACATCGTAAGTAGTGAGCGCAGAGACTGGCTTTCTAATTTTGAATTACCACAAGCATTTTATTTAAGTACGGGTATTATTATACTAAGTAGCCTATCTATGTTTGTTGCAAAATGGGCGATATTTCAAAATAAAAAACAACTGGGTACTTTGTCTTTGTTAGCGACACTAGGTCTTGGTATTGCCTTTGTGGTGCTTCAGTTTAAAGGTTTTGATGAGATAATCGCAAGCGGATATTTTTTTACCGGTAGTGAAAGTACAGTTACAACTTCATTTATATATGCATTTGTAATTACACACATAGTTCACGTAGTGGCCGGTATAGCAGTTTTATTAGTAGTAGTTATTCAGCAATTACGAGGCAAATATTCTAAGGAGCAATCACTTGGCTTTGAGCTGGGTGCCACTTTCTGGCACTTTGTAGATGTACTTTGGGTTTACTTGTTTCTGTTCTTTTTGTTTGCAGACGATCTTATAAAATAAAAGAGTTCTTTTAAAATGCTAAGAATTCTTTAAAAAATCGTTTTTTTGAATGGTTATAAATACCGATTATTGCTTTGAAAAGCATTTTTAAAATACCTATTTTTGCAACGCTTATAAATTGATATTAAAATATGGACGCTACTGCTGTTAGAACAGGCACAGAAGGCAAAACTTGGGGAGGTGATACTAACCCTCTTAAAGCTAGTTACGGAAAAATGATGATGTGGTTTTTCATCCTTTCTGATGCACTTACTTTCTCCGCATTCCTTGCCGCTTACGGATTTTCGAGATTTAAATACATGGACGAATGGCCTATAGCCGACGAAGTGTTTACTCACTTTCCATTTTTACATGGTGTTGATGCACCTATGTATTACGTGGCGTTAATGACGTTTATTCTTATTTTCTCATCAGTTACTATGGTTCTTGCCGTTGATGCTGGTCATCACATGAAGAAGAATAGTGTAATATGGTATATGTTTTTTACCATAATTGGAGGTGTGATCTTCGTAGGCTCTCAAGCCTGGGAGTGGGCAAACTTTATTTCTGGTGAGTACGGTGCTGTAGAAACAAAAGCAGGTCGTATTTTACAATTTGTTAACGCTGAAGGGGAGCAGGTGGCATTAGAGTCATTTGCGGCAGACATACCTACAGATCGTGCTATGCTAACTAAAAGTGATGCATTGTGGTATGAGTCTGAAGGAACTATGGCAGAATATGACTTAGCAGAGATTGTTGAAGGTTTTAAAGCCAATCCAGATTTGCTAATACGTACTGAAATTCTTACCGAATCTAACGAAAAGACTATCTTATCTAGAGAAGAATCTTTAGAGCGTTTAGAGCGTGATGCGATAGGAGTTGTTCAAGGTGCTAATTTGTATCATAATGAATACGGGCCTCCGCTTTTTGCAGACTTCTTTTTCTTTATTACAGGGTTTCACGGTTTTCATGTACTCTCTGGGGTTATTATAAACATCATTATCTTCATAAATGTTATTTTAGGCACTTACGAGCGTAGAGGTAGTTATGAGATGGTTGAGAAAGTGGGTCTTTACTGGCACTTTGTTGATTTAGTATGGGTATTTGTATTTACCTTTTTCTATCTGGTTTAATCATAAAAAGCGTTTCGCTTCCGCGGAATAAATAAAATATATATAATGGCACACGATACAGGACATAATGAATCAGCTACCAAAAGAATTTGGTCAGTTTTTGGGATTTTATCTGTTGTAACAATTGCAGAAGTAATTTTAGGTATTATACGACCAGAATTCTTAATAGAAACAATGTTTCTAAGAATGCGTTTATTGAACTGGATATTTATAATATTAACACTATATAAAGCCTATTTAATCACTTGGGCGTTTATGCACATGGAGCATGAAGCTAAAGGTTTGAGAAGAGCTGTAGTTTGGACGGGTATTTTTCTTGTTTGTTATCTAGTTTTTATTTTACTTACCGAAGGTGATTATATCTACGGCGTGTATAATAGCGAATATCAAAGTTGGGATTTCTAAGAATTTCAAAAATAAGGCATAAAAAAAGACGGTATATACCGTCTTTTTTTATGCCTTATTTTTAAGGAGAACGTTCTGTAGCTTAACTTTACAGTCATTAATAAATGCTAACTAAAGCAGCTGTGTTATGAAGAAATTTTTGGTATTAGGTGTTTTATTTATATTGCCTATTGTAGCCTATCTTTTTTTCGCATCCGGGATACATAACTTTGCAAAACTTCCCATTATAGAAAAAGATATACCTGAATTAAACTTTACTAACGAAGTAAAATTACAGGATAAAATAACGGTTCTTGGTTTTCTAGGAACTACTATAGAGCGTGATGGTGGAGATCTTTTTAATCTTAACCAGAAAATATTTAAGTCATTTAGAGAATTTAATGATTTTCAGTTTGTTTATTTGGTTCCTGAAGGTATAGATGATGCAGAACTTAAAAGTGTTTTAGATGAGATGAGTTTGCTTACAGATCTGTCTAATTGGTATTTTATTAAAACCACACAAGAGAACATTAATAATACATTTGAAAGCTTAAACTCCTCCTATACATTATCTCAGGATGGTGGTTCTCCTTATATTTTTATAATAGACAAAGATAGAAGCTTGCGAGGCCGTGATGATGATGAAGATTATGGGGTGCTTTATGGTTACGATAGTTCAGATATAGCAGAGCTGGCAAATAAGATGAAGGATGATGTTAAAATCATACTTGCAGAATACCGCCTCGCTTTGAAGAAAAATAATGCAGACAGAAAGAATTAAATATGAATAAAAAAAAGACCTACATAGGTATCGCAGTGATCGTTCTAATATTTGGTATAGTTGTTATTCCTAAAATTATAGACCGAGTTATGAAAGGAGAAGTAGTAAAAAATGATAGGCTCAATGTTGCAGAGGTCGATACAGAAGATAATTCAAATGCAGAACTATCTTATATAAATATAAACGGCAAAGATCGTAAAGTCCCGCATTTTGAGTTTGTAAATCAAAATGGCGATACAATAACAGAAGATACTTATAAAGGAAAAGTTTTTTTAGTAGAATTTTTCTTTACAAGATGTCCAACTATTTGCATCCCTATGAATAAAAATCTCGTACTTATACAGGACGAGTTTAAAGATGATGCAAATTTTGGAATTGCTAGTTTTAGCATTGATCCAGAGTATGATCAGCCACAAATACTTAAAGAATATGCAGATCAATATGGAGTTACTGATCCCGATTGGAATTTAATGACGGGAGAACGTGAGAAAATCTACGAACTTGCAAATGTAGGCTTCAACTTATTAGCTCAGGAAAATCCGGAGATTGATGGTAATTTTCAACATTCAGGTCTTTTTGCTCTAGTAGATCAAAACGGTTTTATACGATCTCGCAAAGATGATTTCGGAAACCCTTTAATTTATTACAGAGGTTTTATTCCGCAGGGAACACCAGAGACTGATGACGAAGAGACATCACAAATAGATATTTTGATTGAAGACATACATAAATTACTTAATAAGAATAAGAATAAGAAATAGTAGATGGAAGCTATAGAGAAAAAAGAAAAATTATATAATAGATGGATTATAATTTTATCTATTGCAATACCTGTAGCGGTAGCGTTACTTTTTACAGTGCGTATTCCGGGAGTAGCTCGTTTAGGTTTTTTACCTCCTATTTATGCTGCAATAAATGGCTTAACAGCCGTTCTGCTAATTTTTGCAGTGGTGCAAATCAAAAAAGGAAACCGTGCTGCTCACGAGAAAATTATGAAAACCTGTATAGGTCTATCTGTAGTTTTTTTAGTATTGTACGTTGTTTATCACGCGACTTCAGATTCGACAATGTTTGGCGATACTAATCTTGATGGTGTTTTATCTGATGCAGAGAATGCTTCAATAGGTTCGTTTAAATATATATATTACTTTATTTTAATTTCACATATTTTGCTTTCAATAGGAGTGATTCCCTTTGTTCTGGTGACTTACGTTCGCGCAGCTCTGGGTAAATTTCAATTACACCGCAAAATTGCGCGTGTTACATTTCCTATATGGTTATATGTGGCAGTAACCGGTGTGGTGGTTTATTTTATGATTTTCCCGTATTACCCTGCTTAAAACCTTGTTATGAATAAAGTTCTTCTTTCGTTAATTTTCATTTTAGTTACATTTTCTATAAATGCTCAATGTGCGATGTGTAGAGCTGTTTTAGAAAGCGAGACAGACAATAGTATGGCAGAAGGAGTTAATAACGGGATTGTATATCTTGCCGCAATACCTTATATCTTAATGGGGGGACTCATCTATCTAATTTACAGGAGTAGAAAAAAAGCAGATCGCTAGTTATCAGTTGATTTCAAATAATTTTTAAGTTTTTTTGTAACAAACCCCCTACTTTGTGGTCTATTATGAAAGTATAGATTGAGACTTCTCTATTCTATTTTTATTTTAAACCATCACTATATGATTGCTATTAAAGATTTGCATAAGTCCTACACTATGGGAGCTAATTCATTGCATGTACTTAAAGGAATCAATTTTTCGGTAAAAGAGGGAGAGCTCGTTTCAATAATGGGGTCATCAGGTTCTGGCAAATCTACATTGCTGAATATTCTGGGAATGCTTGATGAAGCAGATAACGGTTCTTACACGCTCGACAATGTCCCTATTAAAAATCTTAATGAAAAAATAGCAGCCCAATATCGCAATCGATTTTTGGGTTTTATTTTTCAGTCATTCAATCTTATCAATTACAAAAGTGCTTTAGATAATGTGGGTATGCCGCTTTATTATCAAGGTATGAAGCGAAAAGAGCGCACCGAAAAAGCCATGAGCTATCTTGAAAAAGTAGGTCTTGCAAACTGGGCGCATCATATGCCTAATGAGCTTTCAGGAGGTCAGAAGCAGCGTGTTGCAATTGCACGGGCATTAGCAAGTGATCCTAAAGTTTTACTTGCAGATGAGCCTACCGGAGCCTTAGATACAAAGACAAGTTACGAGGTGATGGAGCTTATACAAGGCATTAATGATGAAGGCAAAACAATTCTCATTGTTACTCACGAAGACGATATTGCCCACATGACTAAGCGTATCGTAAACCTTAAAGACGGGTTAATTATAGATGATACGCTGGTTAATCAAGTAAGAGCTTCATCTCATGTTTAGTTTAGAGCGCTGGCAAGAAATATTAGAGACCATCTCAAAAAATAGGCTACGTACATTTTTAACAGGCCTTTCTGTAGCTTCGGGTATATTTATTTTAGTAATACTTCTTGGTTTTGGTCAGGGGATGCAAAACGGAATTAGCAAAGAGTTTGAGCAGGATGCCTCTAATCGTATTTCTGTATATACGGGTGTTACTTCCGTAGGTTATAAAGGTCTAAATCCCGGAAGATTTGTGGAGATGACTAATGAGGATTACGATTACCTGATAACTAAATATGAAGATGATCTTCAATTTAAATCTTCAGTATATAGAATATGGAGTGGTATTTTAAGCTTTAAAAATGAATCAGGAAGTTATCGTGTTGAAGGTGTATATCCTGATTATCAGTTTCTGGAAAATGCAAGTTTAACTGAAGGTCGATACATTAATTATTCAGACCAGGATTCTAAGGCCAAGGTAATTGCAATTGGCAATAAGGTAAAGCAAGATCTTTTTAAAGATAAAAGCCCTATAGGGGAGCAGGTTCAAATAAACGGCATCAATTTTAAAGTAGTAGGTGTTTATACAGACCCCGGAGGAGAACGTGAAGAGACCCGTGTTTTCTTACCTCTATCTACAGCACAACGTGTTTTTGGCGGTGCAGATAAAGTAAATAATTTAGGGTTTACTTTAACTCCTAAAGGTACTTTTCAAGATGCTTTAGCACAATCCCTTCGGTTTTCTGAAGAAATCGAGGTTTTTCTAAAAGAACGACATTTAATTTCTCCAGATGATACGAGTGCGGTAAATGTGAATAATACGCTCGAGAATGCTAAACGTTTTTATGATCTAATCTGGATGATAAAGACGTTCTTTTGGTTTGTGGGTATCTGTACCCTAATAGCTGGTATTGTAGGAGTAAGTAACATTATGCTTATCATCGTAAAAGAACGTACTAAAGAAATTGGCATTCGCAAAGCTCTGGGAGCTCAGCCACTTTCTATCGTAAGCATGATTTTACATGAGTCGATATTTGTTACAACAATTGCCGGTTTTAGCGGACTTATTGTAAGTATGGGTTTGCTAGAGATTGTAGGACCCAATTTAGAAATGGATTATATACGGAATCCTTCGGTTAATTTTAATGTGGCAATTACAACGGTATTTATACTGGTTATTGCAGGTGCTCTGGCAGGATTTATACCGGCTTGGCGCGCTTCACGAATTAAACCTATTGCAGCACTTAGGGAAGAATAAATTCAGTTTGAAAAATGTTTAATAGAGATCGTTGGGATGAAATTATTGAAGCACTAAGCCGTAACTGGTTTAGGACTGCTTTGACAGCTTTTGGAGTTCTTTGGGGAATATTTATTCTGGTAATTCTACTGGCTGCCGGTAAAGGTCTTGAAAATGGAGTAAAGAAAGATTTTGGGGGCATAGCAACTAACAGTATGTTTATGTGGACCCAAACCATCTCAAAATCTTATAAAGGATTGCCTAAAGGCCGAAGATTTAATTACAATCTGGGAGATGTTACTGCAATGAAAGAAAACATACCGCAGTTACGCTTTGTCTCGCCTCGTAACCAATTGGGAGGTTTTGGCGGAGCAAACAATGTTACACGTGGTATTAATACCGGTGCTTTTAATGTATATGGTGATTACCCAGAATATATTGAGCAGCAGCCTATGAATATTACTGCCGGTCGCTTTGTCAATTACAGCGATATAAAAGCAAATCGTAAGGTAGCAGTCATAGGAGAGGGAGTACGTAACGCGCTATACGATAAAGATGAAGATTTTATAGGAACCTACATAAAGGTAAACGGTGTAAACTTTATGGTTGTAGGAACCTATTCAATGGTATCTAGCAACGGGGATGCAGAAGAAGATGAGAAGCAGATCTATGTGCCTTTTACCGCGTTTTCTCAAGCATTTAATATGGGAGATACCGTAGGTTGGATGGCTGTAACTGCTAAAGATGGTTATTCTATCACGGCGTTGAAATCTGAAATATTTGAGATTATTAAAAACAGACACAGTATACATCCTGAAGATGATAGAGCTATAGGTAATTTTGATTTATACGAGCAATATCAGAAAGTAGATGGTCTTTTTATTGCTTTAAAAATAGTTGCCTACTTCGTAGGGATTTTGGTACTACTCTCAGGAATTATAGGCATCAGTAACATTATGCTAATTGTAGTTAAAGAGCGAACCAAAGAAATAGGAATACGCAGAGCATTAGGAGCCAGCCCGTGGTCTATACGGGGTCAAATATTAATGGAATCTGTTTTTCTTACTATAATCTCTGGTATGGTAGGCATTTCTCTGGGAGCCGGCGTGATTTATTTGGTAAACAAGGTACTAGATGCTAATGGCCCTGTAGAAATGTTTTCTAATCCCAGTGTAGATCTTGGGACAGTTATAATCGCCTTATTTATCCTTGTATTTTCAGGGTTATTGGCTGGCTTTATACCGGCTCAAAATGCCATAAAAGTAAAACCTATTGACGCTTTGCGTAACGAATAAAAATCATCAAAAACGAACGTTAATCATATGAAAAAATCAGTTACTATTATAATCCTCTCGGTGATAGCCATTGTCTTTGTAGGATCTTTATACTATTTCTACCAAAAGAATCAGGAGGATCCAGTTGTTTATGAGACAGAGTCGCCGTCTAAACAAACCATTGTTAAAAAAACGGTAGCCACGGGAAGTATCGTGCCTAAAGAAGAGATTTTGATAAAGCCTAACATTTCGGGAATCATAGGTGAGATTTATGTGGTCGCCGGTCAGATTGTTAAAGAAGGTGATCTTATAGCCAAGATAGATGTGGTGCCTAATGCATCGTCACTTGTGGGGGCTAAGAATACAATTCAGGGAGCGCGCAACCAATTAGAGACTTCAAAACTGGCTTATGAAAACCAGAAAAACATCTATAGCAGACAAAAATCTCTTTTTGATCGTGGGGTTATTTCGGCAAATGATTTTGATATTAGTCAGCGTGAATACAACCAGGCGGTGCAGGAATGGAGACAGCAGCAGGTAAATTTAAATTCTGCACGACAGAACTATGACATTATTAGAACCGGTACAACTGCAGGATTAGGTAGTGACGCGACAACATCTGTTAAAGCAACAATCACGGGGATGGTTTTAGAAGTTCCTGTTAAAGCGGGCAATCAGGTTATTGAAGCAAATAATTTTAATGACGGAACTACCATAGCATCAATCGCAGATGTCAATAATATGATTTTTGAAGGTAAAGTTGATGAAAGTGAAGTAGGTAAAATTACTGAAAACCTTCCGTTAGAAATTACGGTAGGTGCTATCGAGAACAAAAAATTTGATGCTACTCTAGATTATATCGCGCCAAAGGGTGTTGCAGAAAATGGAGCAATTCAATTTGAAATAAAAGGAACACTTACTAAAACAGATACCACATTTATACGTGCAGGATTAAGTGCTAACGCATCTATTATTTTAGAACGGGCAGATGAAGTACTTGCCATAAAAGAAGCGCTTGTACAATACGATTCTAAAACACAGGCGCCTTATGTTGAAGTTGAGGTAGGTGATCAGAAATTTGAACGTCGCGAGGTAACTCTGGGCGTTAGCGATGGTATCTATGTCGAAATTAAATCTGGAATTCAAATGACAGATAAGATTAAAGTGTGGAATGCTATTAAGCCTGCTGCAAGTTTTTAGATTAAAAAAAACAACTTAGGTGTAACACTTCAATGATTAAGACTACTTATTAAACAGAATTACAATTATGAAAAATATATTACTCTTTGTTTTTATAGTTTTTTCTGCGTTTTCCGGGATGGCGCAACAAAAATGGACGCTGCAGGAATGCATACAGCGTGCATTAGAAGAAAATATACAAATACGTCAGGCAGAGCTTGATAAAGAATCAGCCGCTATAGATAAGTCAGATGCTATAGGTAACTTTTTACCATCTTTAAATGCTAATGCGAGTGTTTCTAAAAATACGGGTTTAAACTTTGACCCTACTAGTAACTTAGCAACAACAACTCAGTTTTTATCTGCGAGTGGCGGTATAAATACCAGTTACACTTTATTTGATGGTTTGCGTAACTTTAAGCAAGTACAACGGGCTAAATTAACCGCATTATCTGCTCAATACGGACTTGAAAAATTACAAGATGACATCGCACTCGTTGTTGCAAATGGTTATTTACAGGTGATTTTAAACAAAGAAAATTTAAAAGTATTTAAATCCCAAAACGAGGTTACCCAGCAACAACTTCAACAAACACAAGATCTTGTAGATGGTGGTGTTTCACCACGTGGTGATTTATTAGAAGTGCAGGCACAAAACGCTACAGAAATTCAAAGTATTGTAGCAGCAGAAAATGCAGTACAAATTTCACTTATAAGTCTAGCTCAAACGCTTTTAATACGTGATTATAAATCATTTGACATCGCAGAGGGTGATTATGCCATTTATGGAGAGGAAATGCTTTTATTAGCTCCAGAGAAAATAATAGAGGCTGCTAAAGAAGAGCGAAATGAAGTTAGAATTGCGCAAACTAATCTAGAGATTGCAGAGAAAGATGTTCAAATAGCAAAAGGGGCTCAGCTTCCTACAATATCAGCATTCTTTGGGTATAGTACGCGATATTCTGAGCAAGATATATTTAATTCTTTTCAAGAACAGTTATACATTAATGACGGTATCTCTTATGGTCTTCAATTAAATGTACCTATTCTCAACGGGTTTCAGGCGCGTAATAATGTTAGAAGAAGTAAGATAACTGCAGACCGAGCAGCGATAAATCTGGAGCAAACAAAACTTGATTTAGAGTCTAATGTATATCAGGCATATTTAGATGCTCAAGGAGCTTTGAAGTCTTATGAAGCTGCACAAAAAGCTGCAGAATCTCAAGAGCTTGCTTATTCTTACGGTAAAGATCGTTATGATGTAGGTTTAATAAATGCATTTGATTTTAGCCAGTCAAAACTTCGTTATGACAATGCTCAAATAGATTTAAATCGTGCTAAATACGATTACATATTTAAAATAAAAGTACTTGAATTGTACTTTGGTGTGCCTGCAGATCAACTAAAATTTTAATTGATTTTAAGTTCTGGTTCAATAATAGATTTATATAAATACGCAAGATGAAAAAAAAGACGATCCTAATTATATTTGGTGTTGCTGTAGTACTTATTCTAGCTCTTTTAGGAGGTAAAAAAGCGGGATGGTTTGGTAAAACCGGTGAGTTTAAGGCTGTAGAAACTCAAAAGATAGATCGCATGAATGTGATTGAGACTGTAGCAGCCACCGGAAAAATTCAGCCAGAAGTAGAAGTTAAAATTTCATCTGAAGTTTCTGGAGAAATTATCGAACTTCCAGTTGTAGAGGGTCAACAGGTTATGAAAGGTGATTTGCTTGTACGTATTAATCCAGATTTAATTCAATCTGCATTAACCCAGGCACAAGCTTCTTTACAAAATATCAAAGCTGGTTTATCACAGGCAGAAGCGACACTTAAAAATGCTAAAGCAAATTATGATCGTAATAAATCATTGTTTGATAAAGGTGTAATTTCAAAATCTGCATGGGATCAGTCTATTTCTGATTATGAGGTTGCTCAGGCTAATGTAAAGTCTTCTTACTATAGTGTGCAAAGTGCTGCAGCAAACGTTAATCAATCTCGTGATAACTTATCTAGAACTACAATTTATGCGCCTATAAGTGGTACGATATCTAGTCTTGATGTAGAATTAGGAGAGCGTGTTGTAGGTACACAACAAATGGCAGGTACAGAGATTATGCGTGTAGCAGATCTTGGTAATATGGAGGTTGAAGTTGATGTAAATGAAAATGATATTGTTAAAATTAATATAGGTGACTCTACCAGAGTTGAGGTTGATGCGTACTTGAAGAAACCTTTTAAAGGGCAGGTAACTGAAATTGCAAACTCTGCCGAAAGTAATCTTACAGCAGATCAAGTAACAAATTTTAAAGTAAAAGTACGTATTCTAGAATCTTCTTATAAAGATCTTATTGAGGGTAAGACGGAAGCATACTCACCATTTAGACCAGGTATGACGGCTACTGTAGATATTATAACAAACAGTATTAAAGATGCTATTGCAGTACCTATAAGTGCTATTGTAATTAAAAACGACACAACTTCTTCTACTTTTGGTGATAATCAATACGAGGCAGTGTTTGTGAAAAACGGAGATAAAGCGAGCGTTAAACGTATAAAAACTGGCATTCAGGATGATTCTAACATAGTTGTTACTTCTGGATTAGAGCCGGGTGATGAGGTTATTGTGGGTCCTTACAATACGGTTACAAAATTACTTAAGGAAGGAGACCTCGTTGAGGTAAAAAAAGATGCTAAATTTGGTGCTTCGAAAGAAGACTAGATTTATGGCACGTATACTTTGTATAGAAACTACAACGACAAATTGCTCTGTTGCATTAGCAAATAACGGTGAGGTTATAGCACTTAAAGAAGACATGGGGCTAAATTACTCCCATGCTGAGCGGTTACATATTTACATTCAAGAAGTTTTAGATGAGGCTGGCGTAGCTAAAAATGCATTAGAAGCTATTGCGGTAAGTAAAGGTCCTGGTTCTTATACAGGACTTCGCATAGGAGTGAGCAGCGCCAAAGGATTATCTTTTGCACTTAGCATTCCTCTAATTTCTACAAATACGCTCAAAGCTCTTGCAATGCAGTCAAGTGCTAGTGATGTCAAATATGTTATACCTCTTTTAGACGCGCGTAGGATGGAGGTTTACAGCGCAATATATGATGCAGATTTTTACGAATTGCGTGGTATAGAAGCACAAATTATAGATGAGCATTCGTTTGCTGATTACCTTAATGCAG
Organism: Leeuwenhoekiella sp. NPDC079379; assembly: GCF_044542075.1. Lineage (NCBI taxonomy): Bacteria > Pseudomonadati > Bacteroidota > Flavobacteriia > Flavobacteriales > Flavobacteriaceae > Leeuwenhoekiella > Leeuwenhoekiella sp. NPDC079379. The sequence goes on from NZ_JBITTU010000003.1 coordinate 169,657, forward strand.
GAAAAACAGTTTTTATAGGTGATGGCGCAAAAAAACTGGAAGACATTATTAAACATCCCAATGCTTGTTTTAATACAGAGGCGTTGCCATCTGCTCGGGAAATGGCACTTTTAGCTGATGCTAAAAACAAAATAAGCGACATTGAAGATGTCGCTTATTTTGAACCTTTTTATCTTAAAGATTTTCAGATAAATAATCCTAAAAAATAGGTTTTATTATTTTGCACTAAAAGAGGCACCACTCTCATTAAATACGTGTACATCACGTTGTGGGAATGGTATAACAATACCTTGTTCTTCTAATCTTCTTTTACCTTCTTCTAATATAAACCAATGTAATGCCCAGTAATCTTCATTAGTTGCCCAGAAGCGTAGTGATAAATTTACAGAGCTGTCTGCTAACTCAGTAACTACAATCATTGGCTCAGGATGTGGATCGTGTAGAACTGTATCTTGCTCATTTACTAAGCTTAACAGAATATCCTTAGCTAATTTAATATCACTATCATAAGAAATCCCCCAGGTTTGAGCATTACGGCGAATTCCCTGTGAAGAAAAGTTAATGATATTGTCGTTAGAAAGTTTACCATTAGGTATAACGGCTTCTTGGTTTCCGAAAGTTATAAGTCGTGTATTAAAAATAGATATTTCTTTTACTGTACCATCAACACCTTGGGCAGATATCCAATCACCTACTTTAAATGGCCTTAAAAGTAATATAAGTACTCCACCTGCAAAATTAGCTAAAGATCCTTGTAGGGCTAAGCCTATTGCTAAGCCGGCAGCACCTATTACAGCAACAAGTGATGCAGATTCTACACCTAATTGTGTAACAACTAAAACAAATAAAAGTATTTTAAGAGTCCAGTTTATAAGATCTGCAATAAATTTTTCTAATGTTAAATCGTAATCCTTTTTTGCAAAAAATTTCTTTACAAGGCGGTTTATAAATTTTATGATATAAAATCCTACTACAAGCATTATTACAGCTGCAATAAGGCTCGGAAGGAAGTCTATAATTTTATCTCCAAATTTTTTAATATAATCTTCGTAATACTGCGTGTCCAATTCCATAGGTGTTTTTTAGTTTGACGCAAAGGTCTTGTTTAGAGTAGATATAAAAAAAATACTAGTGTTTAAATAACGTTAATTGTTAAAGCACTAACTCGTTGTAGTTTCAAAATATCTCTAGTTATCATATTTTATAATAGAAAATAAAAAAGTCCTGTTATCATATTATGATAACAGGACTTTTATAAATCTTAAGTAAATTTTATTTTACTTCAAATGTAATCTTCACGTTTACTCTAAATTCTGAAACTGTATCACCGGTAACAACTGCGCTTTGTTCATTTACATATACCGAACGTATATTTTTAATAGTTTTTGATGCTTCTTTAACAGCATTTGCGGTCGCTTGTTCCCAGCTTTTATTAGAACTTGCTAATAACTCTATTACTTTTAGAATTGCCATAATTTTTGGTTTTGTTAATTATTGTGATTCCTGTTGAATTTACAATAATGTGTCCAATTTTCTGGATATTTTTTTGGTAATCTGCTAATTCTTTAGCCGTTTATGGCCTCAACACTATTAATTTTACCCTTTAGCATTTCTTTCAACATATTCTCAATACCATTCTTTAAAGTAAATGTTGATGACGGGCAGCCACTGCAGGCTCCCTGTAAAACAACTTTTACATTTTTAGTTTCTGGATCGTAATTTTTAAATAGTATGTTTCCACCATCGCTTGCTACTGCAGGTTTTACATATTCTTCGATGATATTTGCGATCTCCTTAGAAATATCGTCTAGATGTTCAAACTGGGCTTCTTTTTCCTGTTCAACAATTTGAGGCGTCTTTTTAAAGTTTTCTGACAAGATCTCTTTTCCATCCTCAATATAGTTTTTAATAAACTCTCTTACTTCCTGAAAAACATTATCCCAGTCGGCAACTTCGTATTTATGTATACTAACATAGTTAGAATCCATGAACACTTCCTTTACAAAAGGAAAACTAAAGAGCGCGACTGCCAAGGGCGCGTTCTTAGCTTCATCGATATTTTTGAACTCAAGAGTCTCTGTAACCAGCTTCTTATTAGTCACAAATTTTAATGCCGCAGGATTAGGTGTACTTTCTGCGTATACTGTAACTGGTATTTTTTTTGCAGAAGCAGCATCTTCAATTATAACAATTCCGTTTTCATTAAGAAAATCTTCGATTTGCTGAGATAGTTCGTTTTGAACGTCTATCCAGTCAACAATGCTAAACTTTTCAATAGCGATGAAATTTTGCGAAATATAAACCGTTTTTACAAATGGAAGGTAAAACAGTTGCTGAGCCAAAGGTGAATTTTTGGCCTCATCAATATTCTTAAATTCGTAGCTGTTGTGATTAACTAGAAATGAATTTGCCTGAAATTTTTTTATCGCAGGATTTGATGTAGATTCTATAGAGATGCTAAAAGTGCTCATATTATAATTTTGATGCAAATTTAGCTAATTTAGAACTCTTATAATTTATTTTTAGAAGTCTTAAACGTTTTCTACCTAATAAATTAATTAGATTTACATCTTGCGCCCTGTGTGTTAATGACCTAAAATCCATATTGTTATTTTGAAGAGATATATAGTATTATTGTTTTTGATTATTGGTCAATTTAGTCAGGCGCAAGAAGGTATCCCGGTGTATTGGGATTATTTGACAGATAATTTGTATTTATTACATCCTTCAATGGCAGGTGCTGCAAATTCTAACCAAGTACGATTAACTGCACGCCAGCAATGGTTTGATATAGAAGATGCTCCCAATTTATATACAGCTGCCGTTAATGGTAGAGTAGGAGATAAAGTAGGACTAGGAGCTATTTTATTCTCTGATGAGAACGGAAATTATTCCCAGCGTGGAGTATATACAACTTTTGCCTATCATTTATTATTGTCTAGGAACTATATAGATCTCAATCAATTATCTTTTGGGTTGAGTGTAGGATTGCTACAAAATACGTTAGATGAGAGCTCTTTTGATCAAACAGATTTTGATCCTGTTATTACTGGTGGTAGCCAAACTGATAATTATTTTAATGTAGATTTAGGGATGTCTTATTATTTTCTTGATTTTTACGCACACGCCACAGTTAAGAATATTCTCCCTAGAAACAGAGCCATTTTTACACCAGAGTTAGAGTCTAGAAACCAGCGTCGCTATCTGGCATCTGCTGGATATGTCTTTGGAAAATTTAATAGTCCTTGGAGTTATGAGCCTTCTTTAATGTTACAGGCTACAGATGAGACTAAAGAAGTTACCCTTGATATAAATGGTAAAGTATATCACAAATTTGACTGGGGAAAACTTTGGGGTGGTTTGTCTTATAGGAGAAATCTTGATGGGGCACAATACATTAACGGAGATGGATCTGTATCTAATCAAAAATCACAATATTTAACCCCATTTTTAGGTGTTACCTACGGAAATTTTTTAGTAGCTTATACCTATTCCTATCAGCAAAATGACATCGTAATTTCAAACGGATTTCATCAGATTACTCTGGGTTACGACTTCGGAAAGCGTCGCGAACAATATGAGTGTAATTGTCCTGCGATAAATTAAAAGTTTAAATAAGCAACTTCTTTTGTTATTCCTTTTTCAGTAACTGTAAGCTTTCGCAATACTTTAGTATCTGCATTGCTATATAAAGTGTGATTTCCTAAAACTTCACGCGTATTTAAAAAATTGTTTTTTATAAGAATATTTTTTGTCTGTAAGGCGACAGCTTGCCCAGAATCTATAATGGTTACGTCTTGAGGTAAAATTTTACGTAAAACAGGTATTAAGTAGGGGTAGTGACTGCATCCTAAAACCAGATAATCTATGTTTTGACTTATCATAGGTTCAAGATATCCTTTTAGCAGGGTGTACATTTCTAAAGATTCTATCTTATCTGCTTCAATTAGCTCTACAAGACCTTTTCCTATAACTTCTATAACATTTAGTTCACTTGCATACAACTCTGATGTGCGATGAAACAGGGAGCTGCTAAGCGTACCTTTTGTAGCTAATATGCCTATTGATTTACTTTTAGAGGACAGTGCTGCAGGTTTTATAGCAGGCTCAATACCTATAAAAGGGATGCTGTAATTTTCTCGAAGAAGATCTATTGCATTTGTAGTAGCAGTATTACAGGCAACAACAATCATTTTGCAATTCAGAGAAATAAGCTTTTGAGTGTTTTTTATAGATAAATCAATGATTTGTTCTGGGGATTTCTCGCCATAGGGTGCATTGGCAATATCTGCTAGATATATGGTATCCTCATTAGGAAGCATCCTAATAATTTCTTTCCAAATAGATGTCCCACCTACACCGCTATCAAATATGCCTATTGCCTCCTTGTTTATCATACTTCAAAAATAAAAAAACTGCCCTACCGAAATTAATCGATAGGGCAGTTTAATGTAATTATTTTAAAGGTATTTAGATACCTAAGTCTTTTTTAACATCTGCCATAAGATCATAACCGTCTGCTAAGATAAGACCTGTACCGGTTGTGCTGTCTAAAACATATTTATAACCTTTAGCACGTGCTACTTTTTGAATAGCTAAACGAGCTTTCTCAACGATAGGCTGTAATGCTTCAGACTCTTTCTTTTGAAGATCTCTAAGAGCGTTCTGACGATACTCCATTATCTTGTTACGAGTTTGCTCTACTTCAGACTGGCGCTGTAAATTAGTTTCGTCAGTTTGTGTTGTAGCCTCATTTCCGTAACGCTCCATTGTTTTCTTAAGTTCGTTTGCCATATTTGTCATTTCAGCATCATACGAACTTTGTAATTTTTCTAAGTCTGCTTGAGCTTGCTTATACTGTGGCATTGAAGTTAATAAATCTTGAGTAGCAATGTGAGCAACTTTAAGATCTTGAGCCTGCATAAATCCTGTTGTTCCTAAGATTAAAGCTATGGCTACAACTAGGGTTTTAACGTGTTTCATTTTAAGTGATATTAAGTGTTTAATTATTTAAGTTTTAAGTGGCCATTAATAACCTAATGGCAAGGTATTATTTTTAATTAATTGAATCTTTTATCTTTCTTCTAGATTCTAATATCGAATCTTTTCTGCGTTGTCTTTCTTCTAAAATTTGTTGGCGGCGTTGCTCAGGTGTTAGGCCGTCTGTACTTTTAACTCCATTAGGAGGCAAACCTGGAGGGTTGCCAGTATTTCTCGTACCGTTTCTGGCATCTCTAATAGAATCTTTTTTACGTTGACGCTCATCTAACAATTGCTGGCGACGATTATCAAATTCTTTTTGCTTTGCTGCCTGCACAGAATCTCGTAATGCTCTACGTTCTTCAATTATGCGTTCACGTTCAGATAACTTTGCAGCATCTTCTGCTTCTCGTGCTTCTCGCTCTCTCACTTCTTCTAAATCTAAAGATTCATCGCGTTCTAGTTGTTCTTTATCTGCTTTAGAGTTTATTTGGCTACGTCTTGAAGAGCGTTTAATGCTTAATAAAACCTGATCGCTAATATCGTTGCGCTTATCTGCATACAACATTACTAAATCTGCAGATTTATCAAAAACAAAATCATATTGTTTGTTTGCCGATATCTCCTGCACTGCATTAAAAACCTGATCCTGTATAGGCTCAATTAAAACACTACGTTGCTTCATTAAGTCTCCCTGAGGCCCAAATCTCTTTTGCTGATATTCTAAAATTTCATTCTGAAGAAAACGAATTTCTTCTTCGCGCTCTTTTATAAGTTCTTGTGTTAATAGGACACGCTCATTTTCTAAAGCCGTCTTCATTAAATCAATTTCCTTATTGCGTTTTTCAATCTCATCTTTCCATCCTGCGACTCTAGAATCTAATTGATTTTGCGCTTCTTGATATTCGGGAACATTCTCAAGAATGTAATTCATATCAACATAACCTATGCGAATACTACGTTGTGCTTCTGCCAAGAATCCCGTGAATAATACGGTTAAGCTTAGTAAAATAACGTTGTTTCTCATAGTTAAGAATGTATTAGAAAATATCGTGCCAAATTAAAATTGCTGACCAATTATAAAGTGAGTTTCCCATCCGTTAGGACCACCTACTGTTCCTGGTATAGGATCAAAACCATAACCAAAATCAATTCCTAGTAGACCAAATGCTGGCATATAAATACGTACACCGGCACCGGCAGATCTATTCATTAAGAACGGATTATAATCTTTAAAATTATCAAAAGATGACCCTGCTTCTCCAAAAACTAAAGCATAAATAGATGCCGAAGGTTTTAGAGTTATTGGGTAACGTAGTTCAAATTCAAATTTATTAAAAACTGTTGCACCGTCACTAGCATCTAAACTAGAATTATCTACACGATCTTGAGGAAGTACAGATTGATTAGGATATCCTCGTAATCTAATTACTTCTCTACCATCTAAAGCAAAACCACCTAGACCATCACCACCTAAGAAAAAGCGGTCAAAAGGAGGGATGCCTCTGTCGTTATTATAGGCTCCTAAGAAACCAAATTCAACTTTAGAGCTCAACACTAACTTACCTACTAAAGAGGTAAACCACTGTCCTTCAAATTTAATTTTATAATATTCTAACCAGTTAAAACGCTCTTGATCTATTTGTGATATTTCAGTTTGATCTGCAACAGGATCTAATGATGCACGCGTGTCGGCTAATTCTTTGTAATCTGTACCATTCCAAAGAGAATAGGGAGGAGTTAATTTTGCGGTTAAGTTAAATTTAGATCCGGTACGTGGGAAAATAGGGTTAACGTCACCTTCATTTCTTGAAATACCTATTGTATATGCTAAATTTTCTGATGAACCATTACCAAAAGTAAATAGACCTACATTATAGTTTCTTAAATCAAAATGCTGAAAACTTATAGCGTGAGAAAGGGTAAAGTAGTTGTCAGGAACCTCAAGACGCTTAGCAAGACCTATAGAACCACCGGTAATTAAGAATCTACTGTCTTTGTCTGGTCTTGCATTATTACCGCCATTAAAGTTATAACGATACTGTATACTGTGTGAAAAACTTAATTGTAATTGTACAGGTTTTTTACCGCCTAGCCACGGTTCAACAAGTGAAGCGCTATATGTTTGATAGAAAGTACTGGCTTGAGCTCTTAAACTAAATTTCTGACCATCACCCATAGGTAAAGGCTGGTAGGCATCTTTATTAAATAAATTCTGAATAGAAAAGTTATTAAAAGAAAGACCTAAAGTACCTACAAAACCACCACCACCATAACCACCTTGTAGTTCTATCTGGCTGGCGCCTTGCTCAACCAAAGCGTAGTTAATGTCAATAGTACCGTCATATGGGTTTGCATTTAAAAACTGAGGATTTAATTGCTCAGGATCAAAGAAACCGGTCTGACCTAATTCTCGAGTTGTTTGTAAAACAGCTGCCTGGCTGTAACGTTGACCCGGTCTTGTACGTAAATTACGGTAGATAACACGATCTTTAGTCTTATCATTACCTGTAATTGTAATACGGTCAAAGTAGGCTAGCTTACCTTCTGTAATACGTATTTCAAAATCTATAGTATCGTTTTCTACATTTACTTCTACCGGGTTTATAGAAGAAAATAAATAACCGCTATTCTTATATAGATTAGAAAGGTCATCTGCATTAGGGTCACCATCTTTAGCGATACGCTCCTTAAGTAAAACGCCATTGTAAACATCTCCTTTTTCAAGACCTAATTGGCGGGCAAGTTCACGATCTGAATACACAGTATTTCCTAAGAAATCAATGTCTCCTATGTAATACTTGTCACCTTCTTCAAGACTTATTTTTAAAGTGATTAAATCATCACCACTATGTATTAAAGTATCTGTAACAATACGTGCATCTCTAAAGCCGTTTTCTTTATACTTATCAACAATTGCAACTTTATCCTCGTCGTAGTTTTCAGAAATATATTTTGAACGTTTCCAGAAACGTATAAGGTTTTTCTGCTTAGTGTTTTTCATCTGCTTGCGCAGTTTAGCATCAGAAAGCTCCTCGTTTCCTATAAATTCAATGTCTTCGATTTTAACACGATCACTAAGCTCTACATTTACTAACATATCTACGCGCTGAGACTCTGTAGTATCTTTAGTAGGTCTTGTTAATATGGTTACTTTAGAATTTAAATATCCCTCTTTTTTATATTTATTTTCAATATAATACTTGGTTTTAGTTATTAAATTTTCAGTAACCTTTGTTCCTTTATTAAGATCATTATCTTTTATAATGTCTTTTGTTTTCTTCTCTTTAATACCGGTTATTGTAACCTTATTAAGTTCTGGAACTTCTTCAATCTCAAATTTGAGATCTACTTTATCACCATTAATAGTAGCATAAAGGTTTATATCACTAAAAAGATCTAAATCCCATAGTTTTTTAATGACATTACTAATACGATCTCCGGGAAGATATACAAGGTCTCCGCTTTTGAGTCGTGTAAAGGCAATAACTGTTTGCTCGTTATACTGTTTTGCACCTACAACCGAGATAACGCCTATCTCGTATTGCTTACCATTAGAAACCGGTAAATCGTTTTGTGCTGTTGCTGTTGTAAAACTTATACAACTTAATAAAAAGGCCAAAATTAACCCTGTCTGTTTAGCCATCTGCTTAATTAATTTGCTCACTCGTCTTTCCAAATCGTCGTTCTCTTTTCTGATAATTATAAATTGCTTCGTACAGATGTTTTCTTGTGAAATCTGGCCAGAGCACTGGTGTAAAATAGAGCTCGGCATAGGCTATCTGCCATAATAAAAAATTACTTATGCGTTGTTCACCGCTGGTGCGTATAAGTAAATCAACATCAGGCAAATCATGAGTGTACAAATGTTCCTTAATGACTGCCTCATTTATTAAATGTGGCGAAATTAGGTTATTTTTAACTTTAAGACTTATTTCCTGCACTGTTTTTACGAGTTCTTCCCTAGAGCCATAGCTGAGTGCAAGCGTTAATCGTAGTCTAGAATTATTTTTAGTTTTTTCTATAACCTCGGTCAACTCTCGTTGCGCTTTGTCAGGTAAACTTGATAGATTTCCTATCGCGTGAAGAGATATATTATTGTCCTGAAGTGTTTTAATTTCTTTTTTTAAGGAAGAGACTAAAAGTTTCATCAAAGTGTCAACTTCAAGTTTTGGACGATTCCAATTTTCTGTTGAAAATGCATAGAGTGTTACGCAGGGAACACCTAATTCTGCACAAGCTTCAATGGTCTCTTTAACCGCTTTTGTGCCTTTTTGGTGTCCTTTAACTCGTAATAAGCCCTGGTTTTTAGCCCAACGACCGTTACCATCCATAATCACAGCGATGTGTTGGGGTAATTTATCGTGATTTATTTCGTCTAAAAAATCCATTATATATACTTAAAAGCCGCAATAACACGGCTGCCTTCCAAAGGTATAGGTTACTGTAAATCCTGTAAACATATACCAATCTTTATTATTTATGTTGCCAAAATAATTAATGTTATCACCATCGCCGGGATAGCTTCCATCTAAATTATCTGTAAATGTATAACGCGCTCCAACTTCTGCAGCCACTACTATAGATGTTGATATTAAGGCTTTAAACCCAATAACCATCGGGATTGCAATATTTCCTTCAGAACCTATGTTAACTAAGGCATTTTGATCTTGATCTAATGCAAAATTGTCGTGGTAAAAGTAAGTAAAACCACTGTATAAATAAGGTGTAGCGGGTTTACTGAAACTTTTATGCATATCAAACTCCCAGAATGTGTATTCTATTCCTAAAGATGCCTCAATAAATGTAGAATTGAATTCGTAATCGCGCTGCTGCCTTCTTGCATCATCACTATCGCTATCTGCAGCTTCTAAATTTGCAACTACCACGCTGGCTCTAAAGGCGTGACGCGGACTACGATTCCATTTTGCAATACCACCTATGAAAGGAGCGTTAGGAGCTATGTAATTTGATTTTCCTACATCACCTATAAAATTAGTACCCCCGCCATACAGACCTATTTCATAGGTCTGGGCTTCAACAGCTACGTGACAGAGCAAAGCAATTAGTAAAATTGATAAATACCGCATAGGTTTTAAAAGTTTGCAAATATAGCAATATTGTTTACGCAGACTCAAAATGATTCTGTAGTCTTTTTTGTAAACAAAATAAGAGCGATTTTATTGTCTAGTTGCGTTTGTCTTCACCCCAGAGTAGCTTCTTTCTAAGGGTGGTTAAGAAGGTGTCTTCTTCTAATAGCACCAGTTTAATTTTGAATGGTGCTTTTGTAAGTGTGATTTCAGTTTCAATGGGTAATGTGGCTATTCTCGAGTCTAATGATACAAGATGCTCGTGTTCTCTACCACTTACGATTAATTTTATTTCGGTCTCATCAGGTACAACAATTGGTCTGGCATTTAAGTTGTGTGGCGCTATTGGGGTAATGATAAAACTAGAAGTCATAGGGGTAATTACCGGCCCACCGCAACTTAAAGAATAACCTGTAGAACCTGTAGGTGTAGAAATAATTAAACCGTCTGCCCAGTAATTTGTTAATTTCTCTCCGTTTAGATAAGTGTCTACAGAAATCATAGATGTTGAGTTCTTTCGGCTTACGGTTACTTCATTTAGGGCAAAGTTTAGCTCTTCAAAGTTTTCGTTAGGGCTGGCGGTTTTTATCGCTATAAGAGAGCGTTCAGAAATACTGTAATTGTTTTTTAGTATTTCTTCTACAGAGCTCACAAGCCTTTCTTTTTGAACAGTAGCTAGAAATCCTAATCTACCGGTGTTGATACCTACTATAGGTATATTTAAATCACGCACATAAGTCACAGTTTGCAAGATAGTACCATCGCCACCTATGCTAAAAAATAGATCATAACTTGTGTCTAATTCTTCAAAAGTGCTAAAGTGTGAATATGTTTTATTAATGTCGTCATTCTCGTGAATAAGACGTAAAAAGTTCTCTTCAATAATAACTTCGACTCCTTTTTGATCAAGCAGATCGAGTAACTGTTGTACATAATGACCTGAATTCTCGTGGTAAAATTGACCGTAGATACCTACTTTCATATTGGGCAAGTTTAAACTTATATGTTTAGGTATTTTTCAAGATATTGAGAGCGCTCTCTCAAATCTTTTATAAAGGCATCTTCCTGATGTTCTGAAATCACAACATACCCGTAGCGTCTAAATGCTTGAAGGATGGTATTAAAACTTGTATTGCCTCCTATCTTGATTGATATTTGAGCAACCTCGTTTTTTATTTTTGAAATAAAAGCTCCTAATACTTTACCATCATTGCTTTCAACAATTTGGCTTATTTCGCTAAAACTATAATCGTGAATACCGTGTTCAATAACAAGAATGCTCCCGGGTTCATTAAGAAACGGAGTATTATTAAAATAGGTCATCACATCTGCCAGCTCATAATATCCCAGATAAGCTCTCGTAGTTTCATCAAGAACAGGCATTAAATTCGTGTTATTTTGAGCAAAAGCTTCTAAAACATTAAGCCAGTTTGTATCTGTGCGCACAAAAAAGATTTCATACATATGTGCATTGTCTGCTATAACCCCATCAGCCTCGTGGCAATGTACATCATTTTCATTGAGGCATCCTACGTAAACTCCTTCTCTAGTAATAGGTACGTGTGAATAGGTAGTTTGGCTAAAGAGTTCTTGCGCATCTCCCATAAGAAGGCGCTCATCTATAGGGTCTATATCTTTTATTATGAAGTCTGTTATTTTCATAGCTTAGGCTAAATGCAATTTAATTAAAAAAAAGTAAGGTGTTAGGCTGTGCTACTTCGTATTTTTGCAAGCAAAGTTACAATTATTGAAATGACAAAATTAAGTGTAAATGTTAATAAGATAGCCACTTTGCGTAACGCAAGAGGCGGTGATGTTCCTAACCTTATTAAAACCGTCAAAGATATAGAAGGCTTCGGCGCACAGGGTATTACGATTCACCCGCGGCCAGACGAGCGACACATACGGTATCAGGATGCTCGTGATTTAAAAAATGTGGTTACGACAGAACTTAATATTGAAGGAAACCCGGTAGAAAAGTTTATTAACCTCGTGTTAGAGGTGCGTCCAGATCAGGTAACACTTGTGCCAGATTCTGTAGATGCAATTACCTCAAATGCCGGTTGGGATACTGTAAAAAATAAGATTTTTCTGAAGGAAGTTATAGACGAATTTAGGCGTAACGGAATACGAACGTCGATATTTGTAGATCCTATTCCAGAAATGATTGAAGGAGCAAAGCTTACAGGTACAGACCGTATAGAATTATATACTGAAGATTTTGCGACTCAATTTAAAAACGGACAGTTAAGCGCGGTTAAGCCTTATGTTGAGGCTGCTTTACTTGCTCAGGATTTAAATTTAGGTTTTAATGCGGGACACGATTTATCACTAGATAACATTCAGTTTTTTGCAGATAGTATACCAGATTTACTAGAGGTTTCTATAGGGCATGCACTAATTTCTGAAGCGCTTTATAATGGTTTAGAACAAACTATTAAATCCTATTTAAAAGCATTGTCATAGATGATTTTACACAGTAATATTTCTGGAGAAGGAAAAGCTTTTGTTATTCTACACGGCTTTTTGGGTATGGGAGATAATTGGAAAACACTTGCTGGTCAATTTGCAGAAACTGGTTGCCAGGTGCACTTAGTAGACCAGCGTAATCACGGCAGAAGCTTTCACAGTACTGTTTTTAATTATGACGCGCTTGCGGAAGATTTAAAAGCATATTGTGATGAGAAAGGATTGACAAAAATTATTCTTCTTGGGCATTCTATGGGCGGTAAAACTGCTATGTTATTTGCAATACGTTATCCAGAGCTTGTAGATAAATTAATAATTGCCGATATAGGTCCCAAAGAATACCCACAACATCATCAACAAATTCTCGAAGGTTTACAGGCATTGTCAGCAAGTTCTGAAGCTAGATCTTCACGTGGTGATGCAGATACATTTTTAGAGGCCTATATTTCGGACTGGGGTACGCGCCAGTTTTTATTGAAAAATTTATACTGGCAAAAAGATAAAACACTTGCTTTACGTGTAAATCTTCCGGTTTTGGTAAATGAAATAGAGGCAATAGGTGAAGCACTTCCTACGCAAACTATGTACGAAGGAGATACACTTTTTTTAAAAGGAATGAAATCAAATTATATCACCGAAAGTGATGAGAATCTAATTCTTGCACATTTCCCAAAAGCTGAAATTATAGGTGTGAAAGATGCCGGGCACTGGTTGCACGCAGAAAATCCTGAGGATTTTTATGATTCAGTTTTAAAGTTTTTGAGCTAAAAATTTAATAGATCTAAAGATTTCTTTAGCGGCGATTTATTTTAGATTAAAATAGTTAGGATTAATTTTAGTTATATTCTCATTTATGTCTTGTGATTTCTAACTGAGAATAAAAATTTTATACGGTTAAGATTAATAAATTATTAAGAATAGTTATTACAACTCCCGAATTTTTCATAAAATTGCTTTCTCATATTTATTATGCATACATAATAAATATCGTGATAAACCTGCTTAAAATTTATAAGATTCCTAATTTTAAGCATTCAAAATTTAGATTTTAATTTTAAAACCCCTTTAAAGCATGAAGAAAATTTTATTTACGTCTTTATTTTTGTTCTCTTGCGCTATAACGTTTGCGGGAGGCTATAGAGTAGGACTTCAAGGGCAAAGAGCTCTTGCGATGGGTCACACGGGTGTGGCTTATGTAAACAGTGCTGAGATTGCATTTTTCAATCCAGCAGGTTTAGTATATTTAGAAAATAAGATAAATGTTTCAGCCGGTGGTTTTGGCGTTTTTTCTGATGTAGCTTGGCAAAACACAAGCACGGGTCAATTTTCAAGTACAGATAGCCCGGCAGGGACTCCTTTTTACTTATATGGTTCGTATGCGTTAAATGAAAGACTCAGTTTAGGTCTTGCAATTTATACACCTTATGGTAGTGGGGTAGAATGGCCTACAGATTGGGCGGGATCACACTTAGTTAATAATATTGATCTTGCTGCAATATACATTCAGCCTTTAGTTTCGTTTAAAATTAGTGATAAATTTAGTGTAGGCGGTGGTCCTATCTTTGTTACCGGTAGCGTTAACTTCAATAGAAATGCAGATAGAACGTTAACAGATTTAGAAGGAAACCGCTCTAATATTACCGTTGACGATTCTAGTGTTACTAACTGGGGCTGGTCTGTAGGAGCAATGTTTAATGTGTCTGATAACTTTACGCTAGGTGCAAATTACCGTTCTGAAATCATATTAGAATCTACTGAAGGAACTGCAACATTTGCAAACTTCCCAGATTCTCCTTTAGTGCCTGCTAATGGTGATACAAGTTTCACAGCTTCGCTGCCACTTCCTGCAGAGTTAACAGTTGGTGCAACTTACGAGCGCGAAAAATGGGCGTTTAACGTAGATTATACTCGTACCTATTGGGATGTTTATGAAGATCTTGATATTGTTTTTGGTAATGGTCGTGAATCTATAAATCCACGGAATTATAAAAATTCATCATTGTACAAATTTGGAGTAGCGTATGAAGCAAGCGAAAAATTCTCGTTAAGAGCTGGTTATTATTTTGATGAGTCACCAGTACGTTCTGGTTATTTTGCTCCAGAAACTCCTCGTAATGATGGTAACGGCTTTACTGCCGGGCTTTCTTATCAGGTTTCTAATAGCTTTGCAATAGATGCATCTTTCTTATACCTGCGTTTTAAAGAAATTGATGAATCCTATGATTATGTAAGTGATGGTTCTTCTTTTGGAGGTACTTATAAATCAAGTGCATTTGTTCCTGGGATTGGTTTAACATATAAAATGTAAAAAATAGAAATGATGAGAAATTATATAAAATATATGGCGCTGTCTGCCGTGTTATTAACAGCGTGTGAGGCAGAGTTAGACAATCCTATCGAAGATGGTGGGGTTTACACAAGTGGTTCTGCAGACTTTTCAAATTTTGTTTCTGTAGGTAACTCTTTAACTTCAGGGTATGCTGATGGAGCATTATATCTTACAGGACAACAAAATAGTTTTCCTAATATTCTTGCAGGTCAGTTTGCATTAGCCGGAGGTGGTGAATTTAAGCAGCCCTTGGTAAATGACAATCTTGGCGGGTTATTAGCGGGAGGTAATCAAATTACTGAAAATCGTTTTGTATTATCGGTAGGTGCCAGCGGTAATCCTGGTCCTGTTCGCCTAAGCGGATCACCAACTACAGATATCTCAAACGTACTTACAGGACCGTTTAATAATATGGGTGTTCCTGGAGCGAAGAGTTTTCATTTAGTATCACCTGGTTATGGTAATATAGCCGGTGTTGCTACGAACGCTTCAAATCCTTATTTTGTGCGGTTTGCTTCAAGTGCGAATGCAACAATTATCGCTGACGCTGCTGCTCAAAGTCCTACTTTCTTCTCGCTATGGATAGGTAATAACGACATACTTAGTTATGCTACTAGTGGTGGAATAGGAGTTGTGCACGATGGTACAGGTGCAAATGACCTAGATCCTACAACGTATGGTGCAAATGATATTACAGACCCGCGCGTATTTGCAGGTGTGTACTCTCAAGAACTTGACGCATTAATGGCAACTGCAACAGGAGGAGTAGTGTTTAATATTCCTGATGTTACAACAATACCATTTTTTACTACAGTACCTAATAATGCACTTGTGCTTGATGCAAGTCAAGCCGCAAGCTTAACTGGTTTCTTTCAGGCTGTAGCAGGTATTTTTATTCAAGGAGCTATTCAACAGGGTGTTCCAGCAGCTCAGGCTCAGGCATTGGGTGCGCAATATGCTATTCCATTTACAGCTGGTCCTAATCGTTTCGTAATTGACGTTCCTGTTACTCAAACAAATCCTTTGGGCTTTCGCCAAATGACACAAGAAGAGTTGCTGTTACTAACTATAGATCAGGCAGCTTTAAGTACTCAGGGCTACGGTTCTGTAGCTTTATCGCCTGCAGTTTTGCAAGTATTAGGCAAATTACAGCAAGGTGGCACACCTACTCAGCAAGAAGCCGGTTTAGTTTTAGCAGCGGTTAATGGTATAGATGATAAAGATGCTCTAGACTCTTCTGAGCTTACAGCGATTGCAACAGCTCAGGCATCTTATAACACTACAATTGCTGGTCTAGCTCAGGCAAACGGTTTGGCTTTTGTTGATGCAAAGGCAATTTTAGGTCAGTTAGCAGCGGGAGGTATTACATTTGATGGAGGGACACTTACTTCAACATTTGCAACAGGTGGTGCTTTCTCTCTAGATGGTGTACATCCTACACCTAGAGGATATGCATATCTGGCTAACCAGGCGATTCTGGCAATTAATACAACTTATGGTTCAACGATTCCTACAGTAAATGTGGGTGATTATAATACAATTTCAGTAAGTCAAAGTAACTAAGCTGAAATTATTTAAAATGCAATTTTGAAGAAATCGCTGCTCTAATGAGCGGCGATTTTTTATTTTAGGACTTAATATTAAGATATTATGAAAACGCTTGTAAAATTAATTCTAACCGCTCTTGCAGTAATTCTTTTAGGTTATTTACTTCCTGGAGCCAGTGTAACTTCATTTATGACTGCGCTTATTGTGGCTGTGGTAATTGCGCTTTTACGACTTACAGTAAAACCTATTCTCGTGGTTTTAACATTGCCCATAACGGTGTTGACATTAGGTATTTTTCTACTGGTTATCAATGCGGTTATTATATTACTTGCAGATTATTTTGTGAGCGGTTTTGCAGTAGATGGATTTTGGTGGGCGCTAATTTTCAGCCTTCTTTTGTCGCTCTTTCAATCGTTACTTTTTGCGTTAATTAAAGAAGAATAGAAGTCAACTGAACGCCAAAGCCTTAAAACTTTGTAAGGATGCAAAAAAGATGTACTTTTGCACTCCAAATTTTATAGGAAAATTCCACTAGAAGATGAATATTACACGAGAGAATATTGATGAGTTAAATGCAGTATTGAAGATAGATATTGCTAAAGAAGACTATAACGAGAAAGTACAAAAAGTACTTAAAGATTATCGTAAGTCTGCAAACATTCCTGGTTTTAGAAAAGGTCACGTACCTATGGGGCTTGTTCAAAAGCAATATGGTAAGGCGATTTTAGTTGATGAAGTAAATAAGCTTTTACAAGACAGCTTACAGAAATATCTTACAGAGGAGAAGCTAGATGTTTTGGGCAATCCATTACCTAAAGATCAAGGAGATTTAAATTGGGATTCTGATGATTATTCATTTGAATTTGAGTTGGGCTTAGCTCCTAAGTTTGAAGTTGATCTTAAGCCAAAAAAGGCTATTAAAAATTATACAATTGTTGTTGATGAAGCAATGGTTGATAATCAGATAAAAACGATTCAGAAGCAATTCGGAAAACTTACCAGTAAGCAGGAAGTAGCTGTTACAGATGAGGTTTCAGGTAGTTTTGTAAACGAAGAAGAAGGTTTTGATAAAAAAACCACTTTTGAAGTAGAAAAACTAAAAGGTAAAGCTAATACTTCAGCTTTTGTAGGAGCAAAAGTAGATGATGTCGTTACCGTTTCTACTAAGGGTCTATTTAAAGAAGCGGGTGATTACAGAACATTCTTAGGTTTATCTGAAGAAGAGGCTACAGAGAAAAACCTTGAAGTTTCTTTTAAGATTGAAGAAATCAATCACAGAGAAGCTGCAGACTTAGATCAGGAGCTTTTTGATAAATTATACGGTCCTGGTGTAATTAGCAGCGTTACCGAATTAAAAGATAAAATTAAAGAAGAAGGAGAAGGTCAATTTAAACAACAGAGCGATCAGCAGTTGCTTAATGATGTTACCGAAGCTTTAATTGAAAATACAAAATTTGATCTCCCGGCAGAATTTCTAAAAAAATGGATTCAGCGCAGTGGAGAGAAAGAACTCACTGCTGAGCAAGCTGAAGAAGAATATGCACGATCTGAAAAAGGATTGCGTTACCAGCTTATAGAAGGCAAAGTTATTTCAGAAAACAAATTGCAAATTACCTTCGAAGAGATCAAAGCGTATGCTAAAGAAATGATCAAAGCCCAGATGGCTCAGTTTGGTCAGAATGATCCGGCAGATGAAGAGTTAGAGGGTATCGCAGCACGTATTTTAAGTAATCAAGATGAAGTTAAGCGTCTTTCTGAGCAGCTTATGAATAAAAAATTACTTGATTTCTTTAGAGAAAATGTGAAGTTAGAAGAGAAAGAAGTGACCTTTGATACGTTTGTGAAAGAAGTTTACAACTAGTAATTCTCTGATATAAATAGTATATTTAGGCGTTTTAACTGTAAGGTTAAGACGCTTTTTTTTACTAAGTGTATAAAGGTGTTACTCACACCTTTTTTAATGAAATTTAATTTTAGGATTTTAGTGAACCTAGAACTTTGAAAAAATAACTATGAATTACTCAGAAGAATTTAAGAAATACGCAGTTAAGGATCAGGGTATAAACAGCATGTATTATGATAAAATCATGAGCAGCATGTATCCTGTAGGGTTAACCCCAAATATAATTGAAGAGCGCCAGATGAATGCGGTTGCAATGGATGTGTTTTCACGTTTAATGATGGATCGTATTATATTTTTAGGTACAGGAATTAACGATCAAGTGGCAAATATTGTACAGGCACAGTTATTATTCTTAGAAAGTACAGATGCTTCAAAAGATATACAAATCTATATAAACTCACCAGGAGGTAGTGTTTATGCAGGTCTTGGTATTTATGATACTATGCAATTTATAAAACCAGATGTAGCTACAATTTGTACAGGAATGGCAGCCTCTATGGGAGCCGTTTTATTATGTGCAGGGGCAAAAGGCAAGCGTAGTGGATTAACCCATTCACGAGTTATGATTCACCAGCCTATGGGCGGGGCGCAAGGTCAGGCTAGCGATATTGAAATCACGGCTAAGGAGATATTAACACTTAAAAAAGAGTTATATAATATCATTGCTAAGCACTCAGGACAGTCTTACGAGAAGGTTTATGAAGATAGTGATCGTGACTACTGGATGAAAGCAGATAAAGCGCTGGAGTACGGTATGATTGATGAGATTCTTGCAAGAGAATAATATCAATTTAGTACTAGTTGAAGTGAAATAATACTGGTTTTTAAATACTTATTTAAAAATCGAATTGAAGAATTATGGCGAAAGAAGAATTAGAATGTTCCTTTTGCGGCAGGAAAAAGCCGGAAACAAGCTTACTTATTGCAGGTCTTGATGCGCATATTTGCGACAGATGTATAGAACAAGCTCACGGAATCGTTCTGGAAGAAGCGAAAGACACTAATAAGAAAGGATTAAACAGCGATCTAACGTTAAAGAAACCTAAGGAGATTAAAGAATTTCTTGATGAGTATATCATAGGTCAGGACTTTACTAAAAAAGTTATGGCTGTTGCTGTTTACAACCACTATAAACGTTTATTACAACCAGAATCTGACGACGATATTGAAATACAAAAGAGTAATATCGTTATGGTAGGGCAGACCGGTACCGGTAAGACGTTAATGGCTAAGACCATTGCAAGAATGCTCAATGTACCTTTGGCTATTGTTGATGCAACAGTATTAACTGAAGCAGGTTATGTAGGTGAGGACGTAGAAAGTATTTTAACACGACTATTACAGGCAGCAGATTATAACTTAGAGAAAGCAGAACGCGGTATTGTATTTATAGATGAGATTGATAAAATTGCTCGTAAGGGTGATAATCCTTCAATAACTCGAGATGTGAGCGGTGAGGGTGTGCAACAAGCATTACTTAAGCTTTTAGAAGGTACTGTGGTAAATGTGCCACCAAAAGGTGGCCGTAAGCATCCAGATCAGAAATTTATAGAGGTAAACACAGAGCATATCTTATTTATTGCCGGTGGTGCTTTTGATGGTATAGACCGTGTGATTAGCAAGCGTCTTAATATGCAGGCTGTAGGTTTTAGTGCAAGTAAAAGTGATGATGTTATAGAGCGTGATAACTTACTTAAATACATCATACCTAAAGATCTTAAAGACTTTGGTTTAATTCCTGAAATTATAGGAAGGCTACCTGTATTAACACATATGGATCCTCTTGATGCTGCCACATTAAGAGCAATTCTAACGGAGCCTAAGAACGCAATTATCAAACAATATGAAAAGTTATTTCATATGGATGATATTGAATTTGAAATTACAACAGATGCTCTTAACTATATTGTTGAGAAGGCAATTGAGTATAAATTAGGTGCTCGGGGATTACGCTCACTATGTGAAGCTATATTTACCGATGCCATGTTTGATCTGCCAAGTTCAGATATATCTTCTTTTAAAGTAGATAAAGAATATGCAGAGTTTAAATTAGAAAAATCTACAATTAAAAAACTGAAAGCAGTTTCATAATTATAGATTTTCAATACATAAAAAGGGCTGTTACTTAAGTAACAGCCCTTTTTTACTTACTCTGTATTAAAATTAGGGTTTTACTGAAAAACTGTAAATATTAGGATTTTTGCTTAATGCATTTTTATTAGAGCTAAAATATCCTGTAGTTTCTGAGGTGGTGATAAATCTAAATTCATCAGAAGAGCTATTTATACTAGAGCCAAGGTTTTTTGCTCTGCTATAATCTCCTGAGCTTACATAAGATTGAAATAAATCATAACCACCATAGCTACTATCTTTTCGGTTTGAGGCAAAATAAAGCTTCGTGTTGTTAACATTTAAGGTAGGGTAGTTTTCGTCATTTTGACTATTAATAAAAGCTCCTAGATTTTCAGGTTTGCCCACTGTCCCATTTTTATAAACTGTCACAGCGTAAATATCATAACCACCGTGACCACCCGGCATATTGCTTGCGAAATACAGTTTTTTACCGTCTTCACTTAACCAGGGATTTTCAATCGAATACTTGCTATCTGCAAGAGCAAGCACTTTTTCATTTTGCCAGGTTTTAGCAAATTTACTTTTTCGTTCTGCAGAGTAAATCTGATAGATATGTGGTTTTCCGGGTGAAGTTTTTGTGAAAAAGACGCGGGTTTCATCTTTTGAGAAAGTGATTCCTCCGTGATTTTCTCTTCCCATAAACGCATCTTGTATAATATGCGGTTGTGACCAGTTATTGTTATTCTTTGTAAACCCTATTAATTTATAATCGCTTTGATCTAAAATAGTATTTGTCCTATTTCCAGAAGAGCCTATTTTACGTTTTGATACCACGATGAGTTCATTCTGAAAAATACAACTAGCATACTCAAAGGCAGCGGTGTTTAACGTGAGCTCTTCGGTGTTAAAAGTAATGTCAACCTCGTTGTTATAGTTTAATTCTGGAGATGAGTTAGGTAAAACTGTATAAGCGAGATCACCTTTTTTAGAATTACTTTGACCCTGCAGTAGTATAGAGTGTAATGCTACTGCTAGCGTCAAAGTTGCTAACTTCTTAAAGTAAGCGCATTGTGAGTTATGATTTGTTAGGTTCAAGTTAGGAGAAGTTTAGGGCGTAAAATAATATTTTGGTTTAAGTGTTTTTAAAATTCGTTAAAAGGATTAGCTAATTAATGATGATAGGATGAAGTATTAAGTACTAGCAGTTCATCAACAAATTCTCTGGTGTTGCTTAAACGTGGTATTTTATGTTGACCTCCCAGTTTGTTCTTAGATTTAAGCCAATCGTAAAAAAGGTTAGTACGAGCGTAGTGTATTGTAGGCGGGTTAAGAGTCATATTGTTTTTACGTTTTGCCTCATAATCACTATTAATTTCCTGAAGAGCGACGTCAAAAATGCGGTTAAATTGCTCCTTATCTTTTGGTTCAACTTTAAATTCTATAAACCACTCGTGAGCTCCTTTTTCCTTATCAATCATAAAAATAGGAGCTGCTGTATAATCTACAATTTCAGACTGGGTTAATGCAGTAGCTTTCTTTAAAGCCATTTCTGCATTTTCAATAATTAACTCTTCTCCAAACGCATTAATATGATGTTTAGTGCGCCCACTTACCCTAATTCTATAAGGGTTAACCGAAGTAAAGCGTATTGTATCGCCCACCTTATAACGCCATAATCCCGAATTTGTGGTAATAATAATCGCATAGTTTTTACCCACTTCAACTTCAGAAAGCGGTATGATTTTTTCACCTGCCAGACCATATTGATTCATAGGTATAAACTCGTAGAAAATACCGTAGTCAAGCATAAGCAGTAAATCATTAGAATCGTTTTGATCCTGAAGCGCAAAAAATCCTTCCGAAGCATTGTAAATCTCGTAATATTTGAAATTAGGATTGGGAAAGAGCTTATGATATTGTTGTCTGTAGGGGTCAAAACTTACCCCGCCGTGAAAATAAACTTCGAGATCAGGCCAGATTTCCATCAGCTGATTTTTTCCTGTAGTTTCAAGAATATTATTTAATAAAACAAGCATCCAGGAGGGTACACCGGCAAGGCTGGTTACTTTTTCTTCAATAGTTTCCTGTACGATAGCTTGCATCTTTACCTCCCAGTCACTCATTAAAGAAACCTCGTTGCCGGGCGTACTGCTAAATTCTGCCCAGAAGGGCATGTTGTCTATAAGTATTGCAGAAAGGTCGCCATAAGATGTGCCGTTGCTCTCATATAGGCGTTTGCTACCTCCTAATCGTAAACTTTTCCCTGTAAATAATTTTGAATCGGGGTTGTTGTTGAGATACACACATAAAAGGTCTTTACTTGCAGCATAATGGCAATCTTCAAGAGACTCGGGGCTTACTGGTATGTACTTACTTTTTGCGTTTGTAGTACCACTACTTTGAGCAAACAGCTTAACAGGCGAGGGCCAGAAAATATTATTTTCTCCTTTGCGACCTCGTTCTATAAGCTCTTGTACACCTTCATAATTACGCACAGGCACCTGCGCTGCAAAATCTGCATAAGAGCGAATGTCTTTAAAGTCATATTGTTTTCCTATTTCGGTATTCTTAGCTTTTTGAACTAATTTATGTAAAAGTTCAAGCTGAACATCATGAGGATATTTGAGAAACAATTCCATCTGGTGGATGCGTTTTTTGAGAAACCAGCTGGCGATAGAATTGACTAAAGGTATGGGCATTTGTTAGTATATTTGAGCACTCATTCTTTGTAATTAGCGAAAAGCGCGACTAAAATTAAGTTTTTTTTAACTCAAACAAATCAAGTAAGATTATTTTTATGCAATATCAAGGAGTCCTCACAAAAATGCAAACCGAACTTGATAATCCTATTCAATATTATTTAGTTTTTGAAGATGATTTTATTCACGTAAATCAGCTATTAGACAAACAAATACGTATAGAATTTTTAAAGTATCAGTGTCTAGCTTGTGGGAAAAACAAGAAAATATACCGCCAGGGATATTGCTACGATGATTTTTATAAAGTACCTCAAGCTGCAGACTGGATTATGCGTCCAGAATTGAGCAAAGCACACTTAGATGTAGAAGATCGCGATCTTAACTATGAGAAGAAAGTGCAATTACAACCCCATATAGTTTACCTCGCAAACTCAAGCAATATTAAAGTAGGGGTAACTCGTAAATCGCAGGTGCCTACCCGATGGATTGATCAAGGGGCACACGAAGCTATTGAAATTGTAGAAGTGCCTAATCGTTATCTTGCCGGCATTACTGAAGTTGCTTTAAAAGAGTACATCGCAGATAAAACAAACTGGCGCAAGATGCTTAAGAACGAGATTGAAGATGAAGATCTTGTCGCTAAGCGTAATATTTTAAAACAATATATACCTACAGAAGCGCTAGAGTATTATATAGAAAGCAATCAAGAAACGCATATAGAATTTCCGGTATTGCAGTATCCTACAAAACTTAAAAGTCTCAACCTCGATAAAACTTCAGAATATCAAGGGAAACTCAAAGGTATAAAAGGGCAATACTTACTATTTGAAGATGGTACTGTTTTTAATGTGCGCAATTCAGAAGGTTACGTAGTGAGCATTTCTGTTTCAGCATAAATATCACCAACATATTAATTATTAGCGTGTTGATGGTTTACATTTTATCAACCTGAACAACTTTTTTTAAATTTATATAACTAATTTGTTAGTTTAACTAAATAATTAGTTATATTTGAAGTGTTCAACAACTACTAATCCCTAATTAGATACTTATTATGAAACAATTGACTAAAGCAGAAGAAGAAGTAATGCAGATCCTTTGGGATCTTAAAGAAAGTAACGTTGCAGCAATAATTGAGGAAATGCCAGAGCCTAAGCCGGCATATAATACAGTTTCTACCATTGTACGTATTCTGGAAACTAAAGAGTTTGTAGGATTTAAAAAGAAGGGTAGAGGGCACATTTACTTTCCGCTGGTAGCCAAGTCTGATTACAGTAGTGCTTCGATGTCAAAAATGGTAAACGATTACTTTAACGGAAGCTTTAAAAGCATGGTTTCTTTCTTTGTCAAGAAAAAAGAAATGAGTGCTGGCGAACTCGAAGCTATTTTAAAGGAAATTAATAAAGACGACTAGTTATGATTCGATATATACTTGAGGTTATCATATTTCAGGCATTATTTATTGCAGTGTATCAACTTTGGTTACGCAAAGAGACGTTTTTTAATGTCAATCGTGCCTATTTGATAAGTACAGCGTTAGTTGCTTTTGCTTTGCCATTCATGCAATTTGAGTTATTTCAGAATCAAATTCCGCTACGCGAAAACCTGCAAATGCTCCCCGAAGTGTTTATTGGTGGGCAACCCATTCAAAATAATCAGTCATATGCAGTAGAAACGGGAATAGATTGGGCGTTTATAAGTATCCTTATTTACGCAGCCGGGTCACTTTTTAGTGCAGGAATCTTGTTCAGAAAATATCAGGAGATCAAGAGGTATTTCCGCTTTAAAAGAGAATCTGATGGTAATGTGATCACCATTCCTAATAGCGATGCGGCATTTACCTTTCTGGGAACTATATTTCTAGGCGATAAAATTGCTGCGGAAGCTAAAGCCCACATTCTTGCACATGAAGAAGTGCATTTAAAGCACAAACACGGGGTAGACCTCTTCTTATTTGAAATTTTGCGGGTAGTGTTCTGGTTTAATCCACTGGTATATATCTATCAACATAAAGTAGCCGAGTTGCACGAGTTCATCGCCGATGCCCACGCCACTAAGAAAACCGAAAAGAAATCTTATTACAATCAGTTGCTCAATACCGCTTTTGGTACGCAACATATTTCATTCATCAATACATTTTTCAATCATTCATTAATCAAAAAACGAATCGTTATGTTACAAAAAAAATCAAGAAACAATGCAAAATGGAAGTATCTGTTAGTGCTTCCTCTTATCGCCGGTATTTTAACCTATGTAGGTTGTACAGATGACAACGCAGATTCCCAGAATAAGCAATTGATCACTTTAGAAGAGCAGGTTGCAGATTTAAAGGCCACACTTGCCACTAAAGAAAATATCACTCAGGACGAATTGAATTCTTTACAAGAACTAGAAGCACAATACAAAGAAAAGATTGAAGTAATTGAAGTTGTTGAAGACTATACGGAAGCAATAGCGCTAAACGAAATTCCTGTAGGTGAAGGTGTTGAAGTGTTAGAAATTCAAAATCAAGAGGTTATCAACGACATTCCTTTTGCAGTTATTGATGAGGTCCCTACGTTTCCCGGTTGTGAGGGTTTAAGTAATGAGCAGCGTAAAAAATGTATGTCGCAAAATGTATCTGCTATGGTTAATAAAAACTTTAATACAGCTTTAGGTAAAGAATTAGGTCTTACCGGTGTAACTCGAATTTATGTGCGGTTTAAAATTGACACTCGGGGGAATGTTATTGATGTTCAGTCCAGAGCCCCACATATTAAACTTGAGGAGGAAGCAAAACGTGTAGTAAATCTTTTACCTCATATGACTCCGGGCAAGCAACGTGGTGAGTCTGTAAATGTATTGTATTCACTACCCATTGTATTTCAGGTGCAGTAATTCAACTTTATAAGTATCAATGAGCAGATTTTATCTATTTATTTTTTTAATTATTGCCAGCCAGGCCGAAGCGCAAAACGTTTCGGCTTTGGCCGTTGCAGATAGTTTGTATGCAGTAGGGAATTATAGCGAAGCAATTGATCACTATGAGGTAATTCAGCCTAAAATAGAATCGATTTATTTAAAACTGGCACGCGCCCATCAGGCAAAAGGTACTTTAGACGATGCATTGATAAATTATGCAAAAGCGGCAACCGGTACCGGTGAGGTGATTGCAATGAATGAGTATGGTAAATTACTCATTACTAAAGGTAAATTTAAAGAAGCAGATAGTGTATTTACCAAATTGATTTCAGTATATAAAACCAATCCTGAATTTTATTATCAGCGTGGGCGTGCAAACGAGAACAAGCCCAGAGATATAAGGTTTAACGCTTCAGATTCTACGGAAGAAAGGACTACGACCCTTTTCCCTTACCTGAAAGATTACCAAAAAGCAGTTGCACTTGACAGCACCCATCAAAAAGCACTTTCAGAACTGGCTACCTTTTATCTGAAGCAAAAAGATTTTAGAATGGTAGAAAAACTAGCTTTTAAAGCTCTAGAAAGTTACCCGACTAATGTAGAAATCATCGGCACACTCGCACAAAGCTATTACTACAAAGGCTGGAATGAAGAGACGATTACCTGGTTTGAAAAGTTACTTTCTCTGGGACAAAATACACAGTTCATTCGTGAAAAATTAGGTAATGCGTATTATAAAGACCGAATGTATGAGCTGGCAATTAAAAACTATCTCGAAGCCTTGAAGTTTTCACCTGAAGATGCACATCTTCACGCAACTTTGGCGAAGCTCTATAACTATACAAAAGATTTAAAGTCTGCAGAAACGCACGGGCTCTTTGCGATTTTATATAAAGATCAGCCACTTGATGAAGAATATTATACATTATCACGTACGTACGAGATGAAAAAGGACTGGCCAAATGCGATGAAGTATGTTGATCGTTCTTTAAAAGAAAATCCAGATAATAAAAATGCAGAATATACGAGAGCGATTGTAGCCGATAATTATTACGAAGACAAACGAGCAGTTTTAAAAATCTACGAAGATTTTGTCAAGAAATACGATAATACAAAGTATGCTAAATACGATCCTACTTTAAAACTAGCTAAAGAACGTGTTATCATCTTAAACAGGGAGATTTTTATGGCAAAAGACAGTGAGGAGGAGTAATTGTATAGTAATTAGAAATGTCTTAGTGTTTATTGAATTTTGATTAAATACCGTAAACTACTATTTTTTTAAAGCTTAATTTGCCGTCTTATTATAAATGATTTTTTGCTTTGAAAAACGTTCTATACCTATCTCTCATTTGCCTTTTTACGCTTTCTTGTAACTCTGAAAAAGGTCTTAATTGCATTCAGGCAGAAGGAGACCGCATTAAAAAGGAATTCACAGTTAACGACTTTACTTCAATTATCGTTGAAGAGCGTTTACAGCTTATTCTTAAAGAGGGGCCGGTTCAAAAAGTGGAGGTAGCTACAGGAGAAAATTTATTAAATGATATTGAAGTAAGCGTTACAGACGGTGTTTTAACGGTTTTAGATAATAATGGCTGTAATCTAGTTCGGGATTTTAACATCAGTCAGGTATATGTAACATCTCCAAATATTACAGAGGTTCGCAATGCTTCAGGATATGAGGTTCAGAGTGATGGTGTACTTGCTTATCCTTCTTTAACCTTAATAAGTAATGATGGGGAGGAAGAAGATTTTTATCACAAAGACGGGGATTTTAGATTACAACTTAATGTAGGAGAATTAAATATCACCGCAGACGGACTCAGTAATTTTTATATTTCCGGCGCAGCCGAAACTGCAAATATCGAATTTTTAGAAGGCGATATTCGTTTTGAAGGTCCAGAATTTAGAATACAGAACCTCAATATATACCACCGCGGCACAAATAAAGTTATCGTAAATCCTATACAATCGCTACGCGGAAAAGTATTGAGTACCGGCAATCTTATTTCAGTGAATCGCCCACCTATAGTTGAGGTTGAAGAAACCTATACCGGCCGCCTGATTTTTCAATAGCACAAGCACTCTAATCATTTAGAGAAGTAGTTCTAATTTCTAAAAACGCGTAAATCTCAAACGCTAATTTTTAAACGTATCTTTGCAGCTTAAAACTTCAAAATACCATACGTTTGGAATCTCAAAATAACAACCCGTTAGCACAAGAATCACAAGAGCCAAAACCACATAAGGCTGGTTTTGTAAATATAATAGGTAATCCTAATGTGGGTAAGTCTACGTTAATGAATGCCCTGGTAGGTGAGCGTCTTTCTATTATTACTTCAAAGGCACAAACTACCCGTCACCGTATTTTAGGTATTGTAAATGGGGAAGATTTTCAAGCGATTTTAAGTGATACACCAGGTATTATTAAGCCTGCTTATGAGCTGCAGGCTTCGATGATGGCTTTCGTAAAGTCGGCATTTGAAGACGCAGATGTATTAATTTACATGGTCGAGTTGGGTGAAAAAGAGTTGAAAGACGAAGCTTTTTTCAATAAAATAAGAAATACAGAGATCCCTGTTTTATTATTGATTAATAAGATTGATCAGGGAAATGAAGAATTGCTTGAGCAAAGCAGAACCCACTGGAAAGAGCAGGTGCCTAATGCAGAGATTTTTGCGATTTCGGCATTAGAAAATTTTGGAGTAGCTGAAGTTTTTAATCGCATATTAGAAGCTTTGCCGGTATCACCGCCCTTCTATCCTAAAGATGCTTTAACCGACAAGCCAGAGCGCTTCTTCGTAAATGAGATTATACGAGAGAAAATCTTGATGCATTACAAAAAGGAAATTCCTTATTCTGTAGAAATAGATACCGAAGAGTTTTTTGAAGAAGACAACATCATTAGAATGCGTAGCATTATTATGGTAGAGCGTGATAGCCAGAAAGGTATTATTATAGGCCATAAAGGTGCAGCCTTAAAGCGTGTAGGGATTGAAGCGCGTAAAGACCTGGAGGTTTTCTTCGGAAAAAAAGTACATATGGAATTGTATGTAAAAGTCAACAAAAACTGGAGAAGCAGCGAGCGTGAACTTAGACGCTTCGGGTATAACGGGAAGTAGTGGCAGCGCCACACGCAATTAAATTAAAATGCAGCTCAACTGAGTGACGTGCTAAATTAAAAAGCCCCGCAATGCGAGGCTTTTTTTATTTGACTCCGGCTGCTAGCCGGCAGTTAGCAGCATCCACCACCATCATAATGAAACGTGCTTTCACTAATAAAAATATCATCACGACCTAAAGAAGCCAGTGCACCAGCAGTCTTATCACAAACCGCCAATGGCTGATTTTTAACTAGCACGTGTCCTTTTTTGTCATCAAAATGATTTTCAGAACCGTAAAAAATTGCCGCTTTGCCGGTGAAAATACAAGGGCCATCTGTGGGCATTGGGTCTTTAATGGCAGCCACCTCTATAGACTCGATATAAATAAGTTCGTCTGTAGAATAATTTTTGGGATCTAGAATACGGTAGGGCTTACGAGCACGAATTTCAATGGTACCAAAACCGGCATCGGTTAAAGCTTTTACATATTCTTTAATAGGTAAACTTCCGCTAAGGCAAAGTGCTCTTAAACGCTCGTCCTCGCGCAACGTTTCATTCATTTCTTGCTCACAGGTAGGATCACTCATCACCAATCTACCTTGTGGTTTTAGAACACGGTACATTTCAGCAATAGCTTTCTTTAAATCTTCAGCTTTAAAAATATTGAACAGGCAGTTTTGAGCCGCTACATCAATGCTGTTATCTTCAACTGGAAGGCTTAAGGCATCTCCTTTTTTAAGATCTACAAACTCACTTTTAAACCAGGGATTTACTGCTTCTGCCTCGATAAAATTTTTGCGGGAAGCTTCTAGCATTTCATCTACAACATCTACACCGATGACGCCGCTTTTTTGACGCGAGAAATAGGCGAACTGCAGCAGCTCCATTCCGCCGCCGGCACCTACATATAAAATGCGCGGATTGTTAGTGAGATCACGAGCATTTACCGTGCTTCCACAGCCGTAATTCATCTCCTGCATAATCTTTGGGATTTTTAAACCCGGTAATTCCCAGATTGGGTTTGTGGTACAGCACAAGCCTACATCAGGCGTAAGTGCAGCATCACGATACACATTTTTGGTAGTTTCTAAATAGCTCATATTTTTTATTTGTATTAATAATCAATTAGGCAACTGTTCCCTGGCAACTACTTCCGGCACCGGCAGTACAACCATAACAATGTTGCGAAATAATGATATTGCGATCGTTTAGTAAATCTTCATTATAATCTGAGATGTGCTTCACTTTGCTGTTTACCTTCAAATCTAGCATTTGGTTGAAGTCGCAATCGTATAGCCAACCGTCCCAGCTTATGGAAATCGTATTGGTGCACATCACATTGTTTACAGCTGCAGGATTATACGCTTCAACTAATTGATACATATAATCTTCATAGTTTTCTGAAGCTATCAAATAATCTAAGAAACGCGCGATAGGTAAATTAGTAATCGCAAACAAATTGTGAAACTGAATATTGAAATCTTCGTACAGGGCTTTTTTAAAATCTTTCTCCATTCCGGCTTGGTCTGAAGGAAGGTAAGCCCCATTAGGGTTGTATACAAGATCTAACCGTAATTCGCTATCTGGCATTCCGTAGCCCACAGCGTTTAATTCTTGCAAAGCTTTTATTGAAAGATCAAAAACACCTTCGCCACGTTGCTTATCAGTCTTGCCACGCGTCCAGTGAGGCATAGAACTCACCACGTGTACGTTGTGTTTTTTAAAAAAATCAGGTAAGTCGTAATATTTTTTATTGGCTCGAATAATCGTTAAGTTACTACGCACAATAAAATCTTTGATTCCTGCTTTACTGGCTTCTTCGACAAATCTTCTAAAATTAGGATTCATCTCTGGTGCGCCACCGGTTAGATCGAGGGTGTGTGCTCCTGTATTTTTTATCACTTCAAGACACTGCTCCATGGTTTTCCAGGTCATTATTTCTTTACGATCTGGACCGGCATCTACATGGCAGTGCTCACACACCTGATTGCACATATAACCTACATTAATTTGTAGGATCTCGAGTTTTTTAGGTCGAAGCGGAAACTGATTAGTTTCCTTTATTTTTTCTTGAAAAGTAGGGAGCTCCCCATTTGCAAAAATACCACCTGATAAAATCTCAAGCTGCTTATTAGCTTGAGCCAAATCATCATGACGTTTATGTAACGATTTTTTAATTTTAGTATCAGGCATAAGGTTTAATTTTTCTTTTTTAGCAAGACTAAGATAGCGTAAGTAAATAGATTTTTTATTTAACCATTACATTTCCAGCTTATTCACTTTATTCATCATCATAGTGCCGTGTACCAGAGTTGCACCACTTTTTATTGCCGCTCCAACATGAATGGCTTCCATCATTTGTTCTTTGGTCACCCCGCGTTGTAAGGTGTCTTTTGTATAGGCATCTATACAATAGGGGCATTGCTCTGTGTGTGCAACGGCAAGAGCAATTAATGCTTTCTCACGGGCGGTGAGTGCACCTTCTTCAAAAACTTTCCCGTAGTAATCAAAGAATTTAGTACCTAATTCTTCACTCCATTCGGTGATTTTTCCAAATTTCCTAAGATCTGCGGGATCATAATACGTGTTAGCTGCCATAATTTATAAATTTAGTATTAGTGTATTTTAATTCCTGTTTTTAGGTATGCGCTCCACTGTTTTGAAAAAGTATGAACTTCTTCTGTAGGTTCTCCTACTGGGTTAACGATCTTAAAACCATTGTCTTTCCAGTCAAATATGCCTCCATAAAGATTATATACTTTTGTATAGCCATGGGCTAACAAGGTTTGCGCAACACTGTTACTTCGTATCCCGAGACTGCAATACACAACAATAGGAGTTTCAAAAAAGGGAATCAATTTTTTAATTAATTCAATACTTGGTTCTTCACTTACCCAATGCGCATTTTTAATATGGGATATTTCAAACTCCGTACGTGCGCGTGTATCTAAAAGAATATAATTAGATTGTTTAATATGTAACTCTTGTGCAGATATAAGTGTAACATCTTTTGATAACTTATC
Source organism: Leeuwenhoekiella sp. NPDC079379 (assembly GCF_044542075.1). Classification (NCBI taxonomy): domain Bacteria; kingdom Pseudomonadati; phylum Bacteroidota; class Flavobacteriia; order Flavobacteriales; family Flavobacteriaceae; genus Leeuwenhoekiella; species Leeuwenhoekiella sp. NPDC079379. The sequence continues at coordinate 201,776 of NZ_JBITTU010000003.1, forward strand.
ATTAAGCAACTTCTGAAGTTTAGATGTTCTGAATAGTTTACTTAAAAATAAAGCCATAACTAGTATTTATCTAAGGTGTTTATAGGTTTTACGATAGGTTGCTGAGTTTTCATATCATAATGCTTAGTAAAAAACTCATCACACCACAGGCAAACATTACCCAGCTCGATAGCTCGCTTTAAACCCTCTTGAGCATCTATTCCCAGACTTTCACCCATCCCGTAGGCATCACCCATATTAATTTTGCGCATTACCTCGTGCTTAGACATACGTTGTAATACCTCAGTAACTTTTTCTGTGCGTGCATCTCCCATAGCACTAACTGTACCGGGACAACAAGGATTAATTGCCCAAAGCTGAATGCTTAATTCCTGTATGATGTTTTCGCCATTGCGACCCAAAAAACCACGTCCGCCAGAATGAATATTGCAAAAATTATGGGCTCCATCTTTATGCCAAATGTCTTTTTTAAGTGCACGGCCGCGTGCCCAGTTACCACCCAGCCACATATCTTCAGTAGCACCAAAAAAGCCATAAATAAGATTGCTCTCTTTTAGACGGTCACGTCCTTCTTTATCCAGATTTTCTTCACGACCCATTAAGTTAATTCCGCGACTTTCAAATAAGGTTGATAGCTCCTCCTTACGAGTTCCTTGTTTTTTATGATAGCGATCTATACTAGCGATAGAAAATTGTTGAACTCCTTTTTCAATTAATAAATCAAGAATTTCTGGCGTTAGTAAGTCTCCGTTAAATTGAAGTGTAATATGAAGTTGATTTTCATATTTAGTCTTGAGGCGGTCGAGGATTGCATAGAGTAGTTTTTTATCTGCAAGTGGTTCGCCACCACTTAAGATGAGGTGTTGAAGATTATTAGGCAAATTGCCTATAATAGCCATACAATCTTCTTCAGATATGCGTTTGCCTTGTGGGCCGCTATTATTATAGCAGTGGTCACACTTATCATTACACAATTGAGTAAACACCCAGTAAATGTTGTAGTAGTCTTCAAAAGTTGTTTGCATCTGCATGTCCTATTTTTTAATGATTACTGCGTACTAAAATAGATCTTGATTCTTCTAATAATTCCTTTCGTTTAGCAAGGGTTAGTGTAAGTGGTAATTGAGCTAACCCTAATATGCGTCTTAAAATTTCTGCAGCCATATATTTAAAACATAGCTGTCTATCTAAAGAGCCTTTTTCTGTGTATAAGTCAATGGCGCTATCTATAAGAGCTTCAGGTTGTGCTGCCATCTTTAAATGGGCAAGTGTTACGCCCATTTCAAATTCTGGATCACCAAAGAAGCAAAACTCAGGATCTATAATTTTTATACCCGCTTTAGTTTTTAACCAGCTTCCCGGGAAATAATCTCCGTGGAGCAGGGTAGTCCCATTTGCTAAATAGCGATTTCCTAATTTTTGTAATTCTGCTTTTAAAACAGCATCGTTTTTATACGGTGCTGCGATTTCTGCAAGTCCCATTAAAACGCTATCGAGGTTTAAGCCATTATCATCTAAATATGGATAGTTGTAAATATGCTCGTGGTTGAGTTTTCTCATCTCTACATTAGCAAGTGTTGCCTGAGTTGTAGCGGTGTTTACGGTGGTGTGCAATTGTGAAATAAATGCAATAATTTCTTTAAGATCTTCAAGACTAAGTGAGACGCCTTCTTCATATAAAAAACTGTAGTCACGACTATCACCCAAGTCTTCTAGATTGAGCACATTATTTATGCGATCTACACCATTTAGAACTGGCATCATACTACTCAGACTATCTTCTAAAGCAATAAGTTCATAGAATTCTGCTTCTCGAAGTGCCCGTTTTTCTGGGGCAGGAACCTGAGGGTACTTTTCTACATAATCTCTACTTTGTTTAATGATAAAGCTGCGTTCACGCGTTTTTATACGTAGCGTGAGATTCATATTACCTGCTCCGGGAATTTCAACTGCATTTAAAGATTCGTTTAAAAGCAACCATCCCTGCCCTTTTAAATAAGTTTCTAAAGCGCTTTTTTCTGTGGTTAAACGTGCTATGTTTTTCAAAATATTAGATTTTCAATTAATGCTTCGTCAAGCTATTCATCAGTTTTTGATGATAGTCTGAAACTACATCATAACAATAAGTAACTTTAAAACCAGGTTGGGTGTTGCAGATTAAATACTGTTTAAAATTGTGTTCTGGCGTTTCTAGAAGCATATCATTTGTATGTATCTCGAGGTGCGCATTCAACTCTTCCATAACTAGATCTTCTGGTGCTAGAAGATAATGGCTGGCTAAAACATCAAACGGATTAAAGCCTGTTTCACCTCCTGCAATCCATTGTTGTAACCACGGCTGCGATTGTTCAGAAAGCCATATGTTTCCTGTATCTTCGGTTTTTAAGGTCTCAAGATCCTTAGCGGTAAGCCATACCTTATTTGAAATTTCAAAAGGGCACAAAACAACCTTAATATTATTTTCAAACAATATTCTGAAGGCATCATTGTCTAAATCAAAATTGAGATCTGGTGCGTGATGCGAAGTAGGTTTCCCTATTTTAAAGTATGCATCTGCAGCACGCCTTCCGGCAACAAGGACTACTTCTTTTATTTGTGATTTCAATTCAGGATATAGCAATACAAGAATACCTATGTTTGTCGCCGGACCGATTGCTAAAATATGCAGCGGTTCTTTTTTTAGTGCTTCAGCAAGAGCCGCTACCGCTTCATTAGTTTTTACCTCTGCAAGATTAATTTGTTCTGCAGCACCCTTAAATACAGCAATTTTATAAGGTGCATATTCTGCAGCCATTTTTTGAGAAAGGCGGTATGCATCTTCAATCTTTGTATTGCCAAAAACAGCACTTATGCCTGTTACTTCAATATTTTCAGCTTTAAAAAGTTGTAAAACAGCATATCCATCATCTACATCACTATATCCTTCACGGTGATAGCGTTTCATTCCTACCGAAAGATCGGTGTCTATCCAAACTTTTTTCTTACTCATCTTAATTATTTTTTAATTCAGAAACAGCATCTAATTGCAAGCTGTTCCAAAAGTTTATTTCATTATGTACTCCTGTGGTAGGGTCGTTTAAAAAAGCCTTTTTTGAAGGATATACATTTAGATTTCCATTTTGCATAAAGCCAATTTTATCACCCATCAAAATCGCCTCTTTAAGGTCGTGAGTTATAAATAAAGAGGTTATGTTGTATTCTTCAGTGAGGTTTTTAAATAAGGCTTGCATACGTGTGCGGGTACCACTATCTAAACTCCCAAAGGGTTCATCAAGAAGTAGTACACTTGGGTTAATAATAATTGCCCTACCAAATGATACCCGTTGTCGCTGACCACCAGAAAGTTGATGGGGCATTTTTTTTAGTTGGTCTTGCAGCTCTAGACTTTGTGCCATTTGCTTCACTTTCATTTGAATATCTGCTTCTAAGTGTTTCTTTAACCGAAGACCAAAGGCAATATTTTCAAAAATCGTTAAATGAGGAAATAATAAATCTTCCTGATAGAGATAGACCATATTCCGCTTTTCGGCCTTAAGATCTGTAATCTCGTTTCCGTCAAGAAAAACAGAGCCTGAATCTGGTTTCACCAAACCACTTACCATTTTAAGCATAGTAGTTTTTCCGCAGCCAGACTTCCCTAAAATACTCAATGTTTTTTGACGTGAAAGTTCAAAAGACAAGGCCTCAACCACATGTTCTTTATTAAATTTTTTATTGAGATTTTTTACTTCTAAAAACATTAGGCAACTTTTTTGAATACATATTTCTTGTTGATGTACAAGAGTAAAACAGGAGGAAAAATTAATAGGCAGCAACTTAATGCCCCATAAAAATAATTAGCCTCTTTAATAAACATAAATACCTTAATAGTAAGCGTTTGCACTTTACCAACTCCTATAATTGATGTAAGGCCGTACTCAAACCACGATATTAAAAAAGTCTGAAAAAAACAGACTAGTAAAAGTCCTTTTGCTAGCGGAAATAATACTTTAGTGTATGCATTAAATGTATTACCGCCTAATGTAGCCACAAGGTTTTCAAAACTTTTAATACGATCATTCCAGAAACTACTGAAAAAGATCATAGCGTACGGGAAGCTTATTAGGAATTGGGCGACAATCACACCAGTGACATTGCCAAATAAGCCTAGTTTTAAAAAGAAATAACTTAGACAAGCAGCAAAAACTACGGGAGCTAGAATGTAAGGAAAGTAAGCCAGGAGATTGAGAATGCGTTTCTTAGGATGATAGTAGACAATTTTACTTATAAAAAAACCAGATAGGGTAGAAACTATAGCAACTGCAAGTGAAATCACAGTAGATACCAGAAAACTTTGCAGTAAACCAGTTTCTGAACTAATAATTGTCTCCCAATTACGCAACCCGAAATATTGCGGTAATACTTCTGGAAAATACCAATCACCCGAAAGACTTAGTAGGATGAGATATACAAACGGAAATAGTACCAGTAGTACGAGTATGGGTAATACAAAAGCGCGCCAGGTGTTATACATACTGTTCTTTTTTGCGGGGTAGAAACAAGAAAACGGCTGCAATTGCAACAATCACAGTATACATCACAGCAACTACGTAGCCCTCGGGAATTTTATCGAGATCATATTGTTTAAGTTCTCGTATAACCAAAACTGAAAGCATCTGTGGCGACTCTTGTCCTAAAATTAAGGGCACTTCGTAAGAACCTAACAAAAACACAAAATAAAGTGTAATAAGTATACGCGTTTTCTTTAAAAGTATAGGGAGAACAACTCTGTTGCGTACCTGGCGCATACTGGCTCCCATTGAAAAAGCAAGTACCGATAGTTCTTCAACACGTTCATTTTTGTATACGTTGAGAAAAAGCAAAGTGAAAAAGGGAATAATCATCGTTAAAAATGCCAGAATTATCCCAAATGCTAGGTTGTCATTTACTAAATCAGGAAAATCACTCGATTGCTCGATCCACCCTGCAGCAAAACTTATACGAGCAAAAAAACCTCCCTTAGCTAACAATTGTATTATAAAAAATGCAGTTGCAAGTCCCGGAATAGCAAGTGGCATATAAACCATCATCAACACAAACTTGTTTTTAAGTGCGTTCTTAAATTTTAGCGTTAACCATAAAGCAATAACTACAGATAAAAAAACTGCTATTGCAGCAATAGCTGTACTATATCCTAAAGATTCAAAGAAAGTTCCGGTTTTAAAAACAGTACTCCAGAAGCGTGTTGTAAAACCGGTACTCATTACACCTACTATTCCAAAACTATAGAGAAGCGCATATATAAATGCCGCCGCAAATGGGATGACCCCAATGGCAATAAATAATAAAAGACCTATACCTCGGGTTTTATTTTTCAATAACGGCTGTTCTAAAATCTTCATAAAGTTTAATCATATATTCGGGTGCAGGCTCTGCTATGGCGTGATCTTCTAATTCTTGCATTGATGGGCCGTATTTACGCTTTCCATTTTTTGCATGTACTTCTAGCCATTCTTCGGGTAATCGATCTAATTCAAGAACCATATTTGAATTCATTCCTGCAGGGTCTGCTTTTTTAAGTTGAGCTTCTGGCGAAATTAGAAAGTTTATCACCTGCATAGCTGCTGCCTTTTGAGGTGCATTTTGTAAAATACCCAGATAGTTTGCGTTTTTTATGGTACCATTATCCCAAGCGTATCCTTTGACACTTTTAGGAAATAAACCGGTGCGTACATTTTCTTCAATACCACCTTCACCATAACCATACGCGATTTTTATTTCACCATTGGCAAAAAGCTGTTTCATTTTAGTTTGTTCTTTCGGAAAGGTTTCTCCTTTCTTCCAGAAGTACTTTTTATTACGGTTTATATATTCCCAAAGTTGTGTTGAAAGTGTATCGTATTTTTCTTGATCAAAGGGCCCATCAAGGCTAGAAGGGCCACCTCCCAATTCTGCCATAAAAGCTTTCAAAAGAGTCATCCCCGTAAAATCATTTGAGATGGTAAAACTCTCCTTGTTCTCTTTTAGAAAAACTTCAAGATCACGCAGGTTTCTGGGAGGATTGGGTACCTGTACCGTATCTGTAACCATCGCAAACTGACTGATGCTCCAGGGACATTCCATATAATTTATAGGCTGTTGAAAATCTGTACTTATAAAAGGATCTTCAAAATCTATAAATTTAGAATTCGGAAGTTTTTCTACAAAAGGTCCCCAAAGCCCATCTAACTTGCGTAACTGAAAAAACGTTTCTCCATTAATCCAGACCATATCTACCTGACTATCTTTAATATCGGCTTGTTTTTCACCCATAACAAGTTGTACAATCTCAGGACCCTGCCCACCACTTATTTGCAGTGTAATACCATAACGTTCTTTAACAGTAGGAATAACATAGTTATTTATGTAATCGTTAATAACAGGGCTGCCCTGCCACATCATAAAATTAACCGTCTTTCCGGCTGTAGAATCGGTGATGGTTTCCCAATCTGCGGATTTAAGATTGAGTTCATTTTTTTTATTTTCAGAACCACAACTTATAGCAATTAAAATAAGGAGTAGTATGAGCTTGTATTTTATGAGTCTAAACATTTTAAATTATTAGTTTTAAGATAGTGCATCAGTTTACAACAACACGGCCTTTAATCTTTTTCCCACCAGTTTTTACTGTTGATATTGTCACCACCTATACGAGCGGCTGCCGCTTCATAATTTTCTTTATTAGCTGCTTGTTCAGATTCAGGATACAAATATCGTACGGGATAATTATCATCATTAAAATTATCTGGGCCCGGAGTTAATGCGGGGATTCCCGTGCGGCGTATATTAAACCACGCTTCGTGACCCACCATAAAGAGGCTTAACCATTTTTGAGTTAAGATTTTAGTTAGGTTTTGATCTGTTGTACCATTTAAAGCAATTGCGCTACGCGAAAAATAATCTGCCGGTACGGTGACATTATAATATTCAAAATGAGCCCGTATTGCATTTTGATAAAATGTTTGAGAAGTACCTGTTATGTAACCGCGTTCTGCAGCTTCTGCTAAGGCAAATTGCACTTCAGAATACAACATAATTTGAGCATCTACTCCGTCTGGAGCTGCTCTAAATCTATCTGACATTAATGATAAGTCATTAAGTACAATACCACGTTCACTAATAGTTTGAGTGCTCAACCCGTTAGGTAATCCTTTAAATTGTGGAGTTCCCGCAGTCACACTTTCTGGAGTAGGATTAAAGAAAACCGAAATTCTAGGATCATCCCAGCTCTTAAGCACGTCTTCAACCGTTTTACTCATTTTTAAGCCTTGATAAATACCTGTAGAGGCGCTAAATAGCGGAAATTGATTAGGTGCGGTTCCTAGATACGGTAATACTGCATTATCTGTATTTGATTGCATAAGCATACCGCTATTTGCAAGCTGTTGAAGTTTAGAAAAATCTGTAAGTCTTTTGCTTATACGCATTTGATAGCGTACTTGTAGTGAGTTTCCAAAACGAATCCATTTGTTGAGGTCATTGCCAAACATAATGTCGCCTTTAATACTTTCGCTTGTGTTTTGAAGTTGTAAAACTGCAGCTTCTAAGCGTACTAAAATTCCGTTTTGTGGATCTGTATAAATACTTTCCTGAGTATCGTAAATAGGAGTGAAGTTTAGTGATTCAAACTGTAAGGCTTGAGTATACGGTACATCGCCCCAAAGGTCTGTAAGCTGAGAATACAAATAACCGCTTAAAATTTCTGCTACGCCATCATAAGCATCATTATAACCAGGTAAACTTTTCATAGACTCAAGGTCTGTAAGTAAGCCGAAAATTAAATTCCAGTATCCGCTATTACCGCCTAGTTCGTAGCGGTCTATGCGTTCAAACTCAACATCTGCATTAAACTGTACTAAGTAATTGTTAAGTCGTAAGCCTTGATTGTAGGTGTTTTCATTAATTTCTGTTGCGATTACATTAGTCAATAAAAATTCAGGACTTACTTCCTGAGGTGAATTCGGGTTATCATTTATAGTGTCAAAATCATTTGTACAGCCCGTTAAATAAAGGGAGAACAAGGTGACAATAAGTAGTTTTATATTTTTCATTTTGAGTTTCTTAAAAATTTGTTTTTAGGCTTACACCAAAGCTTCGTGTAGAAGGATAAGAGAAATCATCTACGCCATAAACGATATTGCGTTCTTGAAAGGCATTCAATTCAGGGTCAAAATGTGGGTTTTCGGTAAATAGTAATAAGTTGCTACCTACTACTCCTATTTTTAAATTCTCAACGCCTATAGATTCTGCTGTAGTTTTAGAAAAAGTATAATAAATACTTACCTGTCTTAATTTTAAATAGGAAGCATCGTATAAAGCACTAGCCTCATTACCACGATCATAAAATGCATTATTAAATGTACTTGCAGCTACAGCAGTTGTATTAGGTACATATTGAGGATTCTCTGTTGTGCCTACATTTACCACACCGTCGCCTATAACCCCATTGCCATCTACAAACTGTGTAGTAGCTGAGCCTCCTTCTCGACCTAAAAGTGTTTCTTTTAAAACTCCTGAAGTACTACCCAATGCCTTTGTACGGGATACAATAGTACCACCCTGACGCCAGTCGAATAAAACAGTAAAATCAAAATTTTTGTATTTAAAATTATTACTGAATCCCAGAGTAAAATCGGGATTATAGTTTCCTAAAAGGCGCAGATTTCCGTCTTGTATAGGAAGTCCGTTTGCACCATATAAGTTTTTACCGTCAACCTGTACAAAACCAGTACCGTACATATCTCCCACGCGACCATTTTCTTTAGCGATATAAAAAACCGTATTAGATCCTCCGCCACCATTAAAAACACTTGCTGTAGCAGTTACAAATTGATCTACTCCCTGCGGAAGTTCTGTAACAACACTTCTGAAAGTGCTAAAATTTACAGAAGTATTCCATTGAAAATCTGTGGTTTTTATAGGAGATGCACTAAGCATCATTTCCAGACCTCGGGTTCTTATTTTTCCGCCATTTTCATTAAAACTGGCAAAACCACTAGAATTAGAAACTGGTCTTGAGATAATCTGATCTTTACTAATGTTTTGATAAACCGAAGCGTCAAACTGAATTCTTCCTTTTAAAAACCAGGCTTCCATACCGGCTTCGTATGCGTCTAGACGTTCTGGTTTTAAGTTTGTATTCTTAAGAACGTTCTCGTTAGTAACCTTAAAGTTTGAACCGTAGTTGCCATTAAACTGAAACGTTTGTGCGTTTTGAAATGGGTCTGTGTCATTTCCTACAGATGCTGCACTAAATCTAAATTTTAAAAAAGAAATAGCTTCTGGCAATTCAAAACTGTTTGAAGCTACATAGCTAAAACCGGCAGAATAATATCCAAAAGAATTATTTTCCTCCGGTAGAGTGCTACTCCAATCGTTACGGTATGTAAGATCTATATATAATTGATTTTCGTAAGAAACATTAGCAAAACCATAAATACTGTTTATACGCTTGTTGAAATTTTCACTGTTTCCCTTAAGAGGGGCGCGTGAGTTAGCCAAAGTATAAATAGAAGGCAATGCAAGTTGTGAAGCTTCCGCGTACGCGTAATGAATTTTTTGATCAAAACGGTTTGCACCTGCAGAAACATTATAATTCCAGCTGTCTGTAATTTGATCTTTGTACGAAAGAAGAAAGTCTGTATTGATCTCTGTAAACCGAATATTATCTTCTCTATAAGATCCAAAAGGATTTGCATTAGTACTTACAGCTCTTCTAAACTCTCTGTTTTCGTTATAGTTATCAATACCCGTACGTACTTTTAAATTGAGTTTATCTGAAAAAGCGTAGGTAGCAGAAACATTACCTAGCAATCTGTTTTTGATAAAGCTGTTTGTATTCTCGTTAAGCGTTAGATAAGGGTTTGTTAACCACAAGTAGTTAATGTCAAAATGTTGACGTCCTACCTGACCCGCTTGCCAATAATTTTTTAAAGCGCCTATATCTGTCTGGCGTCCCGTCCAGTTAAATCCGTAGAGTACATTCTCATACCCATAACCCAGATTGGGGCGGTTTCCGCTACGTGTGTTTATGTAATTTACAAATGTGTTTACAGTAAGTTTGTCTGTTAGTTTTTGATCGAGACTTACAGCAAGGCCATCACGTTTTAAGTCTGTATTAGGCAGAATCCCTTCATTACGCAAATTGCTGTACGATAAACGAGCGCTGCCAGAGTCACCAGTATTGCTTATTGCAATGTTATTTTGATAGGTCATTCCTGTCCTAAAAAAATCTCTAACATTATCTGGTCTTGAAACCCACGGAGTAGGAGTGATGTCTGTAAAACTTCCGTCTGCAAAAGTACGAGCCAGTACATCGCCACCGCGTACGGGATTACCGTTTATATCTACTGAGGGGCTGTCAAACTGTGGTATTAAGAGTCCTGCGTCTAATCTTGGCCCATAGCTACTTATACCACCGTCACTTATTCCCGCACCTACACCGTTTACAAAAGCATATTGCCCGTTAGAACCTACGCCATATTGATTTTGATAATCGGGAAGGGTGAGTAAGGTTTCGATTGTAAAATTACTGTTTATGCTTACGCCAAAACCTTTAGCTCTGTCGCCTCGTTTTGTTGTGATAAGAACAACGCCATTTGCAGCACGCGCCCCATAAAGTGCAGCAGAACCTGCTCCTTTTAAAATAGAGATAGATGCAATATCATCTGAACTTAGTTCAGAACTTCCATTACCAAAATCAACTTCTTGCAATGCGCCATTGTTTACTAAATCACTAGTGATTTGCTCGTTACTAATAGGAACACCATCAACTACAAAAAGAGGTTGATTGCTTCCGCTTAACGAATTTTCACCACGTATAATTATACGGGAAGAAGAACCCACACCACTAGAGCCATTTGTTATTTGTACACCCGCAACTTGCCCTGCAAGACTGTTAACCAGGTTTGTCTGAGAGACGGTTGTTAGCTGATCTGCACTTACTGTTGAAACTGCAGAAACTAGAGCTTGCCGTTCTTTCTCGATTCCTAAGGCTGTAATGACAATCTCATCAAGATCTGTAGTAGACTCCTGCAAATTAACTCTTAAGTTATTTTGAGTAGAATTTATAGTAACTGTTTCAGTGGTAAAACCTATTGATATAAAGCGTAATTGACTGCTTCCCTCTGGTAGTGTAATAGTGAAATTTCCGTTCTCATCTGAGGTTGTTCCTACAGATGTGTTTACAACAACAATATTGACAAATGGTATTGTTGAGGTGTTTGAAGCATTATAAATGGTACCACTCACATTTGTTTGTGCATTGACAGCAACACAAAAAAAGAGTAATAACCCTAAGTAAAGGTTTTTCATTTTTCGTTTTTAATGACTAAATAAATTGGGAGCCAAGCATATATTGGCCTTTAAAATAAAATACATCTTCTGTTTGAGCATTGGCTCTAAAACAGAATTAGCCTATAAATTCCATAACTTAAACCGTGACCTACATAAGTGCAGTTAAAGATTTAGCTAGGGAATGTAGACATGTTAGTGTACTAAATATGCTTTATTGAAGTATGTTCTATAGCGGAACGGATCTAAAAAAAGCGGTTGCTTTATTTGGATATTTTTTGAAGTAACTAGTGCAGATCTAAGTACTAATAAAAGCTCTTTTGAAAGGTATTTTGAGTCATCAAGTAATACCTTAATATCTTTCTCTGAGTCAAGATCATTTAGAGATTCAAGAAGAGCAACTTCTATTTTTTTAGTAGTTAGAAGTCTGATTATGCTTGCAGATAATGAAGCTGTCTGCCACGGAAGACGTAAAAAAGAATCTACATTAAAATGTGATTTTCTAAGTCCCATCAAGTAAAAACCACCATCTGTTGAAGGTCCTAAAACGAGTGGGGTTTGCTTTAATTTCTGATGTGCTTCTTTAATATGTGTCGCATTTAAATGCGGACTATCATTACCTATAGTAATGATATTATCATACCCCCTGGCAAAAATTTTACTTATTTCATTAATAAATTTGTAGCCAAAAGAATCACCTATTTGATTTTCTTCTGTAGATACGAAGTAGGGTATTGCAGATTGTTTAGCAACTTGAATCGTATGTTTATTAAGCGCATTAAATACAGCCAAACCATTATTAATAGATTTGTTTTTAGCATCTGTTTTTGCAGAGCGGGCAAAAATTAATATGGCTGTATTTGATTTTATGGCCTCATAGGATTAATAATTATTAAACTAAAGTAGGTCTTTATTTTATACTAATAGAATTTAAGTAAATTATGAACTACCAGATGGCTTGCTAATCTTGCGCTAAATTTACGAGATTATAAACCATCTGGTTTTTTTAAAATTCATCTTTTATAATCTTTCTATAAGTTCTTTAAAAAGAACAACCATATCTGGTTCTGCTTTTCCTGCTGCAGCCATAATATCTGCGATAGCTACAGGTTGTAAATTTTCAGGGTCACACTCGTCTGTGACAACACTAAGAGCTGCGACCGGTAAATCTAAATGGTTTGCGACAATTACTTCAGGAACAGTACTCATACCTACTGTATCTGCCCCAATAATTTTTAAGTATCTATATTCTGCGCGTGTTTCTAATTGTGGACCAACGACTGCAACATAAACTCCTTCGTGTAAAGTAATGTCTTTTTCTGATGCAATTTCTTTTAAAATATTACGCATTGAGGTGTCATAAGGAGCGCTCATATCGGTAAAGCGAGATCCTAATTGTTCTACACCTTTAAAAGCTAGAGGAGATCCTCCTTGCAGATTAATGTGGTCTTCAATTAGCATGATCTCTCCTTTTTTATAGTTGAGGTTTATGGCTCCTGCCGCATTGCTAATTAATAATTTTTGAATACCCAGTTCTTTCATCACGCGTACAGGATAACTCACATCTCTTAGTGTATAACCCTCGTAGATATGAAAACGGCCTTGCATAACAATAACTTTTTTACCGCCTAGTGTACCGTAAATGAGTTTGCCTGTATGAAATTCTACAGTAGCTGTAGGGAAATTAGGTATGTGATTATAACTTACTGAGCTAATTATTTCTACTTTGTCTACAAATTGCCCTAAACCTGTACCTAAAATTATACCGATTTCTGGAGCTTCAAATCCGCGACTTTTTAAAAATTGCGCAGACTCTTCTATAAATTTTTTCATTTTAAATATTATTTCAAGTGTCGTGGTAAAAATGGGAAAAATGCTTCAATACCTTCAATATCTTCGTAATAATCTACATCATTACGAGTAGGCAGCAATTTAAAAGATTCTCCTTTTAAATCTGCAAGCGTGTTTTGAAGAACAGTTTCGGTACCCCAAACTTTATTGTGAAAAAGTTCAGGTTTTAAGAAGGTCATCCCTAGTAAATAGTAGCCGCCGTCTTCTGCAGGGCCTACTACAAAGTCGTGATCATCAAGCACAGTAAATGCTTCTTCTAGATCTTGTTGAGAAAGATCATGCATGTCGCTGCCTATAATAATCGCTTTTTTATACCCTGCTCTAAAAGCTTCGTCGAAAGCCTTATTCATTCGCTCGCCTAAGTCTTCACCATGTTGCAGTTTTTTAGTGAATTTATCATCATCCCAAAAATCGCCAGAACGTATTTTTTCAGAATAAAAAACATGTTTATCTGCGGTTAAATTTTGAGTTATAGTAACGGTATGTTTTAATAAAAACGTATAAATTTCTAGAGCAGCTTCATCACCTACACCGGCAGCCAGGCGAGTTTTTACCTTGCCAAGTTCTGGATTGCGGGTAAAGATTAATAAGGCGCAGTCTGAGGTGGGAAAATGAAATTCTGCGTCGAGTTGTTTATTTTCGTCAGTATCTTTTTTGCTAAGTAGTCCCATTCATATATGTTAGTTGATTGTCTTCAAAATTAATGAACAGCAATGCCTGTTTTCAAATAATCTTCCCAATTTTTTGAAAAAGTATGAACCCTTATAGTCGATTTGTTTTTTGAATCTCTTAACGCGTAGCCAGCATCTTTCCAGGCAAAAATACCACCGTAAAGATTGTAGATTTGACCTTGAAACTCTTTATTTAATTTCTCACCATAATCTTCACTGCGTATGCCTACTGTACAATAAACAACTATTGTCTTTTTTAAATTGAGATAGGACTTAAGCAGATTTCTTTCAGGCTTTTCACCCACCCAGATTGAGTTGGGTATGTGACTTACCTCAAATTCTTCCTTTTTACGAGTATCTATGATTATATAAGTATCTGATTTCATTTTTAATTCTTGCACTGAAATATAAGGCACACTGCGTGAATTGTAGGTTTGCAACAACTTATCTATAGATTTATTTTGGCCGAAAGACAAAATAGGAAATAAGAGCAGAAATAGGCTGATTTTCAACTGTGGCATTCTCAATTTAGGTAATGTGTAAGACACTATTTTTTTAAAACTTACGTAGAAAAACATGGAATGGTTTGAAGGTGGTGCAAGTATACTACAAAAGCTTATTTATAAGTGAGTGAAGAACCAATTTAAACTTTTGCGTAAGACATATTGTGGCAATTCATTTTTATATATTTATCCTTATAAAAAATTTTCTCCATTGATTACAATAAAACCTTTTGATAAAACACAAAATGGCCATACGGTCTTAAGTATACAGTTAAAAAATACAGCTGGTATGGAAGCGCACTTTCTCTCGTATGGGGCTATACTTCAAAAACTAATTGTTCCCACAAATAATGGCTCTTTGAAAGATGTTGTTTTGGGTTTTGAAGACTTAAAGTCATATGAGGAAGACACTGCATTTATAGGGCAACTTGTGGGTCGTAATGCAAATCGTATAGCGCAGGCAACGGTTACTTTAGATAGTAAAAAAGTACAGCTTTCAGCTAATGAAGGCACAAACCAATTACATGGTGGTTATGAATCTTTTGGAAAAAAGCTTTGGGAGGTTGAGAATTTAGGCGATGAGGTGGTTTTTAGTTATACGAGTATTGATGGTGAGGAGGGGTTTCCCGGAAATCTAAAAACAGAGTTTTTTGTTAAGCTTCAGGAAGATAATGAACTGGTAATGCGTTTTGAAGCAAAAACGGATAAAGAGACTGTCGTAAATTTAACACGGCACGAGTATTTTAATCTTGAAGCAGAAAATACAGATTCGATAGAAAACCACCATCTAAAAATCAATGCGTCACAGTATTTGCCAAAAACAGAAGTTAATGTTCCATCAGGAGAATTAAGATCTGTTGTAAACACGGCATTTGATTTGCAAAAGGAGACTTATTTAAAAGATGCGATTGCCGCGATTGAAGGGGGGTATGATCACAATTATATTTTAAATCAAAATCGAGGTAAGCAACCCGCAGCGATCTTAATGAGTTCAGACAAAAAGCTACAATTGCATTTAGATTGTACTCAACCCGGCTTGCAATTTTACAGCGCAAACGGTATGGCAAATTTTACAGGCAAGGGGGTTTCTCTTAAAGGACCTTCGGTGGCGTTGTGTTTAGAACCTCAGCATTTTCCAGATACGCCTAACCACGATAATTTTCCTACTACAGTATTAAAACCTAATGACGTTTACGAGCATCAAATAACTTATAAATTTTACTATGAGTGATTCTTATATAATAGCATTTGACCAGGGTACTACAAGCACACGGGTAATTTTATTTGATCGTGAGGGTGGTGTAGTTGCAATTTCTCAAAAGGAACTTAAACAGCATTATCCGCAATCGGGCTGGGTGGAACATGATCCTTTTGATCTATATAATGATCAGAAAGCTGCTTTTGAAGAGGTTCTTTCTAAAGCAAATGTACCATTAGATGCAATAAAAGCAATAGGAATAACTAATCAAAGAGAGACAACGGTTGTCTGGGACAAACATACGGGAGAACCCGTATATAATGCCATCGTCTGGCTCGATAAGCGTACCGAATCTATTTGCGAAATGCTGCGCGAGCAAGATCTTGCACGATATATATTAAAAAATACAGGTCTGGTTATAGATAGTTATTTTTCAGCAACCAAGATAAAATGGATTTTAGATAATGTCGAAGGCGCGCGGGCACGAGCCGAGGCTGGTGATTTACTTTTTGGTACTGTTGATAGTTGGTTGATTTATAAATTTACGGGAAAACATCTTACAGATCATACTAATGCTAGTCGAACAATGCTTTTCAATATTAAAAACCTCGACTGGGATGAAGAGCTGTTAGAGGCCTTAGATATACCGCGCAGTATGCTTCCACAGGTTCAGGCTTCCTCTTCAGACTTTGGCACGTTAAAATTTAAGGAACATTCTTTTCCTATTTACGGAGTAGCAGGTGATCAACAGGCAGCACTTTTTGGGCAAGGTGGGTATAAGTCTGGTATGGCAAAAAGCACCTATGGTACCGGTTGTTTTATGTTACTTAATACCGGTAAAAAACCTTCTTTTTCAAAAAATGGCTTAATAACAACATTGTGTTGTACACTAGAAAACGAGCCGCACAAATATGCTTTTGAAGGAAGTGTTTTCGTAGGCGGAGCATCAGTACAATGGTTGCGTGATGGTGTTGGGTTAATAGATAATGCCTTAGAAACTGAAGCGATCTGTGAAAGTATCCCGCCACTAAAAGACTTATTTTTTGTACCTGCGTTTAATGGGATGGGAGCGCCTTATTGGGATAGTGATGCTAAAGGGAGTATACAAGGATTAACATTTAATACCGGTAAGAAGGAGCTTATAAAAGCTACAATTGAGGCGATGGCTTATCAGGTAAGCGATCTTCTAAATGCTATGATTGAAGATAGTGGCAAACAGCTTAAAGTATTAAGAGTTGACGGTGGTGCCTGTGTAAATAATTATTTGATGCAGTTTCAGGCAGATATTTTAGATACCAGTGTCGATCGGCCGCAAATGTTAGAAGTTACCGCAATGGGAGCTGCTTTTCTGGCGGGAATTAAAGCCGGAATCTGGACTAAAAAAGACATTGCTTCGGTTCGTAATGTAGATACTATTTTCGAGCCAAATATGGATGTACGTACGCGTAACCATAAAAAAGAAGGATGGGATCTGGCTGTAGCACGCACACGTTCTGGCTACGCCGAAACTATTGAGAAAGAGAAAGCTCCTTTGCGTTTTAGTATTTTGGACCGTAAGCGCTATATCAAAAAAGCGAAGTCTAAGAAGTTTGATGTTGTTATTATAGGTGGCGGTGTTACCGGTGCAGGTATCGCACTAGACGCAGCAACACGAGGAATGAGTGTTTGTCTTATTGAAAAAAATGATTTCGCTTCAGGAACCAGTAATAAGAGTACTAAGCTGGTGCATGGTGGTTTACGCTACCTGAAACAGATGGAAATAGGTCTCGTAAAAGAATCGGGAACAGAGCGCGCTATTGTGCATAAACTAGCGCCACATCTTGTAATCCCTGAAAAGATGCTCTTACCACTTATTGAAGGTGGGCAGTATGGTAAGATTTTGACTTCATTGGGGTTAAAAGTTTATGATTTACTGGCAAATGTAGAAGGAAACGATAAGCGACGTATGCTCACTAAAGAAGAGACAATTTCACGCGAGCCTTTGCTTGACGAATCTACGTTGCTAGGAGGTGGTTATTATGCTGAGTATAGAACAGATGATGCCCGTCTAACAATAGAGCTCATTAAAAAAGCAGCAGATTTTGGTGCCATTTGTCTAAATTATACAGAGATGACAGACTTTGTGTATAATCACAAGGGCAAAATTACCAGCGTAAAATGTAAAGATCACAACACCTCAAATTTGTATGAAATTGATGGTAGAACATTCGTTTCTGCCGCAGGACCCTGGGTTGATAAGCTAAGGGTAAAGGATGAGTCAATGAATAATAAGCACCTTCATCTCACTAAAGGGGTACATCTTGTTTTTGCAAAAGAAAAACTGCCAGTACACCAGTCGCTTTATTTTGATGTGCCAGATGGTAGAATGATATTTGCAATCCCACGAGGCAAAACAACTTACGTAGGAACTACAGATACTAATTATTCAGGCAGTCTAGATCGGGTAGTGGCTACAAAAGCAGACATTAGTTATTTGTTAAATGCAGTTAATCAAACATTTCCTGCAATACATTTAGAAGAATCTGACATAGAATCAAGTTGGGCTGGATTACGACCACTAATTCATGAAGATGAAAAAGATCCTTCAGAACTATCAAGAAAAGACGAGACGTTTGTAAGTAAAAGTGGCTTGATTTCTATTGCCGGCGGAAAATTAACCGGATACCGTAAAATGGCAAAACGGGTTAGTGATACCGTTTTAAAACAGCTTAAAGAGAACTACGCAGAAAAGTTTGAAGAATCGAGAACAGAGCATATAGCACTTACATCATATGCGATGCGTAATTCTAAGGAGGTGGCAAACTACCTGAATAAACTAGCAAATGCACTTGAAATTTTAGGTGTTAATGATGCTGAATATAAAGCCTGGTATTTAACCACTACCTACGGAAAGCAAGCTGAACTTATTAAAAATAAAATTAATTATTTTAGAAATCAGGATGCTAACGATCGTCTGTTACGTGCAGAATTGTGGTATAGTGTCTATTATGAGATGACTAATAGTCTTGCAGATTTCTTCGTAAGACGTACAGGAAGGCTTTATTTTAATATTGATACAGTTTCTCAATATCGCCAGATTGCAGTAGAAGATTTTGTGAATTATTTAGATTGGACCGAGTCACGTGTGGTTCTCGAAAACACAAAACTTAATGAGTTAATATATGATGCAACACACTTTTACGACACAGAATTTAAAGACTAATTTTTAGCGTATATGACTGTTAACTTTGCAAGTAAAGGTTATTTTTACGTTTAAATCTACAACTAATGGATAAAGGATTTTTAATTGATATGGATGGGGTCATTTACAGCGGTAATGACTTAATTCCGGGAGCAGATACATTTATAAAAACATTACAGGATCGGGGTATTCCGTTTTTGTTTATGACTAATAATAGTCAACGTAGTCCAATAGACGTGGTCAATAAATTAATCCCAATGGGGATTAAAATAAGTGAAGAAAATGTGTATACGAGTGCTATGGCAACGGCCTGGTTTTTAGGTTTTACAAAACCTAATGGTACTGCATATGTCTTAGGTGAAGGTGGTTTGTTGTCTAGTTTACATCAAAACGGTTACTCACTTGTGACACAAGATCCCGATTATGTGGTAATTGGTGAGGGGCGCAACTTTACATTAGAAATGGCAAATAAAGCCGTAGATATGATTCTTGGGGGTGCAAAACTTATTGCAACAAATTTAGATCCCTCACCTATGAAAATAGGTTGGTCTAATTTGGGGATTAAGGCTATTGTAAAAATGATAGAAGAAGCTACGGGACGTAAAGCATTTTCTGTGGGCAAGCCTAGTCCTGTGATGATGCGTGCGGCTAGAAAGAAATTAGGCCTTACCACAGATCAAACTATTGTGATAGGAGATACTATGGATACAGATATTCTAGGCTCTATACAAATGGGATATAAAACGATTCTAACTTTATCTGGTGTATCAAAAGCAAAGCATATAAATAATTATGCTTACGCTCCAGATATGATTATAGACTCATTAAAAGATTTTAATATCGACGAGGCTTTAGAAAAGCTAAGCGTTGAAAATAACATTTCAGAATTTTGAAAATATTAGTAACAGGAGGTCTTGGTTTTATAGGTTCGCACACTGTTGTAGAATTACAGAATGCGGGTTATGATGTTGTAATTATTGATGACTTATCAAATGCATCAGAATCTGTTCTTGACGGAATACAAAAGATTACAGGTACAAAACCAGACTTTGAGAAAATAGATCTTCGTGATCGTGATGCCGTTTCAGCATTCTTTAAAAAGTATTCAGATATTTCTGGAGCGATTCACTTCGCAGCTTCTAAAGCTGTAGGAGAGAGTGTGAACAAACCGCTTCTGTATTATGAAAACAATCTTAGTTCTTTAATATATTTACTGCAAGAACTTACTAAGAAAGATGCAGCTAATTTTATATTTAGTTCTTCATGTACCGTTTACGGGCAGGCAGATGAGTTACCTATTACAGAGAAAGCTCCTGTAAAACCTGCAGAATCTCCTTACGGAAATACTAAGCAGATAGGTGAAGAGATTATAAGAGATACAGCTAAAATTTACGATAATTTTAATGCAATTGCGTTGCGCTATTTCAATCCTATAGGAGCGCATGAAAGTTGTGAAATAGGGGAGTTGCCTTTAGGAGTACCACAAAACTTAGTTCCCTTTATTACGCAAACAGCGGCGGGATTGCGTCAGGAGCTTTCGGTTTTTGGAGATGATTATCCTACAAGCGACGGTACTTGTGTTAGAGATTATATTCACGTAGTAGATCTTGCAAAAGCACACGTAATGGCGTTAACACGACTAGTTGAAGATAAAAACGAAACGAATTATGAGACTTTTAATCTGGGTACGGGTACCGGTAGTTCTGTACTTGAAGTAATACATACTTTTGAAGAGGTCTCTGGCGTTGATTTGTCTTATAAAATTGTTGACCGAAGAGAAGGCGATGTTGTAGCTGCTTACGCAGATACGGTAAAAGCTAACGAAGTTTTGGGTTGGAAATCGCAGCTCACATTGGCCGAAGCTTTAAAATCTGCCTGGAACTGGGAGAAAAAAGTTAGAGGAATTAACTAACTAAAAAAGCCTTACTTGTAAAACAGTAAGGCTTTCTTTTTTTCAATGTAACTGTATTTTAATTTTAAGCAGTAATTCTTCGGGTACTATTTCTAACTACAAGTTCGGTTTCTATAATCTCTTGTGAGGGTGCTTTAGCTACTTTTCTATTTATGTTTTCTATTGCAATTTGTATTGCTTTTGAACCCATAATTTCAGCTTGTTGCTTAACTGTGGTTACAGATGGGAAATAGTTTCGCGCTAAATTACCGTCTGTAAAGCCTATTACACTTACATCATTAGGCACCATTAATCCATTTGTGCGCAAAGTATTCATCGTATAAATTGCACTAGACTCATCTGTAGTTAAAATGGCATCTATATCGTTAGCGCTAATAAAAGAGCTGAGATTTTTTTCAAGATCAATAAGTGTGGTATTGATTATTTTAGGTGTGTTGTTTCCGCTTATTTTAATTGCATCTTCATAACCTGCAAGGCGTTTTTTGCCTACAGAGGTTTTACTAAGACTTGATAAAAAAGCAACATTTTTACAGCCTATTTCTAATAAATAAGAAGTAGCGTCAAAAGCTCCTTTATAGTCATTAATTACTACACTATCGCATTCTACGAGAGCACTTACACGGTCAAACATCACTAACGGAATATCATAATAAAGAATGTCGTTAAGATGTTCTATTTCTTCAGTCTGCTGGGTTTCTGAAGTTAAACTTATAATGATAGCATCTACCGAAACATCACAAAGCATATTAAGGCTTTGTTTTTCTTTTTCAAGCGATTCGTTAGATATACACGTAACTAGATTATAACCGTTTTTTCGCGCTTCTTCCTCCATACCCATAAGTACTTTTGCAAAAAATGTATGCAGAATATTAGGAATAACCACGCCTAATGTCATCGTATGGCTATTCTTTAATCCCCTAGCCATCGCATTAGGTCTGTACTTTAACTCGCGTGCAGCGTTTTTGACAACAATTTTTGTGGCCTCGCTAATTTCTTTACTATCTGCCAGTGCTTTTGATACTGTAGAAATAGAAAGATTTAAATGTTCAGCGATTGCTTTTAAAGTTGTCTTTGTTGCCATTGTTATATGTTAGTATAATGCGTGTCTGCTAATTTACGTAAAGTTTCTGCAGCCATCTCAGCAGTTATATCTCTCTGAGGAGTTGCAAACATCTCATAACCTACCATAAATTTCTTAACCGTTGCTGAGCGTAATAAAGGTGGATAAAATGACATATGAAAATGCCAGGATTCCCAATCCTGACCATCTGTAGGTGCTTGATGTATACCTGAACTGTATGGAAATGATATCTTAAAAAGGTTGTCGTATTTTATGGTAACCGCTTTAATTATCTTGGCGTAATCTAGACGCTCCTCTGTATTAAGACTCAAAATATTGCGATGTTGCTTCTTGGGGGCAATCATAACTTCGTAGGGCCAAACTGCCCAATAAGGAACTAGCGCTATAAAATATTCGGTTTCAAAAATTATGCGCTCTTTTAACTCAAGCTCCTCTTTTATATAATCACCTAAAAGACTGGAGTTATTATTTTGCCAGTACTCACGTTGTTGTTTGTTTTTCTTGACAACCTCTTGCGGTATTGTGCGTTGTGCCCAGATTTGACCGTGCGGGTGTGGATTACTACAGCCCATTATAGCGCCCTTGTTTTCAAAAATCTGAACATGATTTATATCTGTTTTCTCGCTAAGTTGTTTAAACTCGCGTTGCCATAATGCAATCACATCATCAATAGCCTCTACCTTCATAACAGGTAAGGTAAGTGAATGATCTGGTGAGAAACATACCACTTTACAAATACCGCTTTCAGACTCAGCTTTTAAAAGACCAGATTTAAACTTCGCCGCAGGGACATCTTTTTTTAATGCTCCAAAATCATTGACAAAGGACCAGGGTTCTGTATACTTTTCATTTTTATGACCTCCAGCACGCTCATTACCGGGGCATAAGTAACATTGGGGGTCATAACTGGGTCGAACCTCGCTGGTTATTTCTTCTTCTTTTCCTTGCCAGGGACGTTTTGTTCTATGTGGAGAAACCAGTACCCACTCTCCCGTAAGTATATTATATCTTCTGTGCGAATTATCATTAAAATCTACCATTGGATTTATACTTTTATGTTTTAAACACGCTCTCCACCATTTGATGGCATAGCTGTGAAAGCGGTTAAATTAAGATTGAATTTTTTGAAATAAGCTTTTTTTGCAGACTCTATATATGTGTCAATGGCGTCTTGATGAATAAGGTTAATAGTGCATCCACCAAAGCCACCACCCATCATTCGGCAACCTAGTATTGACTCATTGTCTTTAGAAAATTCAGTTAAAAAATCAAGTTCTTTACAACTTACCTCATACTTATTTTTAAGCCCCTCGTGCGAAGCATACATGAGCTTTCCAAAAGTATTTAAATCATTATTTTCTAATGCAGTTGCAGCTTGAGTTACACGTAAATTTTCTTCAACTACATACTCACAACGTCCATAAATAGTAGGGTCAAATTCAGACTTATATTTTTTAAGCTGTTCTAAAGAAACGTTGCGTAACGAATTGATCTGGGGCAACCATTTTTGAAGCAGAGCAACTCCTTTTTCACACTCTTCTCTTCGGGTATTATATTCACTGGTAGCCAAGCTGTGAGAAACATTTGTATTTAACAAGAGAAGTTTATAAGGCTCAATTGCAAAAGGCAACATCTCATATTCTAGGCTTTCACAGTCAAGCTTTATAACATGATTTTCTTCACTCATTACAGATGCAAACTGATCCATAATACCACATTTTGTGCCTACATAATTATGTTCAGCTAATTGAGAAAGTTTTACGATTTCTAATTTGGTAAGCTTTAGGTTAAAAAGTTCATTTATACCCATAGCAAGACCACACTCAAGTGCTGCAGAAGAGCTTATGCCCGCTCCCATAGGTAAGTTGCTTAGCATTAAACAATCAAAACCTGCCAGTGTTTTTCCAAGATTTTTGATTTCTTCAACTACACCTATTATGTAATGTGTCCACTCGGCATCCTTAAGATTAGTAGTATTTAAATCAAAATTGTATGTAGTGTCATAATTTAGACTACTAATAGAGCAAGAAGATTCTGAGCCATTTTTCTTTAAATGAAATTGTATCGTCTTGTCTATTGCAGTTGGCATTACAAAACCATTATTATAGTCTGTATGCTCGCCTATTAGATTTACCCTGCCTGGAGAGTTAATCACAATATCTGCTTTAAATTGAACTATCTGGGCAAGGAATTCTGGAGAATGCGCCAGGGAATATTGTTTTTGCAAAATATTATTTTATTAAAGTTAAACAGAGTTAGGAATCAAAGATACATAACTTTAAGCGTATATTGTACGCTTAAAGTTATTTCAAATTTTTACAAACTATTATTTAGTCAACTTAAACTGGTTCTTTATAATTTCACGAGGCCTATTTAAGTGTTTAAAACCACACTTAAAATACGTAGATTTTATATATTTTGGGTCAATTTGTCACTAAAAATACATGTAGCATTGCTCAAAATGCGTTACTTTACGCCTCGATAAAATAATTACATCGTTTTCTTATAACTGTCTAAAAATGTGCGAAAACGATTTTTCAAATTCTAACCATGACTATAATTTCTTTTTTAGCATTTACAATTTTAGTGGCTCTGGTATCCTGGCTAGCTGTAAGAAAGCAAGATGAGAGTACATCTGACGGATATTTTTTAGGGGGCAGAAGTTTAACAGCCGGTGTTATCGCGGGATCCTTATTATTGACAAACCTTTCTACAGAGCAAATCGTAGGTCTTAACGGTAGTGCTTATAAAGATGGATTGTCTGTAATGGCGTGGGAAACGCTTGCTGCAATATCAATAGTGGTTACTGCTATTTTTCTACTTCCGAGGTATTTAAAAGGAGGTTTAACTACAGTGCCACAATTTTTAGCGCAACGTTTTGACGTGTCTACAAAGACCATTACTTCTGTATTGTTTCTTTCTGGTTACGTTGTAGTGCTACTTCCGGTTATTTTATACTCAGGATCTGTGGCTTTAAGTGGAATGTTTAATGTGCCAGAACGTTTAGGCGTTTCTGATACCACGGCTTTAGTTATATGTATTTGGGGAATTGGAATCATAGGTTCTATATATGCTGTATTTGGAGGCTTAAAAGCAGTAGCTGTTTCTGATAGTATTAATGCTGTAGGTTTAATTATTGGGGGAGTTTTAATTCCGGTCTTTGGTTTGATGGCAATAGGTGACGGAAGCGTTATGAATGGTCTGACAGTATTAGTAGATTCTGATCCTGCTCGATTTGATTCTACCGGTGAACCGGGACAGGAGGTACCTTTTTCTACCATTTTTACAGGTATGATGCTTGTGCAGTTATTTTACTGGGGAACTAACCAGCAGATTATTCAGCGGGGTCTGGGTGCAAAAAACCTGGCAGAAGGTCAAAAGGGACTTCTGTTAGCTGCATTTTTAAAAATATTAGGGCCTATCATCTTAGTATTGCCAGGTATGATAGCATATTATTATTTTGAAGGAGGCCTTTCTAGTAGTGATTTAGCTTATCCCGAATTAGTGCGCGCAGTTTTGCCAAAACCATTAGTAGGATTTTTTGCAGCAGTACTTTTTGGAGCAATTTTAAGTTCATTCAATAGTGTGCTTAACAGTTCGGTTACTCTATTTGGTATAGATATTTATAAGCAGCACGTCAACCAGGATGCCCCAGAGGCGACAGTTGTAAAATATGGAAAGATATTTGGAGTATGTCTTGCGTTAGCGGCGATGTTTATTGCACCATTTATAGCAAATGCAGGAAGTTTGTTTAGCTATCTGCAGGAGATAAACGGTATTTACAGTATTCCTATATTCACAATAATTGTGGTAGGATATTTAACAAAGAGAGTACCTGCAATAGCGGCTAAAATTGGGATTATTAGCGGGTCGTTAATGTATATAATCAGTCAGTTTGTTTTAAAACCTAAACTTATAAATGATGCCGTTGAAGCAGCTAAAGCTAGTGGTATATCAGATGCAGAAGCTTTACGTATGGTTGAGGTAGGAGCATACCCACATTATCTTCATATAATGGCTATACTATTTGTAGCAAATATTGTTATTATGCTTATCATCGGGAAACTATATCCACGTAAAGAACCATTTATATTAGAATACACAAAGCAGGTTTCTATAGAACCCTACAAATATGTAAAACAGGTAGGTATTGCTATTTGCTTAATTGTAGTAGGTATTTATATATACTTTGCAAAGTAAATCAGTAAAAACCTATAAAAAAAGCCCCATTTTGGGGCTTTTTTTATAGGTTTAAGTTATTCATAAATAAAAAATCAGAACTATCATGTTTAGAAAAGTACTCGTCCTTCAGGCGGTAATAGCTTTGTTGGCTTTTTCCATAAACGCACAAACTACCCAGAATGTTACCGTAGAAAAATCTATTTGGGGCGTTCAAACCGGTCTTTTAGGATTATGGGCGCATAATGAATCGAGACTTTCAAAAACTATTGCATTGCGCTCAGAATTAGGTTTAAATGGTGGTTTTGCAGGAGGTACTTTTGTAGAAGATGGTTTTCAGTGGGTGTTAGCTCCTACCATAAATATTGAGCCTAGATGGTATTACAATATGAGAAAGCGAGCTGCTAAAGGAAAAGTAACAGAAAAGAATACTGCTAATTTTTTCGGTTTAAAAACTGCCTATAATTCTGATTGGTTTTTAATAAGTAGTTCAGCAAATAATACTGTTATAGAATCGCTTACGATTACCGCACAATGGGGAATCAAGAGAACGCTCTGGCAACATTTTACTTATGAAGTGGGATTAGGTTTGGGTTATGGAGTTGAGTTTTGGAAGCAAGAGGGTTTTTCTGAAAATGAAAATCTTATTGTAGGTAATTTACTTCTGCGCTTGGGCTATACGTTTTAAAAATGTTTAAGAATTAGAAAAGACCCGGTTAAGGGTCTTTTCTAATTTTTAATGAGCGTAATTCTATTAAGAATCAAGTAATCCACGAGAGATTACAATTTTCTGAATCTCTGAAGTTCCTTCGTAAATCTGTGTGATTTTAGCGTCACGCATAAGACGTTCTACGTGGTATTCTTTTACAAAACCATTACCACCGTGAACCTGTACAGCTTCTACAGAAACATCCATAGCAACTTGAGAAGCATATAACTTCGCTCGTGCACTAGAGACATCATAATTGTTGCCTTGATCTTTATCCCACGCAGCTTTCATAACCAGATGACGTGCAGCTTCAATAGAGACATCCATATCTGCAAGTTTAAATGCTATAGCCTGGTGATTGCATATTTCGGTACCAAAGGCTTTACGTACTTTAGAATAATCGCGTGCCATCTCAAAGGCTCCGGCTGCAATACCTAAAGCTTGTGCGGCAATACCTATACGCCCGCCGCTAAGTGTTTTCATGGCAAACTTAAAGCCAAAGCCATCTTCACCTATTCTATTTTCTTTAGGCACCTTTACGTCATTAAAAATTAGAGAGTGCGTGTCACTTCCTCTAATTCCTAGTTTTTGCTCTTTAGGACCTATTTCAAAACCTTCCCAACCTTTTTCAACAATAAAAGCGTTTATGCCTCTGTGTTTCTTTTCTTTATCGGTTTGAGCTATTACTAGATAGTAATCTGCAGAGCTTCCATTTGTAATCCAGTTTTTAGTACCATTTAAAATATAATGATCTCCTTTATCGATTGCGGTAGTTTTCTGAGAAGTAGCATCACTACCCGCTTCGGGTTCACTTAAACAGAATGCGCCTAATTTTTCACCGGTGGTAAGTTGAGATAGGTACTTTTCTTTTTGAGCCTGAGAACCATATTGAGAAAGCCCATAATTAACGAGGCTATTGTTGACAGAGACAATAACAGATGCTGAGGCATCTATTTTAGAAAGCTCTTCCATAACTAATACATAGGAGATAGTATCCATACCGCCACCGCCAAATTCTGTAGGAGCCATCATACCTAAAAATCCCATTTCGCCCATTTTTTTTATAAGCTCCTTTGGAAAATGTTGTTTTTCGTCGCGCTCTATTACGCCCGGTAACAATTCGTTTTGTGCAAATTCACGAGCTGCATCTCGTATCATTATGTGTTCTTCACTCAAGCTAAAATCCATAACCAATTTTTGATTAATAACTAATATTTCCTTTATACCTTAGTCTGCAAAATAGTTTATTTACTATGCTTGCATAGTACTTTGCAAAATAAGTCAATTTTATTGTAGAAAATTCAATAAATAAAATTAAATATGGTGAAATTTACGATTTTAATAGAAAATATCTAATATATTAAGAATACTTATAGTTAAAGAGCCTTGAATAGCACAAGTTATACAGTTTTAGGAGTTATGAGTGGTACCTCTCTCGACGGGGTAGACTTTGCGTACATACGATTTACAAAAAAGGATAACTGGGAATATGAGTTACTAGATTGTGAGACAATCGCCTACGAGCCTTTCTGGGTGTTGCGATTACGTGAGGCAGTTAGTCTATCTCAAAATGAATTGCAAGAGCTCGATGTAGTATATACAAGATATCTCGCAACGCTTATAAATGATTTTAGAAAACGGCATCCTTTAAAAAATCTTGATGCTATTGCTTCGCATGGTCATACGATTTTACATCAGCCAGATCAAGGCTATACGTATCAGATAGGTAATTTGCCAGAGCTTGCTAAACTTTGCGAGAAATTAGTGATTTGCGATTTTAGAGTTGAGGATGTTGCTTTAGGCGGTCAGGGAGCTCCGTTAGTTCCTATAGGAGACTCCTTATTGTTTAATGCGTACGGAGCTTGTTTAAATATAGGTGGCTTTGCTAATATTTCTTTTTCAGAAAATAATACGCGTATCGCATATGATATTTGTGCAACAAATATTGTTCTAAATAGTTTCACAACTAAGATTGGTTACGACTACGATAAGGATGGTGAGATTGCCGCATCAGGAACAATACATCAAGCACTTTTAAGTGAATTGAATGCGCTGGCATTCTATAAAAATTCCTATCCAAAATCGTTAGGTTTAGAATGGGTAAAAGCTGTTGTTTTTCCTATTTTGGAGCGATCAGGACTAAGTGTTGAAGATCGTATAGCAACTTATACAGAGCACATGGCTGTTCAACTTGCCGAAGTTCTCAGAAATTGTAAGTCAATAACATCTTCAAACGGAGTTTTAGTCACTGGTGGAGGTGCTTATAATGTCTATTTAATGAAGCGCCTCGAAGAATTATCGGGTTTAAAAATCAAAAAAGCAGCTCCTAAAATGATAGAATTTAAAGAAGCGCTAATCTTTAGCTTTATGGGCGTTTTACGTTTGCGTAACACTATCAATGTGTTGCGTAGCGTTACAGGAGCTTCTGAAGATCACTGTGCAGGAAAGCTGTATTCACCTTAATTTAATACGAAAACTATAGGGAAAACCGCCTAAGTAGTTATATTTGTCAACCTTCTAAATTATTTAATGAAAGAATTACTAAAACGTTACGAAACTAAAGAGCCAGAGATTGTTTTTCATTGGAACGACCCCGAAACCGAAGCAGAAGGCTGGACGGTGATTAATTCGTTACGCGGAGGTGCCGCCGGTGGTGGTACGCGTATGCGAAAAGGTCTTGACCGCAATGAAGTACTTTCACTGGCCAAAACAATGGAAGTTAAATTCACGGTTTCTGGCCCGGCAATAGGCGGCGCTAAGAGTGGAATTAACTTTGACCCTAACGATCCACGTAAAAAAGGCGTCTTAGAACGCTGGTATGCAGCAGTATCACCATTGCTTAAAAGTTATTACGGTACGGGTGGCGATCTTAATGTAGATGAGATACACGAAGTTATTCCCATTACTGAAGAAAGTGGTGTTTGGCATCCGCAGGAGGGTGTTTTTAATGGCCACTTTAGACCTACCGAAGCAGATAAAATTAATCGTATAGGTCAACTGCGCCAAGGTGTAATTAAAGTGCTCGAGAATCAAAACTTTTCTCCAGACGTTTCTAGAAAATACACCGTTGCAGATATGATCACCGGGTATGGTGTGGCAGAAGCAGCTAGGCATTTTTACGATATCTATGGTGGAAACATCGAGGGTAAAAGAGCCGTTATACAAGGTTTTGGTAATGTAGGTTCTGCAGCAGCATATTATTTGGCACAGCAAGGAGCTAAAATTGTGGGAATCATAGATGCAGCAGGTGGACTTATAAAAGAAGAAGGGTTTTCTTTTGAAGAAATAAAAGAACTTTTTTTAAATAAAAATGGAAATAAATTAGAGGCAGATAATTTGATTCCCTTTGATGAGGTGAATGAAAAAATCTGGAGTATTAAAACAGAGATATTTGCACCTTGCGCAGCATCACGTCTGGTCAAAAAAGAACAGATAGATGCAATGATTAATGCCGGTCTTGAGGTAATTAGCTGTGGTGCAAATGTGCCATTTGCAGATAAAGAAATTTTCTTTGGATCTATTATGGAACACACCGATGCGCAGGTTTCGGTTATACCAGATTTTATATCTAATTGTGGTATGGCACGTGTCTTTGCTTATTTTATGGAGCGTCGTGTACAAATGACCGATGAAGCAATTTTTAGCGATACTTCACAAACAATACGTGATGCGATTCAAAATACATATAATCATAATAGCAGTAATAAAAATATTAGCCGCACCGCATTTGAAATAGCATTGCAGCAGCTTATTTAAATAATCATTAACCAACAACTAAACACACATGTTAAAATATTTTTTGGGTAACAGCCCACGCTGGTTTAAGTTAGCTATGGTAGCTTTCTTAGTTTTCAACGTCTTTGCTTACTACACTCTAGGGCCCATGGTAACCGCATGGATTTTTATAGGTGAGTTTATCTTTACATTGGCGATGGCTTTAAAATGCTATCCGCTTCAGTCTGGAGGTATACTTGCGTTAGAGGCATTAATATTAGGTCTTACCACTCCTGATGCTGCTTACGCAGAAGTTGCCCAAAATCTAGAGGTGGTATTGCTTTTAGTGTTTATGGTAGCGGGTATTTATTTTATGAAACCCATG
The DNA here is from genome assembly GCF_044542075.1 of Leeuwenhoekiella sp. NPDC079379. Classification (NCBI taxonomy): domain Bacteria; kingdom Pseudomonadati; phylum Bacteroidota; class Flavobacteriia; order Flavobacteriales; family Flavobacteriaceae; genus Leeuwenhoekiella; species Leeuwenhoekiella sp. NPDC079379. The sequence continues at coordinate 232,470 of NZ_JBITTU010000003.1, forward strand.
CTTATGTTTATTTTTAGTAAGGTGTTTACTAAGATAAAATCTAAAGCTGTGCTTTCTATGTTATTTGTTTTCTTAGCAGCGATACTTTCAGCCTTCTTAGATGCTTTAACTGTAACTGCTGTATTAATAAGTGTTGCGGTAGGTTTTTATGGGGTTTATCACAAAATACACTCGAGTGCAACTGCAGATTATGATGAAGACTCTGTGTTAGACCGCAAAGCTCTAAGTGGTGAGACTTTAGAACAATTTAGAAGTTTCTTACGTAGTTTGATTATGCACGGTGTTGTAGGTACTGCTTTAGGTGGTGTTTGTACATTAGTAGGAGAGCCTCAAAACTTATTAATAGGTGAGAAGTTAGGGTGGGAGTTTGTTGAATTCTTTCAGCGCATGGCTCCTATAACTATACCTGTATTAATTTGTGGTTTAATTACAACCTTTATTCTTGAAAAAACTAAAACTTTTGGTTTTGGAGCAAAACTTCCTGATGTTGCTCGTACTATTATAGAGAAATATACCGAAGAGGAAGATGAGAAACGTACTCCAAAAGAAGCTTTTGGTCTTTGGGTGCAAGGAGTTTCAGCGATACTTTTAATATTGAGTTTAGCATTGCACTTAGCTCCTGTAGGTTTTATAGGTTTATTCTTAATCGTAGTACAAACTGCATTTATGGGTATTACAGATGAGCACAGTTTAGGAAAAGCTTTTGAAGAGGCATTACCATTTACAGGTCTTCTAGTAGTGTTCTTTGTAATTGTTGCTATGATTCACGATCAGCATTTATTTACTCCAATTATTGATTATGTGTTAAGTCTTCCTGTAGATGCTCAGCCCTCTATGTTTTATTTAGCTAATGGGGTACTATCGATGATTAGTGATAACGTATTTGTAGCTACCGTTTATATAAATGAAGTGCAGGTTGCTTATGATGCAGGTAACATTACCAGAGAACAGTTTAATCACTTAGCTGTAGCAATTAATACAGGTACAAACCTTCCTAGTGTTGCAACTCCTAATGGCCAGGCTGCATTCTTGTTTCTTTTAACTTCTTCACTAGCACCATTAATTAACTTGTCTTATGGTAAGATGGTGAAGATGGCATTGCCTTACACTATTGTTTTAGGAGGTGTAGGATTAGCAGGAGTTTATTTTCTACTTTAAGCATATAATTAATATCTAATTTACACGTTAACAATATAACTAATTAATAAAAACTTATGCTTACACTCTTGTTGCAAGAAGGTGCAGATACGCTACCATCACTTGCTGCCGAAGAAGAACCGGTAGAAAAAACGCTTTCTCTTTTAGACTTGTTAATGAGCGGTGGTTTACCCGGTCAAATCATTATACTGGTTCTTTTTGTTTTACTTTTTGTAGCAATCTATATTTACTTTGAGCGTCTTTTTGCAATTAAAGCGGCTTCCCAGATGGACAGCAACTTTATGAATCAAATTAAAGATCACGTTGCTAATGGCAATATTGAAGCTGCAAAAATTCTTTGTGCACAGCAAAATAGCCCGGTTTCTAGATTAACAGCAAAAGGCATAAGCCGTATAGGCAGTCCCTTAGAAGATATCAATACCGCTATTGAAAATTCTGGAAAGCTAGAGGTTTACCGTCTTGAAAAAAATGTAAGCGTACTGGCAACTATTGCTGGAGCAGGTCCTATGATAGGTTTTTTAGGTACAGTTATAGGTATGGTGCTAGCCTTTCATCAACTAGCAACTAGCAGCGGGCAAGCAGAAATGGGTAACCTTGCAGAAGGTATTTACACAGCTATGACGACTACTGTTGCAGGTCTTATTGTTGGTATCATAGCATATATGGGATATAATCATTTAGTTGTACGTACAGATAAAGTTGTGCACCAGATGGAGGCTACGGCTGTTGACTTCCTGGATATGTTAAACGAGCCTGCATAATATGAATCTACGCGGAAGAAATAAAGTAAGCCCTGAGTTTAGTATGAGCTCCATGACAGATATTGTATTTCTGTTATTGGTTTTCTTCTTGCTAACCTCACCGGCCATTACACCAGATGCATTAGACCTTATTTTGCCAAAGGCTAAAGGAAAGACCAGTAATCAACAGAATCTATCTGTAAGTATTACTAAAGATTTAGATATTTATGTAAATAAAGAGCGTGTTACTCAAGCTAACTTAGAATCTTTTATTAATAGCGAATTAGTGGGGGTAGAAGACCCTACAATTATTTTAAGAGCAGAAGAGGGAGTGCCTATAGAAGAGGCCGTTAGCGTTATGGACATTGCAAACCGTAATAAGTATAAGATTGTTTTAGCGGTAAGGCCTAATTAATTTTTGGGCGTTACGGCTAGGGCCGTCAGACTTTTCGGCTGTATCTTTTTTAATCGTAAAGAAGATAAAAAAGGATGCCGCCTCTATCCTTAACGCGATACATCAAAGAGTAATATTCCTAATAAATATCATCCTTAATAAAACGCCATATTGAGCTTTTTAGACACAAAATATAAACGCAAATCTTTTACTATAACAAGCATTTTGTATGCTCTGTTACTAGTTGTTTTATTTTTTGCAGGATTAAAATATTTAGATCCACCTCCAGAAAGTGGTATTGCTATTAATTTTGGTACTTCAGATGTTGGGTCTGGTACAATTCAGCCTACAGAGGCAATACAATCTGCTCCTCGTAATGCAACTCCAGAACCTCAAACGCAGCAATCTGCAGAGCTTAAGGAAGAAGTAGTTACTCAAGATGTTGAGGAAGCTCCCGTGATTAAAAACGAACCTAAAAAAGAAATTAAAAAGCCGGTTACTGAGCAGCCTAAAAAGGTGGTGACAAAACCGGTCGAAGCTAAAAAACCAGATCCTAAGCCAGATAAATCTACCACAGATGCACTTTCAAGCATTCTTAATGGACCAAAAAGTAACGGTACTGCTAGCGGTGGCGAAGGCAACGATAACAAGGCAGGTGATAAAGGTGATCCTAATGGGGATCCTAATGCATCTAGTTATTACGGTACCGGAAAAGGTCTTGACGGGGACGGTAATTACCAGTTAGGCGGTCGTAAGGCTTTAAGTAAACCTAAACGTATACAAGAATGCAACGAAGCAGGTATTGTAGTTGTAAGCATAGAGGTTGACCGTAATGGTAATGTAATCAAAGCAACTCCGGGAGTGCGAGGTACTACGAACAACAGCAGATGCCTTTTAGATCCTGCACGAGCAGCTGCGCTTGCTACAAAGTTTAATGGAGATACAGATGCTCCATCACGCCAAATAGGCAAAATCGTCTATAAGTTTAGCTTGTCAGAATAATGAATTACGATGAAACGCTGCACTGGATGTTTGGGAGACTTCCCATGTTTCAGCGTCAGGGCGCTGCAGCTTATAAAAATAATCTCGATAATATTTTACTTCTAAGTGAGCACTTAGGAAATCCTCACAAGCATTTTAAGAGTATCCATATTGCTGGCACAAATGGCAAGGGCTCAACGAGTCATATGATTGCTTCTGTACTTCAGGAGGAAGGCTATTCAACCGGGTTATACACATCACCACATTTAAAAGATTTTAGAGAGCGTATACGAGTTAATGGAGTAATGGCTGAAGAGTTATTCGTTATTCAGTTTATAAAAAAGCACAAACAATTTCTTGAAGATAATGAGCTGTCATTTTTTGAGCTAACCGTAGGTATGGCTTTTCAATATTTTGCAGATAAGCAAGTTGATATTGCTGTTATAGAGGTAGGATTAGGAGGACGACTTGATGCAACTAATATTATAACTCCAATACTTTCAGTAATTACAAACATTGGCTTAGATCATACCGTATTTTTAGGAACAACTATATCTCAAATTGCCGGAGAAAAAGCAGGTATTATCAAGAATCGCATTCCGGTAGTCATAGGAGAGCGACAGGAAGAGACGACAACTGTTTTTAAGTCTGTAGCTTTGCAAAATGATGCTCCTATATATTTTACAGATGAGTCTGATTACCCTGAGTTAGCGAGTGAGTTAAAAGGTAATTATCAGCAAAGAAATAAGCAAACCGTACAAAAAGCAATTGAAGTTTTAAATAACACCACAGGTTTTGAGATTTCTCAACGTGCTCTAGAAGCTGGAGTAAAATGTGTAGTTACAAATACCGGTTTCTTAGGAAGATGGCAGGTGCTTCAAGAAGTTGGTCCTAAAATTATTTGTGACACCGGTCATAATGCTGAAGGTCTTACATATGTAACTACCCAACTCAAAAAGGAAAAATTTAACCAGCTTCATATTGTATTAGGAGTGGTTTCTGATAAAGAATTGAGTACGGTACTGCCTTTGTTTCCTAAAAATGCACACTACTACTTTAGCAAACCTGAAGGGCCGCGTGGTCTTGATGAGTCAATTTTAAAAGAAAAAGCTGCACACTTTGGTTTACTAGGAAAAAAATATGAAAATATTTCAGAAGCGTTTACAGCGGCAAAACAGACTTCAAAACCTGATGATCTGATATTTATAGGTGGGAGTACATTTGTGGTTGCAGAAGTGATTTAATTATTTTTGAAAAAGTGTTTGGTATATTTAAAAGTTGGTTTATATTTGCACCCTCTAAAGGGCAATTAGCTCAGTTGGTTCAGAGCACCTCGTTTACACCGAGGGGGTCGGGGGTTCGAATCCCTCATTGCCCACTAAGGTTTCCAGAATTGGAAACCTTTTTTTATCCTTTAGCAAGAGATAGCAAACAAAATAGTTTGGTGTTTTTAATAAGGGTTTACAATTACGCCGGTATAAGGGCAATTAGCTCAGTTGGTTCAGAGCACCTCGTTTACACCGAGGGGGTCGGGGGTTCGAATCCCTCATTGCCCACTAAAGGCTTCGCAGAAATGTGAAGCCTTTTTTTATTAAATAAATTTAGGATAAGAATTTGCCGAATCATCAGGACTTCGTTTCATCGCTATTTCATATCATAAAAATTTTTGAGTTCTTAAATAAAAAAGCTTCTGTTTTCAGGAAGTCTTTCTACGGTGATTTTCTGTTATTTTTTATTGTGTTCCATTAAATAATTAGTAAGAAGTGTGTATAAATGTCTTCTGGTATTTTTGCCCTCATTTATGCCGTGAGATCTATTAGGGTAAGCCATCATTGTAAATTGCTTATTGTTTTTAATAAGTTCGTTTACGAGATATTCCATATTTTGATAGTGCACATTATCATCTCCCGTACCATGTACGATAAGTAAATTACCATCTAGATGTTTAGCATATGTTGCCGGAGAGCCGCTTATAAAATCTTCTTTATTCTCCTGCGGAAGCCCCATATATCGTTCTTGATAAACATTATCATAAAATAACTGATTGGCGACAGCTGCAACTGCCATTCCTGTTTTGTAAATCTCAGGATACTTAAACATTAAATTAAGTGTCATAGAGCCACCACCGCTCCATCCCCACACAGAAACACGGTCAGCATCCAGGTAATTCCATTTTTTTAGAAGCTCTTTAGTCGCCATAGCCTGATCACGAGCATTGATATCACCTACTTTGCGATAAATAGATTTGCGCCATGCGCTACCTTTTAGCGATGGTGTACCCCTATTATCCATATTGATGATGACATACCCCTTTTGGGCTAGAAGAATATCGTAAGTACCTATAAACGTATCTGTAGCCATCTGCCCCCAAGGTTCGCCATATACGTGAAAAAGAACCGGATATTTTTTTGAAGCGTCAAAATCTACAGGCTTTGTAACTCTGCCTTCTACAACAACATCATCCTCTGTTGTAACCTGAAAAAAGCTAGTTTCCGGAAGCTTCAGATTTACTAAATTCTTTTTTAATTCTGCATTATCTACAAGGATTTTTATGGTTTTATGACTGGGCAAATGGATTAGACGAACCGTTGTAGGTGTATTAGCATCTGTATGACTGTGAATAGCAAAATTTCCGTTAGGAGCGATTTGATACGTATTTACACCACTATATTCTTTAGGTGTTAGACGTTTTGGAGTTCCTTTTTTGTTTAGAGATGCGGTGTATAAATAGCGTTGTGCAGGATCTTCTGGCGAAGCCGAAAAGAATACATCTGTATCTGTAGCGGTGTAAAATGTAGCAACATCGTAATTTCCCGGAGTAAGGAGTGTTTTAGCTCCTGTTTTAAAATTCACTTTGTAAATATGACGCCAGGCATCATTTTCAGTCATACGTAAGAAAGCCGATTTGTCTGGAGAAAGCAGCAGGTCATTTTTACCCCATTGATTTGCCGAAATATCCGGATAACCTAAATCAACCCAGGTTTCTTCAGTTTCAGTGTAGACGGTTTTTAATTCTTCCGTAGCAGGAGCATAGGTATAAACAACAAGCTTGTTTTGTTTTCGGTTTAATTGCTGAATTAAGAGTAAATTATTGCTTACCCATTGTATGGCTGGTAAATAATGCTGTACAGGATCTCCCGGAATGGGAATCCATCTGGTTTGCTTAGTACTTGTATTTATCAATCCCAGCCGGGCAGATGACGGGTTGTAACCTACCTTAGGATATTGTAATGGGATAGGTTTTGAATATACTGAGTCTGTCGTATTAATCATATAAAAAGTCTCAATCTCAGAAGCATCAAGTTGCCAGTAGGCAATTTGAGAAGCGTCTGGGCTCCATCTAAAACCATCGCGAGCACCAAATTCCTCCTCATAAACCCAATCAAAAGTTCCGTTTATGATATCGCCGGTACCATCTTGAGTGAGTTGTAATACCTCGCCGGTTTTAAAGTTTTCTTTATAAATATTAAAGTCAGAAACGTACGCGACATAGCTGTTATCTTCAGAAAACTTAGCAAACATTATAGAAGATGCCGGAAGCTGTGTTCCCAATTGTTTGAGGCTGTTATTATCAAAGTCGTAAATCCAATAGTCCCCTTTAGTGTTAGAGCGCCATACGCGACTTGTATTTGTAAAAATGAGTACTTTGCTTTCGTCTTTAGAAAGACTAAAATCTGCAATAGACAGGCCTTTTGAAGCTAAAGCAGGTGTTAGCGCAGCTGCATTTAAATAGGTGGCTTGCGCGTTAGATTTACTGCTATATTTTATAAGTTCATCTGCGCCAGATGCATTTTGTTCAACCGTTATAAAAGCATCTCCGTTATTGATCCAGAATATAGGTCGGGCACTTTCTGAATTAAATTCATTTGAGGTGTAAATACGATCTAGAGACAACATGCTCAAATCATTTTCCTGAGCTGTAAGTTGAAAGTTGAATAACACCACGAGTGCTAAAGCAAACCAGGTAAATTTATTCTTCATAGATTAAAAGCTTCTAAGATTTTCAATTGCTTCTGCTGTTTTTGCTAGAGGTTCTCCCAAAATTATACTTCCGGTAGCTGTAATGACAAGGTCTTCTTCAACCCGTACACCACCAAATGTTTTAAACTTTTCTACCGCATCATAGTTTACAAAATCAGTATACATTCCTTGAGCTCTGCGCTCATCAATTAAATAAGGATTAAAATACAAACCGGGTTCAACAGTAAGTACAAAGTCTTTTTTTAATTCTTTACCTAAACGCAACGACTTTAGACCAAAGACGGTACTTTTTTTAAGTTCAGGAGTATACCCTACATATTCTTCGCCCAGATTTTCCATATCGTGTGTATCCAGCCCCATCATATGACCTAAACCACATTGAAAAAACAACGTGTGAGCGCCTGCGGTAACCGCATCATCTGCATTTCCTTTCATAAGTTTTAGATCAATGAGTCCTTCAACTAATTTTTTTGAAGCCAGAAGATGCACATCAAGAAATTTAATTCCCGGTTTTAGGGCGGCTATTGCTGTATTGTGTGCGTGAAGCACCACATTGTAAATATCTTTTTGAACCGGACTAAAACGCTTTCCTGCCGGGAAGGTACGTGTCATATCACCTGCATAACCCATCACATTCTCTGCGCCACAATCACATAAAACCAGATCACCATCCTTAAGAATTGTTGTAGAAGCGTGGTTGTGCAAGTACTGCCCGTCTTTAGATAAAATTATAGGAAACGAGGTATTGCCGCCTCCCGCGATAGCAATAGCCTGTAGCTTACCGGCAATCTCCATCTCACTCATACCGGGTCTGGTATATTGCATTGCAAATTTATGCATAGCCGCAGTCGTGTTTACAGCCTGTTCAATTTCTATAAGTTCTTCTGGGGATTTCAACTCGCGGAGCGCAACAATAGCTTTTATAAGTTCAACAGATTTTCTGTTTTCTAGTTCGCCTAACGGAATATTTAAGAGTTGACTAAGTTCTATTTTTTGAGCAGCACGATATGGTGAGAGGTAATGTACGTTTTGACCTTTCTTTATTTGAGAACTGATGTATTTTGAAAGTTCAGATTTTGATTTGACTGTGCTGAAACCAGATTTTTGAGCAAATGACTCTAAGGGTTCTTTTGCTCCCGTCCATACCATTTCTTCGGCAGTAGGATTGTCGCCAAATAGAATCTCATCATTATCATTTATGTTGATTACAAAGTATAAATCTGGAATTTGAGTAATTCCTGTAAAATAACTAAAAGTGCTGTCTTGTTTAAACGCATACCAGTTGTCTTTGTAATTCATTGAACTTTCACCATTACCCGGAAAAATTATTAGGCCTGAGCCTAATGCGTTTTTCAAAATTGAACGGCGGTGTTTGTACGTGTCTTTTGGAAACATAAAGCTGTATTGTTATGGGAGTTTAAAACTCCTTTATGATTTAAATAAATAAAGAATTGAAGCGTCAAATTATTAAATAGATACTGAAGTTCTAGGTATATATTGACTAATTCTTGTCATTTATTAGCTAATTCTTCTAGTTGTTTATTTAGAGTTAAGATTTATTAGCACCTCATAACTTTTAGATTTCTAAGGGGAATTTAAAAACGTTTATAACTTCATTTAATAACACATACTAAATGGTCTTCAATTAAGTTCTCTATAAAAATCGAAAAAATGTTTAAAAGTGCTAAAATGAAACAAAAAGATTCTTTTAATAAAAGAGTTTTGTAGTTCTGTATTTGTACTAATTGTGCTTTATGAGACCTACTTATAATTATTTTATAATCGAGTAAAATGTACTTTGACGTTATTATTTGTTTTTAAGCTAAATTTGATTGTATTAAGCACCACAACCCCAACTTATAATGATTAATAAAAAGTTCCTGATATGGAGTACATTTTTAATACTCCTAGTTTCTCTGTCATTATCCAATACTAATTTGAATTCTCAAAATAGTTTAAAGTCTCCTACAGCAGCAGTTAATGAAGTTGGCCTATCAACTACAGTATCCCAGCAGGAAAAAGACCTTTTTCAACTGCGTAAAGCTGCTATTAATCTGGCTATAGCAGATTATTTTAAACAAGCTATTGATCAACATTTAATTATTGGTGCAGGTGTAAGTGTAATTTCAGGTGATTCTATATTGTTTAATGGAGGGTTTGGGATGCGTAGCTTTTCTAAATTAGATTCAGTAAATGCACAGACGGTTTTTAGATTGGGTTCGTTATCAAAAGGATTTACAGGAGTTCTAGCCAGTATAGAAGTAGAAGAGGGAAACATAAGCTGGGAAGATAAACTGGCAACGGCATTACCACAATTTCATCTAAAAAATAAATTGAATGAGCAGGCGATAACACTTTCTAATGTTTTATCTCATACAACGGGAGTTCCTTATCACTGCTATACAAATCTTGTAGAGGCAGGACTAACAATGTCTCAAATCGCTGAAAGATTTGGGGTTGTAAATACCATCTCTAAACCGGGAGATTTATATAGTTATCAAAATGCAATGTTTGCTTTAAGTGGTGAGATGATGCAAGTAGCTACTGGGCAGAGCATTCAGCAATTGCTTCAGAATAAAATTTTTACCCCCTTAAATATGAAAACAGCATCTACAGATTATGATGCGATGATAAGTACAGATAATTATGCTTTTCCACATAAAAACACGGCTAAGGGGTGGATGCAAATTCCGGTTAATAAAAAGTATTACAATGCGGTTCCTGCAGGAGGTGTAAATGCCAGTGCTGAAGATATGGCAAAGTGGATGCGCTTTTTATTAGGACACGAGGAATCTGTCTTGACTAAATCTGGTTTGAAAACGGTTTTTACACCTCAAATAGAAATGCTTGATGGTCGAAAGTACTACCAGCGTTGGAAAGGACATTTAAAGTCATCCTACGCTTTTGGGTGGAGAATACATGATTTTATAGATGCAAAAACCGGAGCTCAAACGAGTATGGTTCATCACGGCGGTTCTGTTAGTAATTTTAGAAATGAAATCGCATTATATCCTGCAGAAGATCTTGGCGTTTGCGTACTGTTTAATAGTATGACTCCTTTGGCTACGTCAGTAATACCAGAACTACATGATATTATTAAAAATATAATGAATACTCCGGCTAGTAAATTTGGTTTGTCAGAACTCGTAAGCTTATAGTTTTTTGTATGAATTCTGCTAGTTTTTGAGCCTGCTATTTGCTCAAATTAAGTCCGTAAAATCTTCTCTTTCGTAAATCGCTTTAACATTTATCAAGTGCTGATAAAGCGATAAATAACACATTCAAACTAAAAACACAGAATTTTTGCTGTTCATATAATGGTTTATAGTTTTTTTTGAATGATTCTTCTTTGGGTATAATTAAAGTTAATCTCTAATTTAGGGTGTAGTATATAACGTAAATTGGACGAGTTATATATGATTTTTGTAATTTAAAATCGAAATTTAAAGTTATGCAAAAACCCAACGAGCGATTAAAGGGACAGACAGCTATAGTTACAGGGTCAAGTTCTGGAATAGGTGCTGCAGTAGCAATTGCATTAGGCCGGGATGGAGCTAATATTGTTGTTAATTACAACTCTTCAGATGAGGGAGCAGAAGAAGTTGCAAAGCAAATTAATGAGGATAGTACCTGCGGTGAAGCTATTGTTATCCAATGTAACGTTAGCAAGGAAGATGAGGTGCAGCAAATGTTTAAGGAAACCATTAGCAAATTTGGTACCGTAGATATTTTAGTTGCCAATGCAGGCTTACAAAAAGATGCTCCGCTACACGAGATGACGCTCGAAGACTGGCAGCTGGTTATAGATGTAAATCTTACCGGGCAGTTTCTCTGTGCTAGAGAAGCGTTGCGTGAATTTATGCGTAGAGGTATGCGCCCTGACGTTTCAAAATCTTTAGGTAAAATTATACATATGAGTTCTGTTCATCAAATCATTCCCTGGGCAGGACACACCAATTATGCAGCTTCTAAAGGTGGACTAGTTATGCTAATGGAAAGTATTTGCCAGGAATATGCTCCATTAAAGGTAAGGTGTAACAGTATTGCGCCGGGTGCTATTAAAACGCCAATTAATAAAGAAGCGTGGCAAACACCAGAAGCTTTGCAAGAATTAAATAAATTAATACCGTACAAACGCATAGGCGTACCTGATGACATAGGAAGCACAGCTGCCTGGCTGGCTTCAGATGAATCAGAATATATTAATGGCACTACCCTTTTTGTAGATGGGGGAATGACGTGCTATCCAGGATTTACAACAAATGGCTAAGAAAAATACAGAAGAACAAAAGCGCCTTGATGCGCACTATTCAGATAAAGAAGACTGGTTACATTGGGGGCCTTACTTAAGTGAGCGACAATGGGGTACTGTGAGAGAAGATTACAGTCCCGGAGGTGATGCCTGGGGGTATTTTACCCATGATCATGCCCGTAGTAGGGTATACCGTTGGGGAGAAGATGGTCTAGCAGGTTTTACAGATCGTTATTGCAATATTTGTTTTGGACTTTCTTTATGGAATGGAAAAGATAAAATCTTAAAAGAGCGTCTGTTTGGACTTACAGGGCCTGAAGGTAATCACGGCGAAGATGTGAAAGAGTTGTATTATTATCTCGAGAATACGCCCACGCACTCTTATATGAAGCATTTATATAAGTATCCGCAGAAAGAATTTCCTTATGGAGAATTAGTTAAATCTAATAAAAAGCGAACCCGTGAAGAACTTGAGTATGAACTTCTAGATACCGGCCTGTTTAATAAAAATGAATATTTTGACGTAGTAACGGAATATGCGAAGGCAGGCCCAGATGATATTTGTATAAAAATCTCGGTAACAAATCGCAATACTAAAGAGGCAGAATTACACGTGTTACCTACACTATGGGTTCGTAATTTCTGGGATTTTAGAGAAATGCCTTTTAAACCATCAATTCAAAAAAGTAAAGCAAGAAAAAATCCTTCGGTTCAAATAAAGCACCCATACACTGGAGAATATAATTTTTTCTTTCAGAAGCCAGATCATTTGTTGTTTACTGAAAATGAAACCAATGAAGAGAAGCTGTATTTACAGCCTAATGATCATCCCTATAAAAAGGACTTTTTTCATAATACAGTAGTTAAAAATGACTATCGCTTAGCAAAAAAGAAACAAGAAGGAACCAAGTTTGCACCGCATTACAGTCGTAAATTAAAAGGTGGTGAAACTGTAGTTTTTAAATTGAGATTGACATCTGGCGAACCCAAAGATGCTTTTGACAAAAATTTTGATCAGTTATTTGTAGATAGGGCGCAGGAGTGCGCAGACTTTTATGAGGGTATTAAATCTGTGGCTAATCCTGAAGCAAAAAATATTCAGCGACAGGCATTTGCCGGATTATTATGGTCAAAACAGTATTATAATTACGAAGTAGAGCAGTGGTTGAAGGGAGACCCTAAGGTTTCTACACCACCTAAAGAACGCAAGCATGGGCGTAATAGTACTTGGAAAACATTACGAAATCACGATATTCATTTAATGCCAGATGCCTGGGAATATCCGTGGTATGCAGCTTGGGATAGTGCATTTCATTGTATTACAATGGCCTATATTGACCCTGATTTTGCTAAAAAACAGTTGTTGCTGTTTACTAAAGAATGGTATATGGCGCCTAACGGGCAGATTCCCGCTTATGAGTGGAATTTTAGTGATGTAAATCCACCTACTCAGGCTTTTGCAGCTTTACAGATTTTTAAAATAGAACGGGACAGCGCGGGAAAATCTGATATCGTTTTTCTTAAACGTATTTTCAATAAACTCTCTCTAAACTTTACCTGGTGGGTAAATCAGGAAGATCGAAAGCAAAATAATGTTTTTCAGGGTGGCTTTTTAGGTTTAGATAATATTGGAGTATTTGACCGAAGCAGTGGTATCCCCGGCAATGCACATTTAGAGCAGGTAGATGGTACCTCTTGGATGGCATTGTATTGTCTAAACATGCTAGAGATAAGTATTAAAATAGCTCTAGAAGATAGCTCCTATGAAGAAATGTGTACTAAGTTTTTTGGGCATTTTATCTTTATAGCAGAAGCACTTAATAAGCGTAGTGAGAAGTATGCCGGAACCTGGGATGAAGAAGAAGGGTTCTTTTACGATAAGCTCGTTTTTCAAGATGGGACTTACCAGCCCATAAAAGTGCGATCTATTGTAGGTATGATGTCGCTGGTTGCAGTATTGCATATTAGCAAAGAGACTCTTGATAGATTACCCAATTTTAAATACAGTGTAGACTGGTTTAGAAAATACCGAATGAAAAACCTAAAATATATGGTTATTCAGGAATTTTCAGATGAATCTGATTTATTACTGGCGCTTGTGCCAAAAGATCGATTAGAGATTTTGTTGAAAACCATGTTTGATGAGAACGAGTTTTTAAGTAATCAGGGAATACGTTCACTTTCAAAAATACACGAGACAACCTACTCTATAGATATTGCAAATACGAGTTATGATATAAAATACGAACCTGCCGAGTCAGAATCTTCTATGTTTGGAGGTAATTCTAACTGGCGTGGTCCTGTGTGGATGCCGTTTAACTATCTTTTTACAACCGCTTTAAAAGAGTTTAGAGATTATTATGGTAATGAGTTAGAGTTAGAATACCCTAGCGGAAGTGGTAACGTAATAGGATTAGAAGCAATACGGAAAGACTTAATGAAGCGCTTAATAAGTATCTTTCAAGAAGACGAGCATGGTGACAGGCCCGTGAATGCATTACACAAAGAAACGTACAGAGATCCTAATTTTAAAGATCTTATTCTATTCTACGAGTATTTTCACGGTGATACCGGTAGGGGAATTGGCGCATCACATCAAACCGGATGGACAGCTCTTGTAGCTAATATGATAGATGAGATTTATTAACTTAATTGGTATACAATGAAATTTGCATGGTACCTAATACTAGTACTTTTTACAATGAATATAGCTTCAGCACAAAATTTTAGTTTTAATAAAGATCACGATGCGCTTTTAGTAAAAGATCTCGATAAGGCGGTAGCTTTTTATAGAGATATACTCGGTCTAAAGGAAATTGACAATGCAGGTCTTGGTCCTAAATTCAAATGGTTTGAATTAAAAAATAAAGTTCAAATACACCTTATTGAAAGTGAAGAGTTATTTACACCACATAAAGGAGTACATCTGGCGCTTAACGTGAATGATCTTGATGGTTTTATAGCTTTTTTAATTGAAAAAGAGGTTCATTTCGAAAATTGGCCCGGAGAACAAAAAGCAACTAACACCCGCCCTGATGGTGTGCGACAGATTTATTTTACAGACCCTGACGGATATTGGATAGAAGTAAATACTAATAAATTATAGAATAAAATACGCTACATAAACTATGGATTATTTTCTAATTGTAACTATTCTAGTAGTTCTTGCAGCTGTTTTTGGTTACATCAATGTTCGGTTTTTAAAGTTGCCTAATACCATAGGCTTAATGTTAATTACACTGCTGTTTACTGTGGCTGTTGTTATCTTAGGTACGGTAAACGACACATTACTGAATGCGGAAAAAGCTATAATCAAAAGTATAGATTTTGAAAGCGTGTTGCTTGATGGGATGCTTAGTTTTCTGCTCTTTGCAGGAGCATTACATACTAATTTTGAGCAACTTAAAATACAACGCTGGCCGGTTTTAGTATTCTCAACTATAGGTGTATTAACATCAACCTTTCTAGTAGGGATTGCGCTTTACGGAGTAACTGCATTATTAGGTTTAGAGATTAATTTTGTTTATTGTTTGCTTTTTGGAGCCCTAATTTCACCTACAGACCCTATCGCTGTTTTGGGTATACTTAAAAAAGCAGGAGCACCTAAAAATTTAGAAACAAAAATTGTTGGCGAATCCCTTTTTAATGATGGTGTTGGAGTTGTAGTATTTCTAACCTTATTTAAAATTGCGGGTTCAACGGAGTCTGTTTCCGCAGGTGAAATTGTTAAACTTTTTGGGCTTGAAGTTTTAGGAGGTATTGGATTAGGACTTGCTATAGGGTGGGTTACCTACAGGCTTTTAAAATCTATAGACGATTATGATATTGAAGTTATAATTACATTAGCTGCGGTAATGGGCGGTACGGTGCTTGCCCAACAACTTCATATGTCTGCACCATTGGCAATGGTTACTGCCGGTTTACTAGTAGGTAACGATACGGCACGTAAACATACCATGTCTAAGCTTACAGAAACCTATGTAGATAAATTCTGGGAGTTAATAGATATTTTACTTAATACAATTCTATTTGTTCTCATAGGTATGGAAATGCTTGTGCTTACTTTAGATTTTAGTGCAATAGTAGCGGGTCTTATAGCAATACCTGTGGTTCTTATTTGCAGATATTTATCATTACTACTGCCAATTACTTTTTTTGAAAAGCACCTTAATTTTGCGCCTAGAACTAATTTAGTAATGACCTGGGGTGGTTTGCGTGGTGGGATTTCAATAGCTCTTGCACTTAGTTTAACGGCAGACATGCATCGTGACTTATTTCTAGTCATTACTTATATAATTGTAATATTTTCAATTTTAGTTCAGGGCTTGTCTGTAGGTAAAGTAATTGAGAAGTTAGGCTTAAGTACTCTTGATAAATCAAATTAAAAATGTAGTAATAATCTTACAATTTATTTATAATTAGATATTTATTTACCGACATAAAGTTGTTATTTGGGTTATTATGATATATTTGCAAAATAATAATTAGTTAAGGCAATCTAGAGTAATGAAAAATATCTATGTAATCTTATGTTCAATATTTTTGTTGTCTTGCTCTAACGAAGAGCTTACTCCATCTCCTAAAGACAATTTTAAAATAGAACAAAGCGCTGCGCTGCGTGCTACATTAGAAGAATTACGTTTCAAAGCAGAAAATGAGAAAAGTAGTAACGAGTCAAAAATGGCTGAAGAAGAAGAATTGTGTTTTCAGTTTGTATATCCAATCTCGCTATCGTACTCAGACGGTTCAATTATTGTAGTTTCAGATTTTAATAATCTTCTTGAAATCATATTGAACGAAAGTCTTGAGAAACATATAAATGGAATAGCTTTCCCTTTTGATGTTAAAGTGAGTGATAATGGCTCAATTTCCACAATCTCGGATGAGGCCGATTTTAAGGCATTGATAAACAATTGTGGTTATGAGGTAGTTGATTATACTCAACTAAAGCAAATTTCTGGAGCTTGTTTCACTATAAGTTATCCGGTTTCACTACGCATAAATGAAGCTTCGATGCTTTTTTTAACGGAAGAAGAACTAAGCAATTATATAATTTCAAATTACAAAACAATAGTTTCTATAAATTTAGAATATCCTTTATCTGTAAGTTTGATAGCTTCTGGTCAGACTGAAATTTTAAACGATGATTATGAGGTCATTTATCTTATACGAGAATCTTGCGGGATAGAATAATACTACAAATTATAATACTGTTTGAATTATTTCAAAAAAGCAATCGATTTCAATTTCATTATTTTTATCGCAAATTATTTAAAATAAGCTACTTAAGTAGTTTATTTTTTTTAATGTTAGAAAACACTTTTTAAGTTTTAATAATTAGAAATAATAAATAATATTATATTTTTGTACAAGTGAATTTTAATTAACTATTATGAATTATTGTCAGGATCGGGTTTAGGGACTCGTTCAGAGATGAACATTATTTTCTGACAACCAAGCCCCCGTAAGGGGGCTTTCTATTTTACTTATTCTGCGCTTTCGAGTCCTTCGTTTATGCGTTCTTCAATCTCCTCATTTGTTTCTTCATCTAATTCAGGCTTCTCGATAACTTCACCGGTTTCTAGCCAAAAGGTAAAGAACATTGGGTAATGGTCAGAGCCTACGTGTTCTAAACGTTTCATTTTATCAACCACAACATCTTCAGAATGAAATAAGTGATCTATAGGGAATCTTAAATACCAGTAATCTGCATGAAAAGTAGGAAAAAGACCGCGACCTATTCTGGGATCTATTAAGCCTGTCATTTTAGCAAATAATCTACTTACACGTGACCAGACAACGTCATTAAGGTCTCCACAAACAATCACAGGGCTTTCTAACTCACGTACAGCCTTTCCTATAATTAGTAGCTCAGCGTCGCGTTCTTCTGAAGTTTCGTTTTCAGTAGGACTGGGAGGAGCGGGGTGAACGCATATAAGATTAATAAAACTCTTAGCGTCGTAATAAACTTTTGTAAAAATAGAAGGGATATCTTTTTCGACCAGATAATTTACTTGAGTGTCTCCTAACTCATACTTGCTGTAGAGATGCATTCCATAGAAATTATCTAGCGGTACAGGTACAATATAAGGATAGTTTGTCTCAAGACTTTTGAGTCCGTTTTCCCAGTTTTTGTCGGTTTCCATTACCAGCAATAAATCTGGTTTGTGAAGGTTTACTTGTTGTATAAGCTTGTCATAGTCTGTATTGGTTTGTAAGACATTAGATGTAAGTAGGCTTATTTGCTGAAGACTTTCAGGGTTTTCAGGTTTTTTATCGCGTATAGGATAATAGTGGGAGTATGGGAATACTTTATAAATCTGAAATAGAAGCGTTGCGATAAGACAAGCTCCTACAATATACTCCCAAGTAGTTTCGGGAAAAGCAAAAACAGCAATTAATACAATGACCAGTAATTGTAAAAAACTGGTTTGAACACGTATGAAATCCCAACCGCGTATCACCCAGTGTGTTCCTTGTGTTAGGGGCAGTAAGGCAATGAGTATTAGAAAAAGGGCAAAAGCGTAAAATACCATGGTTTGTAATTAACTGGTGAGGTCTTGAAAAAGCTGTTCTAGTGATCGATTTTTCTTTGAGAGTTGTAATGTTTTTAAGCCGTTGTCGTGGGCAAAATCAAATAATGTAGGTCGCATATCTTTTGCCGTATCAAATGTGATTTCATATACAAATCCTTTTGTGTTTTTAACAGATTTTACTTTAGGTAATTGTAGTAAAGCCACTTCTTCTATACGATAATCAAATTCTACTTCTATAACTTGCTCCTTATCATCTCTAAGATTGTCAAGCTTTTTATCTGCTACAATCTTACCCTTATTGATTATAATTACACGATCACAAATTGCTTCAACCTCTTGCATAATATGCGTAGATAGTAAAACGGTTTTAGTTTTACCTATAGCTTTAATAAGCGATCGTATTTCTTTTAATTGATTGGGATCTAAACCCGTTGTAGGCTCGTCTAGAATTAAAACATCGGGATCATTAATTAATGCGGCAGCAAGCCCTACACGTTGTTTGTATCCTTTACTAAGCTGTTTAATTTTTTTTGTGATTTCTGGAGTTAAGCCGGTAAGTGCTATGACTTTTTCAATACGTTCTTTTGGGGCGTTATTGAGATCTGCGTGAAATTTTAAATATTCTTTAATATACATTTCAGGATATAACGGATTATTTTCCGCCAGGTAACCTATACTTTTTTGAACTTCAAGCTGTTGTGTTTGCGTAGAATAGTCATTTACTAATGCATCACCTGAAGTGGGCTTTAGATAGGTGGTAAGTATTTTCATCATCGTACTCTTACCGGCTCCATTAGGTCCTAAAAACCCGGTAATCTCTCCTTTCTGTATGCTAAAGGAGATCGCATCAAGCGCTTTTTGCGTTCCATAATTTTTTGAGATGGCATTTACCACAATAGACATAAGCTGCGCATTTTATTTTTGGTTGGGTGGCTAAAATTAAACAAATAGGCAACAGCCTTATCTTTCTAAATACTTAAAATACGTAATGATTTACTTAATAATTTGGAGAGTTTGATTTAACAAAAGCTTTATCACTAAAAAAAGGATGTTTTTTAAAGGTCTAATTTGATTTAGTCTAATAAAATGAGCTATTTAATTGATTATCTGTAAAAGTTAGTCGCATTTTAAAAGATTCCTAATTATTTAATTACTTTAGCACCGTAAAACAGAAACAACACATGTTCAACGTACCTTACTTTTATAACCGTTATTATTTCTTTTTCTTTCTGAGAGAAACGGGACCGCTATAATCGTATAGTATTGATATATCATATAGGTCCCGATTTAAAAAATCGGGACTTTTTTTGTTTTAAACTGAAATTTAAAAACTAAATACGCATCTGTGAAACATAAGGTAGCCATACAGGGAATTGAAGGATCCTTTCACCATAAGGTAGCTCAGGATTTTTTTAGCGAGGATGTTGAGGTTGTGGCTTGCCGCAATTTTCAAGATGTGGTTAATAGTCTTTTAAAAGGCGAAAGTACAGATGCAGTGATGGCAATAGAGAACTCTATCGCCGGAAGCATTATACCTAATTACGCTCTTATAGATTGTCACCAGTTAAATATTGAAGGAGAACATTATTTGCCTATAAGTCAAAATTTAATGGCGGTCCCCGGCCAGACTTTAGAAGATATTAAAGAAGTGTGGTCGCACCCGATGGCTCTATTACAATGCAAAGATTTTTTTAAAGACAGAAGTAACATACGTCTTGTTGAAGATGACGACACTGCAGGAGCGGCAAAACGCATCGCCGAGGGTCAATTGACAAATGTAGCAGCAATAGCCAGTGTCACTGCAGCAAAAATTTATGGTTTAGAGATTTTAGCAGAAAACATGCAAACCATTAAAGACAATTCAACACGTTTTTTTATTCTAAATAATAATGGTCGTACAGATATTGATGTACCTGATAAAGCTTCGCTTAAATTTTTGACAGACCATAAAAGAGGCAGTCTGGCAGCGGTACTTAATGTGATGAGCGATTGCAAATTGAATCTTACCAAAATACAGTCGTTACCGGTTATTGAAACCCCCTGGGTGTATTCCTTTTTTGTTGATGTGACTTTTAAAGAATATAAAGATTTTGATAAAGCTAAAAAGTTATTGGCAATAATGGCTGCAGAGTTTAAGGTACTGGGTGAATATAAAAATAGAAAATAATGATTATAGAATCGGCTAAACGTTTACAGCAGACATCAGAATATTACTTTTCGCGTAAGCTTAAAGAGGTAAGAGCGCTTGCAGCAGCAGGTAAGCCTATTATAAATATGGGTGTGGGTAGTCCAGATTTGCCACCACCGCCTCACGTTATTGACGCCCTAACAAAATCTTTGTTAGATGCGCCGGCACACCAGTATCAGAGTTATAAGGGTTTGCCTCAACTTACAAAAGCGATGAGCGACTTTTATGTGAGTAAGTATGCAGTAACCTTAGATTCTGAAACAGAGATTTTACCCTTAATGGGGTCTAAAGAAGGTATTATGCACATAAGCATGGCGTTTCTTAATCAGGGTGATCAGGTTTTAATACCTAATCCCGGTTATCCTACTTATTCTTCGGTAACTAATTTGCTTGAGGCTGAGCCTGTATATTACAATCTTGATGCGGCAAATAATTGGATGCCTAATTACGAAGAGCTTGCTAAGTTAGATTTGAGTAAGGTTAAGTTGATGTGGGTTAATTATCCCCATATGCCAACAGGGGCTAAGGCAACTACAGCAGATTTTGAGAAGTTAATTGCCTTTGCCAAAGCTCAAAATATTCTATTGATAAATGATAACCCGTACAGCTTTATTTTAAATGATAATCCTGAGAGTATTTTAAGTATAGAAGGTGCTAAAGAAGTGGCACTTGAGCTTAACTCATTGAGTAAGTCATTTAATATGTCTGGCTGGCGCGTGGGTATGTTGCTGGGTGCAGAAGATTATATAAACGCAGTGCTAACCGTAAAAAGTAATATGGATAGCGGTATGTTCTACGGAATTCAAAAAGGTGCAGCTGCTGTTTTAACCGAAGGTGAAGGTTGGTTTAATGAACTTAATTCGGTTTATAAATCAAGACGAGAGCTTATGTGGCAACTTGCAGATGTTCTGGGGTGTACGTACGATAAAGAGGCAGCAGGTATGTTTATCTGGGCAAAACTACCTGAAGGAGCAGCAGATGCAGAGTCTTTTATAGATGACATTCTTTTAGAAAAAAGCATCTTCATAACACCCGGAACCATATTTGGCTCACAGGGAGCAGGTTATATACGTTTTTCGCTGTGCGTAACAGAAGATAAAATTAAAGAAGCAATTAGCAGGTTTTAAGCTTGCTTATTAGTAGAGAAGTTAAGAATAGCATTAAAACAAGTAAGCTTGGAAGAATTTAAAAACATATTTATTTTAGGTATAGGGCTTATAGGTGGTTCTATTGCACGCGATTTAAAACGCGTATTACCAGAGAGTACAATTTATGGTATAGACAGTAGTGATAATCACCTGGCAGAAGCGGTAGGTCTTGGCGTTATTGATCATTCTTCGAGATTTGAAGCACTTAGCCAGGCAGACCTCGTTATTCTTGCAATACCGGTAGATCAGGCTAATTTGTTTTTACCTCCTGTTCTTGATGCAGTAGCAGACAAAGCGCTGGTTATAGATGTAGGCTCTACTAAAGGAAGTGTTTGTGATGCTGTGCGTAACCATCCTAAACGCGCTAATTTTTTAGCAGCACATCCTATCGCAGGTACTGAGTTTTCTGGACCTTCTGCAGCAATAGAAAATTTGTTTAAAGAAAAAACAATGATTCTTTGTGAGATAGAAGAGACAGACGATGTATTACTGGCTAAGGCAATGCAGTTGTTTGAAGTTTTAGAAATGCGCATTCGGTATATGAACCCACATTCACACGATAAGCATATTGCTTATGTATCGCATTTATCGCACATAAGCAGTTTTATGCTGGGCAAAACAGTTATCGAAAAAGAGAAAAACGAGAAAGATATCTTTGATATGGCAGGTAGTGGTTTTGCGTCTACAGTAAGGCTGGCAAAGAGTAACCCGGCGACTTGGACTCCCATTTTCAAAGAGAATAAGGCTAATGTGTTAGAAAGTCTTGCCGAATACATAAACAATTTAACACATTTCAAAAATGTCCTTGAAGCTGGTAACTATGAGGAGGTTTATAACGAAATGGAAAATACAAATCATATAAAATCAATACTTAAAGGATTATCGTAATTGGCAAAATGCCGTAAATTTGTAGGATATGGAAAACAAGAAAGAACTTAGAAACTGGTTAGATGCATTCAATCTGGATCATCCTCTGGTAATTGCAGGACCTTGTAGTGCAGAGACCGAAGAACAAGTGCTAAAAATTGCACATGAATTAAAAGATACAGACGCAACTGTATTTAGAGCAGGAATCTGGAAACCGCGTACGCGCCCGGGAATGTTTGAAGGAGTAGGAGCTTTAGGTTTAAAGTGGCTTCAGAAAGCAAAAGAAGAAACCGGTATGCTTACAACTACTGAAGTAGCAAACCCAAACCATGTTGAACTGGCTCTTAAGCATGATGTAGATATCTTATGGATAGGTGCACGTACTACTGTTTCTCCATTCAACATTCAGGAAATTGCTGAAGCTTTAAAAGGAACAGATAAAATTGTACTTATTAAAAACCCGGTAAATCCAGATTTAGCATTGTGGCTAGGTGCTGTTGAGCGTTTTTACACACAAGATGTTAAAAATCTTGGTGTGATACACAGAGGGTTTTCTACCTATGAGAAAACACGTTACCGTAACAATCCTGAGTGGCAAGTTGCTGTAGATTTACAAGATAAATTTCCAGACTTACCTTTAATCTTAGACCCGTCTCATATTGCGGGACGTCGTGATATTATATTTGATTTGTGTCAAACAGGTCTTGACCTTAATTACGATGGTATTATGGTAGAGACGCATTACGATCCTGATAATGCTTGGAGTGATGCTGCTCAACAAATTACTCCTTCTACACTAGTTCAAATTATGAAAGATTTGAAAATACGTAAAGAAGAAGGTACTGCAGCAGAGTTTAATAACAAATTAAATACACTACGTACTCAAATAGATGTAGTAGATCATCAGCTTATTGAAAGTCTGGGTAAACGTATGAAAATTGCAGATTCTATAGGGGAGCTTAAAACGCAAAACAATGTTGCGATTTTACAGTCTAAACGTTGGAATGAGATTTTAGGAGCAATGATTTTAGAAGGTGAGAAACACAATTTAAGCGAAGAATTTATTCTACGTGTGTTTAAAGCGATTCACCAAGAATCAATTAACCACCAGAAGAAAATCTCAAGAATGGAAGAGGCATAGTTCTCATTCTTAATTGATAAAAAAAGGCGCTCATTGAGCGCCTTTTTTTTTATTTAATCTTTTTAAAGATTACTTAGTATAAGCAAGTCTTCTTGAAGCTTTTCGCATTAAAACATTTATGAGATCATCAGAATTGCTTCCAAAGCTTCCGGAAACTTTCTTGTTGTAATTCCATAGTAACTCGCCATCTGCTGCATTGTTAATATTCATATTTACAATCGCAGAATTTGTACTTCCCCAGAAGCCTATTAAAAGGCCTAATGCAATAGAAGCCCCCTCAGACATAGGTTTGTTAGTGTCGTAAGTGCCAGATATGATGGCGTCAACTTCCAGAATTTGAGCAAGTTCTTCTGGAGTATAGGTTTCTATATTTTCTGCATTGATGTTTTGCTTCAATAATAAAGCTTTTGTACGTGATGGTTGTTGCACATCTATTGCGAGGGTTCCTCGTTTTTTACGTTTAAGAAACCAGGAGTACATAGCGTCCTGAAGACTTTCAGCTTCGCTTAATTGCATCTCTTCCAGTTGACCGGGCTCCAACTTTTCCATCTGCTTGGGGCGTAATTCTATTTTTGTTTTAAAAGGTAGAATAGCAATGTTTTTATGGTCTTTGGCTAGCTCGTCAAACTTTGGATTTTCATATAAATGCGTTTGAGACTGGGCGATAAATCCGCTTAAAAAAGTAACTAGAAAAAGGAATTGTGTAATTTTTTTCATATTTGAGGTTATTGTTTGGTTCGCAATAACCACAAAACTAATGACTTTTCAAATTAGTATTATTCAAAATTATTTTATAAAGGCGTTTTATGACTTTGACTCAATCTCCTTTATTTTTTTAATCTAAAGCGCTTTACCGCTAATGTATTTTACGCTTTAACTATTTGAGTTCTTTAAAATAAAGTAGTTTTACAAACTCATTATTTAAAAATAATTTTTGAAAGGAACGGTTTACAAATCTACCGGAAGTTGGTACAGCGTTAAAACAGAAGACGGCACATCTTACGATTGTCGTATTAAGGGGCGCTTTAGAATGCAGGGTATAAAAAGTACAAATCCTGTGGCGGTAGGCGATACGGTTGTGTTTGAGTTAGAGCAGACCAGTGATGCTGTAACGGGAGTTATTAAAGATATAGACAAACGAGAAAATTACATCATACGTAAATCTGTAAATTTGTCTAAGCAGACGCATATTATTGCTGCAAATATAGATCTGTGTTTTTTAGTAGTTACGCTTAACAATCCACCTACATTTACTGCATTTATAGATCGTTTTTTAGTTACGTGTGAGGCTTATCATATTAAAGCTGTTCTGCTTTTTAATAAAGTAGATACGTTAAATGACGAAGAATTTGGCGAGGTTAAATATCTGGCCGAAATGTACCGTGAAATAGGGTATACCTGTATTGGTGTTTCTGCAAAAACCGGTAAAAATGTAGATCAGGTCAAAGAATTAATGCTGGGTAAAACCAGTATGTTCTCGGGGCATAGTGGTGTGGGTAAATCTACGCTGGTCAATGCACTAGAGCCTTCATTAGATTTAAAAACTAAAGAAATAAGCGGTCAGCATATGCAAGGTCAACATACAACTACTTTTGCAGAGATGTATGATCTTACATTTGACGCTCGTATTATAGATACTCCTGGCATTAAAGGTTTTGGCGTTGTTGATATTGAGAAAGAAGAGTTAGGCAATTATTTCCCTGAGTTTTTTGCTTTAAAAGATCAATGCAAATTTAATAATTGCTTACACCTTGAAGAACCTAAATGCGCAATAAAAGAAGCGCTTGAAGATGACCAATTAAGCTGGTCGCGTTATCAAAGCTACAAACAGATTATTGAAGGAGATGAGGAAAATTACCGTCGTAATGTTTATGATCAACCTCAGCCCTAAGTTTCATTTACTAATATTTAAAGTATGCGTGTAGTAATTCAGCGGGTAAGCGAAGCTTCAGTAATAATAGATAATGTTATCAAAGGAGAAATAGCTTCTGGATTTATGATACTTCTGGGTATTGAGCCTAATGATAACGAGTCTGATATTGACTGGCTAACTTCAAAAATATGTGGGCTTCGTGTTTTTAGTGATGCCGAAGGTTTAATGAATGAAAGTATTATTGATCAAAATGGTGAGATACTTTTAATAAGTCAGTTTACTTTATTTGCATCAACAAAAAAGGGAAATCGTCCTTCATTTTTAAATGCCGCGAAGCCCGAAATTGCAATACCGCTCTATGAGAATTTTGTAGGAGCCCTTTCTCAGAAGCTTGGTAAACGGGTTAAAACAGGTGAATTTGGCGCCGATATGAAAGTTTCCATCATCAACGATGGGCCAGTAACTATTACAATTGATTCTAAAAACAGAGAATAGTTTAGGAAAATATTAAGATTTTAGTATATTGCTAAACAATATACATATTATCAAAAAGTTATTATTCCTCCTAATTGTTTGCCCCCTACTTACATTTAGTCAAGAAGTAAACTTCTCAGCATTAAATGTCGACTCTGCCCTTTCTCAGGGAGCAGACAGTGTAATTATACACGAAGAAATCACTTTAGATCTTTCAGAAGAAGGCACTTTAAAAACTTCAGTTTATAGAGTTGTTACCGTTTATAATAAGGCTGGTTTATCTGATGTGAAAGCCTATGCTAGTTACAATAACAATTCTAAAGTTTCTAAAATTGAAGCAGTTATCTATGACTTACTGGGTAATGAAAAGCAAAAAATAAAAAAGCGCGATTTTAAAGATGTGAGTGCAGTAAGCGGCGGAACGTTGTATGCAGATAGTCGCATCATGTATTTAGATTATACGGCAACTTCATATCCCTATACGGTAAGTTTTGTTTCAGAAACCGAATCTAAAACCACTGCTTTTCTCAGAGAATGGATGCCCGTCTCCCGGTATGAAAGTGGAACTCAATATTCACAATTTACCGTAATACATAACCCTGAAAATATCTTAAGATCAAAATCTACACAACTAGAGGAGTATGATGTTACGGTAGAAGAAACAGCAGGTAAAACCGTTTGGACGGCACGTAATATTGCCCCGATATCACAAGAATATAATTCTCCTGCTCTCGATAAAAGAATGCCACGTGTAAAGTGCTTTTTTGATACGTTTTATTTAGAAGGGGTACCCGGTATTGCCGGCAATTGGAAAGATTTTGGGAAATGGATGTATGATGAATTGGTTATAGATACACAAGATCTCGATGCAGCGACTATAGCGCAAGTGCAGGAACTTGTTAAAGATTTACCAGATGAGGAGGCTAAGGCAAGAGCTATTTATCAATTTGTACAGGATAAGGTAAGGTACATTAGTGTGCAGGTTGAAATAGGTGGTTGGAAACCTATGAATGCTTCAGATGTACAGCGATTAAGTTATGGCGACTGTAAGGCTTTAAGTAGCTATACACAAAGTTTGCTTAAAGCGGCGGGTATAAAATCCTTTTATACCATTTTATACGGTGATACCGGTAAAGAGTCATTAGAGACAGATGTTGTTGCTATGCAGGGTAATCACGCAATTTTGGGTGTACAGCTTGGAGATTCTATTAAATTTTTAGAATGTACCAGTCAGGAGACTCCATTTGGTTATATGGGTTTGTTTACAGATGACAGAGACGTTTTATTAGTAACCGAAGAAGGTGGTAAGCTGGCACGAACTACAAAATACGAGCAGGAAGATAATCTCAATAAAGTCTCAGCAAAATTTATTTTAGACGCCGCAGGTGATTTATCGGGTTCTATTTCCAGAACTTCTGAGGGAATTTATTATTCGGCCCGAATGCAGTTAGACACTAAGAATGATAAAGATCTCAAAGATTACTACTACAACACTTTTGACGGTATAAAGAATCTGTCGGTATCAGATATTAGTTTGCAAAATGATAAGCTGGCAATTAACTATAAAGAAGACATGAACATTGAAGCATCTGGATATGCTTCAAAAATAAACGAGAATTTTTTAATTGAAGTAAATCCCTTTGCGCTTACAAGAGATGCAATACCGCCACGTTATGTAGATCGAAAATCGAATTTTATAATTCTAAGAGGCACGGTGCAAAAACAGGAAGTTGAAATTGCGCTTCCTCAAAATTTCACAGTAAATAGTCTTCCTGAAGATATCGAAATTACTGAAGAATTTGCCTCCTACAAGGCAACCTACAAAATCAAAGAGGGTATGCTATACTATACGCGCATTTTAAAATTAAACGAAGGAGAATATTCGGTAGGTGTTTATAATGCGTATCGTGATTTTTATAAAAACTGTGTGCGTTTAGATGGTCAAAAATTACTAATTGAAACAAAATAAAATATGCATAAAATTACATTATTCCTGTTTTTACTAATTACGACAGTAAACTTTGGTCAGGACTTTAGGTTTGGAAAAGTTTCTATAGAAGAACTCAAAGAAGAATCTCACGCGCTTGATTCTGATGCTGATGCAGCTATTTTATTTAGAGAGCAATATTCTCACATTGATTACAGTCAGAATAACGGTTTTACACTCACAACAGAAATATATGAGCGTATCAAAATTTACAACGCAGAAGGTTTTGAATGGGGTACTCATGTAATCCCAATATATCAGGGAGGAGGTGATAATGAAGAAGACATTAATAGTCTTAAAGCGGTAACCTATACGCTAGAAAATGGAAAAGTAGTTGAAACTAAATTACAGAATGACGGTATTTTTAAAGAAGTACGTAATAAGTTTTACAACGTAGAAAAGTTTACAATGCCTAATCTTCAGGCGGGTTGTATTATAGAATTTAAGTATAAGCTTGTATCCCCGTTTCTATCAAATATTGATGAAATACGTCTTCAGGAAGATATCCCTTTAAACAAGGCAGATATTCGCTTTTACAGCCCAGAGTGGTTGGTGTATCAGATGCATCGTAAAGGATTACAACCTTTTAAAGTAGAGGAGTCGAGTAAAGCTGCAAAATTAAATTATGTAGTACGTGTTGATCGCAATGCAGGCTTTGCAACCTTAAGTGGCAGTCAATTACAAAAGAGAAATACCACGCAGAATCAAACTATAGATTATCAAGCTAATAGTTATTCGATTAATGTTGAAAATGTACCCGCAATGAAAGATGAGGTGTTTTCTTCTAATATTGATAACTATAGGTCTGCAATAACCTTTGAGCTGGCCTATACTAAATACCCCAACGAACCTTTTGAGACGATTACCAGTACATGGGAGGCTGTATCAAAAACGATTTATGATTCTGAAAATTTTGGAGGTCAGTTAAAAAACGACCGGTTTTATGCTGATGATGTAGATGCGGTTATATCGGGCTCAACAACTTCTGAAGAAAAAGCAACGCGAATCTATGAGTTTGTTAAACAAAAAATGAATTGGAATAAATACATAGGTATTTATGCAGATGAGGGTGTGAAAGATGCTTATAAAACAGGAGTAGGTAATACTGCAGATATAAACTTGTTGTTAGTAAGTATGTTGCGTTATGCGGGACTTGATGCAAACCCTATTATATTAAGTACACGCGATAATGGTATTCCTCTTTTTCCTACGCGTAATGGTTTTAACGATGTAATTGCGGGAGTTAAACTTGATGAGAACGTAATTCTGATGGACGCTACTCATAAAATGGGAGCTGCAAATTTGCTTGAGGAAAAGCTTTTAAACTGGAATGGTAGATTAATACGTGAAGATGGTTCATCAGAATGGGTGAGTTTAAACCCTATAAAACATGCGTTAGAAAATACCATGCTTAATTTAGAAATATCAGAAGATTTAGCAATTTCTTGTAAGGCGCGTAGCCAATATACGGGTAATTACGGTTTGTCTTACAGAAGAAATTATAGTGGAAAAAGTGAGCAGGAAAGTTTGGAAACTCTTGAAGAACGGTATTCGGGGATTGAAATTAATGAATTAGAAGTTAAAAATATAGAAAAAGTTTACGAGCCTGTAGAATTGAATTATAGTTTTGAAATTCTAGATGGTATAGAAGAAATAGGAGGTAAACTCTACATATCGCCATTTCTACATTTAGCAACACAAGAAAATCCCTTCAAATCTGAAGAGCGCAAACATCCTGTAGACTTTATGTATCCGTGGAAAGATAGATTTATCATAAACATTAAAGTTCCTCAAGGCTATGTGGTAGAAAGCCTTCCTCAAAATACGATTGTAAATCTTGCTGAAGATTTAGGGGTATTTAAATATTTAATATCCAATACTAATGGGTATGTGCAGGTTTCTTGTGAAATGGCATTAAATTCATCTATAATTACCCCGCAATATTACCAGGATTTGAAGAAATTCTACGAGCTTGTCGTCTCCAAGCAAAATGATAAGATAGTTTTATCTAAAGCATAAGATGTGAGTTTTTACAAATTAAGGTTATGCCTAATAGCTATTATCTCTTTCAATACACTTAGTGCACAAGAGTACAAGCTTGATAAAATTTCTGAAGAAGATCTAAGTTCTAGAATCTATGAGAATGATTCTACAGTACCCGCAGTTTATATTGATAAAATAAGGGAGACTTATCTTGATTACGACTCTACTCTTAAAAATTGGGTTTTTATAAATGAAATTACAGAGCGTATTAAAATATTAAATACGAGCGGGCTTGATTATGCTACAAAACGAATCAAATTATATAAAAAAGAAAAAAGAGAAGAGGAAGTTGAAGATGTGAGCGGTCTTACGTATAATTTAGATAATGGGCAGATTAAAAAACACAAGCTTACAAAAGAGGCAATTTTTCAACAAGAGGTAAGCGAAAATTTTAATGAGAGCAGTTTTACGCTTCCAGATGCACGTGTAGGCAGTATTGTAGAATGGAGTTATAAGACAATATCTCCTTTTTATAAAATTGACGATTTAATACTTCAGGAGAATATACCGGTTTTAAATTATTATGCCAAAGTGCGTACACCGGGTATGTTTACATTTAGAAGAATTAAAAAAGGATATTTTACTATTGAACCTCAAGAATCTGTAAAGAAAAGAACTTTGGGAATTAGTTATAATCCTGAAGGAGCTTATGGTTCGCGTCTTTCTACTACAAGAAATATGAATATTACATTTAGTGAAATCACTGCTGAATTTTCAAAACAAAATATCCCAGCTTTAAAGAAAGAGGTGTTTATGAACAATCCTGAAAATTACAGAATGTCTGTAGTCTATGAGTTGGTTTCAACAGAATTTGATAAAGGAAATAAAAGAGAGTATGCCACAAACTGGGAAGAGGTTGCAAAATCAATTTTTAAGTCGGTTAATTTTGGAGGCCAATTAGAGCGTACTATTTACCTTAGGGATTTAGGAAAAACAATTACTATCTCTAATACAAGTACCGAAGATAAAATCACAGCATCTTTAGAAACCATCAAAGGTAA
The DNA here is from genome assembly GCF_044542075.1 of Leeuwenhoekiella sp. NPDC079379. Classification (NCBI taxonomy): domain Bacteria; kingdom Pseudomonadati; phylum Bacteroidota; class Flavobacteriia; order Flavobacteriales; family Flavobacteriaceae; genus Leeuwenhoekiella; species Leeuwenhoekiella sp. NPDC079379. The sequence goes on from NZ_JBITTU010000003.1 coordinate 263,234, forward strand.
AATGACGTGGAATGGGGATTACGGGAAATATACAGATCAGGGTTTAAAAAAGGCCTTCATTTTAGGTTCTGGTAATGTTGCTGAAATTAATCTTATGCTTGTAGCTCTTCTTCGGGAGGTAGGAGTGAATGCAAACCCTGTTTTAGTAAGTACAAAGCAGTACGGGATTCCTAACTTTCCCACCTTAGAAGGGTTTAATTATGTCTTGGCAGGTGTGCGGGATGGTGGTAATACGATACTTCTTGATGCTACAGATAAATTCAGCGCGCCTAATATTCTTCCCACGCGTGTATACAACTGGTATGGCAGAATGATCAATAAAGACGGTATTTCTCAGGAAATAGATCTTTTTGAAGATTTAAAACCATCTACACATATCTTTTTAAATGCTACGCTATCTAAAGAAGGCTCATTAAGTGGAGAGGTCATTAAGCGTTATACAGGTCTTGATGCTTTAGATTTTAGAGCAAAATACAGCAATGCCGACAAAAATAACTATGCAGAAAAGGAACAGGAAAAACTGGGATTAGATGCAATTAGCAATTACAAATTAAAGAATCTTAAAGAATTACCAGAGCCCGTGGTAGAGACTTTTAACTTTAAGAGAGAAGTTGCAGTAGATATTATAGGGGATAAAATTGTCATAAGCCCCTTATTATTTTTCACTGAAACTGAATCACCTTTCAAATCTGATGAACGCCAGTTTCCTATAGATTTTGAGTATCCTTTTCTACGCGATATTCGTATTAATATTAAAATACCTGAAGGTTATGAGGTAAATAGTTTGCCTAAGGCAATGCGTATAAGTTTGCCCAATGACATGGGAGATTTTTTATATACTATTGTACATACATCCGGAACGTTGCAAATTATGGCACGCTTTAATGTAAAACAGCATATTATAGATAGTGCATTTTATTTTTCTTTAAAAGAATTTTTCAAATTGAAAGTAGATAAAGAAAATGAACGTGTGATTCTTCAAAAAATCTGACCTGTTGTAAATGCTTTGTTAGGCTTTTTTGATTCTTTAAGTGATTAGTTTTTTACTTTACCTTATTTTAGCGTCGTAAGTAAGAACAACCCAATCATGAAAATCGATAATGCTCAGATAGCTGTTGACGAGTGGATAAAAACACACGGAGTTCGCTATTTTAATGAACTTACTAATATGGCTCAACTTACCGAAGAAGTAGGTGAAGTTGCGCGTATAATCGCACGCCGTTATGGTGAACAAAGCGAGAAAGAGAGCGACAAAGATAAAGATCTGGGAGAAGAATTGGCAGATGTACTATTTGTAGTGCTTTGTTTAGCAAATCAAACCGGAATAAATCTACAGGACGCTTTTGATAAAAAGCTTGATTTAAAGACGAAGCGAGATCACGATCGTCACCATAATAATGATAAACTGAAGTAATCGCACTTTCTTAATACACTACAATTTTGATACTTAAATTAGAACAAAAAAGTCCGCATTTATCTGGAGATGTACGTATAACAGGATCAAAAAGTGAAAGCAACAGATTGTTGCTGCTTCAGGCGCTTTTTGGCAATTTTGAGATAAATAATCTTTCAAATAGCGATGATAGTGAAGTGATGCAAAAAGCTTTAGCTTCCACAGAAAAAACTGTAGATATACACCATGCGGGTACGGCTATGCGATTTCTTACCGCCTACTTCGCAGCTTATGAAGGTAGAGAAACCTTACTTACCGGTAGCCCACGTATGAAGGAGCGTCCAATAGGGCTTCTGGTTGATGCACTTAGAAGTTTAGGTGCAGATATTACATATGTAGATGCAGAGGGTTTTGCGCCTTTATTAATTAAAGGCAAAAGACTTACTAAAAATAAAGTGTCATTAGCCGCTAACGTAAGTAGCCAGTATATATCTGCGCTTATGATGGTAGGTGCTTCATTTGAAAATGGTATCGAAATTAAATTACTGGGGAATATTACTTCGGTACCCTATATAGAAATGACACGCTCTTTATTAACCCAACTTGAGATAGACAGCAGTTTTGAAGGTCAACTTATACGTGTAGCACCGGCTCATAATGTGACTGTTGCACAAATGACGGTAGAGTCTGACTGGAGTAGCGTTTCTTATTATTACAGTCTGGTTGCACTTTCAGAAACGGCGAGACTTACGCTATCAAGTTATAAAAAGGAAAGCCTACAGGGTGATGCTGTTCTAGCAGAGCTTTATACTAAACTTGGTGTAAAAACTACTTTTTTAGAAAATTCGATTATTCTTGAAAAAGAAAAAGATGCTCACTTAAAGCACATATCTTTTGATCTTGCAAACAGCCCCGACATAGCTCAGACAATAGCCGTTACATGTTTTGGTCTGGGAATATCTTGCGATTTAACGGGACTTCACACTTTAAAAATTAAAGAGACAGATCGTCTTGAGGCCTTAAAAGCTGAACTTACTAAACTAGGTGCGACTATTGAAGTGACTGATAAATCTCTTCATTTAAAAGCTGGTGGAACCTGTGTAGAAAATGTTACTATAAAAACCTACCAAGACCATAGAATGGCGATGGCTTTTGCACCTTTAGCACTTAAAGTACCAATTATTTTTGAAGATGCAGAGGTTGTAAACAAATCATATCCTGATTTTTGGGCTGATTTTAGGGGGCTGGGCTTCAAAACAGAGCAAGTTTAGGCTTGTACTAAATTAAACCGTGTTTTACTTGACAACCCCTACCTTGAGGTTGTATATTTGCACGCTATTTTAAATACCTAAAAAAGACATCCCATGGGAATGAAACTTTCGCATTTTAATTTTGATTTGCCAGACGAGCTATTAGCTGAATATCCTGCCGAAAATAGGGATGAAGCACGCTTAATGGTTCTTAATCGTAAAACTAAAACTATAGAGCATAAGCTCTTTAAAGATATTATAGATTATTTTGAGCCTAATGATATCATGGTTCTTAACAATACAAAGGTTTTTCCTGCACGTCTTTATGGAAATAAAGAAAAAACAGGCGCTCGTATTGAAGTGTTTTTATTGAGAGAACTTAATTCAGAAACGCGATTATGGGATGTGCTTGTAGATCCTGCACGTAAAATACGTATTGGTAATAAGCTTTATTTTGGCGATGATGAGAGTCTGGTTGCTGAAGTAATTGACAATACGACTTCTAGAGGTAGAACTTTACGTTTCTTATACGATGGTTCATACCAGGAATTTAGAAATAAACTTACAGAATTAGGAGAGACACCACTTCCTAAATACATCAAACGTGAGGTAGAGCCTGAAGATGCAGAGCGTTATCAAACTATTTTTGCTAAAGAAGAAGGTGCTGTTGCTGCTCCTACAGCAGGATTGCACTTCAGCAAGCATTTATTAAAGCGTCTTGAGATTAAAGGTCTTAATTTTGCTGAAGTTACACTTCACGTAGGTTTAGGTACTTTTAGCGCCGTTGAGGTAGAAGATTTATCTAAGCACAAGATGGATAGCGAAGAGGCTTACATTAAGCCCGAAGCTGTAGAGGTAATAAATAAAGCAATAAGCGAAAAGAGAAGAATTTGTGCTGTAGGTACTACGGTAATGCGTACCCTTGAAAGTGCAGTAAGTTCTAATCATACGTTAAACGAGTTTGGGGGCTGGACAAATAAATTTATTTTTCCTCCTTATGACTTTAGTATTGCAAATTGTATGGTAACTAATTTCCATACCCCAAGATCTACGCTAATGATGATGGTTTCAGCATTTGCAGGTCATGATTTTATGAAAGAGGCTTACGAAGAAGCAGTAAAAGAGAAATATAAATTCTACACGTACGGGGATGCGATGTTAATCATCTAATTCTAATTGTAGTTATAATACTAAAATCCCCGGCAGTTGTGTCGGGGATTTTTTTAGTATAAAACTTAAGGCTTTGGTTATAGGAAGCAGCTTGTTAAATAGTAACTTTACAGCGTGATACAAACTAAAAAAGATATTCGAGCATTATCCCGTGATGAATTGAGGGATTATTTTGTAACTCAGGGTGAGAAGGCTTTTAGAGGCAATCAGGTTTATGAATGGTTGTGGAGCAAAGGAGCACACTCTTTTGATGACATGACAAACCTGTCTAAAGAAACCCGCAGCTTCTTAGATACTCATTTTGTGATTAACCACATCAAGGTAGATCAGATGCAGCGCAGTAAAGATGGTACAATTAAAAATGCGGTGAAACTTCACGATAATCTTACTGTAGAATCTGTTTTAATACCTACGGCTAGTAGAACTACAGCTTGTGTATCTTCACAGGTAGGATGCAGTTTAAATTGTAAATTTTGTGCTACGGCGCGTTTAAAACGTATGCGTAATCTTAATCCTGATGAGATTTTTGATCAGGTTGTAGCGATAGACCAGCAGAGTAGATTATACTTCGACAGACCAATTTCTAATATCGTATTTATGGGTATGGGGGAGCCGTTGATGAATTACAATAACGTAATAAAATCTATTGAGAAAATAACGTCTCCAGATGGTTTAGGAATGTCACCAAAACGTATAACGGTCTCTACTTCTGGTGTGCCTAAGATAATTAAGAAGATGGCAGATGACGCCGTGAAATTTAATCTTGCTGTTTCGTTGCATTCTGCTTTAGATGAGGTGCGTACAGATATTATGCCTTTTAATGAGCAAATGCCTTTAATAGAACTTAAAGAAGCGCTCCAATATTGGTATATTAAAACAAAGAAGTTTATAACCTATGAGTATATTGTCTGGGGTGGTATAAATGATCGGGATAAAGATATAGAGGCGTTAATCGAATTTTGCCTGGCAGTACCAAGTAAAGTAAATTTGATCGAATACAATCCTATAGACGACGGCCAGTTTCAACAGGCAGCACCAGAAGTGATAGATCGTTATGTTACAAAACTTGAAGAGAGAGGTATAACGGTAACCGTAAGACGTTCTCGAGGAAAAGATATAGATGCGGCTTGTGGTCAACTCGCAAATAAAAATGGATAAGTAATTAGTTCTCTGCTGTCATTTGTAAGATGCTTTAGAGATTTTTAAAGGTATATAATAACACAAAAATTAGTGAAAGTAGTCGAACAAATTAAGCAACCTATTGCTCACGAGATGGAACTCTTTGAGCAAAAGTTCTCGCTTTCGATGAAATCAAAAGTGCCACTTCTCAACCGCATTACCCATTATATTGTAAATCGCAAGGGAAAACAAATGCGACCTATGTTTGTATTTCTGGTAGCAAAAATGCTGGGAGATGATCGCCTTAACGACCGTACCTATCGCGGTGCTTCTGTAATAGAATTGATACATACAGCTACATTAGTGCACGATGACGTGGTTGATGATAGTTACCGCCGTCGTGGTTTTTTTAGTCTTAATGCACTTTGGAAAAATAAAATCGCCGTTTTAGTAGGTGACTTTTTACTTTCAAAAGGATTGCTACTTTCTATAGATAACGAAGATTTTGATCTTTTGCAGATTATTTCAGTAGCAGTACGCGAGATGAGCGAAGGTGAATTACTTCAGATAGAAAAAGCACGGAACCTTGATATTACCGAAGAAATTTATTTTGAAATCATACGTCAAAAAACAGCAACATTAATAGCTGCTTGTTGTGCGATGGGTGCTTGTGCCGTACACGCAGGTAAAAAAGATGTAGAGGCTATGCGCAAATTTGGAGAGCTAATAGGCCTTGCGTTTCAGATTAAAGATGACCTTTTTGATTATGGAACTCAACAAATAGGAAAGCCTACCGGAATAGATATTAAAGAGCAAAAAATGACTCTTCCGCTAATCTACGCGGTAAACAATAGTGATAAAAAACAGCGTAAATGGCTCATCAACTCGGTTAAGAATCATAATAAAGATAAAAATCGCGTAAACGAGGTGATTGATTATGTGAAGAAATCTGGGGGTTTAGATTATGCAGTTGATAAAATGGTCTCCCTGCAACAACAGGCACTTAGAATGCTTGATAAATATCCCGAATCTCAATATAAAGATTCACTTATTCTTATGGTGAATTATGTAATTGAACGTAAAAAGTAACACTTTTAGTTTAAAAGGTAGTAGCGCTATAATCTTCAAAGTGCTTATATATAGTCGTGCGTCAATTTATAAATGTCTTCATCTACAAAGACTTATTTTCAATTGTTTTATTATAGACTTCATTTTGTTTTATTTTACAATTGGTTGTTGATAATGAGCTATCTAAAATTAAATTCAGTTTTTTTTTAATCTCAGGCAACCATTTTATAAAATGCTGCGTCTATATAAGTGAAGGCAGTTTTAAAACCCTCTTTTGTGAAAGTCATTTCATTTTTTAATAACGAGAAACAGCTTATAAAGAAAGCAGCTAACGGAAATCGTGATGCGCAGCGAACACTTTATAATTTGCATGCTCCTAAAATGCTGAGTATTTGCAGACGGTATTTAAAAGATATTATGCAGGCTGAAGAAGCGATGTGCAATGGCTTTTTGAAGGTATTTAAAAATCTGGAATCCTTTAGAGGAGAAGGTAGTTTTGAAGGTTGGATGCGACGTATAATGGTAAATGAGTCAATCTCCTATTTGCGCAAAGAGCAAAAGATCATTTTTACGGAATATTCAGAAGAGATTAATGATGCGACGTACAGTCCGCAAGACAGTGACCTTGAGGTTGAGCATATTCAAGCTTTAATAGACGAATTACCAGAAGGCTATCGTGCTGTTTTTGTAATGTATGCCGTTGAGGGATTTAAGCATCAGGAGATTGCAAAGATGCTTGAAATTTCAGAAAGTACTTCTAAAACTCAACTGTTTAAGGCTAGAAAACTACTTCAGTACAAATTAAAAGAATCTAATCTATACCTGTATGGCACCGATGAAATTTGAAGAAAACATACGCGAGAAGCTTGAGAATAGGGAGATTAATCCTACTTCAATTGCCTGGGAACGTATAGAAAATGAGCTTGATTCTTCCGCAAAGCGGAAAAATAAAAAAGGCTACGGTTGGTTAGTTATGGCAGCTAGTTTTGTTGGAATATTAATACTAACAGGAACGCTATTTTTTGAAAACGAGATTCCACAAAATCAACAGGTAGTAGAAATTCCCGTAGAAAAAACTACAACTGAAGATTATTTGCCAGAAAACAAGCTTACTGAAAAGCAATTGCCTCATACAGCTAAGGAGGTAGTTGCTGAAGTAGAAAGAGAAGATGCAGTTAAAAAGGTTGCTATACTTCCTGAAAATTCAGTTGTAGTTAAAAAGAATACTGAGGCTGTAGCTTTGTCTCAAAAGACTACAAAAGAGACTAGTTTAGATGCTCCTATTCAGAATTATATTAATGAAGAAGTAGATCAGCTGCTTTTAAAAGTACAGCAGCAGCAAAACACCGGTGTAGCTTATTCTGATGTAGAAATCGATATGCTATTACGCGAAGCGCAACGTGATATAATTACCGAAAAACTATTTAAAAATGCTCAAAATGAAGTAAATGCACAGGCATTACTTTATGAAGTTGAAGAAGAGTTAGATCCCTCCTTTAGAGACCGCATATTTGAAGCACTTAAAGATGGTTTTTTAAAAGCTAGAGAGGCTGTTGTATCTCGCAATAATTAATATAAATATTCATTCATCAATCTTTGGGAAGCTAATCTCCGTCTATGGCGGAGAGTGGTGACCTGAAACTAAATCAAAAATTATGAGAACTTTAATTTTACTTTTTATCGTTGGGCTAAGTTTTATACCACAGCTAACATTCGCACAATCTGAAGAAAATACAGAAACTGTAAAACAACTTCAAATTAAAAAAGAAGAGGTTGTGAATCAAGAAAAAGAAGCTTTGAAAACCGAAGTGCTGGCCATAAATAAACGCCTTTCGAATAATGAAATCACGGAAACAGAAGCTGGCAAATTAAAAAAAGAAGCTGCTAAAAAGCACGCCCGCAATATAGAAGATAAGCTTGCTATTATAGAAAGTCAAATAGATCTTTTAGAACGTAACAATAGTATATATGATGGTAGTGTTTTTGGGATTTTTATAGGTAACGATAAACTTAAATTAGGTGATTCTAGTGAGCGTGACATCGTTTACGATCGCCGCACAACAGCAGATATTGTTTTGGCAATAGGTTTTAATAATGCGATTATTAACGGTCAGGGATTAAATGATTCACCCTATAAAATAGGAGGAAGCCGCTTTTTTGAGTTGGGTTACGCGTGGAAAACACGTGTGTTTGATAACTCTAATTTTCTACGTTTAAAATACGGTTTTAGTTTTCAGTTTAATGGGTTGAAGATTGATGACAATCAATACTTAGTGGAGCAGGGTGATGAGACGGTTTTAGAAACCTATCCTCTAAATCTCGATAAGGCTAAGTTTAGAATGGATAATTTAGTGTTTCCAATTCATTTTGAGATAGGGCCTTCAACTAAAAGAGAAGGTGATAATTACTTTAGATATTCTACAAAAAACAAATTCAAACTTGGGTTAGGGGGCTATGCCGGCTTTAATTTATTGACTATTCAAAAGCTGAAATACGAAGAAAACGGTGAGGATCGTAAAGATAAGTTTAAGCAAAATTTTAATACTAATAATTTTATTTACGGCTTAAGTAGTTATGTTGCTTTTGGTGATACAGCGCTTTACGTCAAATACGATTTAAATACCATCTTTAAAGATAATCCTGTTGATCAGCGCAATATATCTGTAGGTCTTCGATTTGATATGGACTAGTGTCTACTGTGTGTATAAAAACTTTAATAAGCCTGCACGTTAACTTAACGTGCAGGTTTTTTATTGCTTAAATTTGCAGCCGCTCCTATGCAATTAGTGCTTAACTGATAACTTAAAAAAAATTGATCTCTAAAACCACCATAGATAATGTGTTTGAAACTGCTCGTGTAGAGGAGGTTATAGGTGATTTTGTAAATCTCAAAAAATCGGGAAGTAATTATAAGGGGTTGAGTCCGTTTACAGATGAGCGTTCACCCAGTTTTATGGTGTCGCCGGTTAAACAGATCTGGAAAGATTTCTCAAGCGGAAAAGGAGGCAATGCAGTTGCTTTTCTAATGGAGCACGAGCATTTCACCTATCCTGAAGCCATTAAATACCTGGCTCGAAAATACAATATTGAGATTGAAGAAACCGAGCAAACAGATGAGCAAAAAGAGCAGGCAGATGAGCGTGAGAGCATGTATGTGGTTTCAGAATACGCAAAAGATTATTTTCATAAAACACTTTTAAATACAGAAGCCGGTAAGGCTATTGGTCTCACTTATTTCAAAGAACGTGGTTTCACTCCAGAAACTATAGAAAAATTTCAGTTAGGATATTCACCAGATACCTGGGATGCATTTACCAGTGAAGCGATACGCAAAGGCTATAAGCTAGAGTACTTAGAAAAAACAGGACTTTCAATAATTAAAGAAGAAAAGCAATTTGATCGCTTTAAGGGAAGAGTAATTTTTCCTATTCAATCTTTAAGCGGAAGAATTTTAGGCTTTGGAGGGCGTATTTTAACAAATGATAAAAAGGCCGCAAAGTACCTAAACAGTCCCGAGAGCGATATCTACCATAAGAGTAAAGTTCTTTATGGAATATATCACGCAAAGCAAGCTATAGCTAAAGAGGATACATGCTATCTGGTTGAAGGGTATACAGATGTGATTCAAATGCATCAATTGGGAATTGAGAATGTGGTGTCTTCATCTGGTACTGCTCTTACCCCAGAACAAATACGTCTTATAAATCGGCTTACGCCAAATATTACAGTTCTTTTTGATGGGGATGCCGCTGGTCAACGGGCATCGCTGAGAGGTATAGATTTAATCCTTGAGCAGGGGATGAATGTTAAGGTGTGTAGTTTTCCCAAAGGAGAAGATCCTGATAGTTTCTCGCGTAAAAATACGTTGACTGAGGTTCAGGATTTTCTTAAGGACAATGCCAAAGATTTTATACAGTATAAAGCTTCTCTTCTTATGGAAGAGGCGCATGGTGATCCTATAAAAAAAGCCGGACTTGTGCGCGATATGGTAGAGAGCATTGGTAAAATTCCTGATGTTATTAAACGGGAGATCTACATTCAGGAGTGCGCCCGCATAATGGACATTAAAGAGGATGTGCTGTTTAATACGCTCGCTCAAATTCTAAATAAAGGGCAAAAAGAAGCACCTGCGCCTACTAAGCCTAACGCAGGGCAAATGAAGGTGGTTGAAAAAAAGACCACCGAAAAGGTTGACCGGCAATTTGTCTTAGAGCGTAAACTTATAGAGCTTTTATTACTCTACGGAAATCAGAAAATAAAATTTGATGATGTTATTGTAAAAGAAAATGAAGATGGTGATCCTGTAGAGGAACCAGTTGTATTAGAGCTTGATGTGTATGAGAAAATATACCTTGATCTTCAAGAAGATGAGACTGAGTTTGCAAATGAGCAATTTAGAAATCTCTACGTTAAATTGATTGATGCCTTGACGCAACAACGCGAAAACTTTAAAATAGAAACCTTTATTAATACAGTTAATCCTGATGAGGGGTCATTAATTTCTGATATCATTTTAAATGAAGATAAGTATGTATTACACAGGTGGGATACTCAGGAAATCTACGTAAAGCTTAAAAAACATACGGTTGCACAGGTAGTTTCTCAAACAGTGCTTTATCTACGGCGTTTTTACGTTTCACAAAAGATAGAACAACTTGCTGAAGTAATAAGGGTACCCGAGAATTCTTCTATGGAAGTACTAATGGATATAAAAGATTATCAGGAGCTGAATAAATTTATAGCCTTAAAATTAAATAGGGTAGTCTAGTGCTACAAATCTGAAGTTTGCAACAATCGCGCTTGCTGAATAAGTTCTGCAAGGCTACCGGCATCTAGCTTTTTAAGCAAACGTGTTTTATAAGTACTTACTGTTTTCTCATTTATATCTAAAGATTCTGCAATGTCTTTATTGCGTTTTCCTGAAGATAATAGATTTAAAACTTCGGTCTCACGAGTAGAAAGCTTTTTGTAACGGTATGCAAGCGAATTATTTTTAGAAGGATCTGTATTTGATAACATTTCTACTAGAGCATTATTCAAGTAGATGCCACCACGAGCTACTTGTATTACGGCTTTTAAAACTGTTGCAGAATCTACCGTTTTGCCTACATAACCCATTGCACCTGCCTTGATAGCGCTTAGCGCGTACATTTCTTCAGGGTGGGTACTAAAAATCATAATCTTCAATCCCGGAAAATTTCTGCGTAACTCTTTAATAGCAGACAGGCCTTGTAGATTAGGCAAGTCAATCTCCATTACCACAAGATCAGGAACCTGATTTTCTAGAGAAGCTGCTAAGTTGTTTCCGTCAACAATTACATCTAAAATCTGGTGTTCTGTATTGCGTAAAATATGTGACAAACCATCTGTTATTATGGGATGGTGATCTGCTACTGTAATTGTAATCATAAGAGAGAAAAATTCTTCTAAACAGCTAAAATAGTATGATTTAATTGAACTGCAAATGCTTTTCGGTGTAAGAATAAATTTACAGGTTTAACGTCATTATTCTTTCAAATTAGCCGGAATCTCACAAACAGGAATAGGTTCCATTTTGTGTTTATTAGCATTGTTGTAGCGTTTGTAAATTTCAAAAGCTTGCTTTTGACGTCCTTCAAAATCTGTAGCCGTATGGCCTTTTTCATCTTCAAGCATTGCCCATTCGAGTTCGTCATAACTTGCACCTATTTGATCCTCATCACTACGATCATCTTGCCATAGTCCATCAGTAGGTTTGGCTACTTGTATACTTTGAGGCACGCCTAAAGCTTTAGCAAGTTCATAAACTTCGCTTTTCATAAGATTAGCAATAGGGCTAAGATCTACTCCGCCATCACCATATTTTGTATAAAAACCCACGCCAAAATCTTCAACTTTATTTCCTGTCCCGGCGACTAAGTATTTATGAACGCCAGCAAAATAATATAAAGTACTCATACGTAAGCGAGCTCTTGTATTTGCAAGGCTTAACTCAAGTTCTGGACTAGCTGATATTTCAGGAAGTGCAGCCTTAAATACTTCAAATGTTTCGGTTAAATCTGTATTTACATCGCTCACATTTGCAAATCGTTTTTTTAACTGTGCAATATGCTCCTTACCTCGAGTTACGTGCGCAGGCGGTTGATGTATGGGCATTTCTACACATAGTGTGCGTAATCCTGTTCTTGCGCAAAGTGAAGAGGTCACTGCGCTATCAATTCCGCCGCTAATACCCACAACAAAACCATTTATGTTGGCATTGATGGCATAATCTTTTAGCCAGTTTACGATGTGATCAATTACTTTTTCAGTTTGCATAAGAAACAGATTTATTAGATGTAAATACTACCTTTGCGGCGCAATTTTTTATTATGGTGAAATTACTAAATTTTAAAAAGTTTATTGGAGCGAAGAGGGCTATACTTGGTAGATTTAGCATTTTTTTAGGGCTTTTATTATTTTTAATTACCGCTTGTAAGAAAGATGCAAAATTACCCGATGAAATTTCTGAAATAGCAATAGATATACATATAGATAGGTTTGATGCTAAGTTTGCCAGGGTAGATTCTGCCGGTTTAAAAAACTTAATAAGCGAGTATCCATATCTGTTTCCAGAAGAATATCCAGATAGTTTTTGGGTGGCTAAAATTAACGACACCATACAGCTTGAGCTAAATACAGAGGTAGCAGAAGCTTTTCCTCATTTAGATATTGTTGAGCTCGAGTTAGAAAACGTTTTTAAGCATATAAAGTTCTATTATCCAAAATTTACCGCTCCAGAGGTGGTAACAATAACTTCAGATGTATCTTATAAAATGCCTGTTATTTTAACAGATAGTTTACTTCTTATAGGCCTTGATAATTATTTAGGTCCAGAACATCCTTTTTACAATGGAATACAGCGTTTTTACACGCAAAATTTTAAAAAAGAGCAGATAGATGTAAATGTGGCAGATGCATTTGTTTCAAAACTTATAAAGCATAAAGGTAATCGCAGGTTTCTTGATGAAATGATTTATCACGGAAAACGACTGTATATGATGCAAAAACTTTTGACTTTAAAGCCGCAGTATGAGATTATAGGTTATACCGCAGATCAATATAACTGGGCTGAAGCAAATGAAGTTGACATCTGGAAATATTTTATAGAAAATCAATTACTTTTTGATACAGACAGTAAGCTGCTAAGTCGCTTTGTGAATCCGGCCCCTTTTTCAAAATTTTATCTTGATTTTGATAATGACAGCCCACCTAGATTAGGACGCTATATAGGCTGGCGAATTGTAAATCGCTATATGGAGCGTAATGCAATACCTTTGCAAATGCTTCCGGAAAAAAGCACAGATGAGATTTTTGAGAAAACAAATTATAAACCCCGTAATTAATAACGGTTCATGAAAACTGAAATTAGAATAAACGTAGAATTAGACGCAAATCGAGTACCCGAAAAAATTTCCTGGAATGCTCCCGATGGTGGTGTTGCAAATGAGCCTGCTAAGGCTTTAATGCTTGCCTTGTGGGATGCAAAAACACAGGAGGCAGCGCGTATAGATTTATGGACAAAAGATATGCCTGTAGATGAGATGAAGGTGTTTTTTCATCAAACTTTAGTGAGTATGGCTAAAACATTTCAGCGCGCAACAGATGATGAGAAAATGTCTGCAACGATGATGGATTTCTGTGATTACTTTGCAGAAAAATTAGAATTAAAGAAATAAATATGAAACTCATATTTGTTTATAACGCCAACTCTGGGAAGCTAAATGGGTATCTTGATAGCTTGCATAAAGTGATAAGTCCTAAGACATATCCTTGTAGTTTATGTGATATAACCTACGGTGTTTTAAAAATAAAGCCAGAGTGGCAATCATTTAAAGATAATACAGATTTAGATTTAGAGTTTCATCACTTAGATGAGTTCAAAAATAAATTTGGAGCAGATGCACGTGCACGGTTTACCTATCCTATAATTCTCAATGAAGAAAATAATGTCTTGCGAGAATTTATTTCTAAAGCAGAATTAGATAATTTGAAAAACGAGAAAGAGCTTATAACGTTAATTAACTTAAAGACTACTGGTCTTTAAGCTGCTCGTTTATAGATCCTATATATTCTAGAATTTCTTCTTTTCCTTCAGAATTAGAGGCACTGCTTATAAAGTAATTGGGCATCTCTAACCATGCTCCTTCGAGTAAAGCTTGTTTGTAATTTTCAATATTACGCTCAAGTGCTTTTGGTTTTAATTTGTCTGCCTTGGTAAATATTATTGAGAACGGTATTTGCTTTTCACCCATATACTCCATAAACTCTTTGTCTATAGGCTGAGGATCATGTCTGCAGTCTATAAGTACAAAAGCCGAAACTAATTGCTCTCGTTCTTCAAAATACTGGGTGATAAATTTCTGGAATTCTTTTTTAGCTTTTTTAGATACACGGGCATAACCATAACCGGGTAAATCAACTAGATACCAGGTTTCATTAATTACAAAGTGATTAATAAGCTGAGTTTTACCAGGTCTTCCAGATGTCTTTGCTAAATTTTTACGATCGGTAAGCATGTTAATCAAGCTCGACTTACCCACATTAGAACGGCCTATAAAGGCGTATTCGGGCATTTTGTTTTGCGGGCACTTAGCTACGTTAGAGTTGCTTACTAAAAATTCAGCAGATTTGATTCGCATGGTTTGGTTTTAATAATTGCGGTCTTTTAACCAGCTTGAAAGAATCTCATTAAATTCAACCGGGCGCTCCATCATTGCTGCATGACCACATTTATCAATCCAAAACAAATCTGAATCGGGTAAAAGTTTGCTGAAATCTTCTGCTACTTCTGGTGGAGTGACGGTATCATTTCTACCCCAAATAATACAAGTAGGGGTATTCATGTGTGGTAAATCCTGAGCCATATTATGACGTATAGCACTTTTAGCAATTGCTAAAGTTTTAATGAGTTTATTGCGGTCGTTAACCGTTTGATAAACTTCATCAACAATTTCTTTTGTTGCTACAGCAGGATCGTAAAAAACATCTTCTGCCTTCTTTTTTATATACTCGTAATCTCCTCGTTTAGGATAGCTCTCGCCCATTGCGCTCTCGTATAAGCCAGAACTTCCTGTGATAATTAAAGCTTTTGTGGCTTCAGGATAGAGTTTTGTGTGTATAAGACCTATATGCCCTCCTAATGAGTTTCCTAATAAAATAGGGTCTTTATACCCTCTTAGTTTTATAAACTCATTCAGATAATTTGCAAATGTCTTAACACCCGTCTTTATGAGAGGCATAGCGTATAAAGGCAATTCTGGAATGACGATTTTATAACCAAGTTTAGAAAAATGCTCGGTTACCTCATCAAAATTGCTGAGTCCGCCCATGAGTCCGTGAAGAATAATTATAGGGGTGCCTTCGCCTGCTTCTAGGTAGGTGAATTTTCCCTCGGTTTTTAATTGGTGCTTCATAATTGGTCGGCAAGAGGCTTTCGCACAAATATAGACAATTAGACTAAAATCGAAATTTAAAAATAAAGGGATTGTAGAAGTATGTCAAGGGTTTATCAACAATGAGTTTGCGCACAGGGATATAGCCCACTGTTAAGATTTTAGCAATAGTCAACAAGTGGGTAGACTTATTAACAAAGTGGTAGATTGTGGGAGATTGTGGTAATAAATTCTATATATTTGAAGTTATAATAATCAAAACCTACAGTATTAGTGCTCAGCCTAATAGGGACATATGAATGCAAAGTTGATGCTAAAGGACGTCTTATGATGCCTTCTGCATTAAAAAAACAGCTGGCAAAAGAGTTGCAGGAGGGCTTTGTGATAAAGCGTTCTGTTTTTAACTCATGTCTTGAGTTGTGGCCTATGTCTGAGTGGGAGGTAATGATGAAAAAGCTTAACGGTCTTAATCGTTTTGTTAAAAAGAATGTAGAGTTTATAAGAAGATTTACTGCGGGAGTTAAGTTGATTGAAGCAGATGCTGCCGGCAGATTACTTATTCCTAAAGACTTGATATCATTTGCTTCAATTTCAAAAGATATTGTGTTGACCTCAGGAGGTAATATAATTGAGATTTGGGATTTAGTAGCTTATGAAGTGGCTGTGAGCGATAATGATGGTGATTTTGCTATGCTTGCAGAAGATGTAATGGGAGGTCAAAATGATATAATAGATGAGTTATCATAATCCAGTATTATTAAAAGAGACAGTAGATGGTTTGGCTATAAAGCCAAATGGTATCTATGTTGATGTGACATTTGGAGGTGGTGGTCACTCAAAAGAGATTTTAAGTCGTCTTGATGAAAACGGAAAATTATTTGCTTTTGATCAAGATGTTGATGCTTTAGAGAATAAAATTGAAGATTCAAGATTTACACTTATTCACGAGAATTTTCGCTTTGCAAAACGCTTTTTGAGATTTTACGGTGCGGCTAAGGTAGATGGTATATTGGGGGATTTTGGTGTTTCTTCTCATCAATTTGATGTCGCAGAACGTGGTTTTTCAACACGTTTTGACGCGGAATTGGATATGAGAATGAACCAAAAAAATAAGCTTTCTGCATATCATGTGGTTAACGAGTATGCTGAAGAGGATTTGAGTAGAGTATTGTTACAGTATGGTGAGTTGAGAAGTGCTCCTAAAATTGCACGAACGCTTATTTCTGTGCGAAAAGAAAATTCTATTAAAACTACTGAAGCTTTAAAAAGTGCTTTAAAACCATATCTACCTCTTAATAGAGAGAATAAGGTTTTGGCTCAGGTATATCAGGCGATTCGTATTGAAGTAAATCAGGAAATTGAAGCTTTAAAAGAGTTTTTAAGTCAGACCGAAGAGCTTATAAAACCAGGTGGGAGACTTAGTCTTATCTCATATCACTCTTTAGAAGATAGGTTGGTAAAGCGTTACATACGTAATGGGTTATTTGAAGGTGAGCCTGAGAAAGATATGTTTGGCAATTTCACTGTGCCTTTTAAAAAGGTAGGTGGTCTTATCGTTCCCGGTAAGGTTGAAATTAAAGAGAATAATAGAGCGCGTAGTGCAAAACTGCGTATTGCTGAAAAACTATAAGTGCATTTTGAAGCAAGGTATTTATAACATATTAAAAGGTAAGTTTCTTTTTAGCGATGATGCTATGAAGAACTGGCGTATGATCATATTCTTGTCATTTCTGGCGATTATAATGATTGGCAGTTCGCATCGTGCAGATAAGAAAGTACACGAGATATCACGCCTTAGTGCAGAAGTGAAAGAATTACATAGTGAGTTTGTAGATGCACGTTTAGAAGCACGCAGATCTAAAATGGAAAGTGTAGTGACGCGTAAAGTGTCAGAAAGTGGCTTGGCACCTTCAATGACGCCGCCAAAAAAAATTAACGTAAGTAAAGCACCTTAAGTTCTAATGGCGACTAGCGAAAAGAACATATTAAACCGGATGTATTTAGTGGCAGGAGCTATGTTTCTCTTTGCCTTTTTTGTTGCGTTTAAACTTATTAATATTCAGGTTTCTGAAGGTGATAAGTATAAGGCACTGGCTGAAGCTCGTACAGAGCGCATGTTTACAATTCCTGCAAATAGAGGCAATTTATATGCTGGTGATGGGAGTTTGCTAGCAACTTCAGTACCTAAGTATGATATCCGTTTTGATGCATTAGCACCTACGCAGACAGATTTTGAAGCAAATGTACAGGATCTAGCTAAGGGCTTATCTGCAGAATTGGGTAAGCCGGTTGAGCATTACATAAGTGCGTTGCGTAAAGCCAGGGTTAATAAAAACAGATACTTGCTCTTGGCGAGAAACCTGGGGTATTCAAAATATTTAGCTGTTAAAAAATTACCGTTGTTTAATAAGGGTCCCTACAAGGGAGGTATCATAACTGAGCAGCGTACCGTAAGAGAGCATCCGTTAGATAAAATCGCAGAGCGAACCATAGGCTATGATCGTTTAACCGAATATGGACGATATAGCGAAGCGGGACTTGAAGGTGCTTTTGGTACATATTTAAGGGGTAAAGAAGGCAAGCGCTTAAAGCAGCGTATTGCCAAAGGGCAATGGAAACCTATAGGCGATGATAATATTGTAGAGCCGCAAGATGGTTATGATGTAATTTCTACAATAGATGTAAACATTCAGGATATTGCACATCACGCTTTATTAGAATCCTTAGAAAAGTTTCAAGCAGATCACGGCTGTGTTGTAGTAATGGAAACAAAGACGGGAGAGGTTAAGGCGATTTCTAATCTGGGTCGTATGGAAGATGGTGGCTATTATGAAGATCGTAATTATGCAGTGTATGAGTCTGCAGAGCCTGGTTCTACTTTTAAGTTAATGTCTATGGTTGCTGCTTTAGAAGATAAAGTTATAGATAGTAGCGATGTTGTAGATACCGAAAACGGGCGGGTTAAATTTTATAACCGTACTGTTTATGATTCGCATTGGGGAGGCTATGGTAAAATAAGCGCAGCAAAAGCATTTGAACTTTCTTCAAATACAGCCTTTGCAAAAATGATTAATGAAAATTATAAAGACGATCCTAAGCGATTTTTAAAGCGTCTTTATAATATGGGTCTTAATGATAAAATAGGACTAGAGATAAAAGGAGAAGGATCGCCACGTTTCCCATATCCGGGTGACGCAAACTGGTACGGTACAACACTACCATGGATGGCTTTTGGTTATGGGGTTTCGTTGACACCACTTCAGACACTTACATTTTATAATGCCATTGCTAATAATGGAGAGATGGTAAAACCTCGTTTTATAAAAGAGATAAAAAAGTGGGATGTTTCTGTAGAGAAATTTGAAAAGCAGGTAATTAACCCGGCGATTTGTTCACAGACGACTATTAATAAAGTAAAAGATATGATGCTGCATGTTGTAGAGCGTGGTACAGCAAGTAATATCTATTCTAAAGATTTTTCTATGGCAGGTAAAACAGGGACCTGTCAAACAGAGTATTGGTTAGAGGAGGGTAAATACATTGCCTCGTTTGCAGGTTATTTTCCTGCTGAAAATCCTGAGTATTCGTGTATTGTGGTTATTCATAAGCCTAAAAAAAGCTTAGGGTATTATGGCAATATAGTTTCAGCTCCTGTATTTAAAAAAATTGCGCAAAAGATTTACAGTGATACACCTATAATTGATGAGGTTAAATTGGCTGACACAAATACAAAACCTGTGGTTTCTGATTATGAGGGTTACTATAAAATGTCGCAAAACAGAGCGCAAACAATACCTAATGTTAAAGGTATGAGTGGGATGGATGCGGTATCTATTTTAGAGAATTTAGGTTTACAAGTAGAATATAGAGGCAACGGTAAAGTGAGAGAACAATCTTTAAAAGCCGGACAAAAACTGAGTAAGAACCAAAAAATCATTTTACAACTGTCGTGATTTTATTAAAAGACATATTGTATAAAGTGACATTAGAGTCTGTAACAGGTAATCCTAATGTGCCTGTTAATGAGGTGCACTTTGATTCGCGTAAAGTAGGCTTAAATGATGTTTTTGTAGCTGTAAAAGGTACGCAAAGCAATGGTCATGAGTATATAGCAAAAGCAGAAAAGCAGGGAGCGATTGCCATCATTTGTGAAGAGATGCCGTCTCAATTTGTAAATGGGATAACGTATGTGCAGACTTCAAACTCTGCGAAAGCTTTGGCAATAATTGCCTCTAATTATTACAACAATCCATCAGAAAATTTAAAATTAGTAGGTATTACCGGTACAAACGGTAAAACAACTATAGCCACATTATTATATCAGCTTTTTACTAAGGCGGGTTTTAAAACTGGTTTACTTTCTACAGTACGGGTTATGGTCGCAGATAAAGAATATGCTGCCACTCATACCACACCAGATTCACTTACAATCAATAGATATTTAGCAGAAATGAATGCTGAAGGTATTGAGTACTGCTTTATGGAAGTTAGCTCACACGGCATTCATCAAATGCGTACTGAAGGTTTACATTTTGCTGGAGGAATTTTCACAAACCTCACACACGACCATCTCGATTACCACAGCAGTTTTGCAGAATATAGAGATGTAAAGAAATCATTTTTTGACAAGTTACCTAAAGATGCATTTGCGCTTGTGAATATAGATGATCGCAATGGGCAGATTATGCTTCAAAATACTCAGGCAAAAAAATTAACCTATGCGCTTAAATCGTATGCAGACTATAGAGCACAAATTTTAGAAAATCAGTTTACTGGTTTATTGCTTAAGGTAAATGATACTGAAGTTTGGGTGAAGTTAATAGGATCTTTCAACGCTTATAATGTACTGGCTATTTATGCTGCTACAGAGTTGCTGGGTCTAACACAGATTGAGGCACTTCAGTATTTGTCTGAATTAACGAGTGTAAGTGGAAGGTTTCAGTATTTGATTTCATCAAAAAAAATTACTGCGATTGTAGATTATGCACATACGCCAGATGCATTAAAAAACGTGCTTGAAACAATTAATGACATCCGTACAAAAAATGAAAACCTGATTACAGTTGTAGGCTGTGGTGGTGACCGAGATCGCACTAAGCGTCCAGTTATGGGTAAGATTGCAGCAGCATTAAGTACAAAAGTAATTTTCACGAGTGACAACCCACGTAGTGAAGATCCTGATGCTATTATTGAAGAAATAGAAAAAGGTGTAGAGCCGCTAGATTATAAAAAGACACTTTCAATTACGTCACGAAAACAAGCAATTAAAACGGCTTGTCAAATGGCAGAAGAGAATGATATCATCTTGATCGCCGGGAAAGGACATGAAACTTACCAGGAAGTAAAAGGAAAACGAACCGATTTTGATGATTTCAAAATTGTGCAAGAACTGTTAACTGAACTAAATAAATAAGTCAAAAACGCGCATTGCGTAATTGAATTTTAAAAATATGCTGTTTTACTTTTTTGAATATTTAGAGCGTACATACAATTTCCCGGGGGCAAGTCTCTTTGGGTTTATTACGTTTAGGGCGGCTATTGCAATTTTAATGTCGTTAGCAATCTCTACAATCTGGGGAAAGCGAATCATTGTTTATTTACAAAGAAAGCAATTAGGAGAATCTATACGAGACCTTGGTTTAGAAGGTCAGGTAGAAAAGGCAGGTACTCCTACTATGGGAGGTCTAATTATAATATTGGCAACTTTAATACCAGTTTTATTACTTGCTAAACTAGAGAATATTTATGTGATCCTCTTAATTGTAACTACTCTTTGGATGGGTGCAATTGGTTTTATGGATGACTACTTAAAAATCAAAAAGAAGAACAAAGAAGGGCTTCAGGGGAAGTTTAAAATATTTGGTCAGATTGGGCTGGGTGTAATTGTAGGAGCAACAATGTTCTTTCATCCGGGAATTACGGTTAAGCAAGAAATTGCAAATAACCCTATTCAACAAGAAGAGCTTGTAGATAGTAGTGCGCGTGAATTTTCTTCGGAAGAAAAAGCATTGACTACAACTATCCCATTTGTCAAAAATAATGAGATAGACTACAGTATTTTGGTAAGTTGGTTAGGTCCTGATTATCTAAAATACTCGTGGTTGCTATTTATCCCTATTGTAATTTTTATAGTGACAGCAGTTTCTAATGGTGCAAATCTTACCGATGGAATAGATGGGCTCGCAGCGGGTTCTTCGGCTATAATTGTGTTGACCCTGGGGATTTTTGCCTGGGTTTCTGGTAATATCATATTTAGTGATTATCTAGATGTTATGTATATCCCGAGATCTGGGGAGATGGTAATTTTTATTACCGCTTTTGTAGGAGCCTTAGTTGGTTTTCTTTGGTACAATACTTATCCAGCTCAAGTGTTTATGGGGGATACGGGGAGTTTAACTATAGGAGGTATTATTGCGGTTATTGCAATTGCGATTCGTAAAGAATTACTAATACCTATACTTTGCGGGATCTTCTTTATGGAAACGCTGTCGGTAATGCTACAGGTGAGCTGGTTTAAATACACTAAGAAAAAATCTGGTGAGGGGCGTCGCATATTTTTAATGTCGCCGTTACATCATCATTACCAAAAGAAAGGAATACACGAGAGTAAGATTGTTACTCGTTTTTGGATTATAGGCATTTTACTAGCTATTATCACAATTGTAACCTTAAAAGTAAGGTAGATGAAACGGTTAGTGATTTTGGGTGGTGGTGAGAGCGGAGTTGGTACTGCAATACTTGGTAAAAAACAAGGCTTTGAAGTTTTTGTATCTGACTTTGGGAAGATAAAAGACAACTACCGAGACGTTCTTAAAGAGTTTGAGATTGAATGGGAAGATGGCGGTCATACTGAGGCTAAAATTGTTAACGCAGACCTGGTTATGAAAAGTCCCGGGATTCCTGATAAAGCACCATTAGTAAAAGTATTAGTGGCTAAAGGAGTTTCAGTGATTTCAGAAATTGAGTTTGCGGCGCGATTTACAACCGGAACTTTAATTGGTATCACGGGTAGTAATGGCAAAACAACTACCACAATGCTCATGGCACATATATTAAAACATGCAGAACTTAAGAGTGTTGCAGCAGGTAATATAGGAGACAGTTTTGCAAAGTGGGTAGCTATAAATGATCAAGACTATTACGCGCTTGAGATTAGTAGCTTTCAATTAGATGGTATAACAAGTTTTGCACCGCATATCGCCATACTAATGAACATAACACCAGATCATCTGGATAGATATGAGTACAAATTTGAAAATTACATCCGGTCTAAATTCCGCATAGCGGAAAATCAAACCGAAAATGATTTTTTGATTTACGATGCTGATGATCCCGTGATTACAGAATGGTTAGAAAAGCACCCGGTTAAATCAAGACTGATGCCTTTTTCAATTACAAAAGAATTAAAACAAGGAGCGTTTTACGCAAACGAAGAAATAAACATAATAACTGACGATACGAGAATGACTATGTCAACAAAAAAATTAGAAATTAAAGGTGCTCATAATACTAAAAATGCGATGGCAGCAGCGACAGCTTCTCGATTACTAAGTATTCGCAAGGCTACCATACGAGAATCTTTAGAAGGTTTTCAGGGTGTAGAACATCGCTTAGAATACGTTTTAAAGATTAACAATGTGTCTTATATAAACGATTCTAAAGCAACTAATGTGAACGCTACATTTTATGCCCTTGACAGCATGAGCGCACCTACAGTCTGGATTGTAGGAGGTGTAGATAAAGGAAATGATTATAAAGACCTTTTTCCGTTAGTGAATGAGAAAGTGAAAGCTATAATCTGTCTGGGTGTTGACAATGCAAAATTGCTACACACTTTTAGTAATATGGTAGAAACTATTATTGAGACAGAATCTATTTCTGAAGCAGTGAAGATCGCTTATAAATTAACAGATAAGGGAGATAATGTATTGCTGTCACCGGCTTGTGCAAGTTTTGATTTGTTTGATAATTACGAAGATCGCGGCAGACAATTCAAAAATGCAGTAAGAAATTTATAATACTTAATAATTAATTACAAACTTAGTTGAGTACATCAAAAAACATATTTGCCACTTTAAAAGGAGATCGCTCTATATGGGCTATCACTGCTTTTCTGGCATTGTTTTCTTTTTTACCGGTATTTAGTGCAAGCAGTAACCTCGCGTATTTATACGGCGGTAACGGAGATACGTTTCCGTATTTGTTGCGTCATTTTATGCACTTAGTTTTGGGTTTTGCAATTATCTACGGTGTACATAAAGTGCCTTCTCATTATTTTAAAGGGCTTTCAATTATAGGTATCCCTATTGTAATTATTCTTCTAATAATTACAATGGCTCAGGGCACTGTGATAGACGGTTCTAATGCCAGTAGATGGATTAAAGTGCCATTTGTAGGGATTACGTTTCAAACTTCTACGCTGGCTTCGGTTGTGTTAATGATTTATATAGCGCGCTATCTTTCTAGAATTAAGGATAAAACAATCACATTTAAAGAGAGTATTTTGCCGCTTTGGGTTCCTGTTGCGCTTATTTTAGGAATGATATTGCCGGCTAACTTTTCTACAACTGCTATCATGTTTGTGATGGTATTGACACTGGTCTTCTTAGGTGGATATCCCATTAAATATTTATCGATTATTGTAGCTACAGGTTTGCTAGCGCTAACCTTATTTGTTCTGGCAGCAAAAGCATTTCCGGGAGTTTTTCCTAACCGCGTTGATACGTGGATTAGTCGTATAGACAGTTTTTCTGATGATGAAGATAGTGAGGGTGATTACCAGATAGAAAAGGCAAAAATAGCGATCGC
Organism: Leeuwenhoekiella sp. NPDC079379; assembly: GCF_044542075.1. Lineage (NCBI taxonomy): Bacteria > Pseudomonadati > Bacteroidota > Flavobacteriia > Flavobacteriales > Flavobacteriaceae > Leeuwenhoekiella > Leeuwenhoekiella sp. NPDC079379. Next base: position 287,455 of record NZ_JBITTU010000003.1, read on the forward strand.
GACCGGTGGTCTTGTGGGTATGGGGCCGGGTAAAAGCATTCAGAAAAACTTTTTACCGCAATCATCTTCAGATTTTATCTACGCGATAATTGTTGAAGAATTTGGTCTAATAGGCGGGTTAACGCTTTTAGTAATGTATTTACTGTTGCTTTTTAGAATTTTGGTTATCGCAAACAAAGCGCCTACTGTGTTTGGTAAATTAGCTGTAATAGGAGTAGGTATCCCTATTGTTTTTCAGGCATTAATCAATATGGCTGTAGCTGTAGAATTATTTCCGGTAACGGGGCAAACATTGCCACTTGTAAGTAGTGGAGGGACTTCTATCTGGATGACTTGTTTAGCTATAGGAATTATACTAAGCGTAAGTGTTAAACGAGATGAAGTACGGGTCAAAGAAGAAGAGGAAATGAATCCGCTTGATATTTTAAGTGAAGCGATTTAATAAGATATAAATTAAGATTTGAAAAACTATAAATTCATACTATCAGGTGGCGGAACCGGAGGGCATATTTACCCTGCGATTGCTATTGCAGATGCTTTAAAAGAAAAATACCCGCAAGCGGAATTTCTCTTTGTAGGCGCTCAGGATCGTATGGAAATGGAAAAAGTACCGGCTGCCGGTTATACGATTGAAGGATTATGGATTGCAGGTTTGCAACGTAAACTCACTCTTTCAAACTTAATGTTTCCATTTAAATTAATGAGTAGTTTAATAAAATCTGCTAAGATAATTAGAAAGTTCAAGCCTGATGCAGTAATAGGCACCGGTGGTTTTGCAAGCGGACCGTTACTAAAAATGGCAACACGGTCAAACATTCCTGCATTGATTCAGGAGCAAAATAGTTTTGCAGGTATTACAAATAAACTATTAGCAAAAAACGTGCAGAAAATTTGTGTGGCTTATGAAGGTATGCAGCAGTTTTTTCCGCAGCAAAAGATTGTAATTACAGGTAATCCAGTGCGTCAGGATTTATTAGATATTGCTTCTAAACGTATTCAGGGATTAGAAAAATACAATCTCGATAATACTAAAAAGACGCTTTTAATACTTGGCGGAAGTCTGGGAGCACGTGCGATAAATAAATTAATTAATCAGGAATTACAATTTATTTTAGATAAGAACGTACAGGTTTTATGGCAAAGCGGTAAGATGTATTTTGAAGAATATAAAACACACAATACTGCCAGTAATGTACAGGTTTTACCTTTTATAGATAGAATGGACTTAGCGTACGCAGCTGCAGATGTAATCATAAGCAGAGCAGGTGCAGGATCTGTTTCTGAACTAGCACTTGTAGGAAAGCCCGTGATTTTTATTCCATCGCCAAATGTTGCAGAAGATCATCAGACTAAAAATGCAGAAGCCATTGTCGCTAAAGACGCTGCGATTTTGATCAAGGAAAGCGAACTGGCAACAGTTTTTAAAATTGAATTTTCAAAGCTAGTTTCAGATGAAGACAGACAGCAGGTTTTGGGCTCCAATTTTAAAAAATTAGCATTGCCTGAAGCCACTCAAAAAATAGTAAACGAAGTAGAAAAGCTACTCAATAAATAATAAAATAAGAGCATTGAATAAGTTAAACGACATATCTAATTTTTACTTTATCGGCATTGGCGGTATAGGTATGAGTGCGTTAGCTCGTTATTTTAAAGCAGCAGGTAAAAACGTTGCGGGTTATGATAAAACACCTTCAGGTATTACTTCCTCATTAGAAGAATTAGGTATTGCTATTACGTTTAAAGATTCGGTAGAAGAGATTCCTTCTATATATAAAGATATAGAGCATACACTCGTGGTTTATACACCTGCGGTGCCTAAGAATCACGCGGGCTATCAATTTTTTATTCAGTATAATTTCAACATCTCAAAACGTGCAGAAGTACTGGGGATGTTGACTCAGGAGAAATTTTGTCTAGCCGTCGCAGGTACTCACGGTAAGACGACCACAAGTGCTATGTTAGGCCACTTAATGGCAGCTTGTGAATTGCCGGTAACCGCATTTTTAGGTGGCATCGCAGAAAATTATCAAAGTAATTTAATACAGCAGGGAGAAGAGATTGTTGTGGTAGAGGCAGATGAGTTTGATCGCTCATTTATGCAGCTTTATCCTAATATTGCTGCCATTACGTCTATGGATGCAGATCATCTAGATATTTATGGAGATGCAGAAACCCTACAGCAAAGTTTCAGAGATTTTGCAGCTCAGGTAAAAGAAGACGGAATACTCTTTGTAGCTAATGACTTACCATTAGCAGGAATTACAGTAGGGATTGAAGATGACGCTGTATATACAGCAATAAATGTAAAAATAGAAAACGGAGCGTATCATTTTGATCTAAAACATCCTGATGGTTTGCTTAAAGATTTGGCGCTTAACCTGCCTGGTAGACATAATTTGTCTAACGCGATAACAGCTTTGGCGATGGCTTTAAAATACGGCTGCCCTGCCCAGAAGCTCGCCAAGGCGCTATTCGCATTTAAAGGGGTTAATCGCAGATTTACGTATAGAATAAATACAGCAGACCACGTGCTTATTGATGATTATGCACATCATCCTACAGAAATTGATGCAGTACATAATGCCGTACGCGAGATGTATCCTAATAGACGGGTTTTAGCTGTTTTTCAACCGCATCTTTACAGTCGTACCCACGATTTTATGGAGGAGTTTGCACGCAGTTTATCTCAATTTGATGAGTTACTTCTCTTAGATATTTACCCGGCTCGGGAAGAGCCAATAGCAGGTGTTAATGCTCAAGAATTAATTAATCTTGTTACTTGCCCTAGAAAACAGCTCGTGAGTAAAAATGAGCTTGAGGAAAAAATGAGGGAGTCAAAGGCAACTATTAAAGTAATGATGGGTGCCGGCGATATTGGCGAAGAAATATTAAAAATCACTAAAAACTTCAGCAAATGAAAATAGGGTGGTTTTATATACGAATGATCTGTTTAGTGCTTGTAACACTGTTTTTAGTTGCATTTTCGCACAAGCGTAACGCAGACCGAAAAATCAAGGCGGTAAAAGTGAATTTTGAAGCTGGGGCAAATCTTTTTATCACTGCTGAGACGGTTGATAAATTGTTGATACAAAATGGAAAACCATTGGAGGGACAGCCTAAAGATATTCTAGTTTTGAAAAATTTAGAGGCAACATTAGATTCGCACGCAATGATTTCTGATGCAGATGTTTACCTAACCTTAGACGGTGTATTAGGTGCTTCAGTTAAGCAACGAAAACCACTAGGTCGCGTGCAGGAACAAAAACCGTATTATATAGATGAGCAAGGTGCATCAATGCCTTTGTCATCTAACTACTCTGCTCGAGTACCTTTAATTGAAGGTGTTTCAAAAGAGCAGATAGGAGAGGTTTACCCATTATTAAAATATTTACAGCAAGACGATTTACTTGCCACACAAGTAATAGGTATAAGCCGAAATCAAAATGGAGATTATAGTTTAACGCCTCGCGTGTTAAACTATAACATCAGTTTAGGAAAGATTAAAGATTTGCAAAGCAAGTTTGCAAACTATAAAGCTTTTTATCAAAAGGCGATTAAAGACAATAGTCTCAGCGTATATAAAAATATAGATCTGCGGTTTAAAGGGCAGGTCGTTGGGACAAAATTTTAAGTTATGGAGCAGAAAGACATAGCAGTAGGTTTAGACATTGGTACCACCAAGATTGTCGCTATGATAGGTCGTTACAACGAGTATCATAAATTAGAAATTCTAGGAATAGGAAAATCTAAGAGCCTTGGTGTACATAGGGGTGTTGTAAATAATATTACACAAACCATACAGTCTATTCAGCAGGCGGTACAGGAAGCAGAGAGTGTGTCTGGCATGAAGATTGAAGATGTAGTGGTAGGTATAGCAGGGCAACACATACGTAGTTTACAACATAGCGATTACATAACCAGAGCAGATGCAGATCAGGTTATAGGGCCTCGAGATATAGATATGCTTTGTAATCAAGTACATAAATTGGTGATGCTTCCAGGAGAAGAGATTATTCACGTGCTTCCGCAGGAATATAAAGTAGACGGTCAAGCCGAAATTACACAGCCTATAGGGATGTATGGTGGTAGACTGGAGGCAAATTTTCACGTGGTTGTAGGGCAGGTGAGTAGCATACGCAACATAGGTCGTTGTGTAAAAAGTGCCGGTCTTAATCTTGATAAAATCACATTAGAGCCTTTAGCTTCCGCAAATGCGGTATTAAGTCAGGAGGAAAAAGAAGCTGGTGTGGCTTTAATAGATATAGGTGGAGGTACAACAGATCTTGCCATTTTTAAAGATGGTATCATTAGACATACAGCCGTAATTCCTTTTGGAGGTAATGTGATTACTGAAGATATTAAAGAGGGGTGCAGTATTATTGAAAAGCAGGCAGAGCTTCTTAAAATTAAGTTTGGTTCTGCATGGCCGGGAGAAAATAAAGACAATGAGATTGTTTCTATACCGGGATTACGCGGTAGAGAGCCTAAAGAAATTACACTTAAAAACCTATCTAAGATCATACACGCACGGGTTGTAGAGATCGTTGAGCAGGTATATCTCGAGATTAAAAATTATGGTCACGAGGAGCAAAAGAAAAAACTTATTGCCGGTATTGTTTTAACAGGAGGTGGCTCTCAGCTTAAACATTTGAAACAATTGGTAGAATACATCACAGGGATGGATACTCGCATTGGCTATCCTAACGAGCACTTGGCAGGTGATAGTGATTCTGAGACCACAAGCCCGTTATATGCAACTGCTGTAGGTCTTGTAATGAACAGTCTGGAGCATCGTAGAGATGAGCCAGAAGCACAACAAGATACAGCGATTGTAGAAGAAGAAGTGCCTGTAGAAGAACCAGAAGTACTACTTGATCAAGATGATGAAGAGATTGAACAACCAAAAGAGAAGAAAATGCGCAAAAGTATCTTTGATACTTGGGCAGAAAAGTTTAAAGACTTTTTAGATAATGCAGAATAAAAAATTGAATAAGAAAAACATCCAACTAATAAACCGGTAAAACGATATACTATGAGCAACACAGATTTTGAAAACATTTCGTTTGATTTACCAAAAAATCAGAGCAACGTCATTAAGGTAATTGGTGTAGGCGGTGGTGGTAGTAATGCTATTAACCATATGTTTAGTCAGGGAATAAAAGGAGTTGATTTTGTGGTTTGTAATACAGACTCGCAAGCTCTGGAAAATAGTCCTGTACCTATACGTATTCAGCTTGGGGTAAGCCTTACAGAGGGTCTTGGTGCCGGTGCAAATCCTGATGTAGGGGAGAAAGCAGCTATAGAAAGCTCTGAGGATATTAAAAGAATGCTGGGTACAAACACAAAAATGATCTTTATCACTGCCGGTATGGGTGGTGGTACAGGTACTGGTGCTGCTCCTGTCATTGCAAAAATGGCTAGAGAGTTAGATGTACTAACAGTAGGTATTGTGACAATTCCGTTTCAGTTTGAAGGGAAAATGCGTAACGAGCAAGCCCAGTTAGGGGTAGAGCGTTTGCGTAGTCACGTAGATTCACTTATAGTAATAAACAATAATAAATTACGTGAGGTTTATGGTAATCTTGGTTTTAAAGCAGGTTTTAGTAAAGCAGATGAAGTGCTTGCTACTGCATCACGTGGTATTGCAGAAGTAATAACGCATCACTACACACAAAACATTGACCTTAGAGATGCTAAAACTGTATTAAGTAATAGTGGTACTGCTATAATGGGTAGTGCAAATGCAAGTGGTGGTAGTCGTGCTCAGGATGCCATTAGAAAAGCATTAGATTCTCCATTATTAAATGATAATAAAATTACAGGTGCTCAAAATGTATTGTTGCTTATCGTTTCTGGTACCGAAGAAATTACAATAGATGAGATAGGAGAAATTAATGATCACATTCAGGACGAGGCAGGTCACAGTGCTAACATCATTATGGGTGTTGGTGAAGAAGAAAGCCTGGGTGATGCAATATCTGTAACTATTATTGCTACGGGTTTTAATGTAGAGCAGCAGAATGAAATCGTAAATACCGAAACAAAGAAAATAATTCATACTCTAGAAGACGAGCAACGTGCGCAGCACGAGTTATCTCCTAAGAGTACCGGTACACGTTTAAATTTTGATGCTCCTGCGGCTAAAGAAGCTGCAGAACCAGAAAAAAAACCGATTGTTCATACTCTTGACGATAGTGATGATCCTATAGATTTAATGGTGAATCAAAGTAAGAAAGAGGTTGAGAAGCCAAAAATGGATTTAATCTCTACTACAGATCTTATTCGTAATATTCAGGTTATATATGAGGAAGTTTTAGATTATTCTGCTCAAAAATCTGAGACAGACGATCTTGATCAAGATTTTAAAATTGTAAGTGTTGAAAAGCCTACACGGGCTCCTCAGGTAAATCTTTTTGATGAAGAGGAAGAGCAGTTTACATTATCTTTTGATCTTCCTCTAAATGATAAACCAAAACAAATCACTCCAGAATCTAACAATGATTCTGAGAAGGAAATATTTTATAGTTTAAACGATGATGTTAATGATATTGAAGTTAATAACCCTGTAGAGATCGTTTCGGTTACTGAAGTTAATGAGCAAGGAGAAAAGCGTTATAGCCTTGATGATTATATGGAGATGGAAGAGCATTTAAATAGTGCAAAACCAGAACAACCGGTAAAACCGCAAGCTCCTGTAAAGAGAGAAGAAGAACCTGTTGTGTTTGAGCGCAAAACAGTAGAAGCTAAACCTAAGGTAGAAGTAAATGAAGAGGATGAAAATCCTATGAATACACCTATTTCAGAGCTGCTAACTGAACGTGCCGCAGAGCGCAAGCGTATGATGAAAGAGTTTAATTATAAATTTCAAAACAATCAATCAAGAATTGACGAAATTGAAAGACAGCCAGCATATAAAAGACAAGGTATTGATTTAAGTCAAAACCCAAGTTCTAATTCTAATTTGTCACGTACTTCTTTGAGTAAAGACGACAACGACGAAATACAACTAAGAAGAAATAATTCTTTTCTACATGATAATGTAGATTAATCATTAGTTTAGTTTTAGACAAAAACCCCAATAGGTATACCTGTTGGGGTTTTTGTTTAAAAAATTTGAAGGTTTTTGAAATACCTTTTTTGCATTAAAAAAAATGGGGATAACATTTAATAATAGTTATCTTCGCTCTCGCGAAAAACAGAAAACTATGAGTTTACAAACAGATGTAATGACGGCTATGAAGACAGCGATGAAAGCAAAAGATCAAAATGCTTTAGCATCTTTACGCGCTATTAAATCTGCGATTCTGACTGCTCAGACAGAGAGTGGCGCAAGTGAAGAGTTGTCTGAAGAGGATGAGATTAAAATGCTTCAAAAGCTTGTTAAACAACGTAAAGACAGTGCTGCAATTTATATAGAACAAGATCGCGCAGAAATGGCACAAGAAGAGTTGGCTCAAGCTGCTGTTATTGAGCAGTTCTTACCAGAACAATTGGGTGAAGAAGAGATTGAAAAAATTGTAACTGCTGTTATTGAAAAAGCAGGAGCTAGCGGTATGCAGGATATGGGTAAAGTTATGGGATTAGTTTCTCAAGAACTTGCCGGAAAAGCAGACGGTAAAACGATCTCAACTATTGTAAGAAAGAAACTAGCATAATAAATTTTTCGATACTTCGAAAATGGCCTCGTGGCGCAACTGAATAGCGCATCAGATTTCGGCTCTGAGGGTTGGGGGTTTGAATCCCTCCGGGGTCACTAAATTAAAGAGATAAATATCATAATTGATGTTTATCTCTTTTTTATTTTTTATAAACATCTGAATTCATTGTAGATTAATCACTACTATATTTATACAGTGCAAATTTTTATGCGTAAGAACTTATATTAATTATAAATGCTTAGATTAACATATGTTTTATACAGCGGTAATATTTGCATTTAGTCTTTAATATTCTATAATTAGTAAGATTTTTTATGCTAGAAAGTTCTAAAAATGATTACAAATCATTAAGAAATATAGTGTACATAGCTATTGTCTTTGCTGTGGTAAGTTGCATAACAATTCTTTATACATCTCTTTTTACGGCTCGCTTGGTACGTATTCTTTATGCTACTGTATTAATAGGTTTTTATTTTATACGATTTAAACAAAGGAAAAAAACATTCCAATTAGCATTGGTTTTTTTTTGGATGCGTGACGTAAGTGGAATTTACTATGAGGCTAGTCTAGGAGTATTCTTTTATTTCGGGTTAGGAACAATCGCATATCTACTTCTTTTCTTTAAACAACTAAAAAATTTAATGCGTTTGAAATTTGAGGCACCCTCAATTGTAGCCACTGGCTTGTTTACTCTCGCATGTTTTATAATTTTATTCAATCTTAAGTATCTGCTAGGTGACGCATCAGAAGGATCTAGCGTAATTTATTATTTCTATTTTTTGGGTACGAGTATCATCGTTCTCATTTTGCTGTCATTCTATTATTATTACAGAATGGGTAGTCTTAGAGCGCTTATTTTTTCTTTCGCAATTTTTAGTTTAATGATATCTGACGTATCTTCTTATTTTGGATATTACCTCGGTGTATCTCCACTATTTTTAATTACCGGTGTTTTCTACATTATAGCTTTGGTTCTACTTATAAATTTTTTAGCGAGACCATCACTTATTTCAGAAGAGAATAGAATAGAAAATGATCTAATTTGAATTGTTTCAGAAGAAATTAATTATTCTTATTAGCAAATTTCTGTGCTTCAAATACTTTATGATTTATAGTGTTGTTTAAATTTCAATAAATCATTAATCACCTTAAATAGTTATATATAAGTTCTGATGATTTAATAAATTATTATGTTAATTTTAAAGCGAACTATACTATTAACCTAACCTAAGTGATTTTATTTCGTAAATATTTTAAGCTTGAGATAATAACCGTAATTCTATTAATTGTCAATTTAGCTGTTACACATTTTTTAGAATTGGATAGTTTTAGACTCGTTCGCTTATTTTCCTTAAGTATTTTAATAGGTTTTTATCTTTACAGAAGACATGTTAAAAGTGTATGGCTTATTTACGCCTTTCTCTTTTTTCTCATACGCGATGTTGCTTACCAGTTTTTTGAAGTTTTTTGGGGTGCAGAGACCTATATGACATTTGCTACTTTAGGTTATTTTTTCCTTGTGTTAGATAGATTGCCATTTTTTAGAGGTTCTAAGTTCAGTCTGTTTGCACTTGTTATTGGGATGTTATTAGTTGCTGCAAATGGAGCTATTCTGTTTGAATTAGGAATAATTGTATCTGGGCACGTAGATAATAATCTAGAACTTATTCTTTTTTATTTATATGGGGTTTCTTTAATCACTCTAATTCTTACAGCCTATTATTATAACCATAGGTTAAACAGTATGCGATCTCTGCTATTTTTAATGATGGTTTTTTGTTTTGTGGCATCAGATATAGCATCCTGTTTAGCTTATTATGTAGATCTTCAAATTTTGTATTATCTCGATCGAACAATGTTTATTGTTAGTATGGCTTTAATGGTAAACTTTGGTCTAAATATTAAAGGAGCAGCCACAGAAGAGGTAGATTTTATATCGCTTCAGGAATAAACAACTTCCTATAGAAGCTTTTTTGATCATTTGTGTGTATGAGAAACACTTAATTTTACTCTTTCAATAGTTTTTGTTATATAAATGGCTTAAATTCAGTGAAGTGACGGTTATTGTGTAAAAGGCTTATTGATAAATGGGTGAGAATGATGCGGCAAATCAACTAAAAAAGAAATCTACCTGGTTAAACAAACTGGTTTATCTAGGAGGGTTTCTAATTATCTGTAATGTACTTTCTGTAATTTTTTTACCTGTAATTACAACTCGTTATCTGCGTCTCATCTCCTCTGTAATTATCCTTTTGTATTATCTTTTTCTACTTCCGAAGCATAATCTATTATTCTTCTTTGCAATCGCCGCATTTATAGTTAGGGATTACTTCTCAATTTATTACGAGTCACAGACGAGTACCTATCTATATTTTGTCTTTGGTTTTATAGCCTATTCTATTTTAGTGATAAAACAAGCTAGAAATCTCCGTCTATATAGAGTACAACTCCCCTCATTACTTTCATTAGTTTTATTTGCGATCGCTAGTTTCTTTATACTAATTCTATTAGAAACGTTAGTAAAAGAAAATTTTACAAGTTCTGCTACAACTTACTTTTTCTACAGTATGGGTACTAGTATCATACTTCTTTTATTTATAGCAATCTACTACCATTACAGATTAGGTAATTTAAGGTCTCTTATTTTTTCGTTCAGTGTTTTCTCATTTATGATCTCTGACGCTATTTGTTGCTTCGCGTATTATATGGATTTATATAATCTCTACATTGCAGTACGTTTATTCTATATTCTAGGATTGATTCTTCTTACTAACTACGCAGTAAATTCTACTTTGCGTAAAAAAGAGTTGAGTTTTAAAGAGGAGCTTTGGTAATCTTCAAAAAAGTGTAACCTAATATTTAAAAATACTTAGCTGTTAGATTATTCATTCATTAAAATTGCTATACAACCCTTATTTTTTTGCGTAAATTCGCAGGCAATTAAAATTTCCCATGTTAGAACGATTAAACTTTATAAAACAGCGCTTTGACGAAGTAAGTGATCTTATTATTCAGCCAGATATTATTTCAGATCAAAAGCGTTATGTAGAGCTCAACAAAGAATATAAAGATTTACGCGCCCTTATGGATGAGCGTGAAAACTATATAAAGCATACGCAACGCATTGAGGAGGCTAAAGAGATTATTGCAGACGGTAGTGATCCTGAAATGACAGAGATGGCAAAGATGCAGCTAGAAGAGGCTGAAGAGGCTGTTCCTGCATTAGAAGAGAAAATTAGATTCATGCTGGTTCCTAAAGATCCTGAAGATTCTAAAAATGCTGTTATGGAAATACGAGCAGGAACCGGTGGTGACGAAGCGAGTATTTTTGCAGGTGACATATACCGTATGTACATGAAGTACTGCGAAAGTAAGGGTTGGAAAACCAGTACTATAGACTATAGTGAAGGTACAAGTGGTGGTTTTAAAGAAATTCAGGTAGAAGTATCTGGAGAAGATGTTTACGGTACCTTACGTTTTGAAGCAGGTGTTCACCGTGTTCAGCGCGTGCCGCAAACTGAAACTCAAGGTCGTGTGCATACCAGTGCAGCTACTGTCATGGTTTTTCCGGAAGCAGAAGAATTTGATGTAGAAATAAACCCTAAAGAAGTACGTATAGATTTCTTCTGTTCATCAGGTCCTGGAGGACAGTCGGTAAACACTACATACTCTGCGGTGCGTTTGACGCATTTACCTACTGGTTTAGTAGCACAATGTCAGGATCAGAAGTCTCAACACAAAAACAAAGAGAAAGCCTTTAAAGTACTTCGCTCTCGTTTATACGATATGGAGCTCGCTAAAAAGCAGGAAGAAGATGCCTTAAAACGTGGGTCTATGGTAACCAGTGGAGACCGTAGTGCAAAAATACGTACCTATAACTATCCTCAGGGTCGTGTTACAGATCACCGTATAAATCTTACGCTTTATGACTTGTCAAATATTATAGACGGTGATATTCAACGAATTATTGATGAGCTTCAGCTAGTAAGTAATACAGAGAAATTAGCCGAAGGCGGCGATGCAATCTAGTCGGCAATTCTAATTAGAAAATTAAACCCTTTTGAATAGTCAGCAACTTATAGATCAGATAAAAAAGAAACAATCGGTGCTTTGTGTAGGTCTGGATACAGATTTAGATAAAGTACCGAAACATTTACTGACTCTCGAAGATCCTATTTTTGAGTTTAATAAAGCAATAATAGACGCCACACATAAGTATGCTGTAGCCTATAAGCCCAATACGGCTTTTTATGAGGCTTACGGTATTAAAGGATGGCAGGCACTTGAGAAAACCATAAATTATCTCAACACAAATTATCCTGAGGTTTTTACAATTGCAGATGCTAAGCGTGGTGATATAGGCAATACTTCCAGCCGCTATGCTAAAGCATTTTTTGAGGATTTAGGTTTTGACTCGGTTACTATTGCTCCATACATGGGTAAAGACTCAATTGAGCCTTTTTTGGCTTTCGCCGGAAAATTTACAATTATGCTCGCCCTCACATCTAACCCTGGAGCATTTGATTTTCAAACCCAGAAAGTAGATGGGGTAGAACTTTATAAAAAAGTGCTTGAGACTTCTAAGTCTTGGGAGAATAGTGATCAACTAATGTATGTTGTTGGCGCTACCAAGGCAGAATATCTTGCAGAAATTCGTAAAATAGTGCCAGATGCATTTTTGTTAGTTCCCGGTGTAGGCGCTCAAGGCGGAAGTGTTGATGACGTTTTTAAGTATGGATCAAACGCTAATGCGGGGCTACTTATAAACTCATCTCGAGGTATTATATATGCTTCTGCTGAAGAAGACTTTGCAGAGACTGCTGCGTTAGAAGCAAAAAAGTTGCAGGAACAAATGGCCGTTCATCTTCAAAAGTTAAGCTAGATACCTAATTTTGACGCTATGAAAGATCAATTAGGGCGTCGCATTCAAATTAAAGAACTGCCCAAACGAATAGTTTGTTTAGTACCTAGCTTATCTGAGCTTTTGGTAGATTTAGGTCTTAGTGAATCCCTTGTAGGTGTAACTAAGTTCTGCGTACATCCTCACAGTTTAAGAACTGAAAAAGAAGTTGTTGGAGGTACTAAAACCATTCATAAGCATAAAATAGCCGCATTAAATCCTGATTTCATTCTTTGCAATAAAGAAGAAAATACACAAGATATTGTTACGGCTTGCGAAGCGATAGCACCTGTCTATGTTTCAGATATTAATAGTTTTGATGACTTTTATGTCTTTCTTTCACATTTGGGAGCGCTCTTTAATATTCAAGAAAAAACAGCTTCTTTTATTCTTGATATAAAGATTAAACGCGAAGCTTTCCGAAGAAAAACAGCTGATTTCCCAGAACGCAAAGTTGCTTATCTTATTTGGAAAAAGCCTTTAATGGTTGCCGGTCGTGACAACTTTATAAATGTCCTTTTACAAGAGCTGAATCTCAGAAATATATTTGAAGGTAAAGAAGGGCGCTATCCAGAAATAGTAAATTTAGAATTGAAAAGTGCAGATTTGGTATTTCTATCTTCTGAGCCTTTTCCGTTTACAGACCAGCATATTCAGGAATTTCAGGCTTTTACTAACGCAAAAATTAGTTGTGTAGATGGTGAGTATTTTAGTTGGTATGGCAGTAGGCTTCTAAAAGCTTTTGATTATTTTGAAAAGCTACTTAAATCTTTAAATTAAAGAAGCCATCAGAGGATGGCTTTATATAGTTTTCTATAGTCCGTAATTAGAAACGCGAATCTCTTCAGTTTCCTGAGCCGTTTTAAAAACATCCCAGTCTTTCCCCTGAGTACGTCTTGCGCCCAGAATATTTGCAAATTGTCCTGCTTTAACTGGGTCATTGTATTTGGCAAAGCCATAGGCAAGACCTCCAGCAAAAGAATCACCGCAGCCGGTGGTATCTACAACTTTAGCTACCTTAATTGATGCGATCCAGTCTTTCTTAAGTTTTCCATTTTCTAACTGATATAAAATGCAACCTCTAGAATCCATAGTTACATAAAAGAAAGAAACTCCTTTTTTAAGAACGTGATTAGCTAAATCATCTAAATGACCTGTTGCACTATCATCGTATATAGAGGGAATCTCGTGTATATATTCATTAGCAAATGACATACATTGCGATTCTTCGAGATTCATTTTCAACACATCAATATACGGGAGCCATTCATCTTGATCAACCCAAAATTTACGATGTCTGTGTCCTTTTACATCCATCGCTGTGGTAGCGCCGTGTGCATCAAAAATGATAATTCCTTTGCTGTGCTTTTTAATGTATTTTAAAGTGCTTAAGCTTATTTCAAAATCTGTAATAGGTACAAATACATAAGCATCTGCGTCAAGATGTTTTTTTATATGCTTTGGGCGTATGGGATTCATACAGGCAAGCTGTTTTTCTTCGCGATTATTTTGATCTTTAAAGTCAAGTAGAATTACTGTACCACGATCTTCTTTACTATTAATTCCGGCGAGATCAACATTTTCAAAATCTTTAAATTCAGTTGCAATGCCTTCACGATCTTTTTTATGAATATTAGAAACCGGAGTAACGGTTCCTTCACTATCTAAAAGTTTTGAAAGCGCAATAACAGGATGCGTTACACAGCCATAACGCATAATAATATCATTCTCATAGGTTGAGATGGTATCTCTAGGAATGGGTCCTGCTACAACTATTTTTAACGATTTTGTCATAAGAGTTATTAATCTTGTAATGCGAATACTTTTTGAAGTAACGTAGTGGTGCGCGCAGCAGCATTAGTTCTAATATCTTTTTCTTCTAAAGCGATCATGGTGTAAACACCTTTAAGGGCCTGGTTAGTTACATAATCTGTTAGATCTGGGTTAACATCATTAGTAAGCGGTAACGCATTGTATTTTGTAATAAGATTGCTCCAGATTTTATCTGCGCCTACTTTATTAAATGATTGCTGAATTATAGGATTAAACTGTGCGTATAATGCGGTATTTGTTTTATTCTCTAAATAAGAAGTTGCAGAATTGTCTCCTCCTAACAGGATGTTTTTAGCATCATTAAACGTGATTCCTTTTACCGCATCTATAAATATGGGAGTCGCTGTTCCTACAGCGTCCTCAGCAGCACGATTTAATACTTTTAAACCTTCGTCTGCCAAGCTTCCAAGACCAACACTGCGTAATGTGTTATCTACTTTTTGCAATTCTTCGGGCAGTAGGATTTTGACTAACGAATTACCGTAAAAACCATTTTCTTGAGTAAGTTTTGTTACTTGTTTATCTATGCCAAAATCTAACGCCTGGCGTAAGCCACTTGCTATTGTAGTATTGTCTACACCTACTTGATTAGGTAAATTATTTACTACAGATTGTAGTTCTGCGCATCCACTTAGAAAGAGTATGGCTGCTAAAGCAATTATTTTTTTCATTGAGTTAAGTTAGGTTTTTCTTCTTTAATTATAAAATGGAAAAGCGTCTAGAGGTCTATCTGTATAGATACTATTGCTGGTGAAGTAACTTTTTTTTCAAACAGTCACTACGCAAAAATTACGGTCTTATTTCCGTAGACCAGTACTTTATGTTCTATATGAGCTTTTATAGCTCTTGCTAAAACAATTTTTTCTAAGTCCCGACCTTTTAATATAAAATCCTGCACCGAATGTACGTGAGAAACGCGTACGATTTCTTGCTCAATAATAGGGCCTTCGTCAAGATCTGCAGTTACATAATGACTTGTGGCTCCTATGATTTTTACACCGCGCTCAAAAGCAGCGTGATAAGGCTTAGCGCCAATGAATGCTGGTAAAAACGAATGATGAATATTTATAATCTGATGTTTAAAGTTAGAAACAAAGTCATCTGATACGATTTGCATATAGCGAGCTAAAATAATAAGATCTATATTATGATCGCGAATGGCTTGTATCTGTGCTGCCTCAGCTTGCTCTTTTGTATCTTTTGTAACCGGAATGTATTTAAAAGGAATTTCAAACCGCTTCGCCACCACCTCAAGGTCTTTATGATTGCTTATAATGAGAGGTATTTCTACTTCAAGTTCGCCCGATGCATTTCGGCCTAAAAGGTCATAGAGACAATGATCGTATTTCGAAACAAATAAAGCAAGTTTCGGTTTATACAAAGCATCGTAAAGTTGATACGTGAGCTTATAATCATCTTTGAACTTAGCTGCAAACTGATTTTCAAATTCAGTAATTGTAAAATCAGCCTGGTCAAACTCACATTCTAAACGCATAAAAAACACGCTTTGTTGTCTGTCTACGTGTTGATCTAGATAAACGATGTTTCCACTTAATTCAAGTATATATTGGGTAATTGTGGTTACAATACCTTTGCGATCGGGGCAATTAATTAAAAGTGTAATTTTCTGCATAATTTATCAAGCTAGATTAAAGCTAATCTAGAAAAATATGTGTCAAATTATAATATAAATAACACAAAATAAAACGGTCTTTGTTGTCATTTATTTAAATTAGTACCAGTTTTAAAGTCAAATATTACGAATGAAACAAATAACACCTTATAAGCCTAATCATAAAGTACGTATTGTAACTGCAGCTTCGCTCTTTGATGGGCATGATGCTGCGATAAATATTATGCGACGCATCATACAAACTACCGGAGTTGAGGTAATACACCTGGGGCACGATCGTAGTGTAGAGGAGGTTGTAAATACCGCTATACAGGAAGATGCACACGCGATTGCACTTACTTCTTATCAAGGAGGGCATAACGAGTATTTTAAATACATGTATGATTTGCTTTGTGAAAAAGGAGCAGGGCACATTAAAATATTTGGCGGTGGTGGCGGCGTAATTCTCCCGGAAGAGATTGAAGAATTGATGAATTATGGTGTGACCCGTATTTACGCTCCAGATGATGGTCGTGAAATGGGATTACAAGGCATGATTAATGATCTGGTAATGCAATCAGATTATGCGCTTGGCGATTCGTTAAATGGAGAATTTGATAAATTAAGTGCTCAAAACGACACGGCTATTGCTCGTATTATCTCTGCTGCAGAAAACTATCCTGAGGTTGCGAAGCCAACACTTGATTTAATTCATGAAAAAAATAAAGAGTCAAAAACACCGGTTTTAGGAATTACAGGAACAGGTGGTTCTGGTAAATCATCGTTAGTTGATGAGCTGGTACGCAGGTTTCTAGTAGATTTCCCAGAGAAAACTATAGGTATAATATCAGTAGATCCTTCAAAACGAAAAACCGGAGGAGCACTTTTAGGAGATCGAATACGCATGAATGCGATTAATTCACCTCGCGTTTATATGCGTTCATTAGCTACCCGTCAAAGTAATCTGGCACTTTCTAAACACGTACAGGAAGCTGTTGAGGTTTTAAAGGCGGCTGAGTACGATTTAATTATTTTAGAAACCAGCGGAATAGGGCAAAGCGATACCGAAATTTTAGACCACAGCTCGGTTTCTTTATACGTAATGACACCCGAGTTTGGAGCTGCAACACAGCTTGAAAAAATTGACATGCTTGATTTTGCAGATCTGGTTGCCATAAACAAATTTGACAAACGGGGGGCACTTGATGCGCTGCGTGATGTTAAAAAACAATATATGCGTAATCATCAATTGTGGGAAACCCATAAAGATGACTTACCTGTTTTTGGAACCATAGCATCTCAATTTAACGATCCGGGAATGAACCAACTTTATAAATCTATAATGGATGAGTTGGTAGCTAAGACTGAAACAGAACTAAGAAGTAGCTTTGAGATTACAGACGAAATGTCTGAAAAGATATTTGTAATTCCACCGGCGCGTACGCGCTATTTATCTGAAATAGCAGAAAGCAATCGAGCTTATGATAAAACAGCAATAGATCAAGCTGAAGTTGCTCAAAAGTTATACGGTATTTTTAAAACACTAGATACAGTTACCGGTGTGACACCGCAGTTTGATAAAGCAGGTTTAGTTTTAGATGAAAGCGGTACAGACTCAGATTTGGCAAAACTTCTTTTAGCAGAGTTTGACAAAGTAAAAATGGATCTTGACCCTTATAATTGGGAGGTAATTACCGGCTGGGCAGATAAAGTAAATAAGTATAAAGAACCTATTTATAGTTTCAAAGTACGCGATAAAGAAATTAAGATTGAGACACATTCAAAATCGTTGTCTCATTCTGACATCCCAAAAATAGCATTACCCAAGTATCAAGCCTGGGGAGATATTCTCACATGGGTTTTACAAGAAAATGTACCGGGTGAGTTTCCTTATACTGCAGGCTTATATCCTTTTAAGCGTACTGGAGAAGATCCCACGCGTATGTTTGCAGGCGAAGGTGGTCCTGAGCGAACTAATCGTCGTTTTCATTATGTAAGTATGGGATTGCCTGCAAAAAGGCTTTCGACTGCTTTTGACAGTGTAACACTTTATGGTAATGACCCCGATCACCGGCCTGATATTTATGGGAAAATAGGGAATGCAGGCGTTTCTATCTGCTGTCTTGATGATGCTAAAAAACTGTATTCTGGTTTTGATTTGTCAAACGCAATGACTTCAGTGAGTATGACGATAAATGGTCCCGCACCTATGTTGCTGGGCTTTTTTATGAATGCAGCTATAGATCAAAGTTGTGAAAAATATATAAAAGAGCATGATTTAGAAGATGAGGTAGAAAAAACTATTGCCGCTATTTATCTAAAGAATGGTTTAGAACGTCCTGTTTATCAGGGCGAGCTTCCTGAAGGAAACGACGGTTTAGGGTTGATGCTTCTGGGAGTTACTGGAGATCAGGTATTGTCTAAGGAGGTTTACAAAAAATTAAAAGCAGAGACAATTCAGCAGGTGCGTGGTACCGTACAGGCAGATATATTGAAGGAAGATCAGGCGCAAAACACTTGTATTTTTTCTACGGAATTCGCACTGCGTTTAATGGGTGATGTGCAGGAATATTTTATTGAAAATCAGATACGTAATTTCTATTCGGTTTCAATTTCTGGATACCACATTGCTGAAGCAGGAGCAAACCCTATTACACAATTAGCCTTTACCCTTGCTAATGGGTTTACTTATGTAGAGTATTATCTAAGCAGAGGGATGGATATCAATAAATTTGGTCCTAACCTATCTTTTTTCTTTAGTAACGGTGTAGATCCCGAATATGCAGTAATAGGTCGTGTAGCTCGTAAAATCTGGTCAAAAGCTTTAAAATATAAATACGGAGCGAACTCTAGAGCGCAAATGCTGAAGTATCACATTCAGACCTCTGGTCGCTCGTTGCATGCACAGGAAATAGATTTTAATGACATACGTACAACTCTGCAAGCTCTATATGCGATTTATGACAATTGTAACTCATTGCATACAAATGCCTATGATGAGGCAATTACGACACCTACCGAGGAAAGTGTGCGTCGGGCAATGGCAATTCAGCTTATTATAAATAAAGAATTAGGTCTTACTAAAAATGAAAACCCTATACAGGGAGCATTTATTATTGAAGAATTGACCGATCTGGTTGAAGATGCGGTATTAAAAGAATTTGATCGTATTACAGAACGTGGCGGAGTATTAGGCGCTATGGAAACCATGTATCAGCGAAGTAAAATACAAGAAGAGAGTTTGTATTACGAAACGCTCAAGCACAATGGTGAATTCCCAATTATAGGTGTAAATACATTTTTAAGCAGTAAAGGTTCACCTACTGTAAAACCTATGGAAGTAATACGCGCTACCGAAGAAGAAAAGCAAGCACAGATTGCAACGCTTACTAATCTGCACAAAGCCTATGAGAATGATGCAGAAGCGATTTTAAAAAGTGTTCAGGAAGCAGCAATTCAAAATGAAAACATGTTTGAAAGACTAATGGAGGCTACTAAAATATGTTCACTGGGTCAAATTACAAATGCTCTTTTTGAAGTAGGCGGGCAGTACAGAAGAAATATGTAAGCGATATTTTAAATCACGTTAGTGAATCTGGAATAAACCAACATATACATATACTTAAAAGTCTCATAGTTGTTAAAAGCTGTGAGGCTTTTTTATCATATATAAGGTTAAAAAATGCGTGAAGGATAGAAGTGTAAAGCCCGCAGCCAAGCGCTAGCGAAGGTGAGGACTTGCAGCGTATAGCCTGACCCGAAGGGACACGCCCTAATTATTTAAACTAAAATTATTGTATAACCTGAATATTTATTAATCTTCAAAATTAAAATCATCTGGGTCAAAGGGCTCATCGTTGTCGACATCAGGGTCATTGTAGTTTACACCCGGCGGATTGAAGAGTCCCCAGCGGTCTATGATGTAATTAAAAGGATCAAATGTTTTTACCCACTCTGCAAAAAGAATTCTAAAGGCTTCAATTTCATTACGCAACAAATCTAAATATTCGGTTTCTTTAAAGCCGTACATTTCTAGACCAGTCATATGCGTAGCTAAATCCTGAGCAGATTTACGAATTAAGCAGGCTTTTTCCATCTTAATATCATAAAGGTCACAATTAAATGCTCCTGCGATTTTTGAAGGAATTACAGAGGCATCTTCCCTTATATATAATGCCTGGCTTCTCAAAATCTCCTGATCTAATTGCTCTCCAGAATTAGTCTCATAAGCTGCAGCTATTTCTGCAATTCTATTTGCTAACTTTAATATTTCTGTGGCTTTTTTATAAAGCGCTGAATTCTGATAGTGATTAGAGGAATTTAGATTGTCTTCTAAAGACATACGCTGAAATTTAAGACATTAATTAGTGGCTGAATATAATGATTGAGTGTTCGATAAAAGAACAAAGCAAACACTTTAAATTACAATAAAAATTTATATCTAAAAAAGAGGATTTGACTAGAGCGTCATCATCCATTTGTGCTGAAGTTTTCTAAATTTTCTTACTTCTGTACGCAGTAAACGCACAAAATCTTTACCGCTGCTTTCGGCACGCTCTAAGCGTTCACAAGTAGCATATAAGCTAGCAGTAAGGCGCTCTAAAGAGGCCGCGTATTTAAGACGATCATCTTGAAAAGTTTGACTTTCTGCTTTAATAATCTCTGGAGCTAAAGAATCTGAATGACGTACAATATCGCCTGTAAAATATACGTAGGGATTCTCACTTCCGTTAGATTCTAAGGGAGCAAGATCATAAATCAAGTAGTTTGAAATTGACCGAGAAAGTCTCAGAATTTCAATTGCTTGATTGTATAAACGTGTATTTCTAGGTGTTGATGACATAGCTTAATTGTGTTCCAAATTTAGTAGTATTAATAGATTAATATATATAGATTTTAAAGTTTTGAAGTATATTTACTTTAATATTTAAAGAAAATAAGTCGATTTTATTTAATAATGCATATAGATTCTACTAACTGGAAAATTTTACAAACACTGCAGAAAAATGCACGTGTTAGCAACAGTGCTTTAGGGCGTGCTGTGGGGATAACGTCACCTGCTGTAGCAGAGCGTATACGCAAAATGGAAGATGCAGGAATACTAATAGGCTATAAAGCCGAAATTTCTCATTTTGAATCAGGACACCAGCTAAAAGCAATAATCACGTTACGTGCTTTTATGGGGCGTCTTAAGCCGTTTTTAGAGAAGGTGCACGAGTTTAGTGAAGTGCTTAATTGCTACCGCATCACTGGTAATGAAAATATCTTATTAGAGGTTGTACTCTTTGATCAATTTCACCTTGAAGAATTTATAGATAAGCTTATTACTTATGGGGAGACTAAAACTCATATAGTCCTTTCTACAGTTATTGAAAATGCTCCCATACGTACGCGCAGAGAAGACCGAAGAAAGAGTTGATTTATAAAGTGCTCAAATACCAGATGCTGAACGCAATTAATAAAATAATACTCACGAAACTAAATACATTTAACAATTTATCGGGTCTGTGTTCTTGAGGAACTGTTTTACTATTTATAACAAATAAGTTTGCGATAGCAAAAAAAGGAGCAGTTAGAAATGAAAGTATAGTAGCTATTTCAACCAGCTTACCCATCTCACTGGTAAGAAAAAATAAGATGCAGCCGGTTCCTAATATGAGAATTAAAAGCCAGATGGTATAACTTCCTTTAATCGTTTTATCGCCTATTAATTCTAAGGTTCTCGACATTGCTCTAGGTGAAGCGTCTAATGTGGTGAGCGTGGTGCTAAACATTGTGGTGAGTGCTGCGATACCTATTAGAAAAAATGCCCAATTACCCAGACTACCGGTATACATATCTATGAGTTGCTTAGCAAACAGGACGCCACTTCCACTAAATTCTATGCCACTATTGTGCATCACAAGAGCTCCCAAACCTACAAAACATGTCCCAACGATTATAGTGCCCAGAAAACCAATATTAAAATCAAAAACAGCAGATTTTCTGGTAAGTGTTCCTTCTTTGGCTTTCTCTAATGACCAGAGCGAATGCCAGATTGAGATATCTAGTGGTGCGGGCATCCAGCCCATAAAAGCTATAAGAAAAGCAATGCCTGCTGCATCTGTAGGTAATACTTGAGTAAATGCTACTTGCTGATGCGGTTCAAACCCTGCAATTGAAACGGCGATTAATGTGCTAATAGTTAATGTAATTACGATAACTTTCATCAAGTTATCTAGAAAGCTATATTTACCTAATACTAAAAGTGTTGTACAAATTGCGGTTATAACTAAACTCCAGGTTGTAATATCCCATTCTATACCAAAAATATACGTAGCAATACCGGCAGTAACGATTGTTACAGCGGTTTGAATAGTAAACATGGTAAGCAAATTAATTATAAAATAGAGGATTAAAACAATCTTGCCAAGCTTACGATAGCCGTCTAATAAGCTCGTGCCCGTCGCTGCCGCGTACCTTGGTCCATACTGAAAAAAAGGATATTTTATAATATGTATAAGAACCAAAGCCCATACCAGACCAAAACCGTAATCAGCACCAGATCGCGTGGATTGTACTAGATGGGAGACCCCTATTGCTGCACCCGCAAACAAGAGACCGGGACCCAATTGTCTGAGAAGATTTTTCATTTAAAATCTGACTTTTTTTCAATCAAGTCAGAAAGTAATCTACGTGCACGTAAAAGCTTAACTTTTACATTACTCAACGGTTCATCAAGTGTTTTAGCCATTTCTTTGTAGCTCATTTCTTGAAAGTACCTCAAATTAATCACTTCTTGATAATGGGGTTTTAACTTTTTTATATGTGCTAATAACTCTGTAAGATTTTGTTCTGTAATAAGAGAATCTTCTGCAGTAGGATTTTTATCTACGACATTATTAAGTTTAAACTCTTTGTGTACCCGTCTGTGTTCACTACTTTCTTTGCGCAGTAGGTCTATATGAAGATTTTTAGAAATCGTAATAAGCCAGGTGCTAAACTTATATTTACTATCGTAGGTGCTGAGCTGATTAAAGGCTTTAGAAAATGTTTGAATCGTTATTTCTTCAGCTTTAAAATCGTCTTGAGTTCGTTTTAATTGAAATGAGTATACATAGTGCCAGTGGGCATTAAGTAAATAATTGTAGGCGCTTTGACTGCCAGATTTAGCATCATGAATTTTACTGTCTAAAAGGTTCTGGTCTAGTTCCAACGGCGGGGTTTTACCAATGTATTTGAAATAAAGATAAGCAATTGAAGGCTTATTAAAAATGGCTCCAGAATAGGGATTACCGGAATTAGCTTACGTTCTTCTAGTTTGATAGCTGTTTTTGAAGTGACAAACCAAACTAAAAATATGCGTATGAGAGCCAAAACGCAAACCAATAAAATAAATTGTTGTTGTACTAATAAAACGGTGAGAAGACCAAAAAATAGAAACTGTGAAAGATAGAACAACCCCAATTGAATTTGATGTTTCAACTTATATTTTCTGGCAACATCAGTATGTCTTCTCTTTTGTACAAACCATTCTTTCCAGGTTCTTTTAGGCTCAGAATAGGTAAAAGATTCCGCATTAAAACACATAGTTACATTTGTGGTGGTAGCGGTTTGATTCACAAATAAGTCATCATCGCCGGCCTTTAGATGCAAATGCTTTTTAAATCCATTTGCAGCCTTGAATGTTTTTTTAAGGTAACTTAAATTACGACCTACGCCCATATATGTATTGTTATAAGTAGCGTAGCTAAAGTATTGCATTGCAGTTACAAGTGTTTCAAAGCGTATAAGTTTATTAAGCCACGAATTCTTATAGTGTTTATAGCCGCTATAGCCTAAAACAATTTCTTTTGGCCCGTTTAACTTTTGAGTCATTGAAGTGATCCAGTGCGGACTGTTAGGTAGGCAATCTGCATCGGTAAATAAGAGTTTTTTATAAGAAGAATTGGCTATTGCTTGTGTAATTCCTGCTTTTTTTCCTGTTTTAGGATTTAAGTCGATAACCTTTATAGCATCGTGTAAATTTGCAAAATGATATATAAGTGCTGGGGTAGCATCAGTAGAATTATCATTTACCAGAAGAATTTCAAAAAGTGGATAGTCTTGACTTAAAAGTGACTGTAAAAGGGCTTCTATATTTTGAGCTTCATTTTTTGCACAAATTACAATAGAAACACCTTCTTTAGAACTAGATACGTTTTTATTTAAAACATCTCTGGCAAAGCCGAATTTTAAAAAGTAGAGATAATAGCAACAGTTAACTAGAACAGTGGCTACATATAAAACCAAAAGCAGCTCACTAACTATAGTCAATTCCCGCAAATAATGTTAAGAAGATTTAGGTGCGCAATCGCCCATTTCTTCAGGCATTTTACCACACATACCACAGGCTTCACCACCTTTATTTAAAAAAGGATTCTGGCTTGCGCAAGTTCCTGCAAACTTACCATCTTTTTTTGCCCAAATCTTAATAGCGATACCTGCAAAGGCAAGTCCTAAAAGTACAAGAGTTATCAGAAGTAATTTCATAGCTTAAATTTGAACAGCAAAGATACGATCTTGAGAAGAGAGCCCCAAAGTATTTGCGAAGCTCTATTTAGTTAAAGTCTATAACATCAAGTTGCTTTATTTAACTAAAGATTAGTAGGGTGCAGGGAAATTGAATGTTAATTATTAATACATTTGACCTTCACAAACCATTAAAATTAAAATTATGAAATTGAATAAATCTCTTGTAGCTGTGTTACTTATGGCTTTCGTAGTAGCATTTAGCTCTTGCGAAGACACTAAGAAAAAAGATCAAATTAAGCTTGAAGAACAAGAAGCTGAGATGGCTAAAGCCGAAAGCGATGCAAAAGAGGCTGAGATGCAAGAAGCTCAAGCTAATGAAGAGAAAATGAAAGAAGAAGCTAGAACTAATAGTATTGCAGGTAAAGCAATGGCATCAAGAGATCTTGATACGTTAGTAATAGCTCTTAAAGCAGCAGGTCTTGCTGATATGTTATTAGCTGAAGGTGATTATACAGTGTTCGCTCCAACAGATTTCGCTTTTTCTGAATTGAAAAAAGGTACTCTAGAAGATTTGATTAAACCTGAAAATAAAGAAATGCTTGTAAGCGTATTACAGTATCACGTAGTTGCAGGTAAAATGAGATCTGAAGATTTAGGTAAAGCTATTGATGCTGGTAACGGTAAAGCAGAGCTTACCACTGTAAAAGGAGATAAACTTACTATTATGCGTGATGGTGATCAGATCGTAATTAAAGACGGTAAGGGTAAAAAAGCTCAAATTGTTTTAGGAAATATCGACGCTTCTAACGGTGTTATTCACGAAGTTAGTAAAGTATTGATGTCTAAATAATTTTAGATTTTAATATATAAAAAAGCCCGCTCAGTATATACTGAGCGGGCTTTTTAAGTTTATAGTGATTTAGACTATTCTACAATATTTACTTCAGGTTCTATTACTATATTAAAAAGATCACGAACCTCTTTTTTTATTTTAAGTGCTAAACTCCAAATATCATCACCACTAGCTTCCCCATAATTTACGAGTACTAGTGCTTGTCTAGAATGAACCCCAGCATCCCCAAAGCGTTTTCCTTTAAAACCGGCTTTTTCTATAAGCCAGCCGGCAGGTACTTTTATTAAAGACTCAGATACAGGGTAAAATGGCATTTCGGGATAAATACGTTGTATTGCTTTAAATTCAGCGATATCAATCACAGGATTCTTAAAAAAGCTACCACTATTACCTAACACTCTAGGGTCTGGTAATTTTGAAGAGCGTATATTAATTACAGCTTCGGCAATATCTTTAATACCGGGTATTGTGATATTTTTTGCTTCAAGAATCTCGTGTATGGCTCCATATTCCGTATGTAGCTTATGGTTTGTTTTAGTAAGTTTAAAAACCACCGATGTGATTACAAAGGAGTCTTTAGCTTCACTTTTGAAAATAGATTCTCTGTAACCAAATTTGCACTCAAAATGTGTAAACGTTTTAGATTCTAGTGTATTACGATCTAATGCCTTGCAGGAATCAAAAACATCCTTTAATTCTACACCATAAGCACCAATATTTTGAACAGGAGATGTGCCGGTATTTCCAGGAATTAGTGCGAGGTTTTCTACTCCTCCATAATTATGATTAACGCAATACATCACAAAGTCGTGCCAGTTTTCACCTGCAGCAACTTCAAGCCAAATGTGTTCTTGATTTTCTTTTACCGTATCAATTCCTTTTAATCCTATTTGAATCACTAACGCCGATACATCATTCTTAAGCAGCATATTACTTCCGCCTCCTAAGATAAACTTACGATCTACGGCCTTTGTGCTTAAAGCTTCTTTTAATTCGACTATTGTAGTTACCGAAACAAAAGAACTGGCAATAGCATTAATTCCAAATGTATTGTAATTTTTAAGAGAAACGTTTGGCGTTATTTTCATTAATCCTGGTACTGTTTTAGCGCTTCTTTTAGTAGAGCAACAGCTTCAATTAAATCTTCTTTTTTAAGAACATAAGCTATACGTACCTGGTTAAGTCCTTCACCTTCGGAGGAATAAAAACCTGCAGCAGGAGCAACCATTATTGTTTTATTGTTATGCTCAAACGATTCTAAAAGCCAGCGTGCAAAATCATCTGAATTTTTAACAGGTAATTCTGCGATGCAATAAAATGCACCCTTAGGATTTGCTACACGTACACCGGGTATAGCTTCTAAGCCGGCTACTAATGTGTTTCTACGATCAACATATTCTGAAATTACTTCATCAAAATAAGATTGTGGTGTGTCTAATGCAGCTTCACTTGCAATTTGAGCAAGTGTAGGAGGGCTTAAGCGTGCCTGAGCAAATTTCATAGCAGTTGCCATCAATGTTTTGTTGCGACTCACGATGCATCCTATACGAGCACCACACATTGAGAAACGCTTAGAAACAGAGTCGATCATAATTGTATGCTCGTCAATACTGCGTTGATTTAAAACAGAGTGGTGTTTTAGACCATCGTAAGCAAACTCTCTGTAAACCTCGTCTGCAATTAAAAACAAATCATGTTTTTTAACTAATTCTGAAAGTTGATTTAATTCATCCTTACTATATAAATAACCGGTAGGGTTGCCTGGGTTACATATAACAATAGCTTTAGTCTTAGCTGTGATTTGTTTTTCAAATTCTGAAATAGGGGGTAGTGCAAAACCACTTTCAAAAGAAGAAATAACAGGCTTTACAGTTACTCCAGATGCAGTTGCAAAACCATTATAATTGGCATAAAAAGGTTCAGGAATGATGATCTCATCACCAGGATCTGTAACACTTCCCATAGCAAACATAAGAGCTTCAGAGCCACCGGTAGATATTATAATATCTGATGCAGTAATGTCTATTCCTTGTTTTCCGTAATAGGCTGCTAGTTTTTCGCGATAGCTCAGAAAACCTGCAGAATGGCTATACGACAATACTTCAATATCTGCCTCTTTTACAGCATTAAGAGCCGCCTGAGGAGTCTTAATATCGGGTTGACCTATATTTAACTGATGTATGGAGACTCCTCTTGCTTCTGCAGCTTCTGCAAAAGGTACGAGTTTACGTATAGGTGATTCAGGCATAGATAGCCCTTTGTGTGAAATCTTTGGCATAAAATCTTTTTTTTAGAATTGTAAATTTGCAAATTATTAATGAGAAAATAATTTGAGTACGTTTATAATCACACACCTTTCTAGTGAAAATATTATTATAGTAACGCAACAGGAAAATTTATGTGAGATAAACTACTTTAATAACTCCACAATAGGTTAAGTTCACTTTAAAGCATAAAAAAAGCGGTCATTTTGACCGCTTTTTTTATTTGAGAATTCACCAGTTTAATTTGCAGCTGGTAAAAGATTTCCTTTAATTTTTAAAGTATAGGGCTCAGCAGATGCATTTGTATAAACAGTTATCGTTTTGCGTATAGGCCCTGGAGCACGATTTGTATCATATTTTACTTTGATTACATTGCTTTCTCCGGGAGCAATAGGATCTGTTGGCGGGCTTGGTACTGTACAGCCGCAAGTTGAATATGCTTTAGAGATTACAAGTGGGGCATTACCGGTGTTAGTAAATTTAAATTCACGTGTACCATCTGCGCCATGTGCAACATCGCCGTAATCAATAACATCTGATTCAAAAGCAATTTGTGCTTTCTGTTCTTTAGCTTCTTCTTGTGCCTGAAGTCCCATAGTCATAAGTCCTACGGCAAGTATTAAAACTAATTTTCTCATAATTCTAAGTGTTAATGAAGTATAAAAATAAACTTATTAAAGTGTTTATACAAAAAAGTAGCTTTTTTTTAAGAGACAAGCATTATTAGCTTGCCTAAAAGCACTTATTGTGGTAATTCAATTAGATTTATTTAATTCCTCGGTTCTTTTAAAATACTTACTATAATAAGTACTTTTGCTTCTTAAGACAAAAATTAGACCAAGAATGGCATTAGCTTCAAAATATAGTTCAAAAGACGTTGAACAAAAGTGGTATGACTACTGGATGAAAAATAATTATTTTCATTCAGAGCCTAATGAGAAAGAACCCTATACCATAGTGATACCACCGCCTAATGTAACGGGAATATTACATATGGGGCATATGCTAAATAATACCATTCAAGATGTTTTAATACGCAGAGCACGACTTAAAGGCTTTAATGCGTGTTGGGTGCCGGGTACAGATCACGCCTCTATTGCTACTGAAGCTAAAGTTGTAGCAAAACTTAAGGCAGAAGGTATAAATAAAAGTGACCTTACCAGAGAAGAGTTTTTAAAGCACGCCTGGGAATGGACAGACAAATACGGAGGAACAATTTTAGAGCAGCTTAAACGCTTAGGGGCATCTTGTGATTGGGAGCGTACACGTTTTACGATGGATGACACAATGTCTGCAAGTGTGGTGCAAAGTTTTATAGATCTTTATAATAAAGGGCTAATTTACCGAGGGCATCGTATGGTGAATTGGGATCCAGAAGCTAAAACAACTTTGTCTGATGAGGAGGTTATACACGAAGAACGTCAGGGATTTTTATATTATTTAAATTATAAACTAGAAGATAGTGATGAGGTTTTAACTATAGCTACAACACGACCTGAAACTATTTTTGGAGATACCGCAATTTGTATAAACCCTAATGATGAGCGTTTTGCGCATTTACGCGGAAAGAAAGCAATCGTACCCATAGCTAATAGGGTGATACCTATTATTGAAGATGAATATGTAGATCTAGAGTTTGGTACCGGTTGCTTAAAAGTCACTCCTGCTCATGATGAGAATGATAAAATGCTGGGGGATAAACATAACCTGGATGTCATCGATATTTTTCATGATGATGCGTCTTTAAATTCCTTCGGAATGCATTATGAAGGTAAAGATCGCTTTGTGGTTCGTGAGGAGATCGTAAAAGAACTTAAAAATCTAGGCGCTCTTGTAAAGACTGAAAGTCATGTGAATAAAGTAGGTACTTCAGAACGCACAAAAGCGGTTATTGAGCCTAAGCTTTCAGATCAATGGTTTTTGAAGATGAAAGACCTGGCAGAACCTGCAATTAAAGCAGTATTAGAGACCGAAGAGATAAATCTTTTTCCGAAGAAATTTGATAATACGTATCGTCATTGGATGGAAAATATAAGAGATTGGAATATCTCACGTCAACTATGGTGGGGACAGCAAATACCGGCGTTTTACTATGGTAACGGTAAAGAAGATTTTGTAGTAGCAAAGAATATCGAGGAAGCTTTAGTTTCCGCGAAAGCGAAAACTGGAAATGATACGTTAACACTTGCAGACCTAAAACAGGATGAAGATGCTTTAGATACATGGTTCTCTTCCTGGTTGTGGCCAATGAGTGTTTTTGACGGTGTGGCAAATCCTGATAATGAAGAATTTAAATATTACTATCCTACAAATGATCTAGTTACCGGGCCAGATATTTTATTTTTCTGGGTTGCACGTATGATTATGGCAGGGTATGAGTATACGGGTGAGAAACCATTTACAAATGTGTATTTAACAGGTCTCGTACGTGATGCAGAGCGTCGTAAGATGTCTAAATCATTAGGTAATTCACCAGATGCGATGATGCTTATTGATAAGTATGGTGCAGATGGTGTACGTGTAGGTTTATTGTTGAGTGCTTCTGCAGGTAATGATTTGCTTTTTGATGAAGATTTATGTCAGCAAGGTAAAGGCTTTATTAATAAAATATGGAATGCTTTTAGACTTATAAAAGGTTGGGAAGTTGATTCAACTATAGAACAACCTGAGGCGAGCTTAAAAGGTTTAAATTGGTATGCAGAGCGTTTTAAAGATGCCGGTGTTGAGATTGAAGATCATTTTAGCAAATACCGTATAAGTGATGCATTAATGGCTACTTATAAATTAGTCTGGGATGATTTCTGCAGTTGGTTGTTAGAAATTGTAAAGCCGGAATATGGTAAGCCTATAGATAAGAATACCTATGATATGGTGATAAAAGCGCTTGAAGATAATCTGCGTATCCTTCATCCTTTTATTCCTTTTGCTTCTGAAGAAATTTGGCAAACAATTACGGAGCGTACTCCAGAAGATGCACTAATTATAAATGTGTGGCCAGATGTTGAAGCCGGAGATAAAGAGTTGTTGAATGATTTTGAATTGGCGACTCAAATAATAACAGGAGTTCGTGCGATACGTAAAGATAAAAACATTTCGTTTAAGGAAGAGTTAGAGCTCTACGTGATGAATACTGAAGGCTTTACAGACCGTTTTAACGGTATTATTAAAAAGTTATGTAATCTTTCAAGTATTGAAGCTACAACGGTTAGTAAAGATGGTGCATTGTCTTTTAGGGTTAAAGCAAATGAATATTTTATTCCGTTAACCGGAGCAATAGATATTGAAGCAGAACTAGCTAAAATTGAGGAAGAATTAAACTATACTCGAGGGTTTATGAATTCAGTAACTAAAAAGTTATCTAATGAACGTTTTGTAAGTGGTGCGCCAGAACAGGTGGTAGCAATTGAGCGTCAAAAACAAGCAGACGCACAGTCTAAAATTGATGCGTTAGAAAAGAGACTTGCAGCTTTAAAATAGGGTTAAATTTTTAAACGGAGCAACAAAATTAATCAGGAATATATTGAGCGACCAGCTTAATGTATTCCTTTTTTTAATACACTATTTTATTCATTTGCAATCTCAATTGCTTTCTCTAAAATTTCGTCACGACCTTGTCTTAAACCTTCAAGTGTTGGTTTTACAATAACATCTATTTTCACTCCATCTCTTTGGCTTAGTGTTCCATCTGGGTACAAAACTCCATTGCCAGACATTGTAGTTTTAAATCCACCGAGATAATCAAATTTGACAACATCTCCATCTGCGCCAGCTGTTTGATTGCCTACTGTTACTACATTATCTGCTGTTTGAAATGCCATAGTTGTAAATTCAGAAAGACTTAAAGATCCTTCATTTACTAATACTATAATTTTACCTACAAACGCTTTTTTACTATCATTTGTCCTTAAATTGGTTTTGACAAATCTCGAAGGATAGTTTATATCGGGACAATAATATGTGGCGAAATGTTTCTTTTCTTGATTTAAGTATTCAGAAAATTTGTAATAAATAAACGAGGGGTAGT
The DNA here is from genome assembly GCF_044542075.1 of Leeuwenhoekiella sp. NPDC079379. NCBI lineage: Bacteria > Pseudomonadati > Bacteroidota > Flavobacteriia > Flavobacteriales > Flavobacteriaceae > Leeuwenhoekiella > Leeuwenhoekiella sp. NPDC079379. Next base: position 319,092 of record NZ_JBITTU010000003.1, read on the forward strand.
TTCTTAAATCAATTATTAGTGCGGTCTTATTTTTAAACGATTTAAAAATATCTTTAATGTCATCTTCTTTAACATTAGCCATATTAATATAACCTATCGCATCGCTTATAGATTTTGATTTAATCGATTTTGGATTGCTCCTGTAATTAAAATCATCAAAATCGTATCTTTTTGATTTAATGGTTCTAACAGAATTATTTCTGTTAATCGTTAAACTAATAGTATCTTCTAATCCCTTAAATATTTTGATGTATGCAAGTTTGAATTTGATATTAGAATTTGAGCCTGCAACATATTTGAGATTCTTCTGTGCTTCATTTTTAATATCTATATCATTCAATTTTAAAATGACATCTCCTAGCTGCAAGTTGTTGAGTTTAGCTAGAGAGTCATTATAAAAACCTGAAACAACCGCTTTATTGTCTATATGTGAAATTTTGATAGGTAGGTATTTTGACTTTTCTTCTGAGAATGTTATTGAGGCGTGGGTATCATCTAATTTTGCGATAAGTTCTTGTAGGACTAAGTGATATTCTTTTTTATTAGATGCGCTTCTAATTTTGGGTATCATTTCCTTTAAAACAGAATCCCAGTTTTGATCTGTTAAATACTTATAAGGGTAGAAGTATTCAATAATATTCCAGTATTTAAATAACCCTAACAGGCGATATTCTTCACCGGGATATTCAAAATTTTTATATTCCGGCTCATTAGTAACCTTAATGTTACCTACAGGTTGTATTTCTACATAAAATTGATCTACTTGAATTCTGTTTTTTTCTATGTATTCAAGTTTTAGAGAGAGTGATTTATTAAAGTTTATAGTATCATTGATCCACGATAAATCAAAATTCTCATCAAAATATATTCCTTTAGAATCACATTTTTGACAGTTTTTAATTTCACCTAAAATCTCAATCCAATCAATATAGATTTTAGAAAGTGACTCATTACTGGTGGCATTTAAAACTTTCGGAAGTTGGTCTATAAACTGTTGATCCCAGTTAAAGGTACCATTCGCTACTTCTGGGTGATAATATTTTAGAAACCCGTAAATTTTTGCAAATGATGCTAATTTTTCAGTTTCTGAAATTGTTTCTTGAGCATTCAAGAAATTAAATACAAATAATAAAAGCGAAATTGTTTTTTCATAAGAGTAGCAGCGAAAAAAACAATGTAAATTAATCAACTATATATTTAGCCACAAGCTTTATATATTCCTTTTTTGCTTCGGTAGCCGAGAGGCCTTTAATTTGAATAAGAGCATTGTATTTAAAGGCACTTCTGAGATCATTTTCCTTTAAATTTTCTACAGGAATAAGTTTGCTTTTATGATTGCCTTTTTTATAATAGGCGTAAAGTAACAACTGAATATCTGGTGGTAGTGCAGTCTTTGTATTACTGGCTCTTTCCGCAGCATTCTGAAAATCTTCATCCAATTTTTCTTTACTCAAAACGATTTACTTAAGAGTTGCTATAATACTTTGTGAACCCTTTACTTTCTGGTTTAATTTAACAGCCAGAGGCGTGCCTAGAGGTAAGTATATATCAACACGAGAACCAAACTTTATAAAGCCACTGTCTTCTCCTTTTACAGCATCATCACCTTCCTTAGCATAATTCACAATACGCTTCGCCAGTGCACCTGCTATTTGTCTATAAAGAACATCTCCAAAACTCGTAGAGCGAACTACAACAGTTGTGCGTTCATTTTCTTCTGAGGCCTTAGGGTGCCAGGCAACCAGATATTTTCCAGGGTGATATTTACTGTATACCACTTTTCCGCTAACAGGATATCTAGTAACGTGAACATTTAGAGGTGACATAAAAACAGAAACCTGAAGGCGTTTTTCTTTAAAAAATTCTTTTTCAAAAACTTCTTCAATAACTACAACTTTCCCGTCTACGGGAGAAACAACATCTTGTGTAGTAACATCGGCTATTCTGCCCGGATTTCTAAAAAACTGAAGAATCAAAAGTAGGAATATGACTAAAGTGGCATAGCATACATACTGAAGCCATACGGGAGAAACCCAGGTTTGAGTACTTATAAAACCTATTGCTACGATAATAATCGTAATTATAATAATAGTGTAACCTTCTTTATGAAACATATTCAAAAACAATTAAAACCAGATAAATAAATGGACTAGCAAAAAGTATACTATCTAAGCGATCATATAAACCACCGTGCCCGGGCATTAGCGTACCGCTATCTTTTACTCCGGCTTCGCGTTTTAATTTAGATTCTATTAGATCACCAAAAGTCCCTAAAGTACTCATTACTACAGCAAGTGAAAGCCAAATATTAAAATTGAGGCTTCCGGTAAATTTATGAATAAAATAACTGGCAATACAAGCGAAAACTAAACCGCCAAAAAAGCCTTCGATCGTTTTCTTAGGAGATATACTTGGAAACAATTTATGTCTTCCAAAACTCTTACCTACGATATAAGCAAAAGTGTCATTCGTCCATATTAATATAAAAAGACCAGCAACTGTATATGGTGAAAATTCATCTCCGTGAGAAGGAAGCAGTGTAAGAAATACAAAGCTCGAAATGATATAAAATATGGTTATATGTAATTTCTGAAGCTTGCCATACTTTCTAATCTTCTCACTAAATAAGTTTTTCATTAGGTAAAGGCCGGTAGCAACTGTAAACCCAAGTAGAATTAAAGTAGTGATTTTAGATACTTTATAGTAACTAAAAAATAGGATAAATGCTATTAGAATGAGATAAGTATACCAAAATTGAAAACCTATTAGTCTAAGAAATTCACGTAGAGTGATAATCCCAAAAAGCAAGAACAAAAGTATATACCATTTTTCAGAATAGAGAATTGAAAATAGCAGTATAATGACATACAAAAGGCCGGAAAGTGCTCTTACAGTAAGTTCGCGCATACTATAAATCTTCTAGTAGCAGTAAGTAAAGATTTTTTGCACTGCTACCATAAGACATAAAATCTTTAGGACCCTCTTTAGGTTCAAAGTTTTTTATGGTTGTAATATTAGTAGGTATATAGCCGGTATTTTTCTTTTTAATACCTCTTAGGCCCTCACCAATACTATTTACAATCTGGCTGGTTGTTGCAAAAATCACGAAATTTTGAGGAAGCTCTTTTAGCTTTTTCTCCTTAATTTGGTTGGAGGAGATAAGTAAACTACCATCATCTGCAATTAAATTTTCACAGGTAGATAGCATAAATTTTGACTCGGTTTCGGTGCCGTACTTCAAGTTGTAGTTTGTGAAGAGACTTTCTAGCTTCTCATCAAGGCAATAAACAGCTTGCTCATACCAGTCATTTTCCAGTAAGATATTGTCAAAACTCTCATGCACTTCATCCATATCAACGCAGTACAAAAACTTACCGCCGTTTAAAATAAAATGTTTTGTAAATCGCTCATCAGCAGGTGCGCTAACATCTGGCATGTATTTACCGCGCTCAGATTTTGAGGTTCCTGGCTTATCAGATTCTTCTGAATTTTTTGGTTTAAAAATTTTATCGAAAATACTCATAAATGAGTGTGTATGCTTATGTTATAAGGTGTTTATCAAATATAAAAAATCTTAACTCAACAAAGCGTTAAGTTAAGATTTAAAATTCTTAGCACCAGGAGTCGTTTAGTTCTCGCTTACAGGAAGGGTATTTTCCTGTACTTGTTGTTCTATACCTTCTGGCTTGTCATATGGGCGCTTACCAAATATTTTTTCAAGATTATCTTTGAAGATCACCTCTTTATCTAATAATACGGCAGCAAGCTCATTTAATTTATCTTTATTTTCTTCAAGAATACTAATAGCTCTTTGATATTGCTCTTCAATAATTTTTGAAATTTCTTTATCAATTAACTCAGCTGTTTTCTCACTATAAGGCTTACTGAAATTGTATTCATTTTGCCCCGAAGAATCATAATAAGTTAAGTTACCTATGGCATCATTTAGACCGTAAGTAGTTACCATCATACGGGCTTGTTTTGTCACTTTTTCAAGATCACTTAACGCACCTGTAGAAATTTTGTCAAAAGTCACTTTCTCTGCTGCACGACCACCCATAGCGGCACACATCTCATCAAGCATTTGCTCAGGACGCACGATTAAACGCTCTTCTGGTAGGTACCAAGCAGCTCCTAGTGAACGACCACGAGGTACAATAGTTACTTTGACTAAAGGAGCTGCGTGTTCAAGCATCCAGCTTACTGTTGCGTGACCTGCTTCGTGAAAAGCAATTGCTTTTTTCTCGTCTGGAGTAATAATTTTGTTCTTCTTTTCAAGACCACCTACAATACGATCTACTGCATCTAAAAAGTCTTGGCGGCCTACAGCAGTTTTTTCTTGACGTGCTGCGATTAATGCAGCTTCATTACAAACATTTGCAATATCTGCACCTGAGAAGCCAGGAGTTTGCTTAGCCATAAACTTAGTGTCAAGTTCATCTGCGACCTTTTTAAGGGGTCTTAAATGCACTTCAAAAATTTCTTCACGTTCACGTACATCAGGAAGATCTACATAAATCTGACGGTCAAAACGACCTGCACGCATAAGGGCAGTGTCTAGAACGTCTGCGCGGTTTGTTGCGGCAAGTACAATTACATTTGTATTTGTACCAAAACCATCCATTTCCGTTAGAAGTTGGTTAAGTGTATTTTCACGCTCATCATTAGAACCGCTAAAATTTGCTTTTCCTCGTGCTCTACCTATAGCATCAATCTCATCAATAAAAATAATAGCAGGAGATTTTTCTTTAGCCTGTTTAAATAAATCTCTAACACGTGAAGCACCTACTCCTACAAACATCTCTACAAAGTCTGAACCTGATAGTGAGAAGAAGGGCACTTTAGCTTCACCGGCAACAGCTTTAGCTAATAATGTTTTACCTGTTCCAGGAGGTCCTACAAGCAGTGCTCCTTTAGGAATTTTACCTCCTAAATTTGTATACTTGTCTGGATTCTTTAAAAAATCTACAATCTCTTGCACTTCTTCTTTAGCACCTTCTAGACCTGCAACATCCTTAAAGGTTGTTTTCACATCTATTTTCTCATCAAAAAGTTTTGCTTTAGATTTTCCAATATTAAATATCTGGCCACCTGCGCCACCTGCGCCGCCAGAAGACATTCTCTTCATAATAAATATCCAGATACCTATAATAATAGCTATGGGTAAAAGAGTGATTAAAATGTCACCCATTATATTACTGTCTGGAGGTAGTACTTTTCTAGAGATATAAATACCTTGGTTTTCTTCAATCTTTGCAAGTTGATCTGTTAAATCTTCAAGCGTAGCATATCTATATTCATAATTAGCGCCAGAATCAGAACTCAATAACGACATGCCGTTATCTGTTGGTTTGGCGTGAATTTCTTTCTTAGCAGCCTCTTCGGTAAGATAGATGTATGCTATTTGCTTAGATTTATTAATATCTATGCGCTTAACATCACCTTCTTTGGCAAAGGTCATTAATTGGTTTTCAAGTATCTCTTTAGGATTACCGTAATCAGAACTACTGCTGAAAAAGTTTAATGCTAAGAAAACTAAAATTATTGCGGTATATATCCACCAGGCACTAAACTTAGGTTTATTAGGAGCCGGCTTTTTTGATTTATCTGCCATCTATATGTTTTAATAATTTGTTTCAATTGATGTTACCTTGGCATCTCCCCAAAGGCTTTCAATGTCATAATATTCTCTAATGTGTTTTTGAAAAACGTGCACAACAACATTCACATAATCCATAAGCACCCATTCAGAATTCTGCAATCCTTCTACGTGCCAGGGCTTATCCTTAATTTTCTTGCTTACCGTTTTTTGAATTGAATTTACAATGGCAGAAACCTGAGTATTTGACGTACCATTACAAATGATAAAGTAGTCGCAAACCATGTTTTCTATCTCCCTAAGGTCTAATATATCAATATCTTGACCTTTTACCTCTTCAATCCCTTCTAGAATAGTTGTAATTAGTAGATCTGTACTTACTTCTTTTTTGGCCATTAAATCTTTTTTAGTCTGACAAAGTTATTACAATTTTGTCTGATAGTGTTTTTTGTAATAACATTTAAGCTATTCATTTATTTCATGAAGATAGTCAAACTTAATGCCACAACCTCAACAAATACCTACTTGCGAGCGTATACGAGAAAGCTTGACATTAAGGATGACACAATAGTATGGGCAACTGAGCAAAGTGCAGGTAAGGGGCAACGCGGTGCATATTGGGAGTCTGAAAAGGATAAAAACCTCACATTTAGTGTGTTTAAAAGGATTGAAGGGCTACGTGCAGATAGACAATTCTATATAACAATGGCAACTTCTTTAGCTATTTATGAAGCACTACAAGAGCTAGGAATAAGTCAACTTTCTGTGAAATGGCCTAACGACATATTGGCAGGAAGATCAAAAATTTGCGGAGTGCTAATCGAAAGTGTTATTCGCAACGGTCTTTATGCTGTGATTATAGGTATTGGGGTTAATGTTAATCAAAAGATATTTACACGCGCACCCAGAGCAACTTCAATACTTTTAGAAACAGGAAAGCACCACCAGCCTGAAGAAATTATGAAGATGCTAATTTCAAAATTTTATCATTATGTTGATTTAGTTACAAAGAGCGAATTTGCAGGGCTCAAGGCAGACTATGAAGCTAAACTTTTTAGAAAAGATAAAGCATCAACATTTGAGTTGCCAAGTGGTGAACTCTTCACCGGTATAATTAAAGAAGTGTCTAAAACGGGAAAGCTCATCCTCCAAATAGAAGATGAGCTTTTAAAAGAATTTGATCTTAAAGAGCTTAAGTTACTTTATTAGATATTTTGCAAGTTCTCTGTAAGGGTTTGTATAAACTTTGTAATAGGTGCTTTGATCATCATAGACATCATTGCATTAAACTCACCTTCAAACTCAAAATAAGCTTCACTGCTTTGATCTGTGAGTTCTTTAATATTTGCAGTAAGTGTAAATGGAAGTTTCTCACTCGCCGCACCCAAAACTACTTTGTTATATGGAATACTATTTTTTAATTCTAAAACAATATCTGGCATTCCTTTTAAAGCAAATAAGAAGCGCTTATCGCTTAAGATCTCAAACTTACTAATGCTGTCTGGCATCAACTGTTTGTAATTGTTAACATCATTTAAAAAAGCGAATACTACTTCAGGGCTTTTGTCAATTGTCTTTTTAGGGCTTTCTATGAACATAGTTTTGTATTAAACTGTAATTTAAGTTTGGTTTATTATTAATTATACCACTGCTTCCCAAGTGTCTGGAGAAAGACGCCAAGATTGCAACGTGAGTTTTTCTTTTTCAGATATGTAACGTGTATCTAAAGCCTGCTCGAGTAAATGCTCGTAGTCACTTAAAGTGTAAAGATCTAAATCATACTTTTTAAAATTTTCTAGAGCAACATCAAAGCCATAAGTAAAAATGGCAAGCATTCCTTTAACATTAGCACCAGCTTCTTTTAAAGCGTCAACAGCCATAAGGCTACTTTTTCCCGTACTTATAAGGTCTTCAACGACAAAAACAGTTTGCCCAGAATCTAATTTACCTTCTATTTTGTTTTGTCTTCCGTGTTTTTTAGCTTCAGGACGTACATAAACAAACGGTACATTTAGATAGTCTGCAACCAGCATTCCTATACCTATTGCTCCCGTCGCCACACCTGCAATCACATCTGGTTTTCCATACAAATGCTCAATTTGCTGCGCAATATTCTCACGTAAGTAGTTGCGTATCTGAGGGTAAGAGAGAGTAATGCGGTTATCGCAATAAATTGGAGACTTCCAGCCACTGGCCCAAGTGAAGGGATTTTGTGGTTGTAATTTAATTGCATTAATTTGCAATAACAACTCAGCCGTTTTTTTGGCTGTTTCCTTTTTTAAAATCATGGTACAAATGTATAAAGTTTTTGTAAATGATGTGCCCATTATACTTTCAACTGAAAAGTATATTGGTGCAAATTACACATCAATTCCCTTAAAACGTGCAAAAATTAAAAGCATTATTAAACAAGTAAATCTAGGTGACCTCACGCATATAAATTTGTACCATCCTAAAGGTGAGAAATTACTTAAGTTTTTAAAGAAAAAGCTTCCCGTAGTTATCGCCGGTGGCGGAATGGTTTACAATAAAAATTCAGAAATTTTATTCATAAAGCGCAATGGTAAATGGGATCTTCCTAAAGGTAAATTAGAGAAGAATGAGACCATTGAAGAATGCGCTGTGCGTGAGGTTGAAGAAGAGACCGGGTGTAAAGATATTGTTTTAGTAGAACACATTACAACTACCTATCACATCTTTAAGCGTAATAATAAATTTAAGCTGAAAGAAACCTACTGGTATAAAATGACTACTACATTTGAAGGTGTTCTAGAACCACAACCCTCTGAAGGTATAAAAAAGGTGCGCTGGAAAAATTTTGAAAAATCTCAAAAGGCACTTTCTAAGTCTTATGAAAATATAAAACTCCTGTTCCCTAAAGAATATTTACTACTCAATCCTAAAGATAGGGTAGCGTAGGTGGGCTTCTTCATAATTAGGAGATTTCTTATGAAGCCAATCTAATTGAGCATACCAGTTATTACTAAAATCTTGATCTACTTGTTTTTTGGTTTCAAACTCGTTTCTTAGGTCTGGATTACTGTCAAGCAATTCCTGCGCTTTGTCTTCCCATACGTAAGGAGAAAAACCTTCTTTTTGCTGTAAAATGGTATCAAAATAGTTCCAATTAAAGAACGAGTCTACAGCCGCAGGCTCTAACGTTTCTAATAAATAACGCAGTCCAGATTGTGCTGTTTCTACTATGTGATCTCCTTCTTTAAATCTAATTTTTGTAGTGCTTTTCTCAACCTGGGTTGCTGAATGCAGATAATGCCCTTCATAAGGTGTAGATCGTGTGCTGTAATTTGCAATATGATAAACAGTAACGGTTATAGTTGTATCCTTTTTTAAGGTGTTATATCTAATTTTATTTTCTTTTAGACGAGCTATTATATGACTATAGGCTTGTGGTATTATATAAGATTTAGGAATGACAATAGAGTCAGTAGGTTTAATATAATTATAATAAGTCACTTCCCTAGAAAAAGGGGCTTTTCTATCATATTTTAAGCGTTGTAAACCGGTTACAGTACTCGTAATTTGGTTCCCCTCAAAGCCCTTAAAATTGAATTGTGTGGTTCTTGAACTGTCAATAACAAAGTTGGTAACGTAAGGTTTGCCGGTGAAGTTTCCGCTATGGTAAAGAGAATCAATTTTAAACCGCATCATTTTGATCTTTGCAGCATCTTTTGATGCGATATTCAGCATAGTTTTCATTAGTTCATAGGTGCCTTCAACTCTGGGTTTATAAGGTTTTAGCATATGTGTTTCTACCATCATTCCTAGAGTATTCCATAAGGTAGAATAGCCGGTAGAATATCTGGGATAATCCATAAATTGAGAAAAACCTGTCTCGGGAACTTCATTAAATACATTTACATAGGGTGTAATAGGCCAGCCTTTTGCTTCTAAATTTTTTTCTAGCTGTGGGTGCATTTCTGTATGTAAATACGCACCTAGTTGTCCGCCCAGTTTGTTGTGCTGGGTGAATAAATGGGTGAGCACGTACTGATAATCTGCGCCGTTACTCACGTGGTTATCTATGAATACATCGGGATTTATTAGGTGATAAACTTCAGCAAAACTGCGTGCATTTTTTGTGTCTGCTTTTATAAAATCTCTGTTTAAATCATAATTGCGCGCGTTACCTCTAAACCCATATTCTTCAGGACCATTTTGATTTGTGCGACTGATGCTGTTGCGATTAAGTGCACCGCCTATGTTGTAAACTGCAATTGCACCAACCCAGATATTTTGAGGGGTTTCAATTCTCCCACTTGCTAAATCACGCATCAGCATCATCGTGGCGTCAATACCATCTGGTTCACCGGGATGAATACCATTATTTATAAGTACACGAAGAGCGTTTTTATTTTCAGAAAATTCAGACTCCAGACTGCGGTCAGGATTGTAAGTGATAAGCGTTAACGGCAAACCGCTATCGGTCTCGCCTATCTCGTAGGTCTTAATAGAGACATAAGCAGAATCTAGCTGTTTGTAGTAAGATATCACATCAGCATATTCAGGAGTTCGTGTCCCTTTACTTTTTTCGAATTGAGTTTCTAAATCAAAATCTTCGGGTTTTGGTTTTTCCGCACAGGCAATAAATACAACCACTATAAAACTGAATAGATAGAATTTCATCTGAAAATAGAATTTGAATTTAAAAATAGTAATAAATCTAGTTTGAGACTAATCAATGGGTTCACGTTTAAAAAAAGGACGGTATTGATTTACCCTAAAATCAAAAGTAGTAAATGATGGGTCAATGTCTTTTTGTAATTGGTAAGCCTTCATACTTCCTATCGCTCTGTTAGCAGCGCCCGAAGGAGCTGTAAGTGATACGGTTTTAATGCTTCGATTTTGAAGTTTGAATTGATGAATACGTGGTACAGTTGCAGAGACAACTTCTAATTTGATCCCGTATTCTTTTACCTGTCGGCGAAAAAAATATTCAGGACCATTTTTACTGTTTCCACCGGTAAAAATTAAGGTGTCTATTTGTGAGAATTCATGGAGATAGCCAATCAAATCACGCAGTTCTACGGCCTGCATCCCAAGATCTGATGCATCAATCTTCTCGCGTTTTGCAGAAGCTACAATATCACACACTCCAATTTTTTGTTTTTTGAGAAAATTGAGCCGTTGATCTATGGCAAATGTAGAATTATCATAAACAAGATTAAGATTAAAGATACGATCAAGTATGGGCCAAAGCATACCATTTTTACTCCCATAACAGAAGTCAACATCCTCTTTTAACAGTTCACCTGTTGTAAAGCGCGGCGGTGGCAATGTTCCCACAATGAGTTTTGTCGCTTCTTCAAGATTAAAAGGTAGATATGGGTGAATATGGTTAAACATTTAATGGCTCTCTTTCCATTTTATACCACATCCTATACTTGGCTTTTGTAGCTCGTTTTGCTTGCGATTATTAAAGATATTGTCTAATGCCTCTCTAAAATCTCTTCCGTTTACGGGGATGCCATTGCCGGGGAGGGAATCATCAAGCTGACCTCTATATACTAATTTTAATGCTGCATCAAACAAATAAAAATCTGGTGTACAGGCGGCATTATATGCTTGAGCAACTTCCTGACTCTCATCGTATAAATAAGGAAATGAATAATTGTATTTATGCGCAGTATCACGCATTAGCCAGGGGCTGTCTTCTGGATACTTCTCAACATCATTGCTGCTTATCGCTACAAAGCCAAAACCTAAGACCCGGTAGTCATTTGCAATACGTACAATCTCATCATTTACATGTTTAACAAAAGGGCAGTGGTTGCATAAAAACATAACTACCGTGCCCAGTTCGCCAGCCGCATCAACCAGAGTTACATGCTTATTAGTAAGTGGGTTTAGCAAAGAAAAAAATGGGGCGATGGTTCCTAATTGAAGCATATTAGATTGTGTTCTTGCCATAATGCGTGTAGGTTATTAATATACCAGATTAGTAGTAAAAGGAGTATAAAGTTACAAATACTAAAGTTGTTTTAATTTTTTGGGTGCTCAGTAACCCCTTTGTAACTTTAAAATTAAATCTAATAATTATGAAAAATACATATAGTTCGCTTTCAGTAGCAATAGAAGATTTACAAGATAAAGGATACACGGTAGATTTTAACCTTGTAGATGAGGGTATTGAATCGAAGCATCTTAAAAAAACCTGGAGCGCAGCTCAAATAGAAGTAGAAGAGGCTTTTAGATTTGAAGGGATGACTAATCCCGGTGATAATAGTGTTCTCTACGTGATAAATACAAAAAGTGGAGAGAAAGGTCTACTCGTAGATGCTTATGGTGCTTACAGTGGTCAAATTTCTCAAGAAATGATTCAAAAATTGAAAATTGAATATTAATGCAGAATGATCTCAGTTGGTCAGAATTTGAGCGCGTTGAAATGCGTGTAGGTACTATATTGACCGTTAGTGATTTTCCGGAAGCTAATAAGCCGGCATTTCAATTGCAAATTGATTTTGGTGATAGTATAGGAATTCGTAAAACTTCTGCTCAAATAAGATCAAAATATGAGCGTACTGAATTAGTAGGTAAGCAAGTAGTTGCAGTAGTTAATTTCCCAAAGAAACAGATTGCTAACTTTATGAGCGAGTGTCTTATTTTAGGAGCTGTTGATGGTAGTGCTGTAACTCTACTAAGTCCTGATCTTCCTGTTGAAAATGGATTACGCATAGGTTAGTCTTTGCGATAGCGATAGCAGCGGCATCCTTTTTTGAGCCTGTGGCAAAAAAAAGATATAGCGAATAGCGCGGTGATCTAGCAATCGCCAAAAAACTAAAAACCCACAATTTTATTAAAATGTGGGTTTTACTATTTTTATATACCAATTAATCTAATGTTCTCCACTACGCGTAGGACTCAGATCTTGCGCTTCTTCGGCAGTATATAATCTGGATTTGATTACAAACCGTATTCCTAACGGAATTTCTAAAGAAAAGCTAGAACCTCTACCCGGAGTGGTATCTATAGTTAACTGAGTATGTTTCCAATATTCAAATTGATCTTTAGACATGAAAAACTCACAGCCGTGTACAGTTCCCAGATAAACATCTGTTTCATTAATCATAAGATCACCTTTAGGGAAACACATAGGTGAGGAGCCGTCGCAACAGCCGCCACTTTGATGAAACATTAACTCACCGTGTCGCTCTCGTAACTCATCTATAATTTTAATTGCTGCCGCTGTGGCAGATACACGTTGTGTCATAAATTTTAATTTAGAAAAAGCCCATTGCTTTTTTGTCATAAGAAATTAGCATATTTTTTGTCTGACGGTAATGAGATAACATCATTTTATGGTTTTCACGTCCTATACCAGACTTTTTATAACCACCAAAGGGAGCGTGAGCAGGATAATTATGATAGTTATTTACCCAAACACGACCGGCTTTAATGCCTCTTGAGATCTGATAAGCTTGATGTGTATCACGAGTCCAAACGCCTGCACCAAGACCATATAAAGTATCATTAGCGATCTCAATAGCTTCAGCCTCATCTTTAAAAGATGTTACACAAAGCACAGGGCCAAAAATTTCTTCTTGAAAAACGCGCATTTTATTATTGCCTTTTAAAATAGTAGGTTGAATATAAAAACCACCTTCAAGTCCCTCGTTGTACGCTGATTCTCCACCACAGAGTACTTCTGCGCCTTCTTCTTTACCAATACTTATATAGTTTAAAATTTTCTCGTATTGGTCGTTAGAAGCCTGAGCTCCCATCATAGTATCAGGACTTAACGGGTGTCCCAGTTTGATGGCTTTTGTACGATCTACCACACGTTCTAAGAATTTTTCATAAATACTTTCCTGCACCAGCAATCGAGAAGGACAGGTACAAATCTCACCTTGATTTAGAGCAAACATTACCGCACCTTCAAGACATTTGTCAAAGAAATCATCGTCTGCATCCATAACGCTTTCAAAGAAAACATTAGGAGACTTACCTCCTAATTCTAAAGTAACCGGTGTGATATTTTTAGAAGCATATTGCATAATAAGTTGGCCGGTTGTGGTTTCTCCTGTAAATGCAATTTTATCTATACGCGGGCTAGAGGCGAGAGGCTTTCCGGCTTCAGCTCCAAAACCGTTTACAATATTAAGTACACCTGCCGGCAAAATACCTTCAATTAACTCCATCAAAATAAGTATACTCACAGGAGTTTGTTCGGCCGGTTTTAGAACCACGCAATTACTTGCGGCAAGAGCAGGAGCAAGTTTCCAAACAGCCATTAAGATTGGAAAATTCCAGGGGATAATTTGACCTACGACACCTAATGGTTCTGTTATATTGAGGGCTACAGTATTGCTGTCTAATTCACTAACGGAGCCTTCTTCTGCACGTATAACCCCGGCAAAATACCGAAAATGATCTACAGCAAGTGGTAAATCTGCCGCACGGGTTTCACGTATCGCTTTACCATTATCCCAGGTTTCAGCCCGAGCAAGTGTTTCTAAATTTTGCTCCATCACATCTGCAATTTTAAGAAGTAAATTACTGCGATAGGCTGCAGCAGAGCTGTTCCATTGTGGGGCAGCTTCCCAGGCCGCGTCTAGAGCTTTCTCGATATCTTCTGCAGTAGAGCGCGGTATTCTGGTGAAGTTTGCGCCATCTACCGGTGATACATTATCAAAATATTCACCTTTTATAGGAGCTGTCCATTTTCCTCCTATAAAGTTTTCATATTGATCTTTAAATTTAGGCTTCTCGACAACGTTTGCGGAAGCAGTCTTTACATCGCTCATAATGAATTTTTTTAGTTATAGTTTAATTTTTTGAGTTGTGCTGAGTAGGGTAAATGGTAGCGCACTTATTAGTCTTATAAAGTTAAAAATCATTTAGGGAAAACGACTGACCTATACTATTAAAACAATGTACTATTCTATCAAATAGTGTTAATGTGTTAAAATATAGCTTCTTAAATTGTATATTTAGTATTGTAAGCGGTGTTAGTATGAGAATGTTATATTTTGAAGATGCAATTATCTGAATCATTTTTTAAAAACAGAAAGCTTGAAAATCTGGTCGAAAACCAGACTTCATATACGTTAAATAATGCGGCTATGCACGTCTTTGAAACTCACGCACAGGCAGAGCGTGTTTTGCTGCAGTTTGATAAACCGGTTTTAGCAAGTATGCTTCGCGGAAAGAAAATTATGCATCTGCGCAATCACAATAGTTTTGATTTTTTACCGAGTGAATCACTCATCTTACCTGCAGATGAATTGATGTGTATAGATTTTCCTGAAGCTCAGGATCATAATCCTACGCGATGTCTGGCAATGGCAATCGCTGAGGATAAGATTAAAAAGGTGGTTAATCTTATGAATGAGAATCTAACTAAAGACGATGGTAGTGAATGGAGTTTAATGGATTATAATTTTCATTTTACAAATGATACCGGTATCTATCAGATTTTACAACGCCTCTTATTCCTGTTTACCGAGAATCACCCCTCTAAAGATTTTTTTGTAGATAATATGCTTCAGGAACTTATCGTACGTATTCTGCAAACAAATAACCGTAAAATCTATACAGATAAGGCTTTAAAATTGAATAGTAATAGCAGGCTTGCTTTTATCATACAATATATTAGAGATCATATTAACGAGTCTCTTTCCGTAGAACTGTTAAGCAAACAGGCGTGTATGAGTGAGTCTAACTTTTATAAGGTTTTTAAAAATGAACTGGGCATTTCTCCTATTGATTATATAAATACAGAGCGTATAAAGTTAGCGGTAAGCTTACTTCAGAATCCAGATCGTAAAATTAAAAATATATATCAGGAATGTGGCTTTGAAAGCCGCTCCTATTTTAATAGAGTGTTCAAACGAATGAAAAATATGTCTCCTGGTGTTTTTCAGACTTCAATGACCAGCCATTAAGATGTTTCTTCTTTAAAGCTCCGCATATTTTGCAGGTATCCTGAGAGTGATTTGCTAGATTGCTGCTGTATTTTTAATTTCATAGCATTAGACCATCCCAGAATTAAACCTTTAAACCCAATCGCTTGCCGTGACCAGCGCCAAAGGTTAAAATGATCTGTATGTTGTAATATTTTACCGTTTTGAAAGTAAAATGTTCCTACTACGTGATTTACAACTTTACGTTTTTTAGAGCCAAATAAATAAGTAGCTGTCCATTTTGCACTTCCGTTATAGTCGTTAGCTTGTATATCACTATAGCTTATCTCCAGATTACTTCCTCCACGTTCTATAAGCATAAACCACATTGCTCGTGCACGGTCTCCTTTAATATTACCAAAAGCGGGATCTGTAAAAGTGACGTTTTTACCATAGCAGGCGGTCATTTTCTCTGGGTCGTGAGCTTTAAACGCACTGTAAAATGTTTCTAGAACTTCTTCGTTAGGATGCATTGAAAAGTAGTATTGAGCGTTTTTAACGTATTAATTTAAACGCAAGGTAACTAGAAAAGAGGTTTAATTTTAGCTCTATTTTCATAAAGCATCCACAGATTAATTCCCATTAAAATAATTCCCATTAATAAACCATCTGGAATATTTATAAGGTTTATTAAAAGTACTCCCACTAGTACGGGAAAAATCATCACATAACCTAAAGCCTGTGTACGGGGTATCATTACAAGTATTCCTGCTATGATCTCTACAATTGCTACTAATGGTAATAACCAACCAAAACTTAATAATGCAGCAAACAAATCTTGCGCTTCTTGTGGTAAATCTTCAGGCATAGGCATATAATCAAAAAATTTATTGAGGCCAGAATTGATAAAAAGGAGCCCAAAGAGAATACAAACGATATTAATAATTTTACGTTTCATACAAGTATTGGCTGATTCTTAATGATTAGGTTAATTACGTTTGTGAAGTTTTGTGTAAATTTCTAATGTTGATTATAAATTTAATATTTTAATACATTTGATGTTGATATTCAGATAGAAAGATTTGAGTCTTATCAAATAATGACAATTATGTAAAACCACATCAATCGTTGTAAATAGAATTAATCTATGTAAACATAAAAAGTATAAATTATAATTATACTTAATTTTGCACAAAATTAAAGTTCTTTACCATCTCTAAAAGTAAAATTCAATCTAATATGGAAAATCAAAATAATCATGATCGTGGCGCAGACGGGAAAGTCTGGGACGTAAATGACTCAGAAGCAAAATGTCCTTTTTTAAGTGGTGAAATGCATCACACAACCGGAGGAGGAACAACAACCAGAGACTGGTGGCCAAATCAACTTAAATTAAGTATTCTACGTCAAAATTCAGAATTGACAAACCCAATGGATCCTGATTTTAACTACGCTGAAGAATTTAAGTCTTTAGACTTAGCCGCAGTTAAACAAGATCTACATCATCTAATGACAGATAGCCAGGACTGGTGGCCTGCAGATTATGGTCATTATGGTCCATTTTTTATACGTATGGCTTGGCATGCTGCCGGTACTTATCGTATTCAAGATGGTCGCGGCGGTGGTGGTTCTGGGCAACAGCGTTTTGCACCATTAAATAGCTGGCCAGATAACGCAAATCTTGATAAAGCACGATTATTGCTTTGGCCTATTAAAAAGAAATATGGTAAAAAATTATCATGGGCAGATTTACTTATCTTGACAGGTAACGTAGCTCATGAGTCTATGGGACTAAAAATGTTTGGTTTTGCAGGTGGTCGTGAAGACGTTTGGGAACCGGAAGAAGTATACTGGGGAGCAGAATCAGAGTGGTTAGGTAATGAAGATCGTTATGCTGACGGTGATTTAGAAAAACCATTGGGTGCTGCGCATATGGGTCTTATTTACGTAAATCCAGAAGGTCATAATGCAAATCCAGATCCTGTAGAGGCTGCTCATTATATTAGAGAAACATTCGGCCGTATGGCGATGAATGATTATGAGACAGTTGCGCTAATTGCAGGAGGTCATACATTTGGTAAGACGCACGGTGCAGCAGACCCTACTGTGTATGTAGATGCAGAACCTGCTGCTGCAGGTATCGAGGCACAAAGTATGGGATGGAATAACAGATATGGTACCGGTAAAGGAGCAGATACCATCACAAGTGGTCTTGAAGGAGCGTGGACAGATACACCAGTACAATGGAGTCATACGTACTTTAATAACCTTTTTGGTTATGAGTGGGAGTTAACAAAGAGTCCTGCAGGAGCACACCAGTGGAAACCGGTTAACGATGGTGGAGCAGGTACTGTGCCAGATGCGCACGACCCTTCTAAAAAGCACGCACCTTTCATGTTGACAACCGATCTTTCTTTAAAAATGGATCCTGAGTATGAAAAAATATCAAGACATTTTCATAAGAATCCACAGGAATTTGCAGACGCCTACAGCCGCGCTTGGTTTAAATTAACGCACCGTGATATGGGACCTAAAGAGCGTTATTTAGGACCAGAAGTTCCGCAGGAAGAATTAATATGGCAAGATCCAATTCCTGCTGTTGATCACGAGTTAATAAATGATGAAGATATTGCGGGATTAAAATCTACTATATTAAATAGTGGATACTCAGTTTCAGAATTAGTAGCTACAGCCTGGGCTTCAGCTTCTACTTTTAGAGGTTCAGACAAGCGTGGTGGAGCTAATGGAGCACGCGTACGTCTAGCACCTCAAAATAGATGGGAAGTTAACAACCCACAGCAATTACAAGCTGTTCTAAACACACTAGAAAGTATTCAGAATGATTTTAATACTGCGCAAGGCGGAAATAAAAAAGTTTCTCTGGCAGACCTTATTGTTTTAGCAGGATCTGCAGCTGTAGAGAAGGCTGCTAGCGATGCAGGATATTCTGTTAATGTACCGTTTACAGCTGGTAGAGCAGATGCTTCGGCAGAGCAAACAGATGCAGAAGCATTTGAAGCTTTAGAGCCTATAGCAGATGGTTTTAGAAACTATTTAAAGGAAGGTGTAAAAATCACTGCTGAAGAATTATTATTAGATAAAGCGAACCTACTTACGCTTACAGCTCCTGAAATGACTGTGTTAGTAGCAGGTATGCGTGTATTGAACACCAACTTTGATGGTTCTAATAAAGGAGTGTTTACAGAAAATCCGGGAACACTTTCTAATGATTTTCTTGTAGCAATTACAGACTTAGGTACAACTTGGAAAGCGACTTCAGACTCAGATGCAATCTTCGTAGGGAGCGATCGCAAAAGTGGTGAAGTTAAATATACAGGAACCCGTGCAGATTTAATTTTTGGATCTAACAGTGAGTTAAGAGCACTGGCTGAAGCGTATGCTGCAGACGATGCTAAAGAGAAATTTGTTCACGATTTTGTTAAGGCCTGGTATAAAGTAATGAATTTAGACCGTTACTAATCTCTTGTAATTTAAGATGTGTAAAAGGCGACCCGAGGGTCGCCTTTTTTAATTTAACGAGCTCTTAACCGCATGTTGGTCACCAGTTCATTAAATTGAATTTAAAAGAAAATGAGTGATTTAAAGAAAGAGAATTTAGTAAACAGAGCACCCGCAGATATGCATGGCGGTGAAGGAATACGATTTACAGAAGATCAATTGGCTAAAAAAGAGGCTAGAGAAAAAGAGAACCCCCGCGATGATAAAAAGCTTAAAGACAAATAGTTTTGTCTGTAAATGAGAAAAAATCTAATAAAAAAAACAGCCGTTAAGGCTGTTTTTTAGTTTACAATGCTATAAACCTATTCTCGAAAAGACCAGGCTACAATACGGCTTGATTTATTACCGGTTCCCATTGGGATGGTTTTTAATTGTTTAACTTCAGCTTTTCTAAGTTGCTTATAAATACGTTTTAAATTGTCTTGCTTAGAGACTAAAGTCGTAAACCATTTGCATTGCGTGCCTCTGGTTTTACTCTGTTTAATCATTATTTTAATAAATTCTGCCTCACCACCTTCTGTGATTAATTCATTACTTACGCCTGCAAAATTTAATTCGGGTTTTGAGTTTTTAGCACCAGTAAGATTTTCTGTTTTTCTACGGGTTCCTTTTAATGCCTCTTCTTGAGATGCGTGAAAGGGTGGGTTGCACATCGTAAAATCAATCGTATCATCAGGATTAAGAATACCATTAAAAATACTATCTGCATTTTTTTGTAGGCGCAATTCGATTTTCTCTTTTAATGAATCGTTAGCTTCTATAATTTTTTCTGCGGAAGCTATAGAGTTTGCATCAATATCTGTAGCTATAAAACTCCAGTCATATTCGGTAACACCTAGAATAGGATAAATTAAACTCGCCCCCGTACCTATGTCAAGCCCTTTTATGTGATTACCTTTTTGGAGTTCGCCAGTACCTTCACTCAATAAATCGGCAATAGCGTGTAAATAATCTGCCCGTCCCGGTATCGGCGGACAAAGATTAGCATCAGGGAAATTCCAGTTTTCTATACCGTAGTAATGCTTAAGTAAAGCTTGATTGAGTAGTTTCACAGCTTCAGCACTTGCAAAATCAATAGATTCTGTACCGTACTTATTGGGTTTTATATGATTTCCTAATTCTGGAACCACGGTTACTAAAGCTTTTAAATCATACGGTTCGCGATTGCGATTGCGTACGTGTAACGTAGATTTTAAAGGCGTTTTTTTAGATCTAGACATACATAATTAGTTAAGTGGCTAAGGTGCGAAGATACTCCTACTTGCATCTTTTTGTTAAGGAATATTAGAATGAGGTGATAAATAATTACAGGATAACCATCGTTCTAATTAATACGGAAATTAACTCCTCTCGTATTTCGTTACTTACTTAATTTAAAAATAACGGCAATTTTTCTTCATAAAATGTATCCCAAAACTTTTGAGAATATGCTACCCGGTACAAAGAGTTTTCTTTCTTGTTGTTGTATTCATAATACTCTATTTCCTCAGGATTATTTATTTCAAAATCAAATAAATGAGAGTCCATTTCTATAATAGAATTCTGTGATTTATTTTGTTTGGAAACACTCTCAAGGTAACGGCTATTATAGAAGTTTGTAGCATAATATACAGCGTCATTATTTATATCTGAATACGTGCACTTGTTTTCCTCCTTACTTAGTAATGCAATCTTATCTCGTAATTGAGTATTATTTTTTGCATATATATCTAATTCTTCTTTATCTAATGCTGTTTCCCAATTCTCAATAACTTTTACAATTGCAAAACTTCCTTTTTTAATATAAACTTTACCAGAGTATTTTGTGGGGTAACTTCGGTTTGTATAATTCCATTTATCTCGTTCTGTTGAGAAAGCAATAATATATAAGCCTTCATCTTCCGCTTGAGTAGACGTTACAAATTTCAGATCGAATTTCTTATACTTTCGTTTATGTAAAATATTGGCATACCTAATAGCATTCTGCCGGTATGAAAAAAATTGTGAAGAGGTACTAATTTTTTCAGGGAACAAATTTTTATTCCATTTTATTTGTTCTACACGTTGTGTAATAACATAGGGTGATAAGTAGCCGCGATCATAATCTTTTGAAAGCATTTCAAAATCTACTTTTGTGGTATCATTTACGTTAGTAATAACCCTACCATACCTTTTGAAGTTAAAAGGTTGTACAGGATGATTCTTCTCTTTATTATAGACTGCCTTTTTCAATACCGCTTTAGGAGATAAAAAGCCTTTTATTATAACTTCAGTAAGTTCTTGGAATTTTGGCGTTAAATATAATTTTTCGGCTAGATTTTCAAGTTTAATAGATTGGGGTTCAAAGCCCATAGAAGAGATGCTTACTAAGGCTTTTTTAATCTGATCGCTGCGAACAGGAACTTCAAAAAAACCGTTTTCATCTGCAACTCTGTAAATCTCTTCTTTTTTTAATACAAGCGTAGCAAAAGGTATGGGTTCTTTATTTTGACTGTTCAGTACTTGCCCTTTAAACAGTCTATGAGTTCCGTTACTAATTGGTTTTATAGTCTCAACTAATTCTGGGGTTTCTGCACTATTAGTTTCAGTAGTATTTTTATGTTTGGGTAGAGTAGCAGCGGCAAGAAATAGGTAACCATCATGCAATTGATCTAACCGAGCAGAAGTAAAATCTACAAAATCTAAAATTCTGGTTTGCTTTGGAGTGTGCATCGCTTTTTGCTCTGATGATATAAATAAGAAAGGTTCATTAAAGCTTCGCAATTGATCTTCAAATGAGTTTTTGAGAACAGGTGTCTGCTCCCATTTTTGAGTACCTGTGTCAAATAGAGAGTCATTTGCATGTATAGTAGCAAGACTATAAACATTTTTTTTAAGAGCATGTTTAATGTGCGTTCCCATAGATATGAATGCACTGCTTACAGGCTTTGTAATACTACTGTTGTCATTTATAACATGAATGTTATCAGCCCAAATTATCAATTTTTCATTAGGGTTTTTGGCGATATAACTCAATAAGTTGTCTGCCATTTGTTTGTCACGTATGTTGTGATTTTTATTTCCGAAATCTGTAGTTAAAATTGGTTGTCTATTCTGATTTGCATCTTGTGAACTTGCAAGCAGATTTTTAGTAAACTGTAGCCAGTAATAATTTGTTTCAGTAGTTTCTAGTCTTTCAATTTTCTGAATTACTCTTTTAAGCTCTTTTTCATATGACACATAGTTAATGTCTTCTTCTTCAATAGTTCCATTATCTAAAATGCCTTCTATAATTATGCCTAAGTCATCTTGATCTAGTTTGAGTTCTATTGTCGTGCTTTCACAGTAGTCGTAAAAATCTTCGATAAAGTCTGATGTATTCAAAAATTGAGAATCAAAACCTATAACTTTAATTTGATTTTTTTCTATATAATCAATCACTCTTTGAAACTCTACCGAAGCAGACCACACTCCCCAGATAGCTTCTTTAAAATCAAATGGTGTAAAGCCTTTCTGGTTCATCTTCCAAAGGTCATACATAGGGGCTTCCATGGCTATAGTGGTAAAACCTAATTGCTTGTGTGCATACTCTACAACTCTGGCTTTCATTTCAAAAATGTTGCCATACATATGCGTTAATTCTCCCAGCATAAGGTGATCAACTCCTTGTAACTCATCATTCAAAAACTCAAGATCAGAAAGATCTGATGATTCCGGAGGGTTAAGTTTAACTGTCTGGAGTTCTTGAGCAAGAGTGATGCTAATATTTAGGAGGAAACTAATCGTAAATAGTACTTTTTTCATTTGTTAGTGCTAATTAGAGAGTATATTTTAATTTTACATAAAGACAGAATCTTGAAGAGTAGCGTTGCAGGTTCAATCGCAATAGGGAAGTGATTTATTTAGAAAATCTACCAATTTTATCTATTAACTATATGGCAGTCTTGTCTTTTTCTCTCAAAATGATGATGCGTTCTTAATTAAGTAACTCTCTAAAAAAGCTCTGTAATATTCACCATTTAGTATTTTAAATAAAAATCACATCACTTTCTGAGCAAGCAAACGCTGTACTGCATATACGTCTATACTTTTGTTAAATCGTTTAGAAACCGATGGCACATCTTCACTAGAGATCCAAATTTTCAATTCTGCATCGAGGTCAAATGTACCTGCCGTTTCAAGAGAGAAGCGAGATATATTTTTATAAGGGAGCGATTTATATTCCATTTTACTGCCGGTTAAACCTTGTACATCTATAAGAATTAATCGCTTATTGGTAAACATAAATACATCACGAAAAAGTTTAAAACCCAGTTCTACCGTTTCAGTTTCTATAAGTAAACGGCTGTATTTTTGAGTTAATTCTTCTGAAGAAACTTCGCTGGCGTTGCCCAGTATATTATTAAATAATCACATTGTGTTTTAGTTTAAAAAGTGTGTATTTAAATTGAACGTCTTTTGCTCGAGACGTTCTCTGTAAATCTAGCAATTAGGGCTTTAGTTTTTTAGAAGGATTTCATAAAACTAAAAAACCGCAGTCTCCTTTTAAGAAACCACGGTTTTTTTAATGGGTTATTTGCTTCTTATTTTGAGTAAGCTCCTGATGAATACGTTAATTCATAACTGTGCGTGTATATCTCAAATACAATCCCAAACGGATCTTCTACATAACACATTTTAAAGGGTTTATCTTCGGGGTAATATTCACGAATAGGCATCCGTTGTTTACCGCCGTAAGAAACTATCTTCTCTATTAATTCTTCAATATTTGGATCCTGAACACAGAAGTGAAAAAGGCCTGTATTAAACGGGTTAAATTCTGGAGCTTCCTTTACGCCGTTAGGAAATGAAAACAATTCAATACCTACACCGTCTGAAGTTGCTAAATGAGCGATTTCAAAAGTTTCCCAATCATCACCAAATACATCTATACACATCTGGCCAATCGCAGTTTCCTTTTCTTTTTTTACCTTAGAAGGTTTCATAATCACATACCATCCCATAACTTCAGAATAGAATTCTACAGCCTTATGAATATCAGGAACAGTAATCCCTACGTGTGAAAATGCTTTCGGATAATTTTTAGTTGTCGTCATAATCTTAATTTAGACTGCAAAATTAGCCTATATTTACCTGGTAAGCAATAACTTACTTAAAAGTAGTATAGTTACCAAAACGAGTTAATTGCTGAAAAACAACATATTAGAATACAAATAACACAGATAATTACTGTCCCCTTAACTACACAATGAATTTAATAGGTAGTAAGTGGAAACCGCTAGTGTTATTTCATCTTCTTGAAGGCCCGTTGCGCTCAGGAATTTTACAAAAAAAAGTACCCGAAATATCTAATAAGATGTTTACGCAGACGGTACGCGAATTAGAAAAAGACGGGTTGATTACTCGTGAAGTGTTTCCTGTAGTTCCCCCAAAGGTAGAATATGCGCTGAGTGCCCGAGGTAAATCTTTAGAATCTATTTTGAAGGCCTTAGATCAATGGGGGTTAGATGACACAAAAGCGTAGGATATGTTTTACGAAACTGAAAAATGCTTCAATTAGCTACTTCGGCGTTTTACGATTTTTAAGATACGACCGTAGCTTATTTCTGCTAAACTCCACTCGTAACCACTAAAATTAGCGGTATTATTAAACTGAATAATTACTGTATCTATGTCTTCATGATATTTAGCAATGCTCTGATAACCCGGAAGCAAACCGGTGTGTTCATACTCATAAATGCTCGTGTAAATATCCTGTTCCCCATCATTAAATACAGAACCATCGTTTAAGGCTCTTATAAAAATACCTACGTCTTCTGCCGTTGCGATCATTAAACCTATTTCTTCGGTCTTTAAATCTTCTTCTATTCCTACATAATACCCGCTCATTAAATCTGCGATATCAATGTCGTGAATAGAACCGTACGTATTGTTGAGGTTTAGCGGTGTTAAAATTTCTTTTTTTATAAACTGCTTGTGGCTATAACCCACAGTTTTATCTATGAGATTTGAAATCAATAAATAGTTTGTATTTGAATATCCATAGTCTTTATCAGGCTCAAAAACAGCAGGTAAGTCTAGCCCATAGGCCAGTGTTTCTTCATCATTTGTAGGTAGATTGATCCAATAATTTGGGTGTTCTACATAGTTAGGAATACCGCTGCGGTGTTGTAGCATCATTCGCAATGTGATCTCATCAGCGTTTTCTATGCGGTTTGCAAGTTCAGGGAAATATTCGGCAAGGGTTTTATCTAGAGATAAACGTTTAGCCTTTATTAATTTTGTGGTCGCTACAGCTACATAAAGCTTTGTGATGCTTGCAATTTTAAATAAAGCTCTGGGTTTTGCAGGTATTTTATTTTTTCGGTCATGCCAGCCTGCAGCATAAAACTCAGGTTTTTTACCGACTTGATCTATGTACACAATCATTCCATCAAAACCGTGAGTTATAGCTTCATCAAGTTGTTCCTGTACGGTATTGGGTAGAGGTAGTATCCAAGCTTTTACTAAAATCCACGGTACAAAATATAGAGAGCCTATACTTGCCGCAATAAATAGAATTCTGAGTAGCTGCTTAAATTTCATAGGTATACTATTTAGCGTATTAAAGCGAATATAAGTATTACCAATAAAATGAGATGAGTCGTGTTAAGTTCGCAGTTAAATGAATGTAATAGCTAATTATTTTGCATTTACCCTTTCAATAAAATTAATCAGACCTGTAAAGTAGGTTTCGGGATCGTCATACATCGCGAGATGGCTGCCGCTAGGGCAGTGCAGGTAAGCGCCGTTTTGTACTTCCTGAGCAATCCACTCCATATGCTTGGGATCCATCGTGTCGTGAGCGCCCCCTATGGTTAATGTGGGTACAGTTATATTTTTTAATTGATCTGTAATATCCCAATCTTTTAATTTGGCATCGCCTACAACTCCAAATTCACTGGGGCCTTGCATCGTGATGTACAACTCTGGATTAATGTGTGCAAGAGCGCGCTGCACAGGGTTTGGCCATTCTTCAAGTGGCATACGCAATACGTGCTCAGTATAAAAATACTGCTGCACTACTTCTGCATATCTAGGATTGGTGTATTCATCATTAGCTTCTAGCGCTCTAATTTCAGCAAGAATCTCTGGTGGTAATTGAGGTCCCAGAACTTCATCTGCATACTTCATATATTCAGGAATCGAAGCCATCATATTAGAAATAATAAGGCCTTTTAAGTTTTCAGGATATTTTAAAGCATACTCCATTGCGAGGATACCACCCCACGAACTGCCCAAAACATAGAAATTAGTGGCATCAAGATTTAGCGCTTTGCGCACCTGTTCTACCTCGTCAACATAGCGATCTACAGACCATAGGGTCGAATCGTTAGGCTTGTCGCTGTAAAATGATTCTAATTGATCGTAGTAATAGTATTCAATACCTGCCTTAGGTAAATACGAGTCAAAAACTTCAAAATACTCGTGCGTCATTCCTGGGCCGCCATGTAATAGTAAAACTTTCATATCAGGATTATTACCCACGCGCTTCGTCCACACCTTAAAGGTACCTGCGGTGGTTTCAATGGGAATCATTTTTACGCCACCACTCAGTTTATCATCTCTATCTGAATAATCGAGGTAATTATTTACAGCGAGTTCAGCAGTTGCTGCGGTCTTTTCTTTTTTGGTATTAACACAGCCTGTAAGTAAAAAGGAAACTACACCTATAAATAGCAGTTTTTTCATGTTGAGATTTTATATGAATTGAAAAATAAATACTTGACATATTAAATATAAAACATTTAATAAACCGAATGCAAAAGGGTGTGAGTTAGTAGCTTTCTTTAATTAGATGGAAGCTATTAAGCAAATGCTCCGCTTTAAAGTTGAAAAATTAAATTTTCAAAAAGCGCTCAACCTATTTCTTAAAACCAAAAAAACCGCAACTCATTACAGAGTTGCGGTTAAATTTTGAGTCTTCTTATATTTAATGCTTAAGGTATTTTTCTGTGTTTATCACTTTAGCATAGAAATAATCTAAAGCCGCCAGAAATGCAGTTTGCACGTCTTTTGCTGCAACCTGTTTTCCATTTATTTCAAGGTCTCTGGTTGCACAGGCATCACCTATTAGCGTACATTCAAAATCAAAATCTTTAGCTGCCCGAGTTGTGGCATCTACACACATATGGGTCATCATCCCACAAATAACGAGATGCTCAATTTCTAGATCTTTTAAAGTTTGCAATAAATTGGTATGTCTAAAACCATTTGGGTAATTTTTTACGATGTGTGTTTCTCCTTCTGTAGGAGTTACGCTTTTATGAATTTCTACGCCTGAAGTTTCCGGAATAAAAAAATCGCCGTCAGGACCCGATTTATGCTGAATGTGGATTACAGGTGAATTTTGCTCACGGAATCTAGCGAGTAACATTGCAGCATTCTCACTAGCTTTTTCAGGTTGTGAGAGTTCCATCTTGCCATTTTCAAAGTAGTCATTTTGAATATCAATTAAGATCAATGCAGTTTTCATAGTTTTCCTTTTTGTGTTCTGCGCTTCTTTACTATAAGTAACAAGAGTTTTACGCAGCAGCGCAGAGACTTATTTTGCTGAAATTTAATTAAGAAAGATGCGGTTTTCTCTTAAGAGACCTATAAAAGGACAAATTTTGGTTTGTACTTGATTAAATCAATGATTGTTTTATTGCAAAACTTAATGCCTAATGGTCACACAAATGCTAAGAATGAGTATGCTTTATAAATACTTAAAAACGGATAAATTTTAGAATACAGCTAATTAAAAATAAGTCCGGTTTCAGAATCAAAAATAGCGCGCTCTTCTTCAGTCATTTGATCGCGCAGTACTTTTATCGTATAGGCTCCCTGAGCAATGCCATTATCAAAAAACATCCAATCACTTATTTTACTTTTATCTATTGTAATGGTTTCGCCCAGGCGTACTTCGTTTGTATTAACGGGCTCATTACCAACAACCCCAATGTAGTTTCCGTTTTTTATCTTAATGTCTTGAATCCAAATATGTTCTCCACCGGTTGAGATGTCAAAACGTTGTTTGATACTGAAGTATTCATACTTCGGCTTTTTACTTGCGATGGCTTTTTCAAAATGCTCAAAGTTTTTGTTTGCCTTTTTAATTGCATCATTCATTGCAGTATCGGCATCGTTTACGCTGTAAATATCTGGTTCACCTTCGCGAACCGTTTTGTTTGTGCTTGATTGCGCGCAGCACGTTAATGTGAAGGTTAATAGTATAAGCGTAAAGATTTTTAGTTTCATAAACGGTTTTAATTTATTAGAAGAGTTTGTAATCCCGGGTATATTTTTCTTCAAGATCTTCTTCGTGGACTTTATTTAATGCCTTGATGATGCTTTGTATTATTGCTTGTCCTGCTTCTCGGAAAGAATCCATTTCAGAGATATAAGTAGAGGCCTTTTCTGCTATTTTATTTTTTCACTTAATTACGGATTTGAAGAAACTATATAATATCATTACAATTAATTTATTTGGTTATGTTTCTTTTTCCAGGCAACTATTTTAGTACCTGTCTTACTCATAACTGGCTCTATTAAATCTTTATCTCTTAGATCGTAAAAATGCCTTTTCATCACATTTTCAGATTTGATACCTGAGATTTCTCGTGCTTGCTTGTTTTTTATTTTATCGTTGACCTCTAAATAATCCATTATTCTTTCTTCTGGCGATGCAAGGGATGTGTGTGCTATAATTACCTTTATATAATTACCGTCTTCAAGTATTTTAGGAGCTTTTAATCTAAACTCTTCCATTCTTTGAAATGCTGTATTCAAACCCTCGCCCATATCCTTATTTGCAGGGTTTTTATATTTATTTAGGACACGGACAAGTTTTGAGTTACGTGAAAATCGAGCATCTAATATATTTTCAATAGTTACATAACCAGGGAGTTTACCAGGACTCTTAATTTCGACTCTGTTATTAAAAATTAAAACTTGAATATCGTCTGAAATTGAATAATCTCGATGGATTACTGCGTTAACCAATATTTCCCAAATGGTCTCTGGTGGATATTTAACTTTCTCCAAACCTTTCGCTCCCATTATTTTTACAGATTCCATTATATTAGTTATAATTTCAGAAGCCTTTTTTATTTGCTCATTTAAACATCCCTCAACTGTGTGTTGCTCTTTTAGATGAGCTCGTTCTGGGATTTCTTCCGATGTTTCATATCGGTTTATTTTAATACCACATCTTTTTGGAAGTAATGGAATAGGGTTGTCACTAAAAAGTAGAATTCCTGCTGTACGAGGATCGTAAGAGTTTCTATCTACTAAATTTTGATTTACAGTGAACTCAATTGGGTCAGACTGAGGAGAATAATCCCTAAGGAACTTAATGATTTCAGAAGATTCAAATATATCCTCGGCTAACGCTGAATTAACAATTGAATCTTCGTATGAAGATTTGCCTTTGGCATAGGATAATGCTTGAATCTGAGTAGGATCTTTTATAGGTAATGATTGAGCTGATTTTCTAATGTAAACAGCTTGATTGACAGTTTTATGGACTGATTCACTTTTTTCTATAGTAATTCTGAGAGCATATTTTCCGGAGCCATCTTTTAAAAATTCATAAGAGTGTGGAATTGTAGGTGAAAGTTGAGTTAAATTCTGGAAAACAAAATTGAATGCTTCCATATTATCTATGCCTTGCCAGCGCTTCAATGGGTTCTTGTCTTCTTTTTTATCTTTTATTCCTATTATGAATTCGCCCCCGTCAGCATTTGCAAAAGCGACTGCTATTTTTTGAATTTTATCTCCTTTTATTTCGAAGGCTTTATTATCATAAAAATGACTTTCATCTCTATTTGAAAGTTCAATTATTTCTTCTTTTGACAGTAATCTTTCTTTCATTTTAATTTTAATTAGTGATACGCATTATTATATTAATGATTCCGAGTGCAAGTAGCTATATTTTATAGTTAAAAACCTATTTCTCGTGTATAGGCGTTGTCCAAGAATATGAAATAAATACTTTTTAATTGATAAGATTCAGTTGTTTTAGATTTGCTCTGGCTTTTTTCCAACACGAACTATTTTTTTTAAAAAATATAACCTTAAATATAACCCAACTTTCAATAACCACTTTACGCCATTACGTAAACCACATAAAAAAAGCGACAATTCTCTATGAATTGTCGCTTTAATTTTTTTAGGTATTCCGTTACGGGTCTAATTTGCGTAGGCGTGTTTATAGGGTTCGCCTTTTAAAATTTTCAGCATATCTGCCTCGAGACTTTCTATAGGGTATTCTACAATACGCCCCAGTTCTTTGCCATCTTTACTAAAAATAAGCGTAGGTACACGTATGATGTCTTTACCAGCTTCCAAGCCTTGTGGAGTGGTCTTTGAACGGTCTACAGTGATGAGTTCGATATCTTTTGTTTTACTAGCAGAATCCAGAATTTTGTAAAAACGAGGCGTCTCACGCTTGCTGTCGCCGCACCAGGTTCCCATAAACACAGTGATTTCAACATCCTTTAGAAGTGGTTTAAGTTCTTCAAGTAAACCGCTGTCAACAGTGTAGTCTCCATATTCGGGGTTAAACCAACTTCCAAATGTTCCTGCCTGCAACTGGGTACGTTGTGTTTTGCCGGTTAGCATTTCGGGTTGTTGTGGTGCTTCGGGTGCTTCTGGCATTTGTGGTGCTTCTGCAGTTACGGGTGTTTCCACTTGCGCAACAACACTGCTTTTAGATTTACAACTTACTACAGCTGCACACACAAGTGCGAGGCTTAAATATTTTAATGTTCTCATAGTTTGTATTATTAACTAACCAGACTTTCCTGATCCATAACTTCTGGTTTTTGTATGCCCATCATATCTAAAATAGTAGGAGCGACGTTGCCCAGAATTCCGTTTTTAACTTCTTTAATGTCATTGTCTACCACGATAATAGGCACCGGGTTTGTGGTGTGTGCGGTGTTTGGCGATCCGTCTTCGTTTGCCATGGTCTCACAGTTACCGTGATCTGCAATCACAATACTGCTGTAGCCGTGCTCCATGCCGGTTTCTACTACAGCTTTAGCACAAGCGTCAACGGTTTCTACCGCTTTGATTGCGGCCTCTAAAATACCGGTGTGACCCACCATATCTGGGTTGGCAAAATTTAAACACACAAAATCTACCTCCTCTTTTTTAAGTTCGGCAACAATTTTGTCACGTACTTCATAAGCACTCATTTCGGGCTGTAAATCGTAAGTCGCAACATCTGGAGATTTTGCGATTAAACGGGTTTCGCCTTCAAAAGGTTGTTCTCTTCCGCCGGAAAAGAAAAAAGTTACGTGTGGGTATTTTTCGGTTTCTGCAATACGAATTTGCTTTTTTCCGGCTTTAGCAACGACTTCTCCGAGGGTATTTTCGAGATTGTCTTTGTCAAAAATTACGTGAATGTTTTTAAACGTCTGGTCGTAATTTGTCATCGTTACATAATGCAGATCGAGCTTATGGGTATTTTGCTCGTGAAAATCTTCCTGCGAAAGCATACG
This sequence comes from Leeuwenhoekiella sp. NPDC079379, assembly GCF_044542075.1. Classification (NCBI taxonomy): domain Bacteria; kingdom Pseudomonadati; phylum Bacteroidota; class Flavobacteriia; order Flavobacteriales; family Flavobacteriaceae; genus Leeuwenhoekiella; species Leeuwenhoekiella sp. NPDC079379. The sequence continues at coordinate 350,555 of NZ_JBITTU010000003.1, forward strand.
GGTTAACTCGCGACCTCTATCGGTACGATAATTAAAGAAAATGACAACATCACCATCTTTGATTTGGGTTACAGGATTGCCGTTTTCGGTTACTACAATAGGTTCTAAAAATTCATCTGTAGTGCCGTCTTTGTAGCTTTCTCTAATCGCTGTAACAGGATCGTAAGTATGACTTCCTATGCTGTGCACACAAGCGTCATAGGCTTTTTTAACGCGTTCCCAGCGAGTGTCGCGATCCATTGCAAAATAACGTCCGGTTACAGTGGCTAGTTTAGCACCATTTGCACTTGCGTACACATTCAAGTCTTCTATAAAACCGGCCCCACTTTGCGGGTCTACATCACGACCGTCTGTAAACGCGTGAATATATACTTCTTTTATGCCTGCTTCCTGGGCAGCCTTAATTAAGCCTTTTACGTGCTCTATATGTGCGTGCACGCCACCATCTGAAACCAGACCGAGTAAATGAACGGGTTTGTTGTGTTCTTTTGCATACGCAAACGCATCTTTAAGCTCAGGCTGCTCGCGCAATTTATTTTCTCTGAGTGACTTATTAATCTTAGCAAAATCCTGATACACAATGCGACCGGCACCCAGATTCATATGGCCAACTTCACTATTTCCCATCTGGCCGTCTGGCAGACCTACATTGCCACCGTGGGTAAGCAATTGCGCATGCGGGTATTTTGTGTATAACGAATCTATAAAGGGTGTGTTTGCAAGATCTACTGCAGAAACATTTTTATTAGGTGCAAATCCCCAACCGTCGAGGATCATTAATAGTACTTTCTTGTTCATGATTATCTAGTTGTTCTACAAAGATAAGGACTAATGTAACTAATGGCTAAAACTTTAAATAGCAATCACGATAGCGATTGAGTGAGGTGTTTTATTCTTTTTTGCATTGCCAAAAAATGAATCAAAAAAGTCTAGACTTAAGAAATGATTTCTAAATTTTTCATTCAGCTTCTAAATTTTCTATATACTGGTTTTGGTACTAATGCAACACTAAGTCTTTTAGGGTGTTCTGTTCATTTTCTTTGCTTCTCCAAAGAAAACGAACCAAAAGAAAAGAGCCTCTCGCTTAGGAATTTTTCGCCTCACGGGCAAAAACCGCTTTTTCAGCTCCGCGTCGCTATCGCTCCTGTCTTTCGGAGCTGCCTGCAGCTATTCTGAACCGAGAGATTAAAAATTGAATACCCTAAGAAGCATGGTTTCGTAGGTTATTTTTGAGTAGTTCGTTTTATGGCTGTTCTTTTTTGCATTGCCCAAAAAAGAACCAAAAAAGTCTAGGCTTAAGAAAAGATCTCTAAATTTTTCATTCGGCTTCTAAATTTTCTGAACTCCTCTGCGGGTCAAACAGCAGAAAATTTCACGAAGCGCTCTTTTCAAATTATACGAGATCTTTTCTGTATGCTGGTTTATTAATTTGAGCGATACTTTTCAATTGCTGCCTGTATTTTTGCAATGCGGTTTTCAGGATCGGGGTGTGAACTTTGAAACTCAGGAACGCTTTGCCCGCCGCTGGCTTCTTTTAAAATTTTCATCACCTCAATTAAAGCTTCCGGGTTGTAATCTGCTTCAATCATAAACTTAACGCCTAATTCATCACTTTCGAGTTCGTCACCACGCCCATTTTTAAGCAATAAGGTTTGTCCAATCTGTGAGGCTAGCATCCCGGCATCTGCACCCACTTGAGCACCGGTAGCAACCGTATTTGCGAGTTCGCTTTGTGCAATACGCTCAGCAGAATGACGGCCTACCACGTGACCTATCTCATGGCCTAAAACTCCTGCGAGTTGATCTTCAGTATCTAACCGCTCCATAAGGGCGTAGGTTATAAACACCTGGCCACCGGGCAAAGCAAACGCATTTACCGTGTTGGGATCGCGCAACAGGTGAAATTCATACTGATACGGCGTCTCCCGTGCAATAGTATTATCTACCAGCTTTTTTCCCACCATATCTACAAAATCCTGCAGTTGCTGGTCTGGGTGTAAACCGCCGTGCTGTTCTGCCATCATAGGCGCATTTTGTAAACCTATGGCAATCTCCTCATCTGTAGAAAGATTTATCGCCTGTGTACGTCCGGTGTACGGGTTTTCTTCCTGGCTGCCACAGTATCTAATTAAACCAAAGGCGACGATACCTACGCCTAAAAGTATTTTGAGAGATCTTCCTCCTAGTTTCATAATATGCTGATTGTTGTTGGGTTAGGTTAAATTTAGCTCAAAAGTTTTGGGTTGATGTCTAAAATATTTTCGGTTCGGTATTTTTCTATAAATGCGGAAGTAAAAGCCTCACTACCCAGTAATTTTTCCTGCTGAAGTATTTGAGCGATATCCAGTTTTTTGTAAGCTTCAAGATACCTTTTTGAAAGTGGTGCGTAACTAAAATGCCATGGCTCGTAGTTAAATCCTTTACGACCATAATCATTAGTATAAACCTCATAAAAACCGAAAGATGCTGCGTGCTTATCTAGCCATGCTTTCAGTTTACAAAAGGGACCGGTACCGTGAAATTTGTCAGGATCCAGAACATTGTTTGTTACTCCTGTACCCGCCTGAATAATGTCAAGGTCTGTTGCCCAGTGGTGGCGAGACGTACCCGGTATGGTGCTGTATTCAATTATCTTTTCTATGGAAGCTTCTTTTGAAAGTCCGTTGCTGGTATAACTAGTATACTTTCGTTCCCAGATGCGGTTTTGATGTGCATAATCGCGGTAGCTTGAAACGACTTGTATGCCTATACCGTCTTTTTGAGCCGCTGCAGTAAGCTTATCAAAAGCAACCGAAGCTTCAGGATGCAGGCGGTATCCGTTTTTTTCAATGAGTTTCGGGCTTCCTTTGCCTATAAGTTCCGGTTCAGGAAGTAATATACCTGCCTCTAAAAACTGCGGAAACAAGCCCACTGCCGCTGCACTTAGTACTGTGGTTTGTATAAAATTGCGTCGTTTCATCACAGTGTTTTATAAAGTAAATAGTGCGTTCCTACAGATTCAATTTCAAAAGAATCTCCTTCTACGATAAAATCATTCCGAAGGTAAAAATTTAATGCTTTTATACGCGCATTACACCAGAGCACGTCTGTATCTAATCTTCTCAATTTTTGCTCACCCGCATTGATGAGTAGCACTCCTAGATTTTTACCTTGATACGCAGCTAATATACCCATACCGCGCAGTTGATATTGGCTTCCTGTAAATTGCGGTTTTGCCGCTTTCATAAAACTGGCAACACCTATTAAATTAGCGGTGTCAAATAAGCCTAGATGAATGGTGTCTGGGTGATCATCACCTTCCATAGCACAGGTCTCTAAAGGTCTGCCTGTTCTTAAAACCGGGTGACGTACCGCCCAGGTCTCGCGGGCAGTGATCTCCTTGATTAGATAATTTGACAAATTAGAGTATTTAATTAATTTGCTCTTACATCTGCATACTCAGGATGCTCGTCAAATTTTACTTCAGCAAAGGGGCAAAGGGGCTCAATTTTAATTTTTTTTGAGCGCGCGTACTCAACAACTTCTGCCATTAACTTACTGGCATAACCTTGACCTTCAAATCCAAGTTTAGTTTCAGTGTGGTCTACAATTATAGTATGTTCATCTTTAATAGTATAGGTGAGTTCTGAGATTTTACCTTGTTCTCCTTCTATTAAAAAAACACCTCTGGTGCTATTTTCTCTGTGTTGAATTGATGAATCCATTATTTTTGCGTTTTCGTCTAAATTAGAAAATAATGAGCAAACTTAATATCCGTAGATTGTATAAGGAAGACATTAACACCTTTTTACCACTCATACAAGAGTTAATGGGTAACCGTGTAGACAAAGCTACATTAACATCTCGTTTTAAAGATATGTTTGAACACCGCTATGAGTGTTACGGCATTTATGTAGATGAAAATCTTGCTGGTGTTTTTGGGTTGTGGTTTGCTACCCGTCACTATTGTGGCAAAACATGTGAGCAGGATCACGTGTATATAAAACCCGAATACCGCAGCATGGGTCTGGGTAAACAGATCTTTAAATGGATTTTTGATTACGCTAAAGAAAAAGGATGCACTACTGCAGAATTAAACAGTTATGTAGAAAATTATCCCAGTCATAAATTTTACCTTAATGAGAATTATGTTATTAAAGGGTATCACTTTTTAAAGCAACTCGACTAGTGTAAACTAGTCGAAGTTTAAAACAGACCCGCTTTCTAGCTCGTAAGGTTTTTTACCTGCTTCAAATATGCGAGCGCTTAATGTGCCTTTGAGTGTATTAGTTTTTCCTTTTACATCTATCCAGCTGCCTTCACGTAAACCTACTACCGGAATTGTATTAAAGTGATGAAACTCTGCAATACGTGTTTCACGGGTTTCTCCCATATGCTCAATACCTTCAATAGGATCTAAATAATGCGGATTTATATTAAAAGGTATGGCGCCGATGGTTTTAAAACTTGGAGGGTAAATAATAGGCATGTCATTTGTGGTTTGCATAGAAACCCCGGCAATATTAGTTCCTGCACTGGTACCTAAATAGGGCAAGCCTTCAAATATCCGCTCGCGTAAAGTCGCCATTAGATCATTTCTATAAAGTTGATCTACGAGTAAAAAGGTGTTGCCACCACCGGTAAAAACGGCTTCAGCGTTTTGTAAGGCTACTTTAGGATTCTCAAACTCGTGTAGACCTACTACTTCAATATCTAAGTTGTTAAAAGCTTCACGAGCTTTCTCAGTATAGCTGTCATGTGTTATGCCTCCGGGTCTTGCGTAAGGTATAAATATAAGACGCTCAGCATCTCTAAAGTGATTATTTAGCTCGGGTAATAAGTAATCAAGATACGAGCCACCAAAAACTGTAGAAGTACTTGCAAGTAGTAAATTTTTCATAGGTGCAATTTTTAAAATCAAAGTTAAATTTAATGGGCATTTAACAAAATTTTACAGCCGTTTTCGTTCGAAAATTAACTTTCTTGTCGTTACTTATTGAAGTAAAAAAATATCTTCTTGCTATGAAAATTTATACCCTACTTTTCCTGTTAATTATGAGTTCAACAACTGTAATTTCTCAAAAAATAGCCCGTGTTATGGTGGCCGGTCAGGTGATTGTACCTATGGGTGATGACCCTAGTGGTATTGTAATTTATAATAAAACCTCACTGCGTGGGACCATAACTTCTCTCGAGGGAACATTTGATCTGGCGGTCGCTAAAAATGATGAGGTGGTGATACAATCATTGCAATTTGCGCCTGTTACCGTTTTAGTAGATAAAGGCATTGTAGAAAGCAGACAAATTAATATCACATTACGTGAGACAATTACCGTTTTAGATGAGATTGTAGTTACGCCATACGATTTAACCGGTGACATAGTAGCAGACGTCAACCGCGTACGGGTAATTGAGCCGGTACCCTTTACAGGAGATGATATACGTATTGAAGACAGCCAGTATGATAAGTATTCACCCGCAGAAAATGTGGCAATAGACAATCAACGATGGAGGTATGGCCTTAATTTTGTGAATATTTTTAAAGCTGTATTTAATATAAATAAGACAGATTCTGATTTACAGAAAAGTGCAGAAGATGAACTTATACAGATGTACTCTAATCAGTTTTTTCAGGAAAATCTGAATATTAAAAAAGAATCTATAGGTGCGTATATGAATTATGTTGCAGAAAACGGTCTGAGTAAAGAAATGCTTGAAAATGGCAATGAACTTAACCTTATTCAGTTTTTGATTGAAAAGCGAGACGACTTTGAGAATGTTCAAAATGAGAAGAACTAATTGCCTCTGTGCAACAATCTTATCTTTGACACGTATTTTGAAGACAAACTAAAGAGGTACACGTGTCAAAAAAACTACTATTAAATTTTGCGCTTATTTTTACGAGTTGCCTGGCTTCATTTACGGCTAAAGCTCAGGAAGCGGTATTACTTTCGGGTAAAATTACTAATGACTCTATAGATCACGAGTATTTACACGTGCTTAATCTCACACTGCAAAAAGGTACCATTACAAACGAGCAGGGTGTGTTTTCAATCCCTGCACGCGTTAATGATACGCTGTATATTTCTGCAATTCAATTTAAACCTAAAGAGCTTATCGTTACTGCGCAGATTCTGGCGCGCAATTACCTGCAAATTGAGCTCGAAACAAATATCACCGAATTAGAAGATGTAAACATTAGTGATATTGATTTAAGCGGAAGGTTAGGGGATGATATGAATATTCCCAAAGTAGAGAAACCATTTAATCCTGCTGATGCCGGTTTACCGGTTTACAAAGGGCCCATTCTTACACAAGAAGAACGCCGTTTATATACAGCTACCCATTCTGGCGGCGGTATCATTCCTGTAGGTGCTGTTATAAATGCGATTTCAGGACGTACTAAGATGCTCAAAAAGCAAGTGGCACTATCCAGGATGGAAATCAAGGTTCAGAAAGCCCGTAATCTCGTTGCAGACAGTACCTATATTTATCAATTAAATATCCCTGCGCGCTATATAGATGATTTTGCTCACTATGTATTTATGGATCAAAATGAAAATCTTAGAATTGCTTCTGAAGAGAATCCACTTTCTTTAATTGAACTTCTTATTGCACAGGCGCCGCTGTATCTTCAGTTTAAAGAGCTCGAAGGCGGGAGTCTTAAAAAGGTTGATTGATAATTTTTTGGAACGCGATTTGTTCACAATACTCTAAAAAAACAGTTCATCTTCGTATAAAGTTTTATTTTTAAAAATTCTATGAAAAAATTAATAGCTATTCTTCTCGTTGCCATACCGCTTATGGCTGCAAGTGCTCACAAATATTACTTTAGTGTTACTCAGGCAGACTATGATACCCAGTCAAAGTCTATAAAAATGGTTACCCGCGTCTTTTATGATGATTTAGAAAAAGTCTTTCAAGAGCGCTATGACCCGTCTATAAAAGTTGATAAGTCTTACGATCAAAAAAAGCTAGATGGGTATATTCGAAAATATTTTAAGCAAAAGCTTATAATTAAAGTCAACGGGAAAGAGCAAGAATTACAGTATCTAGGGCACAAAGATGAGGTTGATTATGTGGTTTGTTTTATTGAGGTAAAAGAGGTGACAAACCCCAAAACTATAGAAATTGAAAACACACTACTAATGGATCTATTTCCTGATCAAAAAAATGTTGTGCATTTGCAGGTGGGATCTACCAAAAAAAGCTATTTATTAAATAAAGAGAATGATAAAGCAATGTTAAAACTTTCTGAATAATATACTAACATTTAGCTAATCTTTACTTTTATACAATTCACAAGCACAAACAGATTAAGTAATTTATGAAACAAATCAAGTACACACTATTTAGTTTGATGTTTCTGGCAGTCTCTGCGGGGTTTGCACAGGATGCACCGGCTAAAGAAGAGCGACAGGCAGGTCACACAAACACAAACAAATTTAGACAACTTTATAACGAGTTTTCTACCCCTAATCAGTACCGTACAGCCTCTGGAGCTCCGGGACCTGCTTATTATCAAAATGAAGCCGATTATGAGATCAAAATCGAGCTTAATGATGAGAATCAAACAATAAGCGGTTACGAGACGATCACCTATAAAAATAACTCACCAGACCGTTTAGAATATCTTTGGGTTCAGTTAGATCAGAACATTCGTAAGAAAGATTCTCCTGCCTTAGAAAAAGATGGTAGTGGTATGGCTCCGGTAAATCAACCGGGTTCTATTGTAAGTAGTTATATGAAAGAACCATTTGATGGTGGTTTTAATATCTTAGAGGTGAGCCAAGATGGCAAACCGTTACAACATACTGTTAACTTTACGATGATGCGCGTAGAGATGCCGCAGCCATTAGAGCCGGGCGATGAGTTTGAGTTCAGTGTAAAATGGAACTTTAATATTGTAGAGCATACTGTAGACAGAGCGCGTTCTGGTTACGAAAGCTTCCCTGACGGAAATAAAAACTATGTGATTGCACAATTCTTTCCTAGAATGTGTGTATATAATGATGTAGAAGGCTGGCAGAATTACCAGTTCTGGGGTAATGGTGAGTTTGCACTACCTTTTGGAGATTATGATGTAGAAATCACAGTACCTGCAGATCACTTATTAGATGGTACGGGTAACCTAACAAACCGTAAAGACGTTTACTCTAAAGAGATGATGAACCGCTGGGAGCAAGCTCAAAAGAGCTATGACAAACCGGTTCTCATTAGAACTCAAGCAGAAGCTGTTGAGATCGAAAAAGGGCGTAGCACCCAGAAGAAAACCTGGAAATTACACGCAGACAATGTGCGTGACTTTGCATTCACTTCTTCTCGTAAATATATAATGGATGCGCAGGCAGTTAAATTTCCTAAAGGAGATGTGATGGCTATTTCTATTTACCCTAAAGAAGGGAATCCACTTTGGGAAGAGTATTCTACAAAAGCTGTTGTGCAAACACTTAAGTCGTATTCAAGAATGACTTTTGACTACCCTTATCCAAAAGCAATATCTGTACACGGTCAAAATCAAGGGATGGAATACCCTATGATTTGCTGGAACTACGGTCGTCCTAACGAGGATGGTTCGTACAGCGATCGCACAAAATTTGGTATGATTAGCGTAATTATTCACGAGGTAGGACACAACTTTTTCCCAATGATCGTAAACAGTGATGAGCGTCAGTGGGGATGGATGGATGAAGGGATAAATACCTTTGTACAGTATGTTGCCGAGCAGGATTTTGGTGAAAATTTTCCAGAAGCTATAGCTCCTAATTCAAAATATCCTTCACGTAGAGGAGAACCTTCTAAAATTACAGGATATATGGGTGGTGATCAAAATTTCATTTCACCTATTATGTCTAATCCTGAGAATGTATATCAGTTAGGAAATAACGCCTACGGAAAGCCTGCAACTGCTTTAAATATATTGAGAGAAACAGTAATGGGGCGTGATTTATTTGATTACTCATTTAAAACATATGCACACCGCTGGATGTTTAAACACCCAACTCCTGAAGATTTCTTTCGTACTATGGAAGATGCGTCTGCAGTTGATCTAGATTGGTACTGGAGAGGTTGGTTCTATTCTACTGAAAATGTAGATATGGGTGTAGAAAGTGTAAAATCATATTACTTAACAAATAAGCCAACAGCTGCTGGTAAAGAATTACTTACCCGTTACGGTGCAGATCCTGCAAACGTAGATGCAGTTTATGTTGTTGAAGAAGGTGGTGAAGATTATGATGCCGCTATGAAAGGTAAAGGGATGTTAGAAAACGCTCCTAACCTTAATGAGTTTATGATGGATAATTTTACACCGGCAGAACGCGCTAAGCTTAAAACTCCTAAACATTTTTATGCAGTAAAATTTAATAAGCCAGGAGGTATACCTATGCCTATTATTGTTGAATATAGCTATGCAGATGGTTCTAAAGAAAAAGTAACTTATCCTGTACAGGTATGGCGTAAAAACGATGCTGAAGTGACAAAAGTTTTAGCTACAGACAAAGAACTTATAGGTGTAATGCTAGATCCTAACTTAGAAACTGCAGATGTAGATTTAAGTAATAATAGCTGGCCTAAACAAGAGCCAAAGAGCGAATTTGACAGCTTTAAAGAAGGTTCTGAAGATTAATTTATTTTAAGAATTAATTACAATTAAAAAGCCGGTGATCTTTCACCGGCTTTTCAATTTTCCCCATATATTTGTAAGACTATGAATATACCATTTTTTATTAGCGGCGCAGAAATAGGCTTTATCGTTTTTATCATTGTAATGGTATTTGGCGCAGATAAAGTTCCTGATATTGCACGAGGTCTGGGTAAAGGTATGCGTACACTAAAGAACGCAACTAATGACATTAAAACTGAAATTACGAAGAGTGCAGATAAGCAAGGCATCAATACAGATATAGCTAAAGATGTCAAGAAAGAAATAGATGATGCTAAAAAGCATATTAGCGAAATTACAGGCAGTGTAAAGCGTAATTTATAAATCTATAAATTATTTACTTTGCTTAATATGGCTTAGACTTATTTAATTTTGAGGGTTTAATAATGATTGTAAAATAATCATATTATCGCAAAATTTATGAGTTATTATTCAAATATTAGTAATATCTTCATATCAAATTCAATAATAACTAATTGCCATTTTAAAAAGTGATATGATTTTGTAAGATTCAATCTTCACTTTTAAAATAATTTTACCACGTGTTAATTATTAAATCCCGTCTTTTAAGATGGGATTTTTTTTCGGCTTATGGTGAGACCATCTCTTATAGTGAGCAAAACCGTTTCTAGACGGGCATCTTCAGCAAGTAATTTATTATACTCCAAAAGAGCACGTGTTGAACTGTCTTTGGTATTTAGCTCTTCAACTACTTTACCACTCCACAACACATTATCTGATAGTAATATTCCACCCGGTTTTATACGGTCTACAATAAGATCAAAATATGCGGGGTAGTTTGGCTTATCTGCATCAATAAAAACGAGATCAAACTGTTCTTCTAGCAAGGGTATAATTTCTAGAGCGGGCCCCAAATGTTGTTTAATGTTTTCTGAAAATGCAGATGCATCGAAGTATTTTTTTTGAAAATCTACTAGTTCTTCATTTACGTCTATCGTATGTAAAACACCGCCGGTTTGTAAACCTTCTGCGAGACATAATGCCGAATAACCGGTATAAGTTCCTATTTCTAAAATTACCTTGGGATTTATTAATTTAGAAATTATACTCAATATGCGCCCTTGATAGTGCCCACTAAGCATACGCGGTTGCACAACTTTTTGGTAAGTTTCCCGGGTAAGCTGTTTTAGCAGTTGAGGTTCTTTTTCAGAATGAGCAACGGCGTAATCATCAAGTTCGTCAGAAATAAAATGCATAGTTTTTAATCTTCTTCTAAGCCTTCAACGACTTCATCATCGTGAAGCATTTTTCGGGTTTCTTGCTTTACAAGATCTAGCTTTTCGTGCAATGTCATGTTGGTAGAAAACTTTCCATCGTGAATGAGATTTAAAATGGCTTTATCCTGTACACGGCCACGGCGCATAGCTTCAGAATATCGTAAGTCTTCCCTAAAAGTAACCAACGAATATTTAGAGAAATATTCTTTAGGAAATTCGTTTTCAAAAGCGATTTCCAGTTTGCGCTTCTCTTGAAAAATAGGTCTGGCGGTATGAGCTTTCATCTCGTGAAAGTTATCTACAGCAAGATCTGCAATCGCATCTGTATCTTCTTTGCGCTCTTCTTGATAGGCTTTAAATACAGCTTTCCAGTCGCCTTGGTATAGATCTAGATACTTGTCAAGTACATGAATATCTTCAAATGCAGAGTTCATACCCTGACCGTAAAAAGGGACGATGCCATGCGCTGCATCACCTAGTAGCAAAACTTTACCATATGCATGCCAGGGCGAACATTTTATAGTACCTAAAGGAGAAGTAGGATTTTGTTTAAACTCCTCTAAAAGGTTAGGCATTAAAGCAAGTGCATCTGGGAACTCTCTTTCAAAGTAATCTTTAATTGCAGCGGCTGTATTTAAACTTTCAAAACTGTCTTTGCCTTCTTCCCAGGATAAGAATAATGTTACCGTAAAACTCCCATCAAGATTGGGTAAAGCAATCATCATATCTTTACCTCTTGGCCAGATGTGTAAGGCATTTTTTTCGACTAAAAAACCACCATCTGCTGCGGGAGGAAATGATAATTCTTTATAACCGTGGGTCAAAAAGTCCTGACCATAACTAAATAAGAATTTGCGATGATCGAGCATGCTTTTGCGCAAAGCAGAGCCTACACCGTCTGCTCCCATAACTACATCTGCAGTATATTGAGTTATGATGCGTGTTTTATAATCTTCAAAACTGGCATTACCCGTTTCTAAATCTACTCCAGTACACTTTTGATTAAAGTGCATTGTGATATCTGGCATTTTATCACATTCGTCAAGAAGCATTATGTTAAGGTCTTCACGAGAAATAGAGTTTATATATTCGTGACTTCTTCCGCTATAGGGACTCATAAAAAGTTGCCCATCTGTACTGTGTATCATACGCCCATTCATAGGGATACAAAGGGGTAAAACCTTTTCTTCAAGACCTGCAAGGCGCAAGCCTTTCATACCGCGGTCTGAAAAAGCCAGGTTTATAGAACGCCCAGAATCTACGATCTCCTCGCGTAAATCTGGGCGCTTCTCCATGAGTGTGACTTTGTAACCACGTTGCGCCATGCGTAATGCAAGTAGTGAACCGCAAAGTCCTGCACCTATTACTAATATATGTTCTTGATTTTTCAAAAGTGGCTTGTTAGTTGGCAGTTTTTAAAACAACCGTTTATTTTTTAGCTAAAAGTTCTTTTAATCGTTGGGTCATTTCAAATACATCTTCAAAGCTATTATACAGTGGAGCAGGAGCTACACGTATAACGTCTGGCTCTCTCCAATCACAAATAATACCTGCCTGCATAAAACCATCGTGTAAGCTTTTATCTGCGTTTTTAACCTGAATAGATAACTGGCAGCCACGCTCGTCTGGGTTTGAAGGTGTTAAAATAGCTAAACGATCATCTTTTAAATCTTTGATAAGAAATTCTAAATAGCCGGTTATTTTTCTTGATTTTGCACGTATGTTTTGAAATCCTGCTTCTGCAAATATTTCTAATGAAGCCCGTATGGGTGCCATAGAAAGTATCGGCGGATTGCTCAATTGCCAACCTTCGGCACCCTCAATAGGATCAAAATTTACTCGCATATTAAAACGGCTATCCATTTTATGTCCCCACCAGCCGGTAAAGCGAGGGATTTCTTTATCATTTGCGTGACGCTCGTGAACAAAACAGCCACCTATTGCTCCCGGGCCGCTGTTTAAATATTTATAAGTACACCAGACAGCAAAGTCAGGACCGTTTTCATGTAGGTCTGCATCTATGTTACCCACACCGTGAGCCAAATCAAAACCTACTTTGCATCCGTATTTATGGCCTAGTTGTGTAATTTTTTTAATCGGGTATTTTTGTCCTGTATAGTAATTAGAATTACCTATCATCACCAGTGCAATATCTTTCCCATGTTCTGCCATTAAAGCTTCAAGGTCTTCAAAACGGCACAAATGTTCTCCTGGTCTTGGTTTCCATAAAATTAGAGAACTCTCGGGGTCAAAACCTTTCTCTTTAATTTGTGATTTAACGGCATAACTATCTGAAGGAAATGCATCACTCTCAATCAAAATTTTATGACGTGTAGCAGTAGGCCTGTAAAAAGATACCATCATCAAATGTAAATTTGTTGAAAGCGTATTCATTATGACTACCTCGCTAGGCTTTGCGCCTACGATATCTGCCATAGGTTTGGTAAGAATCTCGTGATATTCCGTCCATGGCACTTTTGCTTTAAAATGACCTTCTACAGCTATTTCTGCCCAATTATTTAGCTCTTCTGCGACATAATCGCGTGCTTTTTTAGGCTGAAGTCCTAACGAGTTTCCACAGAGGTAAATGAGGTTTTTACCATGTTCATCTTTTGGAAGGTTAAATTTCTCACGGAAGTGCGCTAGTGGATCTTCTGAATCAGCCTGTTTTGCATAGGCTAACGAGTTTTGAAACATATTTTTTTCTTTCTCTAACATAGGTTGTAAAAATAGCAATTAAAATACTTTTAGGCGCTGCTTAGATTTTTGGTATTTTGTGGGCTTGTAAATAAAACTATGCTATGAAAGCACTTCGCCTTGTTTTTAGTACTAAAAGATACTTTACTCCGGTTTTTCTATTTGCAACTTTGAATATAATTTTTGGCACCTGGGCAATTTATATTCCTGAAATTACTGCAAAGCTTCAAATTAGTGAGGGTAAATTAGGGTTTGCCGTTTTCTTTATGGCGTTAGGTACACTGGCCACGATTCCTTTTGTACCTAGAATCATTAAATTTCTTGAACTAGGAAAAGCAATTATCGTAGCTGTAAGTGGTTTTTGTATCGTTTTTATAGGTCCGTTTTTAGCACCCACGTATGTACTTCTGTGTGTTTCCCTTTTTGCAGTCGGTATTTTTTCTGGATTGATGGACGTGGCTATAAATACCCTAGTTACCGAAATCGAAAAAAGAGATAACGTACATTTTATGTCGGTTTCTCATGGCTTTTTTAGTTTAGGCGGAATGTTAGGTGCCGGTATAGGCACGTTGCTCATACCTTATATAAAATTACCATGGTATCATATGGCCGGAGTGATCGTGCTAATGCTAATCATAAATTTTATAATGTGTAAAAATTATATGCACTTAAAAGCAGTAAAAGAGGAAGATGAGACACGTTTTAAGCTGAAAAATTTGAGACCATTAGTAGGTCTTGCGCTTATAGGCTTTTTAGTGATGGCAGCAGAGGGAGCAATTGTAGATTGGAGTGCACTATATCTCGAAAATGTAACTTTTGCGGCAATAACCTTAGTAGGCATGGGTTACACTATGTTTAACGGAATGATGGCATTGGGGCGATTTTTTGGAGATAGTATAAGCGCAAAATTTGGGTCCAGGCTTATTATGATAGCAGGATGTTTTACGGCAACCTTGGGTTTTAGTTTAGTGTTAAGCGCAACTACTTCGACGGCTTTATTGGGCTTTGGTTTTGTAGGTTTAGGACTTTCTTTAGTGGTGCCAGAATTGTTTAGATATAGTGGTAATTTAAAAGGCATAAATGCAGCAGAAGGAATTAGTTTTATTGCCGGTACCGGCTTTGTAGGTTTATTACTGGGTCCTGTATTTCTTGGCTTTCTGGCGGAAACATTTAACCTTAAAGGAAGCTTTATAGCTTTATTACTATTTACATTTCTTGCCGGGGTTGTAGCAATTACTTTAAAAAGGAATAAAAAAGCTTAATTATCCTAATTCAAACAGCTTAATATAGACTGAAGAAAATCAGACTTTTTTTAGCGTGAAGGATAGTAGAAGATAGCCCACAGCTGCAGTTGCGCCTTAAGCGAGACTGTGGCGAGGACTAGGAGCGTATAGCCCGACCCGTAGGGGCACGCCCAAATTTTAATAAAAGTATTTGTGGTTACTAAGTTACCGTGTAAAATAAAAAAGCCACCTGATGTGCAGATGGCTTTAAACTTTTTAAATATAAGTAGCTTACTCTTCGGTTTTTACAGCGATGTCTGTAAAATACAAATGCACAGCATCTTCAGGAGCCTTGTGATCTGATGCGATTTTTATACCATTATAATCCTTATAATCATCCCAGGTTGTAACCATAGAAAATTCTGAAACGTTGCCTCTACGGTAAATCCACTCACGTACCATAAACGTATCATCGTAGAAAAAATCATAGGCATCTCCAGGCGTATAGCCGCCCTCATTACCATACGTAATAGTGATTTTTTTCATTAGTTGCTTGCTCATAGGGGCAGTGGCAGTATCCTGTACCGTAAGGTTTGTCCCTTCATTATCCCACACAAGGTGCATAGGAGCCATTAACCAATATGCATCGTTTATAAAGCCTTTGTCTGCATTCATAGCAAGGCTATCTACACTTTTACGATTGTAATTAATAGTGTCTTCGGGGCTCATCATGGTAACATCGTCTGTCTTTGGATTCCATTTCCAGGCGCGTGCAAAATGACTATCACCGCGATCAACGTTAAAAGTAAATTGTAATTCTGAAACCTTATCCCAATTTTCTAAACCGCTAGCCTCAGCAATTTTATAAGCAACCTCTTGCTCTGGAGTACGTTCTTCTTGAATAGCTTGTGTTTCAGTAGGGTTTTCTGAAATTTCAGTTTTTGTTTCTGTTTTACAAGAAACTAATGCAGCAACTGCTGCAAGAGTAAGTAATATTTTTTTCATAGTAACTTAGTTTAAGTTGCAAAAATACAAACGTTTCCGTTAGGTTTTACGTAGTGATTCTTTATTTAGAGCAGTAATCAAATGTGTGCTAATACCACCCTAAGCGGTAAGTTTTTGGCATTTTTCCGACTATATAGCAGTAATTAGAAATACTCTTAAACCCTAAATTTGAGCGTAAATCTTAATCTTAAAAAGATGAAAACGATACTTCACAAAGCAGATACTCGTGGTGATGCTAATCACGGATGGTTACACAGCAAACACTCTTTTAGTTTTGCAAATTATTACAATCCTGAACGTATGAACTTTGGCGTTCTACGTGTTTTAAATGATGATCAGGTAAGCGGCGGAATGGGTTTTGGTACCCACCCGCATCAAAATATGGGAATCATTTCTATACCGCTTTCTGGTGATTTAGAACACAAAGACAGTATGGGAAATACGACGGTGATTAAAGAAGGAGATATACAGGTGATGAGTGCAGGCACCGGCGTGCAGCATAGTGAGTATAACAAAAACAAAGACGAAACCGTAAAATTTTTACAGATTTGGGTGATCCCAAATCAGCAAAATGTTGAGCCGCGTTACGATCAAATAACACTTGATAAAGCAGATCGTAAAAACAAACTGCAGCAGGTTCTTTCGCCCAATAAAGATGATGCAGGAGTTTGGGTCTATCAGGATGCCTGGTTCAATATGGTTGATTTGGAAGCCGGGAAATCGGTTACATATGATTTTAATAAAAAAGGCAATGGTCTTTATATTTTTGTATTGGAAGGAAGCATTACCGCAGGTGATCAAACATTAGAGCGCAGAGATGCTTTAGGTGTTCTGGAGACTATTGCTGTAACGCTTACCGCTTCTGAAAATGCTTCGATATTGTTGATGGAGGTGCCTTTGCAATTGAGTTAGATTATCTAATTCTGAAAATTTGACAGTTTTTTTGAGTGAAAGCTTTTCGGTATTAATTGGTATTTTTTTTGTTTGGCATAGGCCAAAACTATTAATTAAACCTTATAATTATGGAAACACCAATTGAGTTAGAGTTAGTAGGGAAAAAAGATGATATGTACGCTCTAAAGTATCCGGGGTTGCAGGTTCCCATCAATGTAAATTTTGAACTTTTAGAAAAGTTTAAAAAAAAGTAAAGATTACATCGTAAAGGATTCTTCTACATTTCACAAAAATCAGGCAGATCCTTGGATGGAAAACACATTATCCGACAGCATTAGGGTATAAACGTAAGTAAAAAAGAGATGGTTTACCGTCTCTTTTTTATTTTAAAATAACTACAACGATACCTTAAGAAAAACGGTTCTAGTTTTACAATTTTAATAACATCTCAAAGCCAATTTGTTGCAGAATCAAGCTTTAATTTTGCAAACGCAAAGCCTGTTATGACAAAACGCTATACTACATCTTCCCGCAATTTAATTGTTCTCATACTGGGAACACTCATAGCTATAGGTCCTTTTTCTATAGACATGTACTTACCAGGTTTTGAAAACGTGGCATCAGACTTTAATGTAGACATCAGCAAAGTAGGGTACACCCTTACGAGTTATCTTATAGGTATCGCTTTAGGGCAGTTAGCATATGGGCCTTTAATGGATAGATTTGGGAGAAGAAGACCGCTTATAGGAGGACTTATTTTATTTATTATTTCTTCGTTAATATGTGCATTTAGCTGGGAACTCGAGATTCTTGTAATTGCGCGCTTTTTTATGGCATTAGGAGGTTGTGCGGGTATGGTAGCATCTAAAGCGATGGTGCGGGATTTGTTTGAAAAAAAGCAGGTGGCAGATGTGCTATCTACATTAATGTTAATTATGGGGGTAGCTCCTATAATTGCGCCAACTGTAGGAGGTCTTGTAATTGGGGCTTTTGACTGGGAAGCTGTGTTTTTTATATTAGCCGGTTTTGCGGTTTTGATGTTATTATTAATTACCTACATACTTCCTGAAAGTGCAAAACCTAACAAAGGCACCAGTTTACGACCTAAAAAAATTCTTACAGAATACCTGTCTATATTGAAAAATAGAGAATTTTTCATTTTTGCAATGACCCGGGGATTTTCATTAGGGGCTTTATTGAGCTACGTAAGTAGCGCTCCATTTATCTTTATGACATTTTTCGGCTTATCTGAGCAGCAATTTGGGTGGGTTTTTGGCAGCAATGCTTTAGGCTTAATATTAGGTAGTCAAATAAACAGGTTGGCACTTAAAAGGTTTTCACTTTTTAATATCGCCTTGAGTATAAGTATTGCGCTTACATTATTAACCTTTTCTGGTCTTGTAGTAAGTAGTATTGTGGGCGTTCATTTTTGGATTATCTATCCATTTTTATTTATGATGCTTTTCTGTATAGGGTTTCAAAATCCTAATACCACGGCGCTTTCCTTAGACCCTTTTACAATACAAGCGGGTAGTGCATCTGCGCTGGTAGGAAGTATAGGGATGATTTTTGGGTCAATTGCAAGTATTGCGGTTTCACAACTGGTAACTGTAGGAGTAATGCCATTATTATATTTACTCTTTACCTGTGCTTTGTGTAGTATGTTACTTATCTTTTATTACAAACGGAAAATGCTTAAGAGCGCTGTGGAAGCATAACCACATTACTTCACATATTTAAGTATTTTATGTTGAGTTATAATTTTCTCGTAATTTGAGAGTTATACTTAATACTATACAAATTTTACGAATTAACTTCTAAGCTGCCTTTTTGCAAAAAAAAAACTGACTTAAATGAATCTTCGAGTAATTACCTCAATAATTACATTGCTCCTCTTTTTTACTGTTAATGCACAGAAAACGTACGATTTAGGTTTGTATTTGGGTGGTACAAACTATGTAGGAGAGATAGGTAACAAAAGTTACCTGGCTCCTAATAGTGGTTTCTTTGGAGTGCTGGGAAAACTAAATTTTAATGAAAAAATTGCACTTCGCGGAAGCTTTATTTATATGAACCTACACGATAATGACCGTGACGCAAAAGATAATTTCCGCGGAAACGGCAGAGGTAAGAATCTGTATTATTCTTTTGATAATTCTAACTTAGAAGGAACCATTGCTCTAGAGTATACTCCATTTCAATTATTTTCAGATTCTGCATTGCCCATTTCTCCCTATGTTTATGCCGGCTTTTCCGTTTTGTATGGAGTGAATTATATTACCCGTTAAGTGTGGGGAATGAAGATGTAGTAGCCATAGATTATGGAAATAAGACAAAAACAGCAATACCGGTAGCTTTGGGATTAAAGACTTTTGTATCTCCTAAAATCCAGGTGGGTATTGAGTTTGCAATGCATTTAAGTTCTACAGATAATCTAGATGGTACAGAGCCAGAACCTCAGGAGCTTGAAGCTAATCGTATAAGTTACTTTCAGAAAAATGATATTTACAATTATTTGGGCTTCACCCTTACCTATCGCCTTGGCAAAGGAGGCGATAATTATTGCGATTGTAATTTATAATTAAGTATTTTTTAAGCAATCCCGGCTTAATCTTACCACCCGGCAAGAGTATATTTGTGCTATGGCTCGAGGACTCGATAGTATTTCAGATAAGAAAAAAACAAATGTACGGGCGTCGTTTCAGGCACTCCGCTTTATTCCTAGATTTTTTAAAGAAATATGGAATGTTAGTCCGCAATTATTTCTTGTAAATCTTCTATGTCGTCTCATTAATGCATTTGCACCTGTAGTTATTTTATGGGTAGGAAAGCTAATCATAGATGAGATTATTGCTCAGGTTGCAGCTGCCCAGCCAGATTATACCCAGTTATGGAATTATGTAATCCTTGAATTTGTAATCGCTGTTGTTTCAGATATAATAAGTAGAATCATTGCCATTACAGATGGCTTACTGGGCGACAAATACAACATCAGATCATCAGAGACGATGATTCGTAAAACTAGTGAGATCGACATGAGTCAGTTAGAAGACTCAGAATTCTATGATAAACTGGAGCGTGCCAGACAGCAAACGCAAGGTCGTGTAGGTCTTATGAGTAACGCGCTAGGACAAGCACAAAGCGTTATTTCTATAGCTACGCTTATTGCAGGATTAATCTATTTTGAACCCCTGCTAATCGTTTTACTCGCTTTAAGTATCATCCCTTTATTTGTAAATGAAATTAGATTTAGCGGACAGCAATATTCGTTATCAAGAAGCTGGACGACCGAACGTCGCGAGCTTGATTATCTTAGATACATAGGCGCAAATGACAAGACCGCTAAAGAAATTAAACTTTTTGGGCTTACAGACTTTATTGCAAAACGCTTTAGAAACTTAAGTGAGCGTTATTATGATATAAATAAAAGAATTACTGTAAAGCGCAGTGTTTACAGCGCTATCTTTAATATTCTGGGTGTAGTATGTTACTACGGGGCATATATCGTAATTATTAGAAGTGTGCTTGTAGGTGAGATTACTATAGGTGAACTTACCTTCTTATCAGCTTCGTTCAATAGGTTGCGTAATAGCTTGCAAACCTTCTTCTCAAACTTTACACGAATTACAGAAAGCGCTCTGTACCTAAAAGATTATTTCGATTTTGTAGACCTGGTAATTCCAGATAAGGGCAAGGTGTTTTTAGATCTGCCATTAGAAATTAAAAAAGGATTTGAGTTAAAAGATGTTCATTTTGCATATCCCGGTAGTGATACTGAAGTTCTAAAAGGAGTTAGTTTTGAGCTTAAAGCCGGCGAGAAAATGGCTTTTGTAGGACAAAACGGAGCCGGAAAGACAACGCTGATTAAATTAATGCTTCGTTTTTATGAACCTACTCAGGGTGCGATTTTACTAGATGGTATTAATATTAACGAGTACAGTAAAGCTGATTTTCAGCAAATGTTTGGCGTTATTTTTCAGGATTTTTTCAGGTATGAATTTACGCTACGCGAAAACATTGCTGTAGGTGATATACTTGCTGTTACAGATGATAGTCGTATTGAAAACGCGGCACAGCTAAGTCTGGCTACCGAGGTAATCAAAGATTTAAAGAACGGTTATGAAACTCAATTAGGTAAACGATTTAAACAAGGTCAGGAACTTTCTGGAGGCCAGTGGCAAAAAGTAGCTTTAGCACGGGCTTATATGAAAGATGCGCTCGTAATGGTGTTAGATGAGCCTACGTCTGCGCTAGATGCTAAAGCAGAATATGAAGTGTTTGAGCGTTTTATTGATTTAACTAAAGGAAAGACCAGTATCATAATCTCACATCGTTTTAGCACAGTACGAATGGCTGACCGAATTCTGGTTTTAGAAGACGGTCAAATTCTTGAATTAGGTACTCATGAAGAGCTTATGGAAGCTCCTAAACTCTACGCAGAATTATTTGATTTGCAAGCGCAGGGCTATAAATAAACTATAAAGCATTTGCACTTAAACCGCCATCTACTATAATGTTTTGACCAGTTATGTATGAGGCTTTGTCCATTGCTAAAAAAGCAATTGCGCTCGCCATTTCTTCAGGTTCTGCAACGCGATTTAAGGGTGTGCGTTCTATAATTTTTGCAATACGAGAATCGTTTTCTAGTACTTCTGTTGTTAGAGGTGTACGTGTATACCAGGGTGATACGCTGTTAACACGAATATTGTGCTCAGCCCATTCTGAAGCTAAGCTACGGGTTTGCTGCAATAATCCTGATTTTGACATCGCATAAGGAGCGCCGCTTTTTACGTCTTGGCTACCAGCAACAGATGCCACATTTATGACTGAAGCCTTGCCAGATCGTTTTAGCAATGCATAAAATTTGCGGGTTAGTTCAAAAGGAGCAATAAGATTAATTTCAAGAATTTTTCGGTATTCTTCAGGTTCATAATGTGTGGCTTCTTTTCTAATGTTTATACCAGCATTATTTACTAAAATATCAAGACTACCGCTACGTTCAAAAACAAAATCAGTAAGGCGATCCTGATCAT
The DNA here is from genome assembly GCF_044542075.1 of Leeuwenhoekiella sp. NPDC079379. Classification (NCBI taxonomy): domain Bacteria; kingdom Pseudomonadati; phylum Bacteroidota; class Flavobacteriia; order Flavobacteriales; family Flavobacteriaceae; genus Leeuwenhoekiella; species Leeuwenhoekiella sp. NPDC079379. Next base: position 372,288 of record NZ_JBITTU010000003.1, read on the forward strand.
CTTCTACGCTTACGTCAGACACAATACCATTACAGATATAACTTTGTTCCTGTAATTCACTTTCAAAATTGTCTATATCTTTCTGACTGCGCGAAGTAAAAATAACTTTTGCTCCTAGGCTTAAAAGTTCCTTTACCGTAGCTCTACCAATACCTTTAGTACCACCAGTTACTAATGCTGTCTTTCCGTCTAAATTCCACATAAAATCAATTTTTGGGGAGTAAAAATACAAAGCTACATTAGAATAACTGTGTATTTTGAGTGTAGATTACTCCTTATTAAACATAAAAAAAGACCGCTGTAAAGCGGTCTTCGTTAATTTTTTTGATTTCATAATTATATACTCTAGAAATCAAAATTATCAGGATTAGGCCCTATGCGCTCATCGCGGTCTAATGCATTTATCTTTTTCATATCTAAATCTGTAAGTTCAAAGTCAAAAACCTCACTATTACTTATGATATGATCTTTTGAAGTAGATTTCGGAATTGTAATAACTCCATTCTGTAAATCCCATCTAATGACAATTTGAGCAGGAGATTTGCCATATTTTTCCCCTAGTTCTTTCAAGGTTTCATTTTCAAAAGCCTTGCCTTGCATTAGGGGTGACCAGGCTTCGTATTGGATATCGTTTTGTTTGCAAAAATCCTGTAGTTCATTTTGAACTAACCACGGGTGAAACTCAAGTTGATCTATCATGGGTTTTATTTCTGCATCTTTCATTAAATCATCTAAATGATGCTTAAGAAAATTACTAACCCCAATAGCTTTTATTTTGCCTTCTTTGTACAATTTTTCAAGAGCTCTCCAGGTATCTTTATACTTTCCTTCTACTGGCCAATGTATAAGATATAAGTCTAAATAATCTGTATCTAAACGTTTTAAAGAGTCATTAAATGCCTGTATCGTCTCATCATAACCTTGATCACTATTCCATACTTTGCTAGTAAGAAAAATATCTTTACGGTCTATTTTACTTTCTTTAATAGCTATACCTACACCTTCTTCATTATCATAGGCTTTTGCAGTATCTATATGACGATAACCCGCTTCTAAAGCCCATTTTACAGCATTAATTACTTCTTCACCGTCATCTGCCTTGTAAACACCTAAACCTATATAGGGCATTTTATAACCGTTATGTAAATTCCAGGTTCCACTTAGATTTTCTATTGTTCTATTATTTTTGTCTGTAATCATAACTTTTATTTTTTTGCTAAATTAAAATACACACTGTGTATTCTAGTAACCTTTAACTCCTATTAACGCTAGAGTGTTAAGAGATTTAAATAGTTATGCGTGACTTTAAGGCAAAAAAAAATCTGTACGTTGTACAGATTTTTTTATTTATTTCGGTTAAGACTAATCTACTGCGTCTTCTACAGCATCTCCTACATCATCAGCAGCGTCTTCAATTTTGTCTCCTGTAGTTTCACGACAACTGTTTAATGTAGTTGCCAATAAACTAGCAGTAAATAGCATTAAAAAAATACGTTTCATAAGTATAGAATTATTGGTTAAAATTCAATTAGAGGCGTCTTCCTGTTGCAAGCTTGTATAATATTGCAATTACGGCAAGAACAAGTAAGATATGAATTAAACTTCCTACAGATTCTGCAAAGCCAAAATACCCCACAAGCCAGCCTATAATAAGGATCACAACGATAAGCCAAATGATATCTTTCATAATAATATAAATATTGGTTAGTGATATAAAAGTAATTTTTTTGAAGAGTATAAAGTATATGCTTAACAGTGAATTAACGGAAGAATTAAAAATTTTGGGGATTATTTATGATATTCTCTGCTCTGTATATAATCTTTTCGAGCTCTGTAGGTTCAATCTTTTCTAATAGCCGTAACATCATTTTCATTCTAAAATTTTCAGCAAAGTGTTCTTTCTTTTTACTCAGAAAGTTCCAGTACAGACTATTAAAGGGACAGGCATCATCTTCGGTTTTGAGATTTACATTGTAATGGCAATCTTTGCAGTAGGTACTCATTTTATTTATATAACTTCCACTAGATATATAAGGTTTTGTAGCAACAATACCGCCATCTGCAAACTGACTCATACCGCGAGTATTTGTAATTTCTACCCATTCAATTGCATCAATATAAATACCCAAATACCAGGCGTCAACTTCATCAGGATGTGTCTGAGTGAGCAACGCGTAATTGCCCGTAATCATTAATCGCTGTATATGATGTGCGTAGGCGTGATCTAGACTTTGCTTTATACTGTGGTGCAAACAATTCATTTTAGTGTCTGCGGTCCAATAAAAATCTGGTAGCTTATTTTGATTATCGAGCTTGTTTTTTGTAGCGTACTCGGGCATTTTCATCCAATAAATACCGCGCATATATTCGCGCCAGCCTAAAATTTGACGTACAAAACCTTCTACCTGACTAATGTCTATATCATCTTTGTGCTCTCGCCAATGCTCAATAACCTTCTCAATTACTTCTAACGGATCTAAAAGTTTACTATTTAACGCAAAACTAAGTCTACTATGAAATAGATAGGCTTCATTAGGAGCCATTGCGTCTTGATAGTCGCCAAAATATTTTAATAAATTTTCGCAGAAATAATTAAGTACGCTTAAAGCGTCTGGTCGTGAAGTGGGCCAGTTAAAATTAGTTTCTTCAACGGTTCCCAATGTTTTCACTTCAGCCTTTGTAATACGTTTTACAGTTTGGGAAACATCTTTTCTAAAGCCACGCTCGTTCGGAATTTCAGGTTCACCTTTCCATTTATTACGATTACTTTGGTCAAAATTCCATTTACCGCCTTCAGGGTCTTTTCCTGTTATCATTAAAATGGAATACTTCTTACGCATATCACGATAGAAATATTCCATCGTAAAAGTTTTTTTTCCTTTAAAGAATTGTTCGAGATCTGTGCGGGAGGTTAAGAAATGCTCTGTGTTAAAAGCTTCTGATTCTATACTGAGTTCTGAAGCAATTTTTGTGAGTTGTTGATCTAGTCTATATTCATCCGGTAGTTGATACTCAAACTTATCTATTTTATGAGCTTTAATCAGTGCTTGAATATTTTTTGATAAGTCTTGAGAATTGTCGGGGTGATCTATTTTGTAGAAAATGACTAGATTACCTCGTTCTTCAAGCCAATCTGCAAAATTGCGCATCGACTCAAAAAAAGCAATAACTTTTTGAATATGATGGGTGACATAATCTGTTTCCTGGCGCATTTCGGCCATAAAATAAATCACATCTTTAGAATCGTCTTTGTACCACGAGTGTTTGTGGTTAAGTTGATCGCCTAAAACTAAACGTAGTTTTTTCAAAATAGATTTTTATTAATCAAATAAGCTGTTTTGCAGCCATAGCCTGGTGAATGTTCCAGATTCGTCATAGCGCTCTGCCTGACTTTTTATATTAAAAATGCGGTCTCGAGGGTCATTGCCTACGCCGCTATTATAAATCCAGTTCCCATAATTGCTGTGAACATCATAATCTATGAGCAGGCTTTCAAAATAGGCTGCCCCAATACGCCAATCTTGTTTTGACTCTTTGGCCCAGAAACTCGCAACGTTTTGTCTTCCGCGGTTACTCATCCATCCAGTATTGCTGAGTTCAAGCATATTTGCATTGACAAAATCATATTTTGTAGTACCGTTAATCCAGTTTTTGCGAGTATGTTCATTTGTATCCCAATCATAATTTGCATTTAAAATACCACCTATTTTAAATATCTTATCGCCGTGTTTTAAAGATACATATTTGAAAAAATCTCTCCATATAAGTTCAAAAATGAGCCAGTATGTACTGTCGTTTTTAGTCTCATTTTTTTCAAATTGTTGAACTTCCCAATAGATCATACGTGCTGAAACACTTCCGTTAGCTAACCAGGCAGAAAGTTTTGAGCTGTAATCTTTACCCACTAATCCGTTACGGGTTTTTTTATAATACTGAAGTTTTTTAGTATCCCAGAAGTATTCTTGTAGTCTTAGATTTGCCTGATTTTCTCCACCTTTGAAGGGAAAAGCGGTTCGTTTATCAATTTTAAATTCTGATAAACCCAAATCGTGTAAAGAGGAGATTTGCGTAGATTGAGAAATTAGATTTTCAGCTGGGAAAGCATCTAATTTATTAAGAGGAGGTCGCACATTTACTTGCTTTTCGCAGTACTTTCTGAAGTTTGTAAATACCTTAGGGATTTCAGAATAGTCTGAATAGGGTAGGTCTTCAGGATGCCATAAAAATTGATCAAAATTTTCTATATACAATACATCATCTGGGCAATTTATTTTAACATCTTCAATTGTATTACGCTCTTCAAACGTCCATTCTTTTTGAAAATAAATTCGTCCTACCTGATAATTTTTCACAAGTTTGGGAATAGCAATCTTAGGCTCTTCATTGTAAACAAAAAGAGTAATATTTAATTTCTGTAAATTTTCTCTTAATTCACTAACTGTTTCAATAAGGAATTGAGCTCTATACTTTTCAGTCTTCTTAAAGCCAAAACGATCTTTTTTAAACTGTTTGGGATCAAAACAGTATATAGCAATTGTGGTTTTTTTAGTTTTAGAAGCAAGTGATAGACCTGTATGGTCTATCGTTCTAAGATCGTTTTTAAACCAAATTAAATTCATTTTTCAGTTTTATTACGGCGGCATCGTTCACTACAGTATTTAACCTCTTCCCAACTTGCCTGCCATTTTTTTCGCCAGGAAAAAGGCCTTTTACAGACTAAACATATTTTTTCTGGTAGATTAGCTTTTTTATGAGCCATCCTAATTTATAAAGTTTTTAAAGATTCGCCGGGCTTTGCATACGAAAAGCGATTTAAGATTTGCGGTAAGGCATAACCATCAAGGCCATCAATACAAACAGTTTGTGCCCGTTCTAGATTTAACCAGCCGTCATCATCTTGTATTTCTTTATCGACATAAATGTGCTTGATCTTTCCTATAACAAAGATGCAGTCATTTTCTTTGATGAAATATTCATTCTCATATTCACATCCTAGTTTTATGCGACTCTGCTTGACGTAAGGAGCTTTAAAATCATCTAAAATCTCCTCCCCTAGAAGTGTTTCCTTGAATTCTGAAACGGTACCAGCGTATTTTGCAGAAGTTTGATGCGCTTCTCGTATAAAATTCTGATTTACATGATTCACCGTAAATATTCCAGATTTTTTGATGTTGTCGTAGGTATTACGTTCTACAGTAGTAGGTCTTAGAATAAAGCCTAATAAAGGAGGATTACTTCCCAGATGTGTTACCGAGCTAAATATAGCGACGTTTGTAATGCCATCTTTAGAAATTGTACCGAGTAAGTTTGCTGACTTAAAGCCGGTACAACTATTTATAAAATGCGCTCTATATCTAGAAGGCATTTCTTCTATCGTTTGTGCTGTATAATGTTTCATAAAAAAAGGGTAAGTAAAACTTACCCTAAATTTAATTTTTGTCTAACTATAACGCTGTTAACATTAAACAAAATAACATAACTTTTTGATTTGCTTTAAGCCTCTTGAGCCTCTTCAGCGTAAGTTGGGTAATCTATATACCCTTTAGCTCCTTGAGAATAGAATGTGTCGTTATCCCATTCTGCCATAGGTGCATTGATAGCAAAACGCTCTGCAAGATCAGGATTTGAGATATAGAGTTTTCCAAAAGCAACTAAATCTGCATTACCTTCTTTAATCACTTCATTTCCTTTTTCTTGAGTGAAGCCACCATTAATCATTAAATTTCCTTTGTAGATAGGTCTGTATCTTTTTGCGATTTCCGTTTCTAAAAAATCAATCTCGCTAACATCTGTAAATGGTTCAGAGAGGTGTAAATACGATAAGTCGTAGTTATTTAAACGCTCAATAATGTGGTCAAATGTAGGTATCGTATCTTCTGTAGCTTCAATACCAAAAACACCATTTAAAGATGGGTTTAAACGAATACCAATTTTATTTTCTGGTACAACTTCTTTGACCTTATCTAATGTTTCAAAGAAAAAGCGCACTCGGTTTTCTATGTTTCCGCCGTAATTATCGGTACGTAAATTTGCTTTTTTATTAAAAAACTGATGAAATAAATATCCGTTAGAACTGTGTATTTCAATACCGTCAAAACCTGCTTCTAATGCATTTTTTGCAGCATCTACAAACTCTTGCTGTGTTTCTTCAATCTCAGCTAAAGTCATTTCTTTTGGCGCTACAGTATCTTTAAATCCGTCTGAAGTATACGCTTGAGCGTTAGGGTTAACGGAACTTGGCGCCAACGGTTTATCACCATTGTGAAAGTCAGGATGTGACATACGACCTACGTGCCATAGTTGTATAAAAATTTTTCCATCTTCTGCATGAACGGCATCCACAACTTTTTTCCAGCCTTCTATTTGTTCTGCAGTATGTATACCCGCAGTGTGAATGTATCCTACTGCACGTTTAGATACCTGTGAGCCTTCGGTAATGATTAATCCTGCCCCGGCTCTTTGAGTATAATATTTTACATGCAAATCTGTAGGTACATTACCAGCATTATCTGCGCGACTGCGTGTCATAGGAGCCATAACTACTCTATTTTTTAGCGTAATATCTCCTAAAACAAATGATTCTAATAAAGGTTGATCAGTTTTCATAATTTTTCTTTTTCAATTTTAAATAAAAATATAGATCTCTGGCTTATACAAGGTTGATCTATGTTATTAAATTATATTCTTAGTATATTAGTCAATGAAATTACGGTAGCCTAACCAAGACTCCTGTTAAACGTTTTATAAATGAATACATATGAATCCTATTTTAATGTTAACAAAGCAACGTGGGATTTAAAGGCATGCTACCACGCAGCCAGTGCTTTTTATGATTTAGAAGCTTTTAAAAGTGGAAAGTCTAGTCTCAATTCATACGAGTTAGGTGCATTAGCTGATGTGGCTGGTAAGTCGCTTTTACATTTACAATGCCATTTTGGACAAGATACCTTGAGCTGGAGTAGGCTGGGGGCAGCCTGTGTGGGAATCGATTTTTCTGCTAAAGCTATTGAAATAGCAGAAAATTTAAATGATGAATTGGCGCTAGATGCACGTTTTTTATGCGGAAACGTTTTGGATACTGCTCAGCTGGTTAATATGAAATTTGATATTGTTTATACCAGTTATGGTGTAGTGGGGTGGTTACCAGATTTGAAGCCCTGGGCGGCTATGATTGCTAAATGTTTAAAACCGGGAGGCACTTTTTATATGGTTGAATTTCACCCACTAGTGTGGATGTTTGATTATACAAAACAACCTGCTGTTTTAAAATATGCTTATAATGAAACTCAAATGATTTATGAAGAATACAAGGGCACGTATGCAGAGCCTGAAGCACCTATGATAAGTAAAGAGTGCACCTGGAATCACGGGTTGGGAACTGTAGTTAATGCATTAATTGAGGCGGGTTTAAAAATAGACTTCTTAAACGAGCATGACGCATCACCCTATAATATTTTACCAGAACTCATAAGAACAGAATCTGGCTTTGAAACTAAAGACAAATTATATCCGCTTATTTATGAGTTGAAAGCGACTGCTAATTAATCGTCTATATTTTGTCTCATTTCGCGCTGGCGCATTGGCATTTGATCTATTACCTCAAAAATTGTACGGGGCTCAATATTATATGTTTTTTGAAACTTCACCCCTCCGTCTTTTCCTATTAGTGTGATGCCTTCAAAAGCCACAGGAATCTTATAGTTTTTTCGAAGGGGGGCGATTAAATAGGAGGTAACCACTTTTAATGCTCTATCGTAAATTCTACCTTTAGAAAGAGCAAACAAGATAATATTGCGATCATCTAGTTTTTTTGAACTTGCCTTAAAAAGCTCCCACTGTTTTTTAAAATTTTCATTTTGAAGACTTGTAGTAGAAAAAACCAAGATACGATTTCGTGATTTATACTTTGAGAAATCCTCTTGAGCTGTTGCTGATAGTGCAAACAAGAATAATGGTAAAAAAGCGGCTTTGGTCATTAGTATGCGGTATTTTCTTTTAATAATTCAGGATATTTCTTTTTAAAATTATTTAGTCTGGGTATTGAAACTCCCACGATATACGGGTCATTTGGGTGATTAAGTTCATAATCCTGATGATAATTTTCCGCTTTCCAGAATTTTTGAAAAGGCATTACCTGAGTTGTAATTTTACCATCGTAAAATTGTTCATTTAGCTTTTTTATAGTGTTTTCTAGAATAGTATGTTGATCCTCATTTTGATAAAAAGCAATAGATCTGTATTGGCGACCGCGATCAGGACCTTGTCTATTTAAAGTCGTAGGGTCTTGCGATGCAAAAAACACATTAACTAGCGTTTGATAAGAAATTACTTGCGGATTATAAAATACTTCAACAGCTTCTGCATGATTGGTTTTGCCATAGCTTACCTGTTCATATGTTGGATTCTTTTCACTTCCACCACTATAACCGCTTACCACTTCTTCAACACCTTTTACGCTTTCAAATACAGCTTCAACGCACCAGAAACAACCACTGGCAAAATAAGCGCGTTCAAAGCTATCTACAGCTTGAGTTTGTACAGGATCTTTTTGCATCATTAGCGCATCGTGATCTGTAGTATCTGAATTTTTACACGAGATACATAGAAGGAGAAGGAGAAAGAACGATGATAAAATCTTCATAACCTTATTTTTAAATAAAATTAGAGGAATCTTAAAGACGCTCTTGCTAATACCTTGTTAAACTCTAGTTTAGGGTATAAAAAAAGCCTCGTAGAAACGAGGCTTTTAAAGTAATATATGTTGAGATCTTATATTTTAGAGAAGATCGCTTCCATTTTTTCTTGTTCTTCGCGTGCTAATTCTTCATCTACAAGAATTCTACCGCTATGCTCATCTGTGATAATTTTCTTGCGACCAGCGATTTCTACTTGAACTTGTGGAGGAATAGTAAAGAAAGATCCTCCAGATGCACCGCGCTCAATTGCAACAATAGCAAGGCCATTGCGTACGTTTGATCGAATACGATTGTATGCTTTTACAAGACGCTCATCTATAGAATTTTCAAAAGCTTCACTCTGAGATAAAAGAGCTTGCTCTTCTTTTTCAGTTTCTGCTAAAATTGCATCAAGTTCTTGTTTTTTGTGTTTTAAGTGCTTTTGGCGCTCTCCAACACGTTCTTTAGTCTGATCAATAACAGCATTTTTTTGCTCAATTTGAGCACGGTATTCTCTAATATTTTTTTCAGCTAATTGAATTTCTAATTCTTGAAACTCAATCTCTTTACTTAAAGAATTGTATTCTCTGTTATTGCGCACATTCTTTTGCTGCTCAGTATATTTCTTAATTGAAGCTTTTGATTCATCAATAAGAATTTTCTTAGCTTTAATCTGATCATCGATTAAACCAAGTTCACCTCCTAGTTTTTCAAGTCGGGTATTTAATCCTGCAACTTCATCTTCAAGATCTTCTACTTCTAAAGGAAGCTCACCACGCACATTGCGAATGGTATCAACACGAGAATGTATCAGTTGCAAATCATATAATGCTCTGAGTTTTTCTTCAACGGTAGCTTCGGTCTTTTTTGCCATATTATAAATACTTAATAGGATTGGTGTTTTCGTCTTCTAAAACGACTGCAAAATTAGTAAATTTTTTCGTAAGAAAGTCAGTAAGAATATTTTTTGTGAATTGCTCACTTTCATAGTGACCTATATCTACCAGTATAAGTTTATTTTCAGCTTGATAAAACTGATGGTATTTTAAATCTGCGGTGATCAAAGCGTCTGCTCCAGAGCTAATTGCAGCATCTATGGCAAAACTTCCGCTTCCACCTAAAACAGCTACTTTTTTAATGGGTTTGTCGAGCAGCATCGAGTGGCGTACCCCTTTTGCATTGAAGTTTTTTGAGACTAATTGTAAAAAAGGCAATGCATTCATCGCTTCAGGAAGTTCGCCAAGCATCCCCATTCCTATATTTTGATTGGAATTATCTAGCGTGGTGATTTCATAAGCGACTTCCTCATAAGAATGTGCATTAAAAAGGGTCTGGAGTATTTTTGATTCTAAACGCGCCTCAAAAGTTACGTGAAGTTGAATTTCATTCTCTTTTTGAAACTCACCACGTTTACCCTTTGTAGGATTGCTATTTGCATTACCTGTAAATGTTCCAAACCCTAAGGTATTAAAACTACAGGATTCGTAATTGCCAATATTACCTGCACCGGCATCAAACAATGCATTACGTACGTGTTCAATTTCCGCTTCGGGGACGTAGGTTGTTAGTTTTTTAATAACACCTTTTTTAGGGATAAGAATTTTTCTATTAATAAGATTTAAAGCGTCACACATACCTTTACTAACGCCGTGGGGCATATTATCTAAAGCTGTGTGAATCGCATAAATAGCGATATCATTTTTTATAGCTTTTAAAACTACACGCTCCACATAATTTTTACCCGTTATTTTTTTTAATCCGCTAAAAACAATAGGATGAAAACTTACAATAAGGTTGCAATTTTTAGCAATTGCAGTATCTACCGTTTTTTCAAGGGTATCTAGCGCCACTAAAATACCGGTAACTTCTTTATTCTTATCTCCTAGAAGAAGTCCTACATTGTCAAAATCTTCGGCATAAGCCAGAGGTGCAAACTCTTCTAAGGCTTCAATAACTTCGTTAATTATCATAATATATTAAACTGTAAAATTCTTTTTAAGACGTTGTGCTGAAAGTAGTTTGTTATCAAACAATTCTGTGGAAAAACAACAGAGTAACTCAGCCTGTGGTGCGTAAATATAAAAATTATAACTTCGAGCCTGTGAAGAATGCTCGTAAAATACTTTGGCCATTTGCTGTACCCTATGACGGCGTTACGCGTTTGCGGAACTATCTTTTTGACAACTCTTTTTTTGATTCTAAATCCTATGATTTTCCGATTATAGGTATAGGTAATCTATCTACAGGAGGCACTGGGAAATCACCCATGACAGAGTATGTGGTTTCTTTATTGAAAGATACATACTGTACTGCAACACTTAGCAGAGGATACGGCAGAAATACTAAGGGTTATCTTGAGGTGACATCAAACTTAAAAGCTACAGATACGGGAGACGAACCTTTGCAATTTGCCAGAAAGTTTAGAGATGTACGTGTTGCTGTTTGTGAAGACCGTGTTATAGGTATTTCAAAATTACGAGATACAGTACCACTACCCGAATTAATTGTCTTAGATGACGTCTATCAACACCGTAAGGTAAAGCCGGGTTTGCTTATTTTACTTACCGCCCTTGATGATTTATTTTACGATGATTTCGTTTTACCCGCAGGCAATTTAAGAGAAAGCAGGCAAGGAGCAGATAGAGCAGATTGTGTTGTGGTGACTAAATGTCCTCAAAATTTGTCAATTGAAAAGCAACAGGAAATACAAAAGAAGATTTCAAAATATACTGATGCTACCGTTTATTTTGCAACTATAAACTACGGAAAGCCACAATCTAAAACAGGTGTTGTAAGGTGGGATGTGTTTAATAAAAAACAAATAACAGTAGTTACGGGTATTGCTAAACCTAAACCTTTTTTGAAGTATTTAGATAAGGAGTACTTAAGCTACACCCATCTTCAATTTGCAGACCATCATAATTTTTCTGATGACGAACTCAAAAAACTTGATGAGTATCCTGTTATTCTTACAACCGAAAAGGATTTTGTGCGACTTAATGGAAAACTGAATAAAGCAGCTCTATTTTACATCCCCATTACTTTTAATTTTCATAGAAATACGGAAGAATTTAATCGTCTTATTCTAAACTTCGCACAATCAAATTCAGTTAGAGAATAACATTTTTACGCTTTAATGCATTGTGTATTTTAGAGAAGAATTCTTCAATTTTATAAGGCTTTGGGATGATGTCATTAAATCCAGCAAGATAGAAATCGTCTATATTTTCATCTATAGTTACAGCGGTTAAGGCGAGAATAGGAAGGTCTTTATTAAACTCTCTAATTTTTTCGGTTGCTTCTATACCGCTAATTCCCGGCATGTGAATATCCATAAGAACAAGGTCATAAGTTTCAAATCTTACTTTTTCTATGGCAATCTCTCCGTTGTCTGCAACGTCACATTCCATAAAATTCTTTTCTAAGATTTTACGGGTGATCATTTGATTAATTTTATTGTCTTCTACAACGAGGATTTTTCTTCCTTTTAAAGATTCATAATCAATCTCGTATACGCGTTCTTCGGGTTCTTTGTCTTTACTCAATGGTAGGGCATATTTAATATCAAAGAAAAATTTTGATCCTTTTCCTAGTGTACTTTCCAGTTCAATTTTACTCTTCTGTAAGTTTAATAAACGTTTTACAATAGAGAGACCTAAGCCGGTACCACCAAATTTCCTGTTAATTTGAACAGAACCCTGTGTAAAGTTTTGAAAGATGTCTTTTTGTTTTTTCTTACTTATACCTTCACCGGTATCTTCAATTTCAAAATGAAGATAGGTTTGCGTTTCATTCTTGCTAATTTGGTTTATTCTAACAAAAATACTGCCGTCACGAGTAAATTTGTTTCCGTTACCAATTAGATTTATTAGAATTTGAGACATCATAAGTGGATCACCTACAATTTGTTCTGGGATTGCATTATCGTATTCTAATATAAGTTTATTGCCTTTCTCCTGAGCAGATCTTTCTAAGGCAAACAGCACATCATCTACACGCTTACGCAGGTTAAATGTCGCTTTTTCTACTTCTACCTTATCAGCTTCAAGTTTGTTGAGATCAAGAATATTATTTATAAGTGAGAGTAAATACTCACCAGAAAATTTAAGAGAATCTAAATGTTTCTTTTGCTCATCTGTAGGATTTTCACTTAATAATAAGTGGGTCAAACCTGTTACAGCGTACATAGGTGTTCGCAGCTCGTGTGTAATTGTAGATAAGAATTGTGCCTTTACAACAGAAGCTTTTTCTGCATTTTCCTTAGCAATAATTAATTCTGCATTTTTAGCTTGTAGTAATTCGTTTGCTTTAGCTCTAAGATTGTTGTTTTTATAAAGCGATAGCGCCAGAAGGCAGAGTATAGTAAATAGAGCAATAATTAAAACTGTGGTAATTTTATTGGCTTGTACTAGCCTTGCTGGGTTATAATCTGCAGGATCTATCTCAGATAAAAGCGCGTTGCGTATAGTTAAGGCTTTTGTATTTGAGCCATTATCACCAAAGTAGGTCTGGCGTTTCTGATTGTAAGTATTTAGATAGGTAAAAGCCTTCTCGTAGTCTTTAGAATTGCTGTAAATAGTGCTAAGGAGTGCTAGGGCATCAAGCTCTATCTGCGGAAAATTATTGCTTATACTTAATTCGTGAGCTTTTTTAGCATAATCTAAACTTTTCTCTGTAGATAAGAGACTTTCGTATGCCCGCGAACTTTGAATGTAAATACGCGCAATTACAAAGTAATTTTTTTTCTTTTGATCTAGAAGCAATGCGAGTGCATTCTCATATTTCGGTAATGCTTCTTCCGGTTTTTTTAATTCTTGCAAAATGTTACCATGATAGAGATAGGCTGAAGCGAGATCGTCTGTAACTCCTTTGTCACGAGAACCTATTAAGATAGTTTCTGCTTGTTGTAAAAAGGGCAAGGCCCGCTGCGAATCGTCAGTTTTAATTAGAATTTGAGAATAATATAAGTAGTCTTTACCTAACTGATCTGTCTCTTTAAGTTCTTGATGAGTAATAATCGCATCTCTGATTTCGATATTAGCTTTGTCAAACTCTCCCTGTTTTAAATATACATTGCTAAGGAGCTGACTGGCAGTAGCAGCTCTACTTTTATTATCAATCTTTTGCGCAAGATATCGAGCTTCTTCTAGCTTCTTAACAGATTCAGTAAAATTTGAAGCTCCAATAAGGTTTACGGCATCAATTATGAGTGAATCAATTTTAATATTGCGCTCGTTCTCATTATTACTTGGTCTCTGACCAAAGCAAATAACAGAGAACAACAGAAAGATGACAAGTAGTCTTTTGTCGAAAAACATTTTTTTCTTCATTGAGCTACTAATATAGGCACTTTGGCAAAATTAGGAACGTACTTTTAAGATTTTCGTGAGATTTTAATAATTAAATCTATAATTCGGGCAGAGTAGCCCGTTTCGTTGTCATACCAGCCTATTAATTTGACTAAATTACCAATTACAGAAGTCATTTGTGAATCAAGAATGCAGGAATTTTCGTTACCTACAATGTCTATAGATACTAAAGGTATCGTTGTATACTCTAAAATCCCTTTTAAATACGTATTTGATGCTTTTTTAAATGCTTCATTAATTTCCTCAATTGTTGTGTCTCTGGCAACATTAAGGGTTACATCTGTTAAAGATCCGTTAGGCACCGGTACCCGAATACCGCATCCTCCAATTACATTAGAAAGTTCTGGAAAAATCTTTGTAAGCGCCTTTGCAGCTCCTGTAGTGGTAGGTACTATAGACTGGCCTGCGGCACGAGATCTTCTCAAATCTGGATGTGGTTGATCGTGTAGACTCTGATCTGTAGTATAGGAGTGTACCGTGGTAATGTACGCTTGCTTAACGCCGCATAGATCATTTACCACTTTTATCATAGGAGCCGCGTTATTTGTGGTGCAACTTGCATTAGAAATAATCAACTCGTCTCCCGTGATTAGATTGTCATTAACGCCTAAAACTATTGTCTTAATACGGTCGTCTACTGCCGGGACACTTAAAATAACTTTGGGAGCACCTGCTTTAAGATGGCCTTCAAGTAAATCGTAAGTTTTAAACTTACCCGTACTTTCAACTACAATATCAAGATTGTAAGAAGACCAGGGTATACTTACCGGATCACTAAATTGATAAAGACCTATTTCTTTATCATCAACCCTTAACTTTCCACTAGAAAATGAAATGTCTCTTTTGAAAATTCCGTGGATACTATCATATTTTAATAAGTGCGCTAAAGTTGCGCCATCTGCACGGTCATTTATTGCTACAATCTCTATTAGCGGGTGATCGTATAATAAACGGAACAGTCTTCGACCAATACGGCCAAAACCATTGATTCCAATTTTAATTTTAGACATTAGCAATAGGGACTAAAGGAGGTGTTTTTGAGCTTTGTAAGATGAGCGTACAAGAGCGCCACTCTCTACGTGTCTAAAGCCCATTTCTAGACCTAGAACTTCATATTTTTTAAATTGATCAGGGGTAATAAATTGTTTAACTGGTAAATGCTTTTTAGAAGGTTGAAGATACTGGCCAATAGTAACAATATCAACATTTGCACTTCTAAGATCACGCATCACTTGTAAAACTTCCTCTTCAGTCTCACCTAAACCTAGCATAATTCCAGACTTTGTACGTTTTATACCATTATCTTTTAAGTATTTCAAAACTCCAAGACTACGCTCGTATTGTGCCTGTATACGTACTTCACGAGTGAGACGCTTTACAGTTTCCATATTATGAGATACGACTTCTGGAGAAACTTCAATTATACGATCTATATTTCGCTCATTACCTTGAAAATCGGGTATTAGCGTTTCTAGAGTTGTATTGGGATTCATGCGACGTATCGCTTTTACCGTTTCTGCCCACATGATAGAACCCATATCTTTAAGGTCATCACGATCTACCGATGTTACAACTGCATGCTTAATATCCATAAGCTTAATAGAACGAGCAACTTTTTCTGGTTCTTCCCAATCTAAAGTGTCTGGTCTTCCAGTTTTTACTCCACAAAATCCACAGGAGCGCGTACAAACATTTCCTAAAATCATAAATGTTGCCGTCCCTTCACTCCAGCATTCTCCCATATTAGGACAACTACCCGAGGTGCAAATTGTATGTAAATCGTACTTATCTACAAGACTTCTTAATTCTGTATATTTTTTACCTGTAGGTAGTTTAACCCGTAACCACTTCGGTTTAGGGGTTCTTACAGGAGCTGCAATCGTTTCAGTATTCATACCATTTTTTTTGCTGCTGTAAAGATACAAACTGTAGGTTAATTATGAACTTATCTCAGATTTTGTAGCGCTTTTTGAATTGCTTTTTATTGCATGTTAAGATTGTGTTTAGATAAGTAGTTAAAATTATAGCAATTAGTAATTTATTGTGAATAATAAATAAAGAATCGAGATACTTTTACACTGGTAATTAAACTTAAAAACACTCATATGAAACGATTTACACTTCCTTTTTTGATTATAGCACTTATAACAGGGGTTTACGGTTTTGGGGGTTTTAATCTATGGGCTACTGAAGCAGCGCGCGTATTATTCTTAATATCTGCAGACTTATTTGTTGTTTCGCTATTTGCTAAATTTCTATTTAAAAATAATCAGGATCAAATTGCCCAACGGGTAAAATCATAGAATTAACGATACTTTCATTCCTAAATATAAACTGCCCATATAAGGCAGTTTTTTTTATTCTTAATTTGTAGCATAATAATTGTAGTTATTTTAGAAAAAAAAATCTATGCGTAAATTGTTCTCGTTAGTTGTACTATCTGTTTTATTTTCTTCTGCTTCATTTGCTCAAAATCAAACTTTAATAAAAGGAATGGTTAGTGAGATTGAGGTTACAACAGATAGTACTTCGTTAAATTATTCGATTTATATACCGCAAAATTATACCGCGACTAAGCCCGCAAAAGGCTTATTTGTTTTTGACCCTAATGGTGATGGTGTAAGAGCTGCTCGGCTTTTTGTTTCGGCTATTGCAGGAGAAGATTATGTAGTTGTTTCCAATAATTTTAAAATGAGCAACAACTTAGATAGTCTTGATTACAACGCAAATAATGCAATAACTATAATGCGCGATGTATTTGCAAAAGTTTCGCTAGAATCTTCACAGGTTTATATTGCCGGGTTAGGAGCCGGTGCTAAAGCGACGAGTGCCTTATCGTATTTACTGAAAAATACAGCTGGAATTCTCTTAGTTGATGATGTATACTTTGCAGATCAATATTTTACACAGGCACGAAGAAATACAGTTATAGGAGTCGTAGGTAAATCTTCACCAAACTATTACCAGATGGCAGATTATTTCAGAATGATGAAAAGTATAGATTCTTTTAATGAATTATATACATATTCAAACTCTGGAGAATGGCCTGGAGCTAATTTTATAGGCATTTTAATAAATAGATTAAGCCATTTTCAAGGCGAAAATATAAATTTGAAGAATCCTGATTCACTATGGGAAAAGCAATATGTGAATGACCTCAACGGACTTAAAAGTTTGGCTTCAAATAAAGAGCTTTTGACTGCTTATGATCTTAGTCAAGATTTAAAAAGAGATTACCGTGGTGAAGTAGATCTTGATGCGATTAAAGATTTTTACAAAGATTTGCGAAAAACAGAGCCTTACAAGATTGCAAAGCGATTAGACCGGTCTGGAAATTTAGAGGAACTACTTCTTTTAGATGATATTGAATATTTTTTAGAGTCAGATATAGTTGCAGCTAACTTTGAGAATCTAGGCTACTGGGACAGTAGAATAAATGAATTTAAAATTGCATCAAAAGATGCTGCAAAACAAAATGAAGAAAAAGTAGCTAAGCGCATGTTAGGTTATATAGATTACACTGTTGAAGACTTTTTGACATTAAATAAAGTATCTCTCTTACCGCAGCGCATTTTTGGAAACGTATTAATGACCATGCTAGATAGTAAAGATTATCAGGCCTACATTAACATCATAAGTTTATCTGCGCAAGACAATGATGACAATACAGCATATTTTTATTTAGAAGAATTGTTGAAACAAGGCTTTACAGATTACGATGCTCTTTATGAAATACCGCAAACCACAACGTTAAAAATAAAGCCTATCTATAATCAACTAATTAAAAAATACTTAGGAAAATCTAAATTTTAGATAAATCAAGAGTTGAGTTTTCTTCCTTGGCAAGTACATTTTTTACGTAAACAAGAAGTAGAAGTGCCATTAAACTAACTAATCCCATAAACAACCACGTGCTATTATAGCCAAATCTGTTTACAAGTTGCATACCCGTATTGTGCCCAAAAATATGAGATAGGGAAAATGACATACTATACAGTCCCATATAAGCTCCCTGTCTCCCTAATTTAGCTCTGCGAAGTGCGAGTGCATTGCCAAACGGAAACGCAATCATTTCGCCTAAAGTAGCAACGATCATTCCTAATATTAAGGCACTATTGAAGCCATTGATAAAGAAAAAACCAAAACTGATTCCGGTAAGCAATAAGCCGCCTATTACACTAGATATTTGAGACCAGCCTTTTCGCTCAGCAAATGCAATTAGAGGCATTTCAAATAGAAAGATAACTAACCCATTTAAACCTAGCAGCAATCCTATTTGTAATTCAGAAAGACCTTTTATCTCTTTGTAAAACAGAGGGACTGTCGAGAAATATTGTACAAATACTACCCCAAATAAGGCAAGGGCAATTAGAAACACGAGATAAATTTTATCTCTATATGGAGAAAGTGGGTTTTCTATTAACTTTTCTTCATCGGTAACTTTAGCTTTTTTAGGATTTAATGTTTTTATAAGTATAAAGCCTGCTAGAATACAGGTTACTCCATCTACCCAGAATAATCCGTAATAGCCTATACCTGCGATTATGAGTCCGCCAATGGCAGGGCCTGCAGAAAAGCCCAGGTTTATAGCAAGGCGAATTAGAGTTAAAGAGCGGGTTTTGTTCTCGGGTTTGCTGTAGGCGCTTAACGCTACAAAAAAGGCAGGTCTTGATAAATCTGCAATCGCAATTAAAGTGAAAAAGCCCAGACATATTGCCCAAAAACCGGTTATAAATTGAAGGCCAAAGAAACCTAATCCTGTACCTACAAGACTTAATAATATAGTTTTATAAAAACCTATTTTGTCAGAAAGGATACCACCCAACCAAGACCCTGCAAGTGAGCCAAATCCAAAAAAGGTCATTACCCAGCCAACATCAGATAGGCTAAATTGTAAGTCATCTTTGAGGTAAAGTGATAAGAAAGGAATTACCATAGCACCTGCGCGATTAACTAAAGTAATGAGCGCAAGCCACCACACTTCCTTAGAGAGTCCTTTAAAGGTGTTGAGGTAAGAAGAAAACAGACCGAACATAATAACAGGCATAAAAAAAGTCTGGCGTTTTATAGGCCAGACTTTCGTGTTTATAATAAAATAACTTGTACAGTTAACACAAAATATCAGGCAGGGTCAATAAGACCTTAATTGTGCGTGAATAATATGTGTTGTAATTTTTCATATTGACCTTCTAATTCTGAAGATTTCATTTCAAAAATAAAACTAATTGAATTGTTTTAATAAATACTAAAAATGGCTAAAATAATTTCAAATTTTAAAATTAAAGAAGTTTTAAAGTCAAATTTCTATAAAAACTGTTCGCAACCCTAATATATTAGTGGCAAAAGTTCCGGTTATTTAGCCACTTTCCCCGTAGATTATGTAGCGCGCTTTCCAGCACCACCTGTAAATATCAGTATTAATTGCTTTATAAACTTTCTCCTATAATATCTTCGATAGTAACAGGGATATAAAGTTCGGTAATCCAGGCTGCCGGGTTGGGATTGTCTTCAGGTCCTACTACATAAATTTCAAAGGGATAACTGTTTTGAGCAGGCACGAAGTTGTTTTTTGCTAAATATGCTTCAGTAGAACTCCAGGCTTCTTTTAAATTTTTATAATCTCCTTTTAAAGTGGTTTTTATGACACTGTATGAAGGCATAAACCCACAAAGAATGCTGCTGTCTTCTGCAACTATTATCTGTGAAGTTGTAGGTATTCCACTAGAAATAATAGCGCTATTATTATTTATATCTCTTGAATTATAAATAGTTAATGGTTTTCCTGAAATAGTAATATTATTTCCTTCCATATATCTTTGCACCTGCGGAATCATTTCTTTTATTTTCCCGCGAGCTGCGTCTATAGTAGTAGATGTGGTTACATACATATAAAAGCCGCCGCTGTATTGTGTGATTCCATTTATTGTAACAGTATAAACCTGCATATCATCTAAAACACTTTCATCTAACGACGTTAAGCCAGATTTATACATCGTACGCATATCTGCATCAAAATCGTAACTCATTAAGGTGAAGTACGCTTTATCCATCAAAGTATGTTCTCCCCTTATGCCCCAAGTAACTTTAGTGCCACCATCTACTTCCTCAAACTGCCAATACACATGGGCATTACGTTCTCCAGCAGGGGTTATAAACGTAATATCCTGTTCTAATCGTTGATTTTCTATAACTGCCGTAGTTCGCATAGAGCCATCAACATCCTTTCCATTCCAGCTATAGCTAGCTCCTTCTCCACTAGTTTTTTCAGGATAACTAAAAACCATTGTAGGGTCATCTTTATTCCACGGACCCCAGTTTTCCCAGGTTTTATAATTATTTACTTTGTCAAAAACTAAATTTACAGGAGCTTTTATAATTTGAGACTCTTCAACCTCATAAGTACCATCTTTAGTTGCAAAATATATAGCTCCGGCTATAAATAGGATTAGCAGGAGAAAGAATAGATATTTTAATATTTTCATTTAGTGGGTTTGAAATCAAATTTAACAATTAAATATGATTTATTATTTAACTGTTAGGGGATTACCTCGTGATTTATTCTTTTAGATAAAGTTTTATGGCAAATAGAATAAGTACAAAACCAATAAAGCCTATCAAAATCCAATAACTGCCTTTGTATTCTTTTTTATGCAGCTTGCTATCTTTGCGATAGCTCATAAAAACAAATGCGACAAATGCAACAAAAAAGAGCGCTGCAAAAATTAATTGACCGGTACTGAACATTTATTATTATTTTAAAGAATTGACTAAGTTTAAAGTTGCTTTTAAAAACTAAACTTAGTTGACTCATCGAGTACTTTGTATTAGTGAATCAAAATTAAGCCTTTATAACAAAAAAAATAGATGAAAAAAAGAATAGCTGCAGTACACGAGTTTCATAGTGCATTTGGTTTGGGAATTAATGAAGAACCTAAAGCAGATCTGGGCGAGCCTAAAAATATGCTTCGCTACAATCTTATGAAAGAAGAAAATGAAGAATATCTGGAAGCTGCGCGAGCTAATGACTTGACCGAAGTTGCAGATGCTTTAGGAGATATGCTTTATATACTTTGTGGTACCATACTGGAGCATGGTATGCAGCATAAAATAGAAGAGGTTTTTAATGAGATACAGCGCAGTAATATGAGTAAGTTAGGTGCTAATGGGAAGCCTATTTATAGAGAAGATGGTAAGGTGCTTAAAGGGCCAAATTACTTTAAACCCAATATTAAGGAAATACTCGACAAGTAATCGCTACAAATGGGTTTTATACTCCGTTTTTAAAGGTTAAATTCGCAGCCTATGAGTGCAATTAATTATGTTTCGGTAGAATCTATCGCTAAAGCTTTTGGAGAAAAGGTATTATTTGATGATTTATCATTTGGTATCAATGAGGGGCAGAAGATAGGTCTGGTAGCTAAAAACGGTACCGGTAAAACTTCAATGTTAGATATACTGGCAGGTGCAGAAAATCCAGACAGTGGTCAGGTGATTTTTCGTAAAGGTATAAAGGTGGCATTTCTTCCGCAGGAGCCTAACCTTGACCCTGCTTTGACTGTTGAAGAAACTATCTTTGATAGTGATAATGAGATTTTAAAAGTGATTTCAGATTACGAGCATGCGCTGCAGAATATGGGAGATGGTGACGCGTATCAAAAAGCTTTTGATCAAATGGAAGTGCATCAGGCCTGGGATTTTGAAACGCAGTACAAACAAATTTTGTTTCAGCTTAAATTAGACGACTTAGATCGTAAGGTTGAAAAGTTAAGTGGTGGGCAGAAAAAGCGTTTAGCACTTGCTAACATGCTTCTAAGTAAACCAGATTTGCTTATACTTGATGAGCCAACAAACCATCTTGATTTGGAGATGATTGAGTGGCTTGAAGCTTTTTTTGCAAAAGAAAACTTCACTTTATTTATGGTGACTCACGACCGCTACTTTTTAGAGCGGGTTTGTAATGAAATTATTGAGCTTGATGAAGGTAAGTTATACAACTATAAGGGTAATTACTCCTATTATTTAGATAAGCGGGAAGCGCGTATCGCTACAGAAGAGACCGAAACTGGTAAAGCAAAACAACTCTTCAAAAAAGAATTAGAATGGATGCGTCGCCAGCCTAAAGCACGTACTACAAAATCTAAATCTAGAATAGATGATTTTGCCGAAATAAAAGACAAAGCTTCCAAAAGGCGTAACGATCATGAGGTTCAATTAGAGCTAAACATGGAGCGTTTAGGAAGCAAAATTGTAGAATTTCATAAGGTGTCAAAGTCCTTTAAAGACCGAAAAATTCTAGATGGTTTTGAATATAATTTTCAGCGTGGAGAGCGTATTGGGATTATAGGTAAAAACGGTACCGGTAAATCAACATTTCTTAATGTATTAACAGGAAGTATTCCTCCAGATAGTGGTAAGCTCGTAGTAGGAGAGACCATACAATTTGGGTATTACACTCAAAAGGGTATTGTTATAAAACCCGGTCAAAAGGTTATAGATGTAATTAAAGAGTTTGGAGATTATATTCCGCTTAAAAAAGGAAGGCAAATTTCTGCAGGACAATTATTAGAGCGTTTTCTCTTTGACCGTAAAAAGCAGTATGATTTTGTTGAAAAATTAAGTGGGGGCGAGCGTAAACGTTTGTATTTATGTACTGTTTTAATACAAAACCCTAATTTTTTAATATTAGATGAACCTACAAATGATCTGGATATTGTTACCTTAAATGTATTAGAAAGTTTTCTTTTAGACTTTCCGGGATGTTTGCTTGTAGTTTCTCACGACAGGTATTTTATGGATAAGATTGTAGATCACCTGTTTGTTTTTCGTGGTCAGGGTGAAGTTGAAGATTTTCCCGGTAACTATTCAGACTTTAGAGTTTACGATTCAGGTCCGGCGGTTGAGCAGGAGGTTATTGCAAAGCCAAAAGAAGAGAAAGCGACAACTAAAGACAATTGGAAAACTGCGAGCACTTCATTGTCTTACAATGATCAGAAAGAATACAATCGCATCGAACGTGATATTGCAAAATTTGAAAAAGAAAAGGCAGGTAAAGAAGCAGAATTTCTGAATCCCGATTTGTCTGGTGATGAGATTAATAAGCGTTCTATTGCACTTCAGGAAGTTCAGGATAAGATAGATGCACTCACCGAAAGATGGTTTGAATTAAGTGCAAAATTGGAAGGATAATTTAGGATTCTTCCCGTAATAAGTAATCTGGCTTATATAAAGATTAGCAACCTATTATGTGGTACACATTAAAGGCGTATTTAAATTTTCAACGGAAAGCTACAAACCAGCATGGTGTGCACTCTCCTTTTGTATATCAATTTGTTACACAATGTCTTTACGACAAAAAAAAGCATAGAGAATATAATAAGTTGCTCAGGTATCAAGAGCAACTTCTCAATACCCAAGAAAAAATTGAAGTTGTAGATTATGGAGCCGGTTCACGCATTTTTAAAACCAATAAGCGAGCGGTTAAAGATATAGCCAAGCACGCAGGGGCAACTTTAAATAGAATGAAACTACTTTTCAGGGTAGTTTCTTATTTCAAATCACAGCGCATTTTAGAGTTGGGTACATCTTTAGGTCTTGCTACAACTGCAATGGCTTTAGGAGGAGGAAGTATAACTTCACTAGAAGGCTGCCCTCAAACGGCAGGCGTTGCTAAACGTCAATTAGCGAATGCTAAAATTGATATTGCTAATATAGTTGTTGGAGATTTTAAGGAAACTCTTAAGGAGCAAAATGATAAAAAATATGACCTCATTTACTTTGACGGAAATCATAGTAAAGATGCCACTTTAGATTATTTCGATAAGTTGCTGGCTACTGTTCATAACGACTCCGTTTGGATTTTTGATGATATTTATTGGTCTTCAGAAATGACTGAAGCCTGGGAATTAATTAAAAATCACTCGAGCGTGCAAGTCACTATAGACTGTTTTTGGTTGGGATTTGTTTTCTTCAGAAAAGAGCAGGTAAAAGAAAATTTTAGGATTAGGGTGTGATAACATACCGTTGTAAGTATGTCTTGACAATATAAAATATAACTAGCAACTCTAAGAAAAATTGAGGAGCTCTAAATCTAAATCCAGAATAGGTTAGGATGGTAATTGCCACGGTAGATAATATTAACCCTACTCCAAGGGATTTAATTTTAGATTTCTTTTCAAATAGTATTAAGATCAAACAGATTAAGGAAATAGCGTGGAATAATTCACGACCTGTCTCAAGATATCCTGGTTTATAAGTTTCTTGTAAAGGATTAAAGGCGCTTTTGAGCTTAGTGAAAATAATAGGGAAAATTTGATTAGGATTTTTTTCTATAAACTGAAAAACTGCATCTTGATATTTTTGAGACTGGGCAGCTCCTCCATTGAATATTTTGTCTGATATATAATTTTCAAAAACAATTCCTTCATTTGCGAGATCACCCTTTGTATTTGTGTGCTCTTGTACTACATCTTTATTCCATCCTTTTGCCATTACAGGTCCCGAGGATGTAGTGATGACATAAGAGTTTGTTTCTAGTATGATGGCATTTCTTAGTGGCCAAGCTGATATTAATAAGATAGCCAATACCGAAAAAATCATAAATATTTTAGATTCAATTTGTTTTTGTAGAAATAAAACTCCGAAAATAGAAAATGGTAGAAAAATAAAGTACGGGTGTGTTAATACTAGTAATGCTGAAGTAAGAGGTATGAGAAAACCATTTTTACCCTTCTTAAACCAATAAATAACTGAAAAAATAAACATTCCTAAAAAGAAGGATGTTAAAGGTTCTGCATAAAATACTCGACTGTAAATCTGATAAACCGGAGATATACTAAAAATAAACGTCCCTAAAATTAAAAGGAGACCTTTTATATTTAAAAATTTTAGGCACTTGTGGAAAAAATATACTTCAATTACGTGTATGAGTAGCTTAAATACAATTACATAAGTAAGTTTATATCCAAAAATATAGAGAATAGCAGCCATTGTATAAGGCCATAAAGGTGCCCTCCAGGATGCGTAATTTTTATTTTTATAGACCTGAGCGTCTACGATATCATCTTTATAATCTTGAATCACTTCTGGATGCGTACGATCCATATAGCCATAAACACCAGTTTTTGCAAGACCAGTGGCAAGATATACATAGTCTAAATCATCACCACCTCCATTATAACGTTCTTCGAATGCGATTTTAAAGTTGTAAATTAGAACAAGCGTAGTTAATAGTGAGAGAAAAATGATAAGTATTTTATTATTAGATCTAATCCACATTATTTGCTAATCAAATTATATTTCAAAATACACCACATTGCGCGGAAGCCGTCTTTCCAGTTTATTTTTTTTCCTTCTTCATAAGTTCTTCCATAATACGAAATTCCTACTTCATAAATTTTGATTTTTGGAACTCGTGAAATTTTAGCTGTTACTTCAGGCTCAAAACCAAATCGTTTTTCTTTAAGTTCAAGGCTTTTTAAAATTTCTGTTCTAAACATCTTATAACATGTTTCCATATCAGTTAAATTTAGATTGGTAAACATATTACTTAGAAAGGTTAGGAATTTGTTACCTATTGTATGCCAAAAAAATAGAATTCTATGTGGATTTCCACCCATAAATCTACTACCGTATACGACATCTGCATTACCAGCAAGAATGGGTTTTAAAAGTAAAATATATTCTCCAGGATCATATTCTAAATCAGCATCTTGTATTACTATATAGTCTCCAGTAGATTCTTGTATTCCGCGATGTAGAGCAGCTCCTTTCCCTTTATTTGTAGCCTGTTTAAAAAGTTTTATACTTGCTGTCAGGTTTTGAGTGATAAAGATTTCTATTTGGTCTATAGTACTATCAGTTGAGCAATCATCAATTATTAAAATCTCCTTTTGAATATTTAACCCCAAATCAAGATCTACTAATTTTGATAAAATAGCTGTAATTGTTTCCTCTTCATTGTAGGCAGGTATAACAATAGATAGAGTTTGAGGCATATGGTAATTTCTTTTTGGGACATAATTAACTTGCAATTAAACTATTTTTTTACAATTAATGTAACTCAAATGTGTTTTTGACTACTTATAAATTAAAATCAAGTAACTTTCCTTTACCACTTATAGTTTAAAAGAAAATTTTTATGGCCAGCCTTATTGATATTAAGAATATTACTCGTGATTTTCCATTAGGAAATGAAATTGTTCATGTTCTAAAAGGAATTGATCTGCAGATTAATAAAGGTGAGTATGTGGCAATTATGGGGCCTTCAGGTTCTGGTAAATCTACACTTATGAATTTGTTGGGGTGTTTAGATACGCCAACCTCAGGTACTTATATTCTTAACAATCGAGATGTTAGTTCTATGAGTGATGACGAACTTGCTGAGGTGCGTAATAAGGAAATAGGTTTTGTTTTTCAGACGTTTAATTTATTACCACGTACAACAGCTCTTGATAATGTGGCATTACCCATGGTATATGCAGGATATTCAAAAACTGAACGTCGTCTTCGCGCAGAAGAAGTTCTTAATGATGTGGGTCTCGCAGACCGTATGGACCATAAACCTAATCAACTTTCTGGTGGGCAGCGTCAACGTGTGGCGGTAGGCAGGGCTTTAGTTAATAAGCCTTCTATTATTCTCGCAGATGAACCTACAGGGAATCTAGATTCTAAAACTTCGGTAGAAATTATGGGACTCTTTGATGATATACACGCTTCAGGAAATACGGTTATTTTAGTAACTCACGAAGAAGACATTGCAGAGCATGCACATCGTGTGATTAGACTTAGAGATGGTTTGATTGAAAGTGATGAGCGAAAGCAGGTCGCTATTAAGAATTAGTGATTTGTTTTTTAGTCTATAAAGGTTGGAATTCAGTTCTTAATGAGGTGTATAATATCTTCTATTCTACTATTCTAAAAACCTATTAAAGCCTCCCAAAAACCTTTTTGCGAATGCGTATTTTTGATAAAATTTAAAAATTATGAAAGCAGTAGTTTCGCCGGCAAAGTCACTAAATTTTGAATCAAAATTGCCTACTACACGTGCAACACAGCCTCAGTTTATAGAAGAGGCAAATACACTTAATAAAAAATTAGAGCATAAAACTAAAGCTGAGATTTCTGAGCTTATGAATATTAGCGATAAACTTGCAGATCTCAATTACCAGCGTTATAAAGAATTAACCATTCCTTTTACAAAACAAAATGCAAGACCGGCGGTTTATACTTTCGATGGGGATGTATATACCGGTCTGGATGCTTACACAATACCTACCGAAAAACTTGATAAGCTTCAAGATACACTGCGCATTTTAAGTGGCTTGTATGGAGTTTTAAAGCCTCTAGATTTAATGCAGGCGTACCGTCTTGAGATGGGTACTAAATTGCATTCAGGAAGTGCTGAAAATCTTTATGAATTTTGGGATGAAAAGATTACAGATGCTTTAAACAGCGAGCTTAAAGAGGGTGAATTGTTTTTAAATCTTGCCAGTCAGGAATACTTTAAATCTGTTAAGACTGAAAAATTAAAAGTACCGGTTGTAACCCCAATCTTTAAAGATTATAAAAACGGAAAGCTTAAAATTATATCTTTTTATGCTAAAAAAGCCCGGGGCTCTATGGTGCGATACATTATAGATAAGGATGTACAGACCATAGAAGACCTTAAGGGCTTTGATTATGATGACTACGGCTTCAGTGAGCAGTATTCAGATTTAGATAAAAACGAACTGATTTTCGTTAGATAATATCAAGGTTTTTTGTCTACTAAGCTTTTTTCATTAGAGGCTGATTTATCAGCCTCTTTTGTTTTTGTAGCTGTTTGCTTTGTGGGTACGTCTGCAGTTGTAGCGGCTCTTTTCTTTTTATTACGAGCTCTTAAATTACCATAAGAACCTCTGTTTATTTTTCCGCGTTTTGTTTTTTTGTCTCCTTTTCCCATTTTGTTAGTTTTAGTTGTTCTTTTTTAAGATAAGCAATTAAGAGGCCTTAGCCAAACGGCATAAAAAAAGTCCTGCAACTAGCAGGACTTTAAATTATAGATTAAAAAACAGATGTTACTTTACATCCATCAATTCTACATCAAATATTAAAATAGCATCAGCAGGAATAACGCCACCTGCACCTCTGCTACCATAACCTAAGTCTGATGGTATAACAAAACGCGCTTTATCACCTACTTTTAGAAGGCCTATGCCTTCATCCCAGCCGGCGATTACCTGACCCACACCTACTTGAAAGTCTAGAGGTTGATTTCTTTTGTAAGAAGAGTCAAATACAGTACCGTCTGCTAATTGACCTTTATAGTGTACAGAAACCATTTTACCAGATTCTGCTTTTTTACCCTTACCTTCTTGAATTATTTGGTAACGTAAACCGCTTTTAGTCTCTTTAAAACCTACGCTTATTTTATCTAGAGCTTCTGCTTTTGCTGCACGCTCTGCTGCAATACGTTTTTCACGAGATCCTTCAAAAGTTCTAAAAGCTTCAACTGCATTAAAACCTTCAGCTTCTGCACCTTGGCGTATGATTTCTACTTTTTCCATTTTGTCACCTTGAGCGATAGCATCTACAACATCTTGCCCTTCAACTACGCTTCCAAAAACGGTATGCTTACCATCTAACCACGGTGTTGCGGTATGTGTGATAAAAAACTGACTTCCATTTGTGCCGGGACCAGAGTTTGCCATAGATAATTTACCTGGTGCGTCGTGTTTTAAAGAAGCATCAAACTCATCATCAAATTTGTAACCTGGATCTCCAGTTCCTGATCCTTGAGGACAACCTCCCTGAATCATAAAATCTGGAATCACACGGTGAAATTTAAGTCCGTCGTAATATGGAGTTCCTTGATTTTTTACTTTATTTTCAAGATCACCTTCGGCAAGGGCTACAAAGTTTCCAACTGTTCCCGGGGTTTTCTCATGTTCTAATTTTACCAAAATTTCGCCTTTTGGCGTGTGAAATTTGGCATATATTCCGTCTTGCATCTCTTCGGTTTAAAATTGAAATGCAAAAATACGCTTAACTGATAGAAACTCAAAACCCGAAACACATTGCTGTGTTTCGGGTTTCTATAATTTTTCCGCAGTAAAAATAATTATACCGCTATCGTAGGTACTTCGTAACGCCATCCAAAAGGATCTTCAGCGCGATTTGCCTGTAAGGCAGTTAAATGTTGTTTTAATCTAGCGCCATATGGGTCTTCCATAGTTGGTAAATTAAACTCTTTATCTTTATGCGTAAAGCCGGCAATTGGTGAAATAACAGCTGCCGTACCTGCACCAAACATTTCTTTTAAAGTACCATTCTCTGCAGCTTCAACAATTTCTGAAACTTTAACAGGACGTACCTCTACATTTATGCCTTCACTTTTTGCTAATTCTATTAAACTTTTACGAGTAATACCGTCAAGAATACGATCACTTGTAGGTGCTGTAAGTAAGGTGTCACCTACTCTAAAGAAAACATTCATTGTGCCTGCTTCTTCTAAGTATTCGTGCGTGTTTGCGTCGGTCCATACAACTTGTTGATAACCTTTTTGCTTAGCAAGTTCAGTAGGGTAAAATTGAGCTGCATAGTTACCGGCAGCTTTAGCAAAACCTACACCACCATCTGCAGAGCGGCTATAGTGATCTGCAAATAATACTTTTACTTCACCACTATAATAAGCCTGCGCCGGAGCACAAATAACAATGAATTTATATTCGGTTGAAGGTGAGGCAGAAACACCATTCTCTGTTGCGATTACAAAAGGGCGTAAATAAAGAGAGTTATCTTTACCCGGTTTAATCCAATCGCTTTCTAAGTTTAATAAGGTATTTAACCCATCAAAGAAATAATCTTTATCGAAAGCGGGCATTGCCAGACGTTCTGAAGATTTATTTATACGATTGAAGTTTTCTTCTGGACGAAACATAAAAATTTTCCCATTGTCATCTTTGTAGGCTTTCATTCCTTCAAAAACCGCCTGACCGTAATGAAAAACCTTAGCCGAAGGATCCATAGAGATAGGACCGTAGGGTTTAATCTCTGGGGTTAACCAAGCTCCGTTTTTATATTCGCAAACAAACATATGATCTGTAAAGACCGTACCAAAAGCTAGATTGTTAAAGTCTACAGAACTTATTTTAGAATCAGCGATCTTGGTTACTTTTAATGTATCTGTCATCATATTTAAATTTATAGCCACAAATTTATCATTTTCTCAATTCTTCAAGCTTAAGAATTGATTAAATTTACAGGCTGCATTGCATTTATTAAATCTTTAGTTATGAAAAAACTTTTTACTTCTGCTCTTATAATTATGGCATTAGTTGCCTGTAAAGAAGAAGCATCAACAAAAACGGTTGTTGAAACCCAGTCAAACGAGGTAGAATTGACTAAAATGAAACTTTATGGGGAAGATTTTAAAAATCAGGCAATGCTCACTTCTTTTGAGTTAGGTGATATTTATAATAATTTGAAGCCGGGAGATACGATTAATGTTTCTTTTGAAGGTAATGTAGAAGAAGTTTGCCAGGAAAAAGGGTGTTGGATGCAGGTAGATGTAGGTGCTGCAGATCCTGTGATGATTAAATTTAAAGACTACGCTTTTTTTGTTCCTAAAGATATTAAAGATAAAAGCGTGATGGTGCACGGTGTGGCTTACGTGAGTGAGACGCCTGTAGATGAGCAACAGCATTATGCTGCGGATGCCGGTAAATCACAAGAAGAAATTGCTGCAATAAATAAACCTAAACGCTCTTTTAGTTTCATGGCAAGCGGCGTTAAAATCGCTCAGTAATTTGGAGCGTAAAATAGTTAAAACAGGAGACGGCTCTACCACAATACAAATAACTGAGTGGAATGAGCAATATCATTCTATGCACGGGGCTGTGCAAGAAGCGAGACACGTGTTCTTAAAAATGGGTTTTGATTACGCTGTCGCGGAAACACCAGAGCTGACTCAATTAAATATACTCGAAATTGGTTTTGGGACAGGACTCAACGCTTTACTTACTCTTATTCACGCAGAAGATTCAAGTATTGCTATAAAGTATGAAGGTGTTGAAGCATTCCCAGTATCTTCTGAAGAGATGGCTCAACTCAATTATCTAGAAGCTATAGCTGCACAATCATACGCAACAGCTTTTGAAACTATGCATACTTCGGCCTGGGGAGATTTTACCGCGATTACACCTAATTTTCAATTAAAAAAAAGACAGCAAACTTTTGAAACGATAACAGATCAGAATAAACACGATTTGATTTATTTTGATGCTTTTGGAGCTCGTGTTCAGCCCGAACTTTGGGAAGAGCCTATTTTTCAGAAAATGTATGAGGCTTTAAATCCCGGGGGTATTTTAGTTACCTATGCTGCAAAAGGTAGTGTGCGAAGAGCGATGCTTGCGGTAGGTTTTAAAGTAGATAGGCTTCCCGGACCTCCTGGAAAACGCGAAATGCTACGGGCGATTAAGGGTTAACATTTATAAATTATATGTCATAATTTCTAATACCTGCAGTTTGTTTCGCCACCACGATATTACACAAGTTGATGTGCTTTTAAATTTTAAAATACAACCAATTGTATTTTTGTATCCGTTGGCAAAATAGCCTACCGAAACAACTCCCAGTCAAGTTTAAGCGAGAATATGTTAGAATATACCGCAGCGCTTTGATCGCCTATATCTGTTAGCGCATAGTCAATATGAATTCCCCGATATTGAAACCCCACTCCAATATTTGGCTGAAAACCTATACGACTGCTTCCGTCAAGTTGGGTTAGTTCTTGAAAATTACCAACTCCTGCACGTAAAAAAACAATACCCGTATAGCCAAATTCAACGCCTGCAGCCGGTGTTGCACTCACCGATGAGCTTGATAAGATATCATTAGTTTGTGTGAAACGCATCATTAAATCAACTTCAGCCTTAATGGTATAATCGTAATGAATTTCCCAGTTTCTGGCGATTCCTAATTGTAGTTTTGGGATTGTTATTTCTAGAGTTTCCGGTAAATCCTGATTTTGACCTTCTACGGCATTGCTAATTGTAGCAAATTGTTCTTCATCTATTGTCCAGGTGTTTACTGAAGTCGTGATATCTCTGGCCATTAACCCAAAATTCCATTTTCCGCTTGCGTATTGTAAACCAAAATCGAAACCAAACCCCCAACTCGATGCAAAATCACCTATTATACGGCGTATAACCTTGGCATTTGCTCCCAGATTTAATCCTTGTACTGGTAATTCTCTGGCGTAGGAAAGTGTAAATGCATAATCTGCCGTAGAAAATAGACGTATACGGTTGTAATCTATATTGCCATTAGCGTCTATTAATTGCGTGGTATTTAAAATATCGTCTACTCCAAATCGTATAAGAGATACGCCCAGCGCGCTTCTGTCATCTATAGGTGTAGCAAAAGCGGCATAGTCGTACAGAGCGATATTTGCGAAGTAACTTGCGTGCATTAGAGCAAGTTCATTATCTTCCAGATGTACTAATCCGGCGGGATTCCAGTAGCCGCTGTTAACGTCAGAGGAGCTTGCAGTTACCGCATTTGCCATCGCTAATGATGCAGCATCTACGCCAATATTTAAAAATTCGTTAGAATATTTACGCACGGCCTGAGACCAAACTCCCGCTGTAAAAATTAAAAAAAATACGACTAATCCTGCTTTTTTCAAGTGTGGCTTCTTTTGGCGTAAAGTTGGCTAAATGTCTTGAGAAGTTAAACTTTATTTTAGACCTATCTTGTGAGTAGTCTTACTTTACTATTTTTACAGAAATAATCAATTATGAAAATCACACGTTACATACCCAACGCCTTTACAATGGCAAATTTGTTTTGTGGTATGCTGGGAACTTTTTTTGCTGCTACCGGTCGCTTAGATTTTGCTGCTTATGCAGTGGTATTAGGAATCTTCTTTGATTTCTTTGACGGTTTTTTTGCAAGGCTTTTTAAAGTGGAAGGGGATTTAGGACTTCAGTTAGATAGTCTGGCAGATGTGGTTACCAGCGGTGTTGTTCCTGGGATGGTAATGTTTCAATTGTTACATAAATTAGAACACTGGAATACAGGTGAGCGCTGGGTTGAAGCCGGCTTATCCTGGGATTCTGTTTCCGTTATTCCGTTTTTAGGATTTGCAATTACACTAGCCTCTGCATTTAGACTGGCAAAATTTAATATAGATACGCGTCAAACCACCTCATTTATAGGATTACCCACACCGGCAAATGCCCTCCTAATTGTGAGTTTGCCGCTAATAGTACAATTTCAGGATTATGCAATTGCCGAAAGTTTAATTACAAATACCTATTTTTTACTGGCACTTACAGCTTTAAGTTGTTTTATGTTGAATGCCGAAATCCCGCTTTTTGCTTTGAAATTTAAAAATTGGGGACTAGCCGAAAATAGAGTTCGCTACGGGTTCCTGCTTTTAGCTGTTATTTTATTGTTTTGGCTTACGTTTTTAGCAATTCCTATAATTATACTTTTTTACGTTTTACTTTCTGTAGCGACACAAAATCCTAAAAGTGCTTAAAATGAAATCTAAGATTGACTTTGATACGTGGAAACGCAAAGAGCATTATACATTTTTTAAGCAATTTGAGCAGCCTTTTTTTGGTGTTACGGTACGAGTAGATTGTACACAAATCTATGCCAAGGCAAAAGCTCATAATGAATCTGTATTCTTGCATTACTTGCATAAAGCGCTACTCGCAGTGAATGAGATCGAAAATTTTAAATACCGTATTGTTGAAGATTCGGTATATCTCTATGACCGTATAGATGGTTCACCTACCATAGCCCGCCCTGACGAAACTTTCGGATTTAGTTATATAATATTTAATGAAGATTTTGGGATTTTTTCTAGAGATGCAAAAACTGAAATTGCCCGAGTACGCGCAGGTAGCGGATTAGAAGTAGCAGTTTCCGGAGAAAATGTGGTACATTTTTCAACGTTACCGTGGTTAGATTTTACTACGGTAGAGCATCCTAAAAGCCTAACATTTCCTGATAGTTGCCCTAAAATTGTCTTCGGAAAAATGACAACAAATACTGAGAATTTACAGTCTATGCCACTTTCTATACACGGTCATCACGCCTTGATGGATGGTATGCATATAGGGCAATTTGTAAAGCGATTTCAAGAATTATTGAATCTATGAACGAAATAAACGAGCAGTTGCTTAACTCAATAAAACAAGTCAAGTCTTTAGCTGAAGCTGGTCTTGTTTATAATAAAGAAAATTATGATGCTGAGCGTTATCAAGAGTTGCGCACGCTTTCTTTAGAAATGATGAGTATACTTAGTAATCTGCCGGTACAGCAATTTAAAGATTTTTACCTCCCGGAAACAGATTATCCTACGCCAAAAATAGATGTAAGAGGTTTAATTTTAAATGAAAAAGGGCAGGTATTATTGGTTAAAGAAACTGTAGATAATAAGTGGACATTACCCGGTGGCTGGGCAGATATAGGGTTGACTCCATCAGAAAATGTGCTAAAGGAAATACAGGAAGAAACTGGTTTTAGTGCTGAGGTAGTACGGCTGTTAGCGGTATTAGATAAACGATGTTATCCACACCCGCCGCAAACCCATTATGTCTATAAGTTGTGTTTCTTATGCAGGATTGTAGACGGTACATTTAATCCTAATTTTGATATAGGAGGTGTAGAATGGTTTAATATAGACAAGCTTCCCGCGTTGTCGCCAGATCGTATTCTAGAAGAGCAGTTAGTGAAGTTAATGGCTCTGGCAAAAGAAGAACAAGCAGTTTATTATGACTAAAAGTTTAGCTTAGTTGAATTTATTATCACTTAAAATAAATAGGGATCAGAATTATTAAATTCTGATCCCTATTAAAAAAAACCGTATTTATAAACTAAAATAGTTTCTTTTTACGCAACTCAAAGTTCTGTCCTAAATACACTTTACGAACCATCTC
Organism: Leeuwenhoekiella sp. NPDC079379; assembly: GCF_044542075.1. Classification (NCBI taxonomy): domain Bacteria; kingdom Pseudomonadati; phylum Bacteroidota; class Flavobacteriia; order Flavobacteriales; family Flavobacteriaceae; genus Leeuwenhoekiella; species Leeuwenhoekiella sp. NPDC079379. The sequence goes on from NZ_JBITTU010000003.1 coordinate 407,262, forward strand.
GTCTGCTGCCAGTTCTTCAGGAATACCGTGTTTTAAAATGTTACCTTCAAACATAAGGTACGTGTGATCTGTAATAGCCAGGGTTTCCTGTACGTTATGGTCTGTGATTAGAATACCTATGTTTTTTTGTTTTAACTGGGCTACAATCCGCTGAATGTCTTCTACTGCAACCGGGTCAACGCCCGCAAAGGGTTCATCTAATAAAATAAAATTAGGATTTGTTGCCAGTGCACGTGCAATTTCTGTACGGCGGCGTTCCCCACCAGATAATAAATCACCACGGCTTTTACGTATATGACCTAAACTGAACTCATCTATAAGTTCTTCCATCTTTGCGACTTGCTCTTTTTTACTAAGCTTAGTAAGTTGCAAAACGCTTAAGATATTTTCTTCAATACTTAATTTTCTAAACACTGAAGCCTCCTGTGCCAGATAGCCAATACCATTTTGTGCACGTTTATACATAGGGTACTTGGTAATATCTTTGTTGTCAAGATAGATGCTTCCGCCATTAGGCTTAATTAGGCCAACTATCATATAAAAAGAAGTGGTTTTTCCCGCTCCGTTAGGACCTAGAAGACCTACAATTTCCCCTTGCTGAACTTCAACAGTTATTCCTTTAACGACCTTTCGGCCTTTATAGGATTTCATTAAGTTTTCTGCGCGTAGTTTCATTTCTTCAATTTATAATTAAGCAAAATTACATAACGATTAAAACCTTTAGGTATTACTTTGCTGCGTTTTCTTCAAGTGCCTCCCAAAATTCATACGCTCTTCTCAAGTGTGGTATTACAATAGTACCGCCTACTAAAGTACCTATACTTAATGTTTCCATCACTTCTTCTTTAGTAACACCTTCATTAAAGCAGCTTTCTAAATGGTATTTTACGCAATCATCACAGCGTAAAACGGTAGATGCTACAAGGCCTAAAAGTTCTTTAGTTTTTACATCTAAAGCACCAGCAGCAAATGCGTTTGTGTCTAAATTAAAAATCCTGTTGATGATTTTATTTTTATCACCTAGAATTTTATCGTTCATTTTAGCGCGGTATGCGTTGAATGATTCTACTTGGTTTTGAGAATTCTCAGACATATAAGGGGTAATTAGTTTTTATTTTTAGATTCGGTTCGTCTTAATTGTCTTGCTTCCTGACGTACTACAAAAGCAGAAATTAGAATACTTACCTCGTATAATACGAGAATAGGAATAGATACAATTACTTGCGTTGAGATATCTGGAGGTGTTATTACTGCTGAAATAACCAAAACAATAATAAGCGCATATTTTCTATATTTTCTAAGAAATTGTGGTGTTACCAGGCCTATTTTAGTAAAGAAATACATAATGATAGGCAATTCAAAAATCACACCTGCAGCAAGTGCACTGGCACGTACAAGACCAATGTAAGAATCTATGTCAAATTCATTCTTTACTTGTTCACCTACTGTAAAATTAGCCAGGAAGTTTATAGATAATGGGGCAATTACGTAATATCCAAACAGTACACCAAGAAAGAATAGTAACGAAGAAATAATTATAAAACCACGTGAGTTTTTACGCTCTTTTTCGTAAAGTCCTGGTGAAATAAACTTCCAGAATTCATACATCACGTATGGAAATGCTACTACGACACCTACGATTATAGAGGTCCAGATGGCGGCATTAAACTGACCGCCCATAGTACGGTTTTGAATAATAAAATTCATCTCATTAACGCAGCCTTTATCAGAACCAAATATATTAGCCATTCTGCATAAGAACTCATAACTAATAAAGTCTGGTCTTGCCGGAGCAAAAATTATATCGTCAAAAATAAAATCTTTAAAAATAAAAGCTACTACACCTACAATTACTATTGCTAGCGTTGCTCTTATTAAATGCCATCTAAGTTCTTCAAGGTGGTCTAGAAAGGACATTTCGTCCTGAGATACTTTTTGTTTCTTTGCCATTAGAGAATTCCTTCTTTAATTAAATCGTGTAGGTGTACTACACCTGTGTAATTATTATTATTATCTACAGCAAGAAGCTGTGTAATACTGTTTGTTTCTAAAACTTCAAGTGCAGCGGTAGCCATCGCATCGTTAGAAATTTGTTTGGGATTGCTGCTCATTATATCTTTTGCGGTAAGGCCTGTTAAAATTTCATTTTTCTCTAACATTCTACGTATGTCCCCATCTGTAATAATACCTATAATTTTATGAGCTTCTACTACCGCAGTAACCCCTAAACGCTTATGAGAAATTTCAACAATAACATTTTTTATAGGAGCGTATGGTGTTACTTGGGGTTTCTCGTGTAAGGCTACAAGATCACTAACGCGTAAATACATTTTTTTGCCTAATGCACCACCGGGATGATATTTTGCAAAATCCTGTGGTGTAAAACCTTTTAAGTCTAACAAAGCCAGGGCTAGTGCATCTCCCATTACAAGTTGAACAGTTGTACTTGTGGTAGGGGCGAGATTATGAGGGCAGGCTTCTTTTTCGGCGTATGCCAGTATAAGCCCATCTGCTTGTTTAGCTAAAAAGGACTCTTTATTAGAAGTCATAGCAATCACGCTGTTTTTTCTACTTTTAATTAACGGAATAAGAACTTTAATTTCGGCAGTGTTACCGCTGTTAGAAATGCATAGGACTACATCTCCTTCTTGAATAGTGCCTAAATCACCATGAATTGCATCTGCAGCATGCATGAAAATTGAAGGTGTTCCCGTTGAATTAAGTGTGGCTACAATCTTTTGAGCAATTATAGCACTTTTACCCACGCCAGAAATAATTACCCGACCTTTAGCGTTATAAATTAGTGAAACTGCCTCAGCAAATCGTTCATCTAAAAATGTAGCTAGATTAGCAACAGCTTCCTGCTCCAAAGCGATAGTTTTAGTAGCGCTTTTTAAAATCTGGTCGTAGGTGTTCAAAAGATATAAGATTAAGCCGTTTGTTTGTGGAGTAGAAATTACTATATTTAGAATACAAATGTATGCAAATTTGAACAAGCTTTAATGACTTCAGAAGAAATAGACTTACACGCAGCTCTTAAAAAATATTTTGGTTTTAGTCAATTTAAGGGGCTACAGGAAGATGTAATCAAAAGTATCGTTAAAGGCGAACACACTTTTGTTATTATGCCCACTGGTGGTGGTAAATCATTGTGTTATCAATTACCGGCGTTAATTGAAGAAGGTACCGCTATTGTAGTGAGTCCTTTAATTGCCTTGATGAAAAATCAGGTTGATGCTCTTCGTGGAATTTCAAAAGAACACGGCATCGCACACGTACTTAATTCCTCTTTAAATAAAGGTGAAATAAAGCAAGTAAAAGAAGACATTTCTAATGGAATAACTAAACTTTTATATGTTGCGCCTGAGTCACTTACAAAAGAAGAGAATGTTGAATTTTTACGTTCTGAGAAAATAAGTTTTGTTGCTATTGATGAAGCGCATTGCATTAGTGAATGGGGACATGACTTTAGACCAGAGTATCGTAACCTAAGACACATCATAAAGAGAATAGGGGACAATATTCCTATAATCGCGGTTACAGCTACCGCGACTCCAAAAGTACAGGAGGACATCATGAAAAATTTAGGGATTTCTGATGCAAACTCTTTTAGAGCATCCTTCAACAGACCCAATCTTTATTATGAGATACGTCCAAAAACTAAGAATGTTGATGCAGATATAATACGTTTTGTAAAACAAAACCAGGGTAAAAGTGGTATTATTTATTGCTTAAGCCGAAAGCGTGTAGAAGAACTTGCTCAGGTTTTACAGGTAAATGGGATATCTGCTGTACCGTATCACGCAGGATTAGATGCTAAAACGCGAGCAAAACATCAAGATATGTTTCTTATGGAAGATGTTGATGTTGTAGTTGCTACCATAGCATTTGGGATGGGTATAGATAAGCCAGACGTACGTTTTGTAATACATCACGATATACCTAAAAGTATAGAGAGTTATTATCAGGAAACTGGGAGAGCCGGTCGTGATGGCGGTGAGGGGCATTGCCTCGCTTATTATGCATATAAGGATATTGAGAAGTTAGAAAAATTTATGAGTGGCAAACCTGTTGCAGAGCAAGAGATAGGTCACGCATTACTGCAAGAAGTTGTAGCTTATGCAGAAACTTCGATGTCACGACGTAAATTTATTCTTCATTATTTTGGAGAAAAGTTTGATAATGAAACGGGAGAAGGCGGAGATCTTGATGACAATGTACGTAACCCTAAAAAGAAGCATGAGGCAAAAGACGAAGTTGTTAAAATGTTGAATGTTGTCAAAAATACCGGAGAAATATATAAAAGTAAAGAACTGGTATTAACGCTTGTAGGAAAGTCAAATGCGATTATTTCCTCGCACAGAACAGATGAAGAGCCTTACTTCGGAAGCGGAAAAGATAAAGAACCCGGCTACTGGCGGGCACTCTCAAGACAAATACTTGTTGCTGGTTTTCTAAAAAAAGATATTGAGACGTATGGTGTTGTAAAAATGACTAAGGCTGGCGAGAACTATTTAGAAAAGCCACAGTCATTTATGATGACTGAAGATCACACGTTTGACAATTCAAGAGATGAAGTTTTTGAGCGAGGTACATCTAACGGTGGTGGAGCAGATGCAAAACTAATTGCTATGTTAAAAGATCTTCGAAAAAAAGTAGGCAAGAAAAAAGGAGTTCCGCCTTATGTAGTTTTTCAGGATATGTCGCTAGATGATATGGCTATAAAATACCCTACGACCTTAGACGAGATGGCAAATGTTTTTGGAGTAGGCGAAGGAAAAGCAAAAAAATATGGCAAAGAATTTATAGATCTTATTACAGTCTATGTTGCTGAGAACGATATTTTAAAGCCAGATGAGCTAGTAGTAAAATCTACAGGAACGAATAGTGCTTTGAAGCTTTATATAATACAAAATGTTGATCGTAAATTGCCGCTTGATGACATTGCTTCTGCAAAGGGATTAGAAATGGTTGATTTTGTAAAAGAAATGGAAGTCATTGTTAATAGCGGAACAAAATTAAATATCAATTACTGGATAGAAGATATTCTTGATGAAGATCAACAAGAAGAACTACATGAATATTTCTTAGAGGCAGAGACAGATAGTATTGAAGCGGCTTTAGATGAGTTTGACGGAGATTATGATGAAGAAGAACTGAAGCTTTATCGTATTAAATTTCTAAGTGAAGTAGCTAACTAATTTTAAATAAATTCATTAAACAGCTTTGTTTGAAAGGTATATATGCACTTTTTAAACAAAGCTGTTTTTGTGTTTCACAATAAAACGTTAAAGGTTATATTTGTCGAAGTTGCAATCCCAACTAATATGAAAATTCCTACAAAAAGTCCATTTTTACTTCAAAATTGGGAGTTAGAACAGCGAAGCTCTGTCTTGTTGTTATTAAATTCTTCAAAAATGCTTTCTAACCATATTTTTAGAATTGCATTTTTAGCGCTTTTCGCTACATTGGGTTCTTGCATTCCTACTAAAAAACTCACCTATCTTCAAGAATCAAATACACTTCAGGACAGTCTTATACAAGTTAATGTTTTAAAAAGCCCCTATAGAGTTCAGGTTCATGATGTTTTAAGTATTCGTGTTAAAGCGTTAGATCAGGAATTAGTAGCTTTATTCAATCCGCAAGGAGGAGAAGGCGAAGGTGGTAGCCTGGGCGATGGCTACTATTATGATGGGTTTGTGGTAGATGATCATGGCAAAATACGACTGCCTACGCTAGGCGATGTATCTGTTTTAGGATATACCGTAGAAGAAATTAGAGAGCAAATAGAGCAAAAATTATTAGATGACTATTTTACTGAAAATGCAAACATATTTGTAACCGTAAAACTAGCAGGTATAAAATATACCATAGCAGGAGAGGTAGGTAGCCCTGGTACTAAAGTTGAACTTGTTGAAGAGTTATCATTACTTGAAGCTATTGTGAATAGTGGAGATGTTACCCAATTTGGGAATCGCACTGATGTCTTGATTTTAAGGCAATACCCCGGTGGCAGGAAAGTTCACCACGTAGATTTGACAAAAATAGAGGCATTAAATTCTCCTTATTATTATATTCAGCCTAATGATTTGATTCTGGTAAATCCGCTTCCGCAGAAATCGTTAGGGATAGGCACAACAGGTTTGCAATCATTAAATACGCTAGTTTCGGTATTTACTTTAGCAGTTACCACCGTTTTATTAATCACCCGACTTTAAATGGAAGATGAGTTTGAAATAAAGGATTTACAGAACTTTTTTGACTTTAAGGGTTTTGTAATTAAAGTACTCAGCTGGTGGCCCCTATTTGTTGTCTGTATAGGTGTTGCATATTATATCGCACATTATAAAAATGTAAGAAAACAAACGGTTTATCGTATGAGTAATATGATAACCGTTAAAGACGATCAAAATCCGTTTTTTACAGCCAATACCAGTCTTACCTTTAACTGGGGAGGAACTACCGATAAGGTACAGACAGCGATAATTTTATTACGCTCAAGAAGTCATAATGAAGCGGTTGTAGAAAAATTACAGTTTTATGTAGATTACCTTCAACAAGGCGAATATCATCTTGAAGATATTTACGGGAATACACCATTTACAGTAGATGTAAATGTTTCAAGACCTCAGTTATTAGGTAAAATGATTAAGGTTGTTTTTGTAAGTGATAAAAAGTACCGATTAGAAATTGATTTTCAAGGCGGGACTTCTTCAGCTCAAAATTATAACACCAAAGAAATAAGTACTATATCAGTGCCTAACAGCGCTATAGTAAAAGAATATAATTTAGGAGATCCTGTAGATTTACCGTATTTCAATTTTAAACTTAACCCATCTGGAATTCCTGCAGATATTGGAAAAGAATATCTCATTCAGTTTAATGCCTTTGATGGTGCTGTAGGTAGATACAGAGGAATAGGAATAGACCAGACGCCTACGGGATCTAGCATTTTAAGCTTGAGTCTCACTGGTACTAACAAAAAAAGACTGGTTGATTATTTAAATTCTTCGGTGCGCGTACTTAGCGAAACCCAATTAGAGCGTAAGAATTTATTTGCCACAAGAACTATAAAATTTATAGATAGCAGTCTGGCGGTAAAGACTGCAGAGATGAGTAGCGTTCAGGAAGAATTAGACTCATTTAGAGATAATAATTCTTCGGTAGGAATAGGAGGGAGCGAAGAAGGTTTAATAACCAAAATAACCGAGTTAGATGCGCAAAAGCAAAATTTAGAACAGCGTCTTCAGTATTACCAGGATTTGGAGCGTTATTTACGTACGCGGGAAGATTATGGTACAGATATTCCGGCGCCCTCAATTACGGGCATTGGTGAAGGTAGTGTAACACAAAGTGTATCGAGTATAATAGAATTAGCTGAAGAGCGAAAACGACTGGCATATTCTGCAAAACCGAACAACCCGGCTTTTAAAGATTTAGATAGGCGTATCAACGCAATTAAATCGGTTTTATTTGAAAATATGGCTTCAAGCCAGCAAATATTAAATCGTCAATTACGAGATGTTCGCAGTGAGATCGCACAGACAGAATCTCAAATGCGGAAACTTCCTAATGAACAGCAACAACTTTTTGGCATACAAAGAAGGTATAATCTTACTGAAGGAGCGTATGGTTTATTTTTAGATAAGCGCAGTCAGGCAGGTATTGTTAAAGCAGCTAATGTTTCAGATATATTGATTATAGACGAAGCTAAAGATACAGGAGGTGGCGCTATAGGCCCCAATACTGAAGTGAGTTATGTTATGGCTATCGTGGCAGGGACTGTGGTGCCTCTGGTTATCGTATTTCTAGTATTCTTTTTTGACACTAAAATAAGTAACCCTAACGAAATAAAAAGACTTTCAAAAATACCTGTTTTAGGTGCTATAGGAAAGAGTACTTCTAAAAGTAGCCTTGTGGTAATTGAAGACCCAAGATCTGCAATTTCTGAAGCTTTTAGAGGTATACGGTCTAGTCTTCAGTTTATTTACAGAAAACAAAAGATTGAAGGAGCTAAGACGGTACGTGTTACCTCTTCAGTAAGTGGAGAAGGCAAAACATTTTGTAGTATCAACTTAGCCAGTGTATTTGCTTTAAGCGAACGCAAAACAGTTCTTGTAGGTCTTGATTTACGTAAGCCAAAGATATTTGGGGATTTCAATTTACCTCTAGATAAGGGTGTTGTTAATTTCTTGATAGGAGAAGATAATCTAGAATCCATAATTCAAAAAACACAAATCCCTCATCTTGATGTGATTTTAGCAGGGTCAGTACCTCCTAATCCTTCAGAGCTTTTAATGAGTGATCAGATGGATGTTTTAATTGAAGAGTTAAAAAAACGATACGATTACATAGTTCTAGATACTCCTCCTATAGGTTTAGTCGCAGATGCATTAGAATTAGATGATTATGTAGATGCCACGTTGTATGTGATACGTCAACATTACACAAAGAAGGGAATGTTGCGCTTAATAAACGATAAGTATAAAAAGAAGGAGATTAACAATACAAGTTTTATACTCAATTACTTCAGTGCTAAAAGTAAAATGGGGTATGGTTATGGTTACGGATATGAATACGGGTATTCTTATGGTAAATATGGAGAAGCGTATCGCGATAAGAAGCCTAAGGGATTTCTATCCTTAGTATTAAAGAACCTTAAGAAACTGAGAGGTTGGTTTAATGAGCAAGTAGAAAAATAATGGCAGAGCAGGAAGAATGGTTGTATGAGATCAATGCCAGACAGCCTTTAATTGACATTGATTTTAAGGAAATATGGAGGTACAGAGACCTGCTATTTCTTTTTGTTAGACGTGATATCATTTCGGCTTATAAACAAACAATTCTTGGACCTTTATGGTATTTAATACAGCCATTATTTACCGGGATTATATTCACACTGGTTTTTAATAATATCGCCAGTATATCAACAGGAGGAGCACCGCCGTTTTTATTTAATTTAGCGGGTATTACGATGTGGAGTTATTTCGCCCAGTGTTTAAACAATACATCAAATACGTTTGCCAGTAATGCTGGGCTATTTTCAAAAGTATATTTTCCCAGAATTATCTCCCCGATGTCACAGGCTATTTCAGCCTTATTTAAATTGAGTATTCAGCTTTTTATTTTTGCCTGTTTTTATATTTATTTCGTAGTTAAAGGATCAGAAGTACAACCTAATAATACGCTTTGGTTTTTCCCTGTTCTTCTGCTTATTGTGGCAGTATTAGGTTTAGGAGCAGGAATGTTGATTTCGTCTTTAACTACTAAATATAGAGATTTTAGAATTTTGATTGGCTTTGCGACGACACTTCTTATGTATATATCGGCAGTAATGTACCCGATTTCTGAAGTACGTAATAGCTCTACTTTAGCAGAGTATACCTGGGTAGTCGAACTAAATCCTATAGCTATTCTAATTGAAGCTTTTCGATATATGACGTTGAGTGAAGGCTTATTTGAATGGCCCTTACTTACTTATTGCTCAGTGTTAAGTCTGGTTTTGTTTTTTATAGGATTGATCGTTTTTAACAGGACCGGTAAGAATTTTATTGATACGATATAATGAGTAATATTATTCTTAAAGCAGAAAACATTTCAAAACAATATCGCTTAGGCAATGTAGGTTCCGGTACCCTACGCGATGACTTTAAACGAAATTGGGCGCGCATACGAGGGAAAGAAGATCCTTTTTTAAAAGTAGGTGCAGTTAATGACCGCAGTCAAAAATCTACGGAGGACTATGTATGGGCTTTGCGGGATATCAACTTTAAGGTTGAGCAAGGTGAAGTACTTGGGATTATCGGTAAAAATGGAGCCGGTAAGTCTACCTTACTTAAAATACTTTCAAGAGTTACTGCACCCAGTACAGGAGTTATTAAGAGTCGAGGACGCATTGCTTCCTTGCTTGAAGTAGGTACAGGTTTTAATCACGAGCTCACCGGTCGGGAAAATATCTATCTCAATGGAGCGATTTTAGGAATGACTAAAGCTGAAATCTCTTCAAAACTTGATGAGATTATAGACTTCTCGGGGTGTGAACGTTATATAGATACACCTACAAAACGATATAGCAGCGGTATGACCGTGCGACTAGCATTTGCAGTTGCAGCTTTTTTAGAACCGGAAATTCTCGTTGTAGATGAGGTGCTTGCTGTAGGAGATGCCGAATTTCAAAAAAAGGCAATAGGTAAAATGCAGGATATTTCTAAAGGCGAGGGAAGAACAGTGCTTTTTGTAAGTCATAATATGATAAGTGTGAAGAGCCTTTGTAGCCGTTTACTTGTTTTAAATAATGGTTTAGTGAGATTTGAAAGTGGTATTCAAGAAGGTGTTGATTATTATTTAAAGGGAGAGGATACCGTTTTTGAAAATCAATTAGCAGACAGGACTACTCGGGAAGGAGATAACTCTATTTTTAAATTTGTTGACGTCAAATTGATGGACTCTGCAAATAATTCTGTTAAAAGTCTCTCTGTGGGAGACCCTTTGAGAATTCAGCTTCATTTCCAATCCAATCCTTTAATCGATTTATCTGAAATTATAATTACCATTGGCATAAAAGATACTGATGGTAACTTGATTACTTTTTGGTCTTCAGATGAAATCGGTTTTAATTTATCTATGAAAAATTCGGATGATAGTTTCGATTTATTTATACCCAAATTGTTTCTAAGAGCAGGAGAATATAGACTTTGGTTATTCTCTTCCTATAAAAATACCTCACCAGCTAATTTTTGCGATGTTATTGATTATGCTACTTTAATTAACGTCATTTCTAAAGATTATTTTTTATCTGGAAAGGTTTTACGTAACAATGCCAATTTTTTCATGGATGGTCAATTTTTATAGAGATGCAGTAATCCGGAAATTAGATGCTTTTTTTAATCAAAAGAGGTTTAGAGGCAATGGATATATTCTTAAGCTACTTAAAGCTTTAAAAAGAAAACCTTCTGCCAATATGATAGTTCAAAGTAAATATGGTTTTAAACTGAAAATTGATCCTGTATTAGATAAAGGAGTAGAGCGAAGTATTTATGAAACTGGTACTTATGAGGAGGGAACGCTTTGGGTATTGTCAAAAATCATAAATAAAAATGATATTGTTATTGATGCAGGTGCTAATATTGGATTGATGACCTTATTTTTTGCTTATACTTTAAAGGCTAAAAAAGTATTTAGCTTTGAGCCTATGCCTACTACTTATCAATTACTTTTAGATAATTTAAGGCTTAATAAAGTTAATAATGTAGAAACTTTTGCATTTGCCTTATCAGATAAAACGACTACAGGTAAAATATACCCAAACCTAGCTATTAACAGGGGAGCAGCTTCTTTAAATAAATCGAAAGCTGATGAAGAAGGAATATCAATAGAAATCAAGCGCTTAGATCAGGTTGAGTCTATTTTAGAACAGCCAACTATTAGTTTCTGTAAGATAGACGTTGAGGGGTCTGAGTTTTTATTATTAAAAGGATCTGAATTTCTATTTAATCAAGAAATAAAGCCAAGTTTGTGTTTAGAGTTTAGCAAAGATGTTAACTCTAATAATTCTACTGATGCTATTTATTCCTTATTAGTTGATACCTATTCTTATCTACTCTTTAAATCTATCAGAGGTAAAGCTATTAAGTCAACTTTAAAACAAATAAAAAGCATGGATGATTTACCTATTCATGATAATATTTATTGTTTTGACAAGATTGTATTTGACAAATTACCTCAAGAACTTTTTGAAGAAAAGATTTAATGAGAATCGCAGTTGTTGTAGAAACCTTCCCTACTATTTCTGAAACATTTATTGTGAATCAAATATTAGGTTATTTAAATGCAGGGCATGAGGTACGTATTTTAGCCTATCACAAAGGGGCTGATTCTGCACTTCATGAATCTATTTTAGCTAATGATCTTCTTCAGCATGTTTTTTATTTTAGAAGTTTCAGGAAAGGAAAGTTTAAATTTATTCTTCGATTTGTATTGCAACTTGTTACCCGTTTAAAATTTGTCAATTTCCCAACCTTATTTGAGTTGGTTTTTAAGCTTTTTACAAAGTCTAAAAACAGACTTTCTATGCTAGAACATATGCAGTGGTTTGTTGTGCAAAAACGGTTTGATATTGTTCATGCTCATTTTGGTCCCATTGCCAATCGTGTACTGGTTTTAAAAAGTTTTAAAACTCTTAAACACACAAAGGTTTTTACCTCGTTTCATGGTTATGATTTAAGACCAGATGAGATAGGTTATAATCGTCAACGCTATCACGCCTTATTTACTATGGGAGATGGGTTTATTGTAAATACTCCTTACCTCAGGTCTATTTTAAAAAAAGTAAAAGGGAACTTAGATTGTGTTTATACCATACCTGTTGGTTTGGATATTAATACGTTTAAACCAGAGTGTATTAAGCGTATTCCGTATTCTCTTTTATTTTGCGGAAGACTTATTGAATTTAAAGCCCCGGATCTTGCAATTAAAATAGCTCACTTTATAAAGTCAAAAAATATCGATGTTAGGCTTTCTATTATTGGAGAAGGCGTTTTGGAATCTAAATTAAAGGATTTATGTATAGAGCTCGACATGACGAATTACGTAGACTTTTTAGGAGTTTGTAAGCAGGAAAGGGTGCACTTTCATATGAATCGTAATCAAATTTTATTAATGCCAGGGATCTATGAGAACGTAACCGGGAGAGCAGAAACGCAAGGTCTGGTTATACAGGAAGCGCAAGCGATGGGAATGTCTGTTTTAGTTTCTGATGTAGGTGGTATGAAGTATGGTTTAATTTCAGGAAAAACTGGATATGTTATATCAGAAAATGATATTGAGAAATTTGCAAATTGTGCGCTGAATTTGTTTGAAAATGAAAAATTGCGAGATCAAATGGGACAGGATGCCCGAGAATTTATAAAAGAAAATTATTCAATTGAATTAATTACAAAGAAGCATTTAAGAATTTTTTGAATTAACTCTTTTTCTAAATGACGGATCCTTTAGTTTCTATTATAATTCCCACATATAACCGAGCACACTTGATCGGGGAGACTTTAGATTCGGTATTGGTACAGACTTATGAAAATTGGGAATGTATTGTAGTAGATGATGGAAGTACAGATGAAACGGCTGAATTGTTAGCGTCCTATGTTCAAAAAGATTCTCGTTTTCAATACCATCGCAGACCTTCTAAAAGACCTAAAGGAGCTAATGCGTGTAGGAATTATGGGTTTGAATTGAGTAAAGGAGAATTTATACAATGGTTGGATAGTGATGATTTATTAGGTTCAACTAAAATTGCTGCCCAGTTAAATAATCTTCTTAAGGAAGACTGTTCGTCGTTAGCTACTAGCTATTGGTATGATTTCAAATCTTCAATTGAAGATAGTACTCTTGTAGATTGCGGGAGTGCTTATGCTTCCCATTTAAATATAAAAAGTTTCCTTAATGCATTAGGTGAAACTTATGGCTATTTACCACCACACGCATATTTGATGAACAAAGAAATTGTTAAAAAAGCTGGATTTTGGAATGAAAAATTAAGTATTAATCAGGATGGAGAGATGATGATTCGAGTATTTTTGAAGTCCAAAAAAATTGTATTCTGTGAAAATGCGCAAATTTATTATCGCGTTGCAGGGTCTGATAATACAAGCAAAATTAATTCATTGAAAAAAGCAGCTGATGCAGTCGAAAGTTGGAAAAAGATTAGAAAGCTTTTGAAAAGAAATAATTTGGAACGAAATATGTATTTGAGAACCAATTTAAAACACTTGAGAATAAATTTGATAAAAGATCACGAACAATTTGTATTACAGAATCCAAGCTTATTTGATGTTAACAAAGGTTTCTTAGCAAGGATACAATCTAAGTTTTTTTCTTCCTAAAATCCTTAAGTTCTTTTGAAATTAATTACAATTATTCTTCCTGTTTACAATGGGGAAAAATATCTTAAGCAATCTATAGAAAGTTGTTTGAACCAAAGTCATTCATATTTCGAGTTAATCATAATTGATGATTTTTCGGCAGATAATTCGCGTGAAATAATTCGAGAATTTAAAGGCTCAGATTCTAGAATTAGGTTTTATAAGAACAAAAAAAACATAGGTCTTCCTGAAACCTTAAATAAAGGACATGAGTTGGCAAAAGGGAACTATATTACTTGGACAAGTGATGATAATACATACCATAAGAATGCTTTAGAAATTCTATTGAAAAATATAGCAATCGAAAACTCAGAATTTGTCTATTCTCACTGTAATGTAATTGATGAATCTGGATCGGAGATTGGATTTTTAAGTGCAAAAAATCCTGAAAACTTGTTTTTTGAGAATTGTGTTGGTGCATGTTTTTTATATACAAGGAAATTTATAGAAACAGTAGGAACTTATAATGCTGACAGAACTTATGTTGAGGATTACGATTATTGGTTAAGGGGTCTGCAACATTTTAAGTTGAAACCCGTGAAAGAAATACTCTATAGTTATAGGTTTCATAACTCCAACTTAACAGCAGATATATCTAGGGATATTGTAAAAAAAAAGCAATTCTCTAAAAATCTAAAAGATTCATTAAAAGGCTTAGTAGGTATGTCTGATGGCCTATTAGATTATTTTATAAAAGCTCATTTTAAAGAGCAGGGCTTTTCATGGGAATTAGTCAAAAATAGAGATCTTATTTTAGAGGGAAATCTTTTGGAAGAAAAGAGTGGTTTAAGACCAAATGTACTAACATCGATTATGGTAATCAAATTGGTCAACTTGATTTTCCAAACTCGAGAATTTCAAAATTTACAGACTTTAGGATTTATATATACTTTAAAATATTTTTGGAAAGCTAAAATACCAATCAAACGCAGGGCTGCATTAATTAAGAAATGCGCATGGGGCTGAAAAATAATAAAAATAAGGTTTCTATCATTATAGCTACATACAATCGTGATGAATATATTATCGATACTTTACGCTCTATACAAAATCAAACATTTGAAAATTGGGAGTGTATTATCATAGATGATGGATCAACCGATACTACTGAGAAATTAGTGTGTGATTTTTTAAAATCTGATTCGCGTTTCATTTATGAAATTCGACCAGCTCATATTCAAAAAGGAGCTAATGCCTGTCGCAATTACGGTTATAAAAGGTCTTGTGGAGATCTTATTAAGTTTTTTGATAGCGATGATCTTATGTTACTAAACCATCTAGAGGTTTTAGTTTCTGAAATTGAAGAAAATAACCTGGACTTTGCCGTTGGTGATTGTAGAAACTTTGATGAAAATGGTTTGTTAGAATGCCCTTATGAGATAGACCGCACAAATGCCGTTATGACCCCCCATCGCTTTGCTCTTTTTAATGTCGCCTGGATTACAAATGATTTACTTGTAAGGCGGGAATTTGCAGATCAATTACAGTTTGCAGAGGGGATACGTGATCAGGCGAGCGAATATCAATATAATATTAAACTACTGTATCTCACTACAAACGGTAGCCTAGTAAATCAAATTTTGGCACATAGGAGGATACATAATGACGGTTTTGTTGTTAAAGCTCTTAAAAGACCAATTTGGTTTGATCAAATGAATGCAGAGTTGAAATTGACTACAATGTTATATCTAAAAGATATAGCTCCTGTTGAGAAACTAAAGTGGTTTTTATCGGGTCATATTCAGCTTAATTTTAAGTTGGCTTGCAAGCGTGTTTGGCCAGAAGCTCTCTTAATAACAACTTCTAAACTCATCAAGTATCACGGATTATTAAAAGGATTACTGTATCCTGCTGCAATTCTTTCTGGTTTTGTACTTGGTAAAGGTTATACTATTATAAAATACATTAGAAAGTGAATCGGCCAGAATTGTCTATTATCATTCCGTATTTCAACTCAGGTTCTTTTATTGAACGAACCTTAAAACTTGCAAGACAACAGATAAATGTTGATTTCGAAATTATTGTAGTAGATGATGGTTCAGATAAGCGAAATAAAGAAAAACTTTCAAATTATCTTGACCAGATTGATTTACTGCTAACTCAAGAGAATAAAGGACAAGGTGCCGCGCGCAACACGGGTATAGCTAAAGCAAAAGGAGAATTTATTCTTAATTGGGATGCAGATGATTATTTTGAAAGTGATTTTTGTAAAAAGGCAATTCAGGTGATCAAAAATGATAATAATGTCAAGTTGGTCACTAGCATAGGCAATAGAACAGACGGGAAAAATTATAGTGAGAGGATTATACCTGCTGGAGGAACACTAAATAATTTTTTGTTTGATAACCAGGCCTTTGGAAGTGCATTGTTTAGAAAATTAGACTGGAGAACAGTTGATGGATATGATGAGACTCAAGAACTAAGAGGTTTTGAAGACTGGGAGTTTTATATACGTTTACTTAAAGAGGGTGGGATTGCATATGTACTACATGAATGCCTATTCACCTATTTTAGACATTCAGAATCTACTACTTCAAAAATAAAAGATACGCGATATAACAAAAGATTGTACATCTACAAAAAGCATCAAGAACTTTATAAATCAAACTTCTCCTCTTTAATGGAAGACACGTTTAAAAGACTCGAAGGTGAGCGTAAAAGCAGGTCAAAAATAATTGAAGGAATTGATTTTAGAGTTGGTCGTTTTATTTTAAAGCCTATACGTTTAATTAAGAGTTTATTTAATTGAATAATAAAAATAATGCTTTTGTTTCAGCGATTATCCCGGCTTATAATGCAGTAAATCATTTAACTAGGGCAATAGATTCTTTATTAAACCAAAGTAAACCTTTATTGGAGATTATAATTGTTGACGATGGTTCAACGGATACAACCTTGCAAATAGCAAAAGAGTATGAGTCTAAGTATAAAATTATAAGAATCATTAGTCAAGAGAATTTAGGGGTTTCTGCGGCTCGAAATGTTGCTATAAGAGAGTCTAAAGGTTTATACATTTTAATGCTGGATTCTGATGATTTTTTCGCAGAAACCTTTGTAGAAAAAGCTATTCAACTAATAGAAAGTGAAGGGTATGATGCGATTACTTGTGGAATAAATAAAATTGTAGGAAACAAAACTTTGTTTAAATGGATTCCTGACCAAAGTAAGATGAATAAAACCAATGTGCTTTTTGAGAATATTTCACCGGCTTGTTGTCTTTTTAAAAGAGATGTTTTTTATGAAATAGGGTTTTATGATGAGAGCTTCAGAACAGGTTTTGAGGATTGGGATTTTAATATCCGATTTATATTTTCAGATTACCAATATGGAGTCATTGATGAGTATTTGTTTTCCTACTTTAAAACAGAAAATTCAAGAAGTGTTTTAGCCAATTTGCATGAAAAAGAGATAAGAAAGTTATTGATAAAAAAATATAAAACCCATTATTCTAATTACCTAGAAGAATTTTCTGATTACGCTACTGAGCAAAAATCTAAGATTTTTTTAGAAGCTCAAAAGACAAAAAATAGTAAAGAATATCGTCTGGGTAAGGCTGCTTTGAGGCCGATAAGGTTTTTAAGAAAGGTACTCTGTACACTGATCAATAAATGAAAGAATCACAACCTCTCATTTCTGTTCTTTTACCCGTATACAATGCTGCAAATTTCATTGAGGAAAGTGTGCAAAGTATTCTCAATCAAACGCTAGGTGATTTTGAACTTTTAATAATAGATGATTGCTCCACAGATAGTACGCTAAAAGTAATTGAGAGTTTTGAAGACTCCCGTATTTTTCTTTATCGAAAGAAAATAAATAGCGGGTATACTGAAAGTTTAAACTGGGGTATCACTAATTCAAGAGGGAAATATATTGCAAGAATGGATGCAGATGATATTAGTCTGCCTACGCGTTTTGAAAAACAAATACGTTTTTTGGAAGAAAATCCGGATGTAGCTATTTGCGGCACAGATGCAAAAGTTATTGGGGGTGATTTAAAGTTTAATTATCCATCTTCTAACGAAGAAATTAAGATAAATCTTTTATTTGGCAGTTCTTTAGTTCACCCTACAATTATGGGAAGGCGTGAGGTATTCTTAGAATATTCTTACGATACATCAAAAGAACCCGCAGAGGATTATGACTTATTTACGCGTCTCGCAGTTTCAGGGAAGAAAATGGCTAATATTCCTGAGTCTTTACTTGTATATCGTGTACACAGTAATCAGATTTCTCAGGTTCAAAATACTAAGCAAAACAGCAGTGCTCAACAGAGTATGTTGAGAATGTTTAAGAAAATCCCATACGATAAAAATACGTTTAGTGATACTCAGGTTTTAGAAGCTATATGGCCTTCAGGGCAGCATACAACAGATAGATTATTTAAAAGTATAGAATTTTATAAATGCATATATCACGAGAATGATTTTTATGAACGCGCAAAATTTCAGAAAAGAATAGTGATAAAAAAAATGAATTATTTGAAGTTTCATTTAAATGGTAATCATTTGAAACCAACTGAGAGAATTATCTTATATCTGCATTTCATTAAAATAAGTCCTATACGAGCTTTTAAGTACTTTCTTTCCAGAATTAAATGACAAGAATTGAATTGAGTTTGGTCAAAACAGTCAACAAATTGCAATATATACGTGCACTTCACGCTATATCTGAAGTTTGTGTTTTACATCTTTCTCCTGAAAATGAGAAGAAACTCAAACCTCTGCTTTCTTTTTTTGAAATAGAATACTGTTTAGAAACAGATACAAATTTTACAGATGTTTTAGATCTAATTACTGTAAATCATTCAAAGCCATTAACTAAAATTGGTGAGTTAGAAAGACCATTAATTTTCGCCAACTCACTAACAAATTTTCTAAAAAATAGTTGGCCTGAAGCCAAAAATTTAAAATTTAGTTTTGTTGGTCTTTTTACAAAAGAAAGAAAGATTGCGTTATTAAAATGGATTAAAAACTTCGATAATTCGATTTTTTATCCCTTTTATCTAAACTACAGACCAGTTACAAAAGCAGTAAATTTACAACTTAACTTTACTAAGAAAAAGAGTTTATTCTATATAAGTGCTTCTAAAAGAGGACGCGAATTTCCTTCGAAATCATTTGATTTAAATTACTTCAACATATTATTGAGATCAAAATTTGTTCTCTGCCCTTCGGGTGATTTTGTGTGGACTTACAGATTTTATGAAAGTGTTTTGTGCGGGGCGATTCCTGTTATTGAAAAATACTGTGAAGCATATGAAGGATATATATTCAGGTATTTTAACGATGATACTAACTCATTTCAATGGTCAGAAGAAATAGCCCTTTATAATTATAAATTATGCGTAAGTCAAATAACAGTTTCTCGTGAAGAATTATATAACTCACTACTAAATAACACAAGTTGTAATTTTTAAAGTACAAATGATGGTTCACTTATATTGGTGGAAAAGTAGTACCAGTAATTTTAAAAATTTTGGTGATGAAGTAGGGCCCTATATATTGATAAAGCTTTTTAAAGCAAAAGTAAATTGGGTAGTTCATCCTTCAATGAGAAGGTACAAGTATTTTATAACGCATTATCTAAGTGCTGGTAGTATTATTTCTGAAGCCAAAATGAATTCGGTAGTATGGGGTAGTGGAATTATGTTTGAAAATCAGGAAGTAAAAGATGCAAATTTTATTGCTGTCAGAGGGCCATACACGAAGAGTCGACTGGAGTCTTTAGGATACTCAGTTCCTAATATTTTGGGAGATCCAGCACTATTACTTCCTCTTTGTTATAACCCTGTGTGTCAAAATGGTTTTGAGATTGGAGTAATACCGCACTATGTTGATTACGAAAGAGTTAATAAGGCTTTTCGTTATTCAAGTCAGGTTAAGGTAATTAACTTAAAAACAGATCAGATTGAAGAAGTTATTCGTCAGATAAAACAGTGTAAGCTAATACTAAGCTCTTCTCTACATGGGCTCATTGTGCCCAATGCGTATGGGATAACTGCAATTTGGGTAAAATTTTCAGATCACTTGGGAGGTGACGGTATCAAGTTTAAGGATTATCTAGCCACCGTTGGACTTGGTGATCAGACATATATCGATCTTCGAAATAGTAAGTTGGAATTAAACGAATTGACCAGCATAGTCAAACAGAATCAAGATTTATGGAGACCAAATATGGATGACGTAAAAAAATGCCAGGATGACTTGCTTCAAGCTGCACCTTGGTCAAAACCTTTCGCGTCCCAGGTGTTTTTTAATATAAAACATAAGATAAGGTTCATATATAAACTGGTTAAGACTTATTTCTGATGAAGGAGACAGTTTATATAATAATAGCAGCTTTCAATAGAGAAAGTTTGATAAAGGAAACTTTGCAAAGTATTGGTAATCAAACCTATTCTAATTTTAAATGTATAGTTATTGATGATAATTCTACAGATTCGACAGCAGAAATTGTTAAATACTTTGCAGATAGTGATATGAGGTTTAAGTACTACCTCAAACCACCTTCTTATGAACAGGGATTGCCGCAAACACGAAATTATGGCCTGGATATCGTTGAAAGCTACAATCCAAAATATGTTCAATTTTTTGACGATGATGATATAATGCATCCTCAAAAGTTAGAATTACAAATGAATGCTTTTAATCTTAATGATGAAGTAGCGCTTGTAAATTGTCAGTATAGCGGTTTCAGAGAGGTATCAAAAATTGATTTTGATAAAATAGATGATGAGATAAACGTAAGAACTGAAAACCCAGCAAAGGATTTCCTTTTTAAAAAAATTAAATTCCATTCTTGTGGGCCCATTTTTAAATGGGATTTAATTAAGAAGATGAGATTTGATCGAGAGCTTAAATTTTTTGCTGAAGAAGAAGAATTCTATTTGAGAATGCTTTTCAAAGAAAATCCTGCTTATGATGCAATTCACAGACCCTTGTTCTATTACAGGCACCATTCTAAAAGTGTGACTGGGAATAACGATAACAGAATACAAAAAATAGGGACAACATTTATATTAGATCAAAAAATGTGGGATTTCTTTAGCGAGAATAATTTAGTAGATCGGGACTTAATAGCATATTACACGAAAAGATTCAGCATTGATTTTTATAATAAAGCCTATTTAAAAAAAATAGATACCTACCTAAAAATAGCACCATCATATAGTGTGTTTTATAAAGCAAAAATTGGGATACTCCTGAAACTTTATTCTTTTTTGAGAAAAGTATTTTTTAAAATACTACAATAACTAGTTGTTTCTATTTAAACATCTAACTATATAAAGCTTCTAAACATGAAAATTTTTGATAGAATTTTATTTTCTTCAAAAAAAGAATTAGCTCTTTTTAAAAAGTATATTCTTTTAAGAAGGAAAACCAAGAGGTTAGGGAGTAATGAAAAAACCGTTTTTATAAACATTTATAATCCAGATGATTATAAATTTTATCTATACAACTTTATTAAGTTTTTCTTAATTGAAGGTTATGTAGTTTACATACCTAATAGTTTATTTAATTTCAGAAAATTTAATAAACATATTTCTAATGTGTTTATAGAAAATTCAGTTGTATTGAAAAGTTTTCCTAAAGCAAATTTAGTATTTGATGATGGCAATTTAAGTATTGATTATTTTAATGCTACAGCCAGGTTGCAAAATAAAGGTTATTTTATTCCTATGTCTTCACATCCTCAAATGTATCAACAGAATCATTGGGATCGAAAATTAAATACCGAGAAATTATATACGAAAGCTATTTTGGTTGGGAACTTTAATGCTGATTATTATTCCCAAATAAACAATACAAAATTTGATAGTATTCCCAGACATATTATTTACAACTATCTTTTAGAAAAGAAAATAGCTAAGACACTTAGTAGTCCAAAAAATGTACTTAATGTTGGTCATGAAGTATTAAATTTCCTTTGTGTTTTTGTAAATAGAACAAAGAATGAAATACCTCAAAAGCATTTAAGAAATTTTTTAAATAAATTCTATTTTTTTTTGGCAGCACCAGGAGTATTAATGCCTCTTTCGCATAATATCATTGAGGCAATGTCAGTAGGATCGATTCCTATTTTACAAAGAAATTATGCCAATCTATTTATGCCTGCTCTTTCACATAGAGTTAATTGCTTAATTTTTGATGATTTAAATCAATTAGGCAATTTACTTTTAGAAATCGAATTTTTAGAACTTAAGTTTATAAAACAAATGTCTAGAAATACCCAAAATTACTACAATCAGTTCCTAAGCCCTTCTGCTGTGGTTGAACGCATTAAACTGGAATATAAAAATAAGAATACTTTTTACCTTTTGGGGGAGCTAAATAGTATTGAAAAAATGTCTTAAAGCAATAAAGGCAAACTTTTTAATTGGTTACTAATATGCGCAGAGGTTCAAATCCTGAAAAACTAAAAGAGAACACTTTAAAAAAATACTATCATCGAATTATAGTTATAATTCATATTCCAAATCAAGAGGAAGATTATTATAAAGATCAATTGCCTGTTTTGCAGAAATGTTTAGATGGGTTATTTGCTACAATTAATAGGTCAATATCTGTGGTGACAATTATTGATAATAATTCCTGCCAAGAGGTCAAAAATCTTTTGGACTTATATCAGGATAAAATTGAAAAATTAGTAAGATTAAGAGAGAATTTAGGTAAGGTAGCGCCTATTCTTAACGAGGTAAGAGGCATTTTTGAACCCTTTGTTACGCTTATGGATTCTGATGTATTATTATTTGAAGGCTGGGAAAAAGCGGTTATTAATATATTCCAGAAATATAAATATGCAGGTATTGTAGCCCCACTGCCTTGTCCAAATCTGGCATTTTATAACAATTCAGCAGTATTTGTAAAGAATTTTCTTTTTGGAAAATTGGGGTACGATAAAGTCGTTGACGATAAAGACTGTAAACTTTACCTAAAAGGTTTTAATAGTGATTATCTATTAAATAGAGCCAACAGGCAATATGACTGGAAAGAAAAAAGTTATTTTTTCAAGAATGATCCGTCTGTTATTATCGGAGCAGGTCACTTCGTAGCAACTTACAGAACTAAACTATTTCATAAATATAACAATCAGCCTGAATATAAATTCAAAGGAGGTTATGAAGATGAATTTCTTGATAAGATAAGCGATAAGCAAGGTTTTTACAGGTTATCTACAGTAAAAACTTATGCTTATCATATGGGAAATGTACTAGACAATTTTATAACAAATACTTTAAGTAGGTCAAATGATGACCATGTTGACGTTGAAGTATTAAAACAGGCAAGTAGTTTTTCAGTTAAAAATAATTTTCATCCCTATAAGCTTGTAGATTTTCTGTTTAGGGTTGTGAAAAAGGTGTATAAACTTTAGCTTAAATATGATATTAATTGTTGTAGACTCAATTGATCCAGAAGATAGTAGTGGTTCTAAGGTTAATGTAGCGTTTATATCAAATCTCAAAAAAGCAGGTTATGAAGTAAAGGTTTTAACCTTAAATAAAGCTCATAATAAAAATCTTCAATTAGGAGAACTACTTGTAGAACCAATAAAAAACTTAAATTATTTTTTAAGTAGAGTACAGCGTGTATTTCAGCGTTATGTGAAAATTGATCTCTCCCTAGTTTTGGAGAATAGATTTGGTTTTTCATTTACATTTTTTAATGAATGTCAATCTCTTCAAAAAGAACTTGAACAACTAGATACAATTTTTTTTGAATTAATAATTACGCTGAGTAAAGGAGAAAGTTTTAGGCCTCATTACGCCGTCCTTCATTCACTTAAGTGGCATACTAAATGGCTTGCATACATTCACGACCCCTATCCTTTCCAAAACTATCCTGAGCCTTATAGATTTATACCTAAAGGCGCAGCGCAGAAACATCGTTTTTTTAAAAAGCTAGCCGTCACCTGTCGTTTTGCAGGTTTCCCGTCTCAATATCTTGCAGATCATATGGCAAATTTTTACGGTGACTTTTTAACCAAACAAGTTATTATCCCACATCAATATGATTCCTCTTTCAGGATTGGAGCGTTACCATCTTTTTTTAATAAAGAAATGTTCAACCTTGTTCACGCGGGTAACCTTATTGCAGGCAGATCTCCTGAAGGTTTGCTTAAAGGCTTCGAGGGGTTTCTGAAAATAAATCCTGAAGCTAGGGGTAAGTCTTTTTTACACCTCATCGGGCCTTCTGGAAGCTACTCAGATTTGTTTGAAGACTTTTTAGAGATTGAGGAGTTTTTGCCTAGACCTTCAGTATCATACGCTGAAGCCGTAGCACTTCAAACCCATGCAACTGTTAATCTAATCATAGAGGCTAGTGACTCTGCATATAGTCCATTTTTACCAGCGAAGATGGCGCATTTGGTCCACGCAGATAAACCAATTTTCACCCTGAGTCCAGATGTAAGTGAAGTAAGAAGATTACTGGGTGCAGAATATAGCTGGCAATGTAGAGCAGATGATAGTGAGCAGATTACTCACATTATTTCTAACTTATATAATCAATGGAAAGAGATTGGTCACAATATGTCATTAAACAGACAGGATCTCCAAAATTATTTTTCAACATCTCACTTGGATGAAAAAATTCAATTTCTAAGAAATGAAGCCTGAATTTTTTAAAAATATTACACTTGTTATTACAACTTATAATAGAAAAGTTGCTTTGTGGAAAACACTGAATAAACTTAAGGGCCTAATACCTTTTAAGCAAATTATAATATGTAATGATGCTTCAACAGATTTATCCTACAATGAATTGCATAAGCACTTTTCTGAAATCCTATGGATTACAAACATTTCAAATGAGGGATTGATCTCAAGTAGGAATCGGTTGATGAATCTAGTAAAAACTGAATATATTATATCGTTAGATGATGATGCTCACTTTTTAACCCCGGAAGCTTTGTTAAATGCGATAAATTTTATGGAAGAAAATGATGATTGCGGGGTTCTGGCATTTAGATTATTTTGGGGTCTAAATAAACCTAAAACCACTATATCTAGATTCAAAGTAAAAAGAGTGCGCAATTATGTAGGCTGTGGTCATTTATATAGAACTGAAGTCTGGAAGAATGTTGTAGTCCAATATCCTGATTGGTATCAATTTTATGGCGAGGAGGACTATGCTTCATTAAAATTATTTAAAGCTGGATGGCATATTTATTACTTTCCGCAAGTTCTTATTCATCATAGGGTGTCGTTGAAAAAACGTAAACGACAAAAAGAATCTCAAAGCAGAACTAGACGTTCACTACACGCAGCGTGGAGTAATTATTTGATATTCTATCCTAGAACTATTGCTTACCAGCGTATTTTATATTCTTTGAAAGAACAAATTCGCTTAAAGTTATTAAAAGGAGATTTGAAACTCATCAAGTATTTGAGCTTGGCAATTTTAGATCTGATTCAATTTACTCCTAAAAGGCAAAGGCTAAATTTTAGATTAGATAATGATCAACTTAGAAATTATTTAAATTTACCTCAAGCCCCAATTTACTGGAAACCCAAAAAGGTTAAAAGCATTGATAGATAAAAATAGTATAGTTCTGCTAACAACAGTTTCTAATTTTGATCTTTACAATAAGACCAAATACTCCCATCCAAAAGGAATAAAAAAAGTTGTGATTGATGGTCAAGACGGGATGTATGGTATTGAAAGTTTGTACTATTTATTTAAAAAGTTAAGGAATAGAAATATAAAATGGTTGATTCTCGCAGATGAAGATGTTATATTTTTAGATAATTTGGCAATTTTTGATATAATAGAAAAGCTTCAAGACACTGGAGCTATTGCTGCGGGAGTTAGGGATGGAGGAACAATACCAAATAGAATTCATAACCCTTACGTTCCTAATATGTTTTTTTGTGTGCTTAATTTTGAGAAAATCGTACAGGTATATAATAAAAAAAAATTAAAAAAAATGAATTTATTAGTAAGGATGAGTTTATTGAAGATTTATCAGGATTAAAGGAACCTTTCAAAACTGAAAGTTTATTTGAACCCTATTATAAATTTTTTCTTTGGTTAAAACGGAAAGGTGAACACTATTTGTTTTTGAACGCAGAACTGTATGATTCTAAAAATGATGAATTAACCACGCTTGTCAAATCATTAAATGGAAAGCCGATGCTTATTCATACCTGGTTTGCCCGATCGTATGGCTGGAATAAATATCAAACAAAGCGCATAGATAGCTTACTTCAAATATTCAATTCTAAAATTGTACCGGAGGAAAGTGAATCAGTTTCAATTATTAAAGATCCCTACTTTAAATATCAGAATAAAATCAAGAAATTTTTTTTAAAG
This sequence comes from Leeuwenhoekiella sp. NPDC079379, assembly GCF_044542075.1. Classification (NCBI taxonomy): domain Bacteria; kingdom Pseudomonadati; phylum Bacteroidota; class Flavobacteriia; order Flavobacteriales; family Flavobacteriaceae; genus Leeuwenhoekiella; species Leeuwenhoekiella sp. NPDC079379. The sequence continues at coordinate 433,489 of NZ_JBITTU010000003.1, forward strand.
CTAAAAATGAAATCATTTATAAAGTAATGGCTCATAATTTAGTGTCAATCATTATCCCCGTGTTTAACCGCGCTTCCTTTTTGGAGGCCACGCTTAACTCAGTAAAAGCCCAGAATTATCAAAACTGGGAATGTATAGTTGTTGATGATCACAGCACGGACGATTCCTGGAAAATTTTGAATACCTATCAACATGAAGATTCCCGATTTAAAGTCTTCAAAAGACCAGATGCCAGACCCAAAGGCGCAAATGCTTGTCGTAATTTTGGTTTTGAACAAGCCAGCGGTATGTATGTAAATTGGTTCGATTCAGACGATCTGATGAAACCTACATTTCTTCAAAGTAAAATTGATAAACACGCAGGAGGTAATTTTGATCTTGTTTTGTCTAAAACAATTATTTCTACTTTGGGGTCAAATGAATATGTAAATGAGCATCGTACAAAGTTGAGTTCAAATTTACTTGAGGATTTCCTGACTCGGAAAATTACTTGGTACCTTCCAGATCCCATGTTTAAGAAATCCTTTTTGATAGGTCATATATTATTTGATGAGAATCTTCTTGGGGGGCAGGATCGTGATTTTTTCAGAAAAATAGTATTAGCCGACCCCAAAATAGCTGTTGTAGAAGATTATTCTAGAGTTTATCTGCTTCATAACGATAGTATATCAGAATCGATTTACAGAAAACAAGCTCCAGAAGTCTTGATTTCAATTTTTAGGGCACAAGTCGCATACGTTGATATCCTAAGGGAAAGAAAGTTGCTCACTACAAAACTTAAGAAATTTTATTTTAAAGACCTCATCAAATTCACACCCTTTCTTTATAGGAGTCCTGAACTGTTTAAACTTCTTGAGAGTAGCCTTTTTAAACTTCAAATGATTGATTTTGTATTTTTTAAGCTATGGTTCAAATATTACTTGGGCCTTACTAGCCTAAAAATAACCGGAAAAGGACAAAAGCTATTTAAATGAAAAACTACCTCGTCCTTATCCCAGCCCGCGCCGGTTCCCAACGTCTTCCTGAAAAGAATATGAAGATGCTAGGCGATTTGCCTTTGATAGGGCATAGCATTAATTATGCACGTCAGGCAGGCTTTGAACATATAACAGTTACAACAAATGATTTTGAGGTAGCTGCTTATGCTAAAAGTAAAGATTTAAACGTGATTCATAGGCCAGACGAACTTGCTGGTAACCAGGAACCTGTTATTTCTGCTATTCAACACGCTTTAGAAAATCTTCCAGATGATTATTATTCAATAATATTACTGCAACCTACAAATCCGTTGCGGCCGGAAACTCTTTTAAGAGAAGCAATTCAGATATTTGAAGAAGAAAACTGTGAGAGCTTGATGACCGTTTCTCGAAATGTGCACAAACTGGGAACTATTTCAAATAATCGGTTTAAACCCTACAATTATAAAATGGGGCAGCGCAGTCAGGATTTACAACCTTTATACTATGAGAACGGGTTGCTTTATATTTTTAAAACCGAATTGGTTAAACAAGGAAAACTCCTAGGAGAGAAAAACTTCCCTTTAATCGTTGAGCATCCATTTGCTGAAATTGATATTGATACCGAAACTGATTTTAAAAAGGCTGAGATGTATCTTAATTTTTATAAAGACATTTACTAATACTAAAAAGCACTTAACTTACCTTGAACCCATTCATCCAAATAGCAGATCGTAAAATAGGACCAGATTACCCGCCACTGGTGATTGCAGAAATTGGTATTAATCACGAAGGTTTGCTTCAGGTGGCTAAGGAGATGGTTGATGCAGCTTGCCGGGCCGGCGCTGAGGTCGTCAAACATCAAACGCACATTGTAGAAGATGAGATGAGCGGTGCTGCAAAAAAAGTGATTCCAGGTAATGCAGATGTGTCGATATATGAGATTATGCGACGTTGCGCTTTAAGCGAAAGTGATGAAATTGAATTAAAAAACTATGTCGAAGAAAAAGGAATGCTCTTTATTTCGACACCCTTTTCACGAGCCGCGGCAAACCGACTTCAAAAAATGGAAGTTCCCGCTTATAAAATAGGTTCCGGAGAATGTAATAATTATCCCTTGCTCAAACATATAGCAGGTTTTGGAAAACCGGTGATTTTAAGCACCGGAATGAATACCCTTGAGAGTGTTTCTAAAGCGGTGCACATTTTTAAAGAAGCACATACACCACTAGCACTTTTGCATACCACTAACTTATATCCCACGCCTATTCATTTAGTGCGATTTGGAGCGATGACTCAATTGCACGAGGCGTTTCCTGAAGTTCCATTCGGGTTGTCAGATCATACCTTAAATAATAATGCGTGTCTGGGCGCAGTAGCGCTTGGAGCCTCTATTCTCGAACGTCACTTTACAGATCATATGCAGCGTACGGGACCGGATATTGTTTGTAGTATGGATGAAAAAGCCTGCAGTGAACTCATAAAATCCAGTAATGAAATCTGGCAGATGCGCGGGGGTGAAAAAGCTCCGGCAAAGGAAGAACAGGTAACTATTGATTTTGCATTCGCAACCCTTTGTACCATCGCTCCGATAAAAAAGGGCGAAGTCTTTACAGAAGAAAATATTTGGGTGAAAAGACCGGGGACCGGGGAGATTCTTGCAGAGGAATTTGATTCTATATTAGGCAAAATTGCCGCTAGAGATATTGCAGTAGATGAGCAATTAAGACTAGATGATATATTGTGATAAAATTAAAAGTAGCCTATACAAGAGTTTTTAATTTTTTGATTCACAGATATTTCGAATTAAGATTTAAGAAAAATAAAGAAATACTCGCAAAGAATTTTGAAAACGGAAGGTTTGCGATTGAAGTATTTTCTAAAATGGGATTTGGAGCCAATTTGATTTGGGTTCTAGAGATATTAGCTTTTTGTGAGGAAAAAAACTTAACTCCGTATATTAAATTTAGAAATCCTTCAAAGCGGGTTGGTGCTACTAGTTTTTCTGAATTTATAAAAGTTCAACCTCAAAATTTAAAGTCAACATCTGTTAAATATGCAGCAATACGTAATTTTTCAGAACTTAATTTTTCAAATCTCTGGGATTATAACGCACGTTTAACAATTGAACGTGCACATTTTCTGGTAAAAAAATATATAATATTAGACCCTCAATTACTTCGTGAAGTAAATACCTTCGAAGCATTAAATTTTAAGGGTCACACAGTAATAGGAATTCATTATAGAGGCACAGATAAGATAACTGAAGCTCCTGCGGTACGTTATGAGGCGGTTTTATCTGTCATGCAACAGCAAATTATTGAAAAAAAAAAGGAACTCAAATTTTTTATCGCCAGTGATGATCAGGGTTTTGTAGATTTTGTAAGAAAAAACATTCCGGAATCTGCACTTATAATTCGTTCCTTAAAACGTTCAGGTAATGGTAAACCTATACATATTTCTTTCAAAAACTATAGGGCAGTAAATAGGGAAGCTCTGGTTGATTGTTTACTGTTATCAAAATGTTCAAAGCTTTACAAAACAGCTTCTATATTAAGCGGTTGTTCTGTAATTTTTAACCCTCAGCTTGAGGTAGAAATGTTAAATGAGCCTTATCCTGAATACAGATTTTTTCCAGAAAAATTTCTAATAAGTAAACCTAAGATTTGAAAAAAATAGCTTTCCTTACCGGCACCCGCGCAGACTTTGGTAAACTAAAGTCGCTGATTCAGGCGGTTCAGAACGATGCCGATTTTGAATACGGCATTTTTGCAACCGGGATGCATTTGCTTGAGAAGTACGGGATGACGGTGATTGAGATTGAAAAAGCGGGGTTTACAAACATTCATCGTTTTGAAAATCACACCTCAGAAACAACGATGGATCTTACTTTAGCTAAAACCATTGAAGGATTTTCGGCTTATGTAAAGGAGTTTCAACCATATTTAATAGTTGTTCACGGCGATAGGGTAGAAGCGCTTGCAGGAGCTATTGTAGGCTCTCTCAATAATATTTTAGTTGGGCATATTGAAGGAGGCGAACTTTCGGGTACGGTAGATGAGTTGATTCGGCATTCGGTGAGTAAATTAAGTCATATTCACTTTGTATCCAATAAAACGGCGGCTAAGCGTCTTGTGCAAATGGGCGAGTTGGAGTCCTCTATTTTTACCATAGGTTCTGCAGATTTAGATGTGTTGTTCAGTTCGCAGTTACCTTCCTTAAAAACTGTAAAGGCTTATTATAACATTACGTTTGAGAACTATGCGGTGGTCCTTTATCATCCGGTTACTACAGATTTTTCAAATTCTAAATCGTATGCAGCACATTTTGTAGCTACTTTACTTCAGGATGACACTAACTATATTGTGATTTATCCAAATAACGATTTGGGTTCTAACGAGATTTTAACGGAATATGAAAAACTGAAGAACAACCCCAGATTCCGTATTTTTCCTTCCTTACGATTTGAATACTTTATCACGCTTCTTAAAAATGCTAAGTTTCTAATAGGTAATAGTAGTGCAGGTATACACGAGGCACCGTACCTAGGAATTCCGACGGTCAATATTGGTAGGCGACAGGAAAACAGGGACTTGCATACAAATACAATTGTTCACGTTGCAAATACTGTTGCCGCTATTTTAGAAGGAATTGATTCAGCCAAAAATATGCAGGTAATCCCTAAAAATCGTAAATCATTGCAAAATGCTGCTGCTCTTTTTCTACAAAATCTTTCTTCTCAAAAACTTTGGGAGATAGATCATCAGAAGCAATTTAGAGATCTTTAATTTCTGAAAAAGGTTTCAATACGAGACAACGCACTTCTATTCTCGTAAACTCCTCAAAAATGGCTATTTTCGTCTTGCCCAAATTAAAATAATGAGATCTGAAAAGAATTCCCTCGGCATCGTTATTACAGACGGTGTTGGTTTTCGCAATTTTGTACTCAGTACTTTTTTACAAAAGGCAGCTAACGACTTCTCTAAGATTGTGATTTTTTCAGGCCTACCTATTTCCGCATATCCACAGCTTGACACTTCTATTTTTAATATTGTAGAATTACCTGTTTTTGTTGAAACGAAGCAGAATTGGTTTTGGCGTAAACTTAAGGAAATTGCTCATTTGCAAAATCACAGGCAGAATCCCGGGATTGCAGATAATTACCAGATGAATAAGAGCAAAGGCTGGAGTCCTCATGCTATTCTGGTGAGAGCAGTTTATGGGATTAGTCGGTTTTTTCATTCTGAAAAGAATATTCTTTTTTTTGAAAAGCTGCAGGAAAAAAGTTTTAATAATGACCCTGTAGTAAAGCAGTATGGTGAGATTTTAAAAAGTCATAAAACAGACTTATTATTTTTTACACATCAGCGGCCACCCTTTATCGCAACCTTAGTTTTTTGGGCGAAAAAATTAAATATACCTACCGCATCTTTTATATTCTCGTGGGATAATCTGGCTTCAAAAGGAAGAATGGCTGCAACTTTTGATCATTTTCTGGTATGGAGCGACTTGATGAAAACGGAATTGCTTCGGTTTTACCCGCTTACAGATGCACAGCATATTTCTGTAGTAGGTACTCCGCAATTTGAACCTTATGTTTTACCAGAATATGAGCTTTCTGAAGCAGAATTTTACAAAGAATTTAATCTCTTTCCGCAGAAAAAAATAATCTGCTACAGTAGTGCAGATGCCACCATTGGTCCTAACGATCCTCTGATTATTGCTACAATTGCTGAAGGTTTACAAAATGGAGAAATTAGTGATGCCCAATTATTGGTGCGTACTTCCCCGGCTGAAGATGAACGCCGTTTTGCTGAAACGAAAGCCCTTTATCCTGAAATAAAATGGAATCACCCCAAGTGGGAGCTTACCCGTGAAGGTCATCCAGAACCCTGGTCACAGCGCATTCCAACTCCAAAAGATCTTACGGTTCTTAAAGCTGTTTTGCAGTACTCAGACCTGAATGTAAATATGTTATCTACAATGAGTCTTGATTTTATGCTATTTGATAAGCCGGTAATTAATACAGCTTTTGGAAACCCGGAGAACGGATTGTACAATGATCAGCGCTTTTTAAACTATGAACATTACGATAACGTAGTTAAAAGTGGAGCCGTAAAAATCGCGACCAATAAAGAGGAACTTTATAGCGCCATAAATACCTATTTGCAAAATCCTGAACTCAATAAAAAGGAGCGAAAAGAGCTAATAACTATGCAAATAGGACAACCTTTGAATGAAACCACACAAGCCTGTGTAAATGCTTTAAAAGCAATTGTATGAGTAAAAAAAAACTGGCAGTAGTTTGTAATTATATATTGCGCGCAGACCGTATAGGAGGGATGGATCGTTTTTTTGTTGCTTTTGACACCGCTGCAAAGAAGATCAATTATGAGATTGACTGGTTTTTTCCAGATGCTGAAACTTTTGATTTCTATAGAGATTTAACTGTTTTTTCTGCGGAAGACAAACTTACAGTTGAAGCATTTTTCTTAGATCACCTCACAACTTCTAAGGCTAAATATGACGGCTTAATAACCCATTTTACAGAGCTGAGTACTAAGTTTTATAAGGATGCAAAAAAGCTGGGGTCTATAAAACAGATAATTGCAGTAGATCATAATCCCAGACCTTTAAATGGGTTTCCGCTTAAAAAGCAACTCAAAAACAAATTAAAAGCATTTTTATATAGTAAGGCAATCGACCGTTTTATAGGCGTTTCAAGTTATACAGCTAAGCATATCGTCAAAGATCTGGGCAAAACCGTTGCTCTAAAAACGGGAGTTATTTACAATGGGATTGATACTTCGGTATTTAAAAAAAGGGAAGGTGAGTCTGAAGCCAAAACAGCGTATAAATTTATAGTGGTTTCACATTTACGTGAATCTAAAGGAATTCAGGATTTAATTGATGCGTTAAGTTATTTGACAGATGCAATCAAGACGCGTATTCACATAAGTATTTATGGGGAAGGACCTCTAGAAGAAGGTTTAAAACAGCAAGCCCAGGATCTTGGGGTTTCTGAACTATTGGAATTTAAAGGCAGTTCGTCTGAAATTCCTCAGATACTTGCCAACTACGATTACCTGATACAACCTACCTATATGGAGTGTTTTAGTCTTTCTATTTTAGAAAGTCTTTCGGCAAATGTGCCTGTTATAACGACAACGGTAGGAGGTAATCCTGAGATTATTACAGATGGAGTTAATGGCTTTCTTTTTCAGCCTAAAGACAAAACGAAACTTTCTTCGATATTTACAGATATAGTGAACGGCGATCTAAAAATCACGAAAGATACATCTGTTTTGATAGAAAAAGAATACGCTTTAGACCGAATGGTTGCAGAACACATCAATCTCTTAAACTAATGCACGTCGCCTTTTTAACTCCCGAATATCCTCATCCTGAAATCAAAGGTTCAGCGGGTTTGGGAACGAGTATCAAAAATTTGGCAGCCGGTTTGATCGCTAAAGAAATACAGGTTACTGTTTTTGTTTATGATCAGCAAAAGGATGTTGTTTTTAATCACCACGGAATTACAATACACAGTATCGCAAAGCGCAAGTTTAAACTGGGTGGCTGGTATTTATATCGTAATTTTTTACAGCGCTATGTAAATAAATACATCACACAAAATGGAATACATATATTAGAAGCTCCAGACTGGACCGGGATTACAGCATTTATGTCGTATAAATGTCCGCTTATCATACGCCTGCACGGAAGCGATGGCTATTTCTGTAACTTGGAAAATAGACCTCAAAAATTTAAGAATCGTTTGTTTGAAAAATCGGCGTTGAGAAACGCAGATTACATTCTTTCAGTAAGTCAATTTTGTGCAGATTTGACTTTTAAAATTTTTAATTTAAAACGGGATATCAAAGTAATTCTTAATGGTGTAGATACTGCTGCTTTTAAACCAGAGAAGGAGACTGAGGTTGATTTTCAACTTTTATATTTTGGCAGTATCATTGGTAAAAAAGGAGTTTTAGAATTGGCTAAAATTATGAATCTTGTTTTTAAAAATGAGCCAAAGACACGTCTTGTTTTAGCAGGCGCAGATGTTAAAGATATTTTCACGCAACGATCTACACAAGAACTTTTTTTAGAAGGTGTAGAACCTCAATTTCATAAGTATATCACTTTTAGAGAGGCGTTGCCTTATAATGAGATTAAAACAGAGATCGCAAAAGCTTCGGTAGTGGTTTTGCCTAGTTTTGCAGAGGCTTTACCTATGACCTGGATCGAAGCAATGGCCATGCAGAAAGCATTGGTAACTTCAGATATTGGTTGGGCTAATGAGATTATGATAGATGGCGAAACCGGATTTTCCGTAGATCCCAAAAATCATTTAAAATTTTCAGATCGTATTCTGGAGCTTTTACATAATTCTGCTTTGCGGGAGAAAATGGGAGCTGCTGCGCGCAAGCGTGTTGATTCTAAATTTGCTTTAGAACACGTAGTAGATCAAAATATATTATTTTACAAAAAAGTAATAGCAGATTGATTGTTTTAATACATAACGGGCAAAAAGCCATATCGATTACAGACCGTAACACGTGGAAAACCATTGCTGTAAATGCTCGTATACTTTCTGAAATACTTATAGAATTAGCGCAAAAATTTAGTGGTCGTAAACTTATATGGGTACATCAGGAAATAAGTGAGCTGGTAGATTTTAATTTTATTCGCTCGCAGAAAAATGCTCATACTCTATTAAGTTTTGCGGTTGCACACCCTTATATTTTGAATGAAGAATTGGGGTTTGTAGATCAATCGGTTTTTTTAACTGTTAATCAATCTGTTTGTTATCCTACTTATTTAATGAGTGCAGATGTGGGATGTGTCACATCAAATACGTTACTACATTTTGCATCACATATCCCTGCATATTCAGATTTCAATTTATTTCTAGCGGTCTTAGCAAAATTAGGAATGCCTAAAGGCCTTTTGTGTTATAGTGAACCACGATTAATACAGTCTAAAAGTACTAATTTTGAATTGTGTTTTTCTAAAAATCAGAAATTTACCTATTCTTTTATTGCTGCCACTAAGAGTAAAGCTTGGCTACTACTTTATGAATTTCAGCGTCTTATTTATACAAAATCTATAAGTCCGTTTTATTTATTAAAGGCTTTAGGTCAAAAACAAATTGATACCTCTTCGATTCAGTATTTACCTAAAACTGAAGTCAAGGAGTCCTTTAATTTTACAATACAATCTATTGATGTGGTTATACCTACAATAGGTAGAAAAACGGTATTGCATCAAACTTTACGAGACTTAGCTGCGCAGAGCGTCACTCCCAAAACAGTATTGCTCGTAGAGCAAAATCCGGATTTAGGGACTTTTTCAGAGTTAGATTACTTGCAGACTGAAAATTGGCCGTTTGAAATCAAACATGCATTTACACATAAAACAGGTGCGTGCAATGCGCGTAATTTGGCATTAGATCAGATTACCTCAGAATGGGTTTTTCTGGCGGATGATGATTTAAGAATTCCTTCAGATTTTCTGGAGGAGGCATTACAATTTATTGGGCACGCTAAACCAGATGCCTTTACGGTAAGTTGTTTACAGGAAAGAGAAGAAGAACACGTTAAATCTGTTATTCAATGGGAGGCTTTTGGTTCGGGGTGTAGTTTTGTAAAAGCTTCGATAGTTAAAATGATACGTTTTGATACGGCTTTTGAATACGGTTTTGGAGAAGATGCAGATTTTGGGATGCAATTACGCAACTTAGGAGTTGATGTATTGTACAATCCGTTTTTAAAGTTAATACATCTTAAGGCGCCATCAGGAGGTTTTAGAACGCAATTTAAAAAGCCCTGGGAATATGAGGAGATTCAGCCAAAGCCTGTTCCTACAGTACTTGCTTTCTTTTTAAAGCATAAAAGTAAATTTCAAATACTAGGATACAAAACCTTGTTATTTTTAAAGTTTTATAAGAATCAATCGGTTAGAAATCCATTTTCTTATCTTCGGCAGATGCAAAATCGCTGGACCCTGAGTAAATCCTGGGCAGAAAAACTCCTGTCAGATAAACAATGAATTTTTCCTTAATCATTTGTACATATCAAAGAGCAGATGCCATTGCGAGTCTTTTAAATTCAGTAATAAAACAATCTGCCTATCCTAATCAAATTATTGTTGTAGATGGATCTGAAGGTATAGAAACGCAAAGTCTTTCTTTAGAAAAAACATTTAAAAATCTAGAGTATTTTAAAGTAGAAGATGACGTTCGTGGTCTTACTAGACAACGTAATTACGGTATTTCGCGGTTAAATGAAGAAGCTGAGGTTGTTTGTTTTCTGGATGACGATGTGATTTTAGAAACTAAATATTTTGAAGCGGTTATAAAAACATTTCGAGATCGTAGCGATGTTGTAGGAATAGGCGGTGTTGCCACAAATGAAAATCTTTGGAAACCATCAAAAAGAACAGAATCTACAGATAAAATATATGTTTTAGACGGCTATGAGCGTAAAGAATCTCAGCGTTTTTACCTTCGGAATAAACTGGGTTTGCAATCTCCAGACTTACCTGGGATTATGCCTTCTTTCTCTCACGGGCGTACCTATGGTTACCCGCTTACGGGTAAAGTTTATGAAGTAGATCTGCTTATCGGGATGGCGATGAGTTTCCGCAGAAGTGTAATAGATTCAGAAAAATTCAGTTTGTATTTTGATGGTTATGGTCTTTATGAAGATGCAGATTATAGTCTTAGAGCCCTTAAATACGGAAAGAATGTTATCTGTACATCGGCAAAACTCGAGCATTATCACGATCCTGCCGGTAGACCGCAACCCTATAAATATGGTAAAATGGTTTTGCGTAACGGCTGGTATGTATGGCGTGTAAAATTTGCCAATCCTGATCTCAAATCACGATTAAAATGGAATGCTACCGCACTTTTATTAACGCTCATTCGCTTTAGTAATGTGATTACAACTTCTGCAAGAAAAGCAGCTTTTTTAGAAGCTTCAGGAAGACTTGCCGGTTGGTTTAGTTTGATTTTTAATAAACCGTGTAGTTAATGAGATTTGCAGTAATCACCCAAATTGAACATTATAAGGCAGGCGGAAAATATTATTCATACACACCTTATATTAAGGAAATGAATCTGTGGTTTAATCACGTAGATGCGGTTTGTATAGTTGCTCCTTTAAATTCTACAAGACCCGGAGAAATAGATATTGCTTACGAAAGAAACGAAATTGAATTCAAAGAAGTCCCGGCGATTAATCTCACGTCATTTTATCAATTTATAAAGGGATTAATAAAGCTTCCGCAAATTTTAGTTGCCATTTATAAGGCGATGGCTCAAGCTGACCATATTCATTTACGATGCCCGGGCAATATGGGATTACTAGGAGCTTTTATTCAGATTTTATTTCCACGGAAGCGAAAAACAGCAAAATATGCAGGTAATTGGGACCCCAAAGCTAAACAACCCTGGAGCTACAGGCTTCAGAAATGGATACTCAGCAATACATTTTTAACAAAAAACATGTTGGTTTTAGTTTATGGCGAATGGCCCAATCAAACAAAAAACATAAAACCTTTTTTTACCGCAAGTTATACTGAAGCTGATAAAGGCGCTATTCCGGCAAGAAAGTATGACTTGCCGCTGCGCTTTTTATTTGTGGGAAGTTTAGTTGCAGGTAAACGACCTCAATATGCGATAGATCTTATAGAAGAACTTATTTTAAAAGGCTTCCCCAGTGAACTGCATTTTTATGGAGATGGTATTCTTAAAGAACAGCTACGAGAGAATTTAAATAATGATAATTTAAAGGGAGCTTTATATTTTCACGGAAATCAAAAACCAGAACTAGTACAGGAAGCTTATCAAAAAAGTCATTTTTTAATTTTGCCTTCTAAGAGTGAAGGTTGGCCTAAGGTTTGTGCCGAGGCGATGTGGTGGGGTACACTACCGCTGGTAACACCTGTATCTTGTGTGCCTTTTATGGTGGGCAAATCAGAACGTGGAATTTTTATAAATTCTAATTTAGATGTAGATATAGCTGAACTAATACCTATTTTAAAAAATAAAGAGCAATTAAAATTAATGGCTAATAAAGCCTCAAACTGGTCTCGAGCGTATACCTTAGATCGTTTTAATGCAGATATTAAAAAGCTCCTGTAAAAATGCGTATACTCCAATTAATTGATAGTCTTGAGGTAGGAGGCGCTGAGCGTATGGCGGTAAATTATGCTAATGCGTTGCTTGGTAAGATAAAAGTTTCTGCCTTGTGCGCCACACGTGCAGAGGGAGATTTAAAAAGTCTTATAGAATCTGACATTCCTTATTTATTTTTGAATAAAAAACGGACACTAGACCTTGCTGCATTTTTACGTCTACGAAGGTTTATAAAGACTCATAATATACAGCTTATACAAGCGCACGGAAGCTCTTATTTTACAGCTGTTTTAGTGAAAATGATATCACCTGGACTTAAACTAATATGGCATGATCATTATGGGAATAGCGAATTTTTAAAGCAAAGAGACGCCCGGATTCTAAAGCCTTTGAGTAGGTTTTTTGATGGGGTGATTGCTGTAAATGATAATTTAAGCTGCTGGTCTAAAGAATATTTAAATATAGAGAAGAGTATTTTTGTAAAAAATTTTATAGCCGATGCGCTTCCGTTAGACAAAAGTTTTAAAATTAATGGAGTAGTAGGAAAGCGTATAGTTTGTGTAGCAAATTTAAGACCTCAAAAAAATCATCAATTACTTTTAAAAAGCTTTGAAGAATTACTGAAAATAGATGATCAATATACTCTACATCTCTTTGGAAGCAAGATAGATACTACCTATTCAGATTTAATTTTAAGCAGTATTGAAACCTCTGGATTTAAGAATTCGGTTTTTTATTATGGAACTCATTTAAAATTATCTTCAGTTTTGCCTCATTTTGATATAGGAGTTCTAACCTCAAATTCTGAAGGTCTACCTTTATCCTTATTAGAATATGGGCAGGCCGGTCTTGCGGTGGTAGCTACTAATGTAGGAGATTGTGCACAAGTGCTTGATGGTGCTGGTATTTGTTTACCTCCTAACGATTCTGAATCTTTGGTTAATGTAGTTTTAAAATACAAATCTATTCCTCAATTAAAAATTGAAAACGGAAGATTGTTGCGGAAAAAGGTTGATAGTTTTTACAGCTCAAAATCTGTTTTACCCGAAGTAATTGACTTATATGAGCATGTTCTCTACTAATTATAACAAAATATACATTCAGTTAATAGCACTGCATGCAGCGATAGGCTTTGCAATATATCTATTTCGGTTTTTAGGGATTATTTACTTCTTAGGATCAATTGCATTTTTTGTAATATGGATTTTTCAGACTGGTAATAAACAAAATCAGGTGTTAATCGCTGCATCGTATATGACTGCGGGCGAAGTGTTTTTTAGAATGACAGGTGGGAGTATAATACCCTGGGAAGCCGGTAAATATTCGGTTATTTGTTTTATTCTAATAGGACTCTTTTTTAGCGGAACGTCAAGAAAATCTGCCGTCTATTGGCTTTATTTATTATTGTTAATACCAGGCGTTATCTACGCAGCTTCTACTTTAAATTTTGATACAAACGTTAGAAATGCAATTATGTTTAACCTAAGCGGACCTTTTTGTTTGGGTATTGCAGCGCTATATTGCTATGATCGCAGGGTAAGTAGAGAACAGTTACATAAGATAGTTTGGGCACTATTAATGCCCGTAATTTCATTGGGATCTTATCTTTATTTTTATACACCAGATACACGAGAAGTTTTAAACGGTACAGGCTCTAATTTTGCGCTTTCGGGTGGTTATGGTCCTAATCAAGTTGCAACAGCTTTGGGAATTGGGATGTTTGCGCTAGCAATTCAATTATTTGTGAATGGGAGAAACAAACTGATCTTTTTCATAAATCTCGCATGTTTAATGTTTCTAACCTATCGAGGGATAATTACATTTTCGAGAGGAGGTATTTTTACAGCAGCAATAATAAGCGTAGTATTCATCTTTTTTTACTTTCAAGGGGTATCTAAAAAGAAGAAAAATGCGCTTTCATTCTATATGTTAATTTTAGGAGTTGCGATTGCCACAACGTGGTTTATTTCATCAGTACGTACGATGGGGCTTATAGATTTACGTTATGCAAATAAAGATGCTGCAGGGCGCATAAAAGAAGATATTTCTACAGGTAGGGAAGAGTTAATTACTTCAGAACTTACATTTTTTGTAAATAATCCTATTATGGGTATCGGGGTAGGTAAAACAAGAGAGTATCGCGAAGAAAAACTAGATATTCTAGCAGCCTCGCATAATGAACTTAGTAGACTACTTTCAGAACACGGTATTTTTGGGTTATTTGCATTAATAATACTTATTATAGCTCCCTTGTTTTATAGAATGGGAAATAGAAGAAACTATTTATTCTATTCGTTTTTTGGATTTTGGTTTCTTACAATTAACCATTCTTCTATGCGGATAGCTGCACCTGCTTTTCTTTACGCGCTTGCGCTACTCAATGTTATCAATGAAAAGAAAAATACTCTACATAGGAAACAAATTAGCGAATAAAGCTGCGACTCCTACCGGTATAGATACCTTAGGGCCTAATTTAGCGAAAGCCGGTTATCGGTTGCGGTATGCAGGCACAAAAGCGTCTAAAATAGTGCGTTTTTTTGAAATGCTTTTTGCGATTATAAAGAACAAATCCTGGGCAGACTATGTGCTTATTGATACTTACAGTACTCAAAATTTTTGGTTTGCCTATTATTCAGGTAGATTATGTGCATTCTTAAATTTAAAATACATTCCTATTTTACACGGTGGTAATCTGCCTCACCGGTTAGCGTCATACCCAAAATCGTGTAAGCGTTTATTTAGTAAGTCATTTTTAAATGTAAGTCCGTCAATATACCTTAAAGAGGCGTTTGAAATTAAACATCTTGCTGTAAAACATATTCCTAATGCTATAGCAATTGCGAACTACACTTTTAAAAATCGCGAAGTAATACGCCCAAAGCTTTTATGGGTTCGGTCTTTTGCTTCGATTTATAATCCGTTATTAGCTTTAAAACTAGTAGAAGAACTTCGGGCCGAGTTTCCTACTGTTGAACTTTGTATGGTAGGACCAGATAAAGACGGGAGTTTGAGTAATTGTAAAGCATACGCAGAAAAAAACAAACTTCCAGTTACGTTTATGGGCAAATTGTCAAAATCAAGTTGGATTGCGTTATCTCAAAACTATGATATTTTTATAAATACTACGCATTTTGATAACTTTCCCGTTAGTATATTAGAAGCTATGGCTTTGGGTTTACCCGTAATAAGTACAAATGTAGGAGGGATTCCTTTTTTAGTAAAAGACAAATTTACAGGTTTGCTTGTTGAAGATAATGCAGTTATGGAATTTGCAGAACAAGTAAAATTTTTAGTTAGTGGAACAAAGATTGCCACTGCTATAAGTCTTAATGCAAGACATATGGTTGAAAAATATGATTGGGAAATTGTTGAGAATAAATGGCATACCATCCTGTCTTAAATGCGTTATATTTGAGTAAATTAAATGCCTCTTAAAATGCCCTGGATCCCTAAAATCCATTTTGAAATATCAGAGCGTAAAATACTTTTACGAATTTTCGATCTTTTATTTATTTTTCTGATGTTGGCACTCCTGGGCGGAGTATTTCAATTTGATTATTTTAAAATTAATTCAGAACGTTGGGAGTGGGCTTTAGTACTTGCAATTTATTACTCAATTTTTGCAGTAATTTTTGAAATGTACGACTTGCAGAAAGCGGCCTCTTTTCAATCTACCCTTCAGAATGTTGTACTTACCGTTTCAGTAACCGTTCTGTTCTTTATACTTACACCATTTTTTACTCCGGTTTTACCAGAAAACAGACTCCAGATTGTTTACTTCTATTTTGCAATAGTTATTGGGCTGTTGATCTGGAGGTACGCCTACATCAGTTTTGTGTCAGCTCCGCGGTTTAATAAACGTATTCTAATAGTGGGAAATAGTTTTGATATAAATCTTATAGCGGATAATCTTCACGTAGCAGATCCTAATTATCGCGTTATAGGTTATGTAAATACAGATGCAATTAAGCAGGAAGCTCTTGATAGAAGATTAAAGGCTATTGAAGTCAATGATTTACTAAAGTCTATTGTAAGGTATTCAGTTTCAGAAATTGTTGTTGCGAGTCCGTCAAAAGGAGTAGGCGTAGATCTTTATAATCAATTAATGATTTTGTTAGGTCAGGGTTTTCCCATACGAGAATATACACAGGTATATGAGGAAATTACACACCGGGTTCCGGTACAACACGTTGAACGTGATTTTTATAAATACTTCCCATTTAGCCGAAGTAATAAGAACAGATTTTACCTGGCTATAAGCCGATTTTTTAATGTCATTTTTGCAGCGGTTGTGCTTGTAGCCTCATTAGTTCTTTTGCCATTAGTATTACTTGGAAACTTTATAGGCAATAGAGGAGCACTTCTATATACTCAAGAACGTGTAGGGTTAAATGGAAAACTATTTACCATTATTAAATTGCGCACTATGGTTAAAAATGCCGAGTCTAACGGTGCCCAATGGGCGCAGAAAGAAGACTCGCGCATTACACCTTTTGGTAAGATATTGAGAAATTTACGTATTGATGAAATACCGCAATGTATAAATATTTTGAGGGGCGATATGAGCCTAATAGGCCCAAGACCAGAACGACCGGTTTTTGTAAAAGAGCTTTCAGAGAAAATTGCTTTCTATGATATCAGGCACGTTGTAAAACCCGGTTTAACAGGATGGGCACAAGTTTGCGGGCGCTATGTAAATTCAGTAGATGATTCATTAGAAAAGCTACAATATGATTTGTT
Organism: Leeuwenhoekiella sp. NPDC079379; assembly: GCF_044542075.1. Lineage (NCBI taxonomy): Bacteria > Pseudomonadati > Bacteroidota > Flavobacteriia > Flavobacteriales > Flavobacteriaceae > Leeuwenhoekiella > Leeuwenhoekiella sp. NPDC079379. Next base: position 450,328 of record NZ_JBITTU010000003.1, read on the forward strand.
TTACATTAAGCATCGCAATTTGTTTTTAGACTTAAATATTCTTCTTAAAACAATAAGTACTGTAGTTTATTACAGAGGGCAATAATGCTATTCCCGTTTACGTCTGAAAAAGGAAACTATAAAAATGGCCACTGCTGGTATAAAAGCCATTTTAGCCAGATAATCTCCGTATTTAGTATAAAAGGTGATTTCATCATTTTTGTTGATGACACCTTTTAAAGATCCTCCCAGTCCGTAGCCTAACTCTTTTTCGATCTCGCCCTTCTGATTTATAATAGCAGATATTCCCGTATTTGCGCTTCTGGCGATACTTCTTCGGTTTTCAATCGCTCTTAATCTTGCGTAATTGAGATGTTGCTTGTGACCCTGAGTATCTCCCCACCAGGCATCGTTTGTGATAATAGCTAAGAATTGAGATCCTGCATTTACATAATCTGTAACAAAACCTCCATAAACAGATTCATAGCAAATAACAGGTCCTACCTTAGTGCCATCTAATCCGGTAAAAGCAACTCTGTTTTCCTGTATGGTTTTCATAGAAACTGTGCCGCCCAGATCAATCATCACGTCACCAAGAAGAGGCTTTAAAATGCTTTGATACGGAAAGTTTTCTACTCCTACGACCAATTTACTTTTGTGATAAATTTGCGATTTTTCTGAACTATTAAGCAAGAAAGCCGAATTGAAAAAATCTGCCCATAAGGGATTTCCTAGGCGATCGTTACCCACATAATTACTCGTAGGCAGCAAGTCACTTTCTTTTGTATACAATCTATAAAACTGAATACCAGCTAGGTAATTTAAATTGGGGTATTTCTGTAGAAAATCTTGTGCTTTTGCCTTTTCGGAACTGTATTCAAAATTACGGAGGTCAACGCCGGCACCTTCTGCGAGAACGGTTTCAGGAGCGATTAAGAATGCTGTTTCTTGAGTAAGCGCCTGTGCAGATTCTTCAAAAAGCAAATCGGCTATGCGCTCATTTGTCGTGTTATATTTTTCGGTATACGGGTCAATATTAGGCTGCAATAAAACCACTTCTACAGGATTTTCTACTTCAGTATAAGAATTATAAATAAACTGACTCAGAGTAATAGGCACTATGATAATTGCAAATGCCAGTACCAGTCTACCATATAAGAATTTTCTGTTTCTAGTTTCGGTATACTGTAAAAGAGCTTTATAAAGGAGCGCGTTTGTTATTAAAATCCACAACGTACCGCCAAAGGTCCCCGTATACTCATACCATTGAATCCAACCTGTGTGGGTTGCAAAAGCATTACCTAGATTTAACCACGGCCAGGAGAAATCCCAGTTGAGGTGTAAAAACTCAAATAGCATCCAGGTAGCTATTAAAAAAGCTAGGCTGAGGTTTACGGTAAATCGTTTTAAAATACGTGCATATAGCAACCAGACAAATGTCATTAACAGGGAATTTGCTAAAACAGCAAACCACATCCCAAACCCTGTAGAGTTGTAAAGCCACCAGGTTGTTATAATATTGAAAATAAAAAAACAGAGGTACGCAATACTAAAAATTTTTAAGTTGGGGCGCTTTTTGTTGTTAATGATATAGTTATGCGTAGCCCATAATAGCGGGACAAAACCAAAGAATAACAATACCGGAAAGCCGTAGGTAGGCCAGGCAATTGCTAAAATTAATCCTGAGGTGAGCGCTAATAAAATATTTTTCATAATGTGATTAAAAATAGTGCTGCAAGTTAAGATTTCGTTCTTTTTAAAAATCAATCTTGTTAAAGGTGTTTTAAAAGTAATTAGAACGTTCTGCAATCTCAGTAAATTACCTCAAAATTTTACTATGAGTATTTTAATAACAGGTGCAACCGGTCTTGTGGGTCAAGCCTTGACAGAAAAACTACAGAGTCAGGGTGAGTGTATTCACTATTTGACCACAAGTGCTAATAAAATAGAACAGAACGATAATTATAAAGGCTTCTTATGGAACCCTAATAAATCTGAGATTGATACAAGATGTTTTGAAGGGGTTACGAGTATTATTCACCTTGCCGGAGCAAGTATAGCAGAACGATGGACAGATGAATACAAAACTAAAATTATAGAAAGTAGAATAAAAACTGCACAGCTACTTGTTGACACGCTAAATACTACTGAAAATAAGGTAGAACATTTTGTATCTGCAAGTGCTATAGGCGCATACCCTTCTTCAAAAACCATTAATTACTCAGAAAGTTTTGATGCTTATAATCCTAGTTTCTTAGGAGAAGTTGTAGAAGTCTGGGAAGCTGCTGCAGATAAGTTTAAAGAATTAGAAATTAAAGTTTCTAAGGTACGTATAGGTGTGGTGCTGGCTAAAGATGGCGGAGCATTAGACAAATTACTTCAGCCTATTAAAATGTACGTAGGAGCTCCGCTTGGTGATGGAGAACAGTGGCAATCCTGGATTCATATTGATGACCTTGCGGCGATCTTTAGCTTTGTGGTGTTAAATAAATTAGAAGGTATTTATAATGCAGTAGCTCCTTTTCCGGTTACAAATAAGGCGATGACTAAAGAGGCAGCATCTATTCTTAAGAAGCCCTTATTTTTACCTAATGTTCCTGCTTTTATGCTCAAATTACTATTAGGAGAAATGGCTGCTATAGTTTTAGAAAGTCAGAAAGTAAGTTCAAAAAAGATTGAGCAGAAAGGTTTTGAATTTAAGTTTAAACAGCTTGATGCTGCATTACTCAATTTATTAAAATAAAAAACCCGGCATATGCCGGGTTTTAAAATAGTATTTAAACAGGATTACATTTGTTGATTAGCAACAATTGTGAATTCTAATTGAATATCATCATTAATAAATTTATCACCTAAGTTGTCAAATACAGACTTCGAACCATAATTCACACCCCACTCGGTACGATCTATTGTAAAAGGCTCAGATTTCAACGTCATTGTATTTCCGGCTACTTCATACATAACAGGAAATTCAATATTTTTCTTAGATTCTTTGATTGTTAAGTTTCCAGACATAATCTTCTTACCGTCTTTTTCGGTAACGCCAGTTATTTCAAATGCAGCAGTAGGGTATTTTTTTACATTAAAAAAGTCACCTTCTTTACCTTCAACAGTTCCTTTTAAGTGGTTTTCTAGGCTTACCTTTTGATCACCTTCTAAATCTGTAACAACTATAGAAGTCATATTTATTAAAAAACTTCCACTAATAACATCTCCTTCTAAGCGTACCACTCCAGATTCTGCAGCAACAGTTCCTGTATGAGTTCCGGTAGGTTTTTTACCTTCCCATTTAATAGTAGATGCATCTTTATCTAGCATATATTTTGATGCTTCTTGAGAAGCTTCAGCAGCCATTTCTGCCTCAGCAGCATCAGTTTCATTCTTTGCTTCATTCTTGCAAGATATGAAAGCTGTAAAGAGCACAGCCATAGTAAAAAGCGTGTAAAATTTCATCTTCATAGTATTTACCTTTAAGTGTTAAATTAAGCATTCAAATTTATAAGATTGTACGAAATAAGCTCTTAAATAAAAGATAAATTATACCTGTGACATTTTGACATTTTAATAATATTGGCAGCAATTTTGCCTTTGCAAGAGAAATTAAGACAAAATGAGTTCAGAAAATAGAGAAGATATTATAAATGATCAGGAAGATCTAAACGTAGAAACTAATTTAGAAGAAACCGAAGTTTCTGAAAATGAGTTAACTGCGGAAGATCAGATAACTAATTTACAAGTTGAATTAGATAAAGAAAAAGATAAGTTTCTTAGACTTTTTGCTGAGTTTGAAAATTACAAGCGACGTACTAGTAAAGAACGTGTTGAAATGTTTAAGACAGCAGGGCAAGAAGTTTTGCAGGCTATGCTTCCAGTACTTGACGATTTTGACAGAGCAGAAATCGAAATTAAGAAGGCAAAAGAAAAGAATCTTCAAAAAGGAGTAGAGCTTATTTCTAACAAGCTTAGAGAAACTCTAAAATCTAAAGGGCTCAAAGAGATGGAGGTTTCTGCAGGAGATGTTTTTGATGCAGATATTCACGAAGCGATTACTCAAATTCCTGCACCTAAAGACAGTCTTAAAGGTAAGATTGTAGATGTTATAGAAAAGGGTTATGAGTTAGGAGATAAGATTATTCGTTTTCCAAAAGTGGTTACAGGCAAGTAGTCTGTAGTTGCTAAAAGCGAAAAATAGAATTTAAATTTTGAAGAGAAGATTGGGATGAAAGAAGATTATTACGACATATTAGGATTGAGCAAAGGCGCAACCGCAGCTGAAATTAAAAAGGCATACCGTAAAAAAGCGATACAGTATCACCCAGATAAGAACCCTGGTGATAGTGAAGCTGAAGATATGTTTAAGAAAGCGGCAGAAGCGTATGAGATTCTAAGTGATGAGAATAAACGCGCACGTTACGATCAATATGGTCATCAAGCCTTTGAAGGTGGTGGTGGCTTTAATGGAGGTAACATGAATATGGATGATATCTTCAGTCAATTTGGTGATATTTTTGGCAGTGCCTTTGGCGGTGGTGGTGGCTTTGGCGGCGGCTTCGGTGGTGGAGGTCAGCGTAGAACTAAAGGGAGTAATTTACGTATACGTGTAAAACTTACTTTAGAAGAAATCGCTAACGGCGCAGAGAAAAAAATTAAAGTAAAACGTAAAAAGCAGGCTAGTGGTACAACATATAAAACCTGTACTACATGTAATGGTATGGGGCAGGTTACTCGTGTAACTAACACTATTTTAGGTAGAATGCAAACAGCCTCGCCTTGTACGACTTGTGGAGGTAGTGGTCAAATAATAGATTCTAAACCGGCAGATGCAGATTCTCAAGGTATGCTTACCGATGAGGAAACAGTATCTATAAAAATACCGGCAGGAGTTGTTGACGGTATGCAACTTAAAGTAACAGGTAAGGGTAATGAGGCACCCGGTAATAATGGTATTTCTGGTGATTTACTTGTAGTTATTGAAGAGGCTGCACACGATACCTTAAGCAGAGAAGGAGATAATTTACATTATGATTTATATGTAAGTATTCCTGAAGCTGTTTTAGGAACCAGCAAAGAAATTGATACAGTTACCGGTAAGGTGCGTATTAAAATTGAAGAAGGAGCTCAAAGTGGTAAAATTTTACGCTTACGCGGAAAAGGTATCCCTTCAATTAACGGATATGGTAAAGGAGATTTACTAGTACACGTTAATGTGTGGACTCCTAAGAACTTAAGTAAAGAACAAAAAGAATTTTTTGAAAATATGCTTGATGATGAGCACTTCTCTCCTCAGCCACAACAAGAGGATAAGTCATTTTTTGAGAAGGTAAAAGACATGTTTTCTTAGATATTAAGAGCTTATTAAGAAAAATGTGTATATTTGAATATCACTAATCACTAGTTAGTGATATTTTTCTTTTTCATAGCAATTTTTTTCCCATCCTTGATGCAAATTAAGGGTGGGTTTTTGTTTTAAGTATATTTCAGAGATTTTAGGCATTTGATTAGATCCATTTGAGATACTTATGTATACTAATTAGGTTTCATAATGCTATGTTATTTAGGCGATAGCTTACTAAATAAATCATAAGAAGTCTACAGGCTCTAATCATTTCAATATCTTTAAACTTTATTTCTGTTTCTATGACAAACCTGCTGGTCGCTGATAATATATACAAGAAATACGGCAATTATACCGCGCTTAACGATCTTTCTATTTCAATTCCCAAGGGGAGTATTTTTGGATTATTAGGTCCTAACGGAGCCGGTAAGACTACACTAATACGTATTATTAATCAAATTACGATGCCAGATTCTGGCACAGTGCTACTTGATGGAGAACCTCTAGATCCTAAACATATTGCTAATATTGGCTATATGCCAGAAGAGCGTGGCCTTTATAAGTCAATGAAAGTTGGAGAACAGGTTATTTATCTAGCACGTCTTAAAGGTTTAAGTAAGGCTGAAGCAAAAGCGCGTAGTGAATACTGGTTTGAAAGACTGGGAATGATGACCTGGTGGAACAAAAAAATACAAGAGTTATCTAAAGGTCAGGCACAAAAAGTTCAGTTTATAGTCACGGTTTTACACCAGCCAAAATTGCTGATTTTTGATGAGCCTTTTAGCGGTTTTGACCCTATAAATGCTACACTCATAAAGGACGAAATTTTAAAGCTTAGAGAGGACGGCGCGACTATTTTATTTTCTACACACCGTATGGAATCTGTTGAGCAGATGTGTGATCATATCGCTCTTATTAACAATAGCAATAAAATTCTAGACGGAAAATTATCTGACATCAAACGCAATTACCGCACTAATACATATGAGATAGGTTTAGAAACGCGAGATGATACGTTAAGCAGTTTACAAAATCTAGAAAAAATACTACTACCTGAGATGGCAGAGCACTGGGAGGTGTCACCTGCCTTTTTTAAGACTATAAATGAAAATGATCTGAAAATGATCGTGAAAATACCACAAGATTTAAAATCAAGAGATTTGCTTTTTTATCTTTCAGACAAAGCAACTATTAATCATTTTGTAGAGGTAATACCTACGGTAAATGACATTTTTATTCAAACAATAAATGCAGATTAATGGGAGCACTAAGTTTAATAATAAGACGCGAATATAAAGCCAGAGTTACAAACAAGTCATTTATTATAATGACGTTTTTGAGTCCGTTAATCGCTGTGGGTATGATTTTTCTCATAACCTATCTTACTCAGGTAAATGAGGCTGGTAAACGCACCATTATTGTAGTTGATGAGAGTGGTTTATTTTATAAAGAATTTGAAAGTACAGCGAGTATAGATTATGTTGATTTATCTCCCGCAGGACTTGCTCTTGCAAAAGATCAGGTAGAAGATAATAACTATTTTGGGTTACTTTATATTCCCGGTAATATTAAAAAAAACACCTCTGGTGTACGCTTTTATGGTAATGAAGCTCCTGGCTTTGCTACCTTAGAAAGCATTGAAAGTCAGATATCGTCAAAACTTACTAATGAGAAATTATTAGATCGCGGGGTAGACCTTGATATGATAGATGAGTCTAAAACTTCTATATCAGTGAGTATTGAGGATTTTGAAGGAGCGCGCACCTCAAAAATATCTAACTGGATTAAAGCAGGTTTTGGAGGTGGTGCAGGTTATTTGCTAATGATGTTTATAATCATTTACGGTAATATGGTAATGCGTTCTGTTATTGAGGAAAAAACCAATCGTATTATTGAAGTTATTATCTCTTCAGTAAAACCATTTAAATTAATGATGGGTAAGATTATAGGCACAACCCTTGCCGGAATTACCCAATTTATGATTTGGTTATTAATAGGTGGTGGTTTGCTCATTTGCTTAACCTTATATCTGGGATTAGATCCTACTGCCACTAAAACTCCTGTAGGCAATATGGCGGCTACAGACCTTGATAAAATAGAGTTGATATTACTAGATATATTACGATTACCCCTACTTAAACTGGCCGGCTTTTTCTTAGTTTATTTTATAGGAGGTTATTTTTTATACAGTTCTATATATGCTGCAATAGGAGCCGCTGTAGATAGCGAGACAGATACACAGCAATTTATGTTGCCTATTATAATGCCGCTTATGCTCGCGATTTATGTAGGATTTTTTGCGGTAATTGATAATCCTGATGGCTCAGTGGCAACAACATTTTCTATGATACCACTTACATCACCTATAGTTATGTTGATGCGTATACCCTTTGGTGTGCCGTGGTGGCAGTTAGCGCTTTCAGTGAGTATATTAATAGGTAGTTTTTTGTTCACGGTTTGGTTTGGTTCAAAAATATATAGAGTAGGTATTCTTATGTACGGTAAAAAACCTACGTATAAAGAAATTTTAAAATGGATTAAATACTAAAATGATTCAGGAGAACGTAAAAGAAACGGTTAAGGACGGTGCCGAAAAAGTTAAAGATGTTATTCAGGAAGATGTCTGGGGAACAATTTTAGATTTTTTGTCATTAGGCTTTCATTTTAAAAGTGGAGGAAAAACCATAGACCTTACCGTAGGTCATTTACTTCTTGTTGTTTTAGCATTTGTAGTTGCTACGGTGGTACTTAGACTCATTAGGAGTTTAATTACCCGTAAGATGGACTTGGAGAATGAACTTAAGTTTAAAAGTATTTTTAAGTTTATTAGATACCTGGTTTATCTAACTGTAATTCTCATTACCCTTAGCGCATCGGGGATAGATGTAACCGTATTACTTACCGCATCTGCGGCCCTATTTGTGGGTTTGGGACTGGCGCTTCAGGACTTATTTACAGACATAATAGGTGGTATTTTTATTATGCTTGACAAGTCACTTTCTGTAGGTGATGTAGTCGAGATAGAAGGTAAAGTAGCGCGTGTTTTTGAGATAAAACTACGTACTACCCGTGCATTAACTAGAGACGATAAAGTGATTATCATACCCAATCACAAGTTTATAAGTGATATTGTTTTCAACTTTACACAAAATCATAGAACGACGCGTGAGGCTGTAAAAGTGGGCGTTGCTTATGGTAGCGATACAGAACTTGTGAAAAAACTACTTTTAGCTTGCGTTATAGATCAAAACGGAGTGCTTAAAAGCCCAAAGCCTTTTGTATTGTTTGAAGATTTTGCTGACTCATCTTTGGCTTTTGGGGTTTACTTTTTTATAACTGATAGCTTTTCAGACCCAAGAATTAAAAGTGAAATCCGTTTTCGTATAGATAAAGAATTTAGAAAGAACAATATTACAATACCATTTCCGCAGCGCGATATTCATTTTTACAAATCCTCAGAAAATACTAAAACCCCTCAGAATGATTAAAAAACTTATACTAAGTTTTATTGCATTAGTTGCTTTAACTAATGTACAAGCACAAAGTACAGATATTGCACGTGTAGAATATATGTATGTGCCATTTAGCAATTCTCAAAATAATGTAGGGCGTTTTCGCGCATTGTTGCAAGTTCCTATCCCTTTAGATAAGGAGCTAAATAAGATATTAGTTGCCGGTTTTGAGTACCGAAATACTAATGTTGACATCAACGATCCTGTTCCTGCAGGTTTTAACCTCCAGGAAGTGGGAACTCTTCAACAAATTGATGGATATTTAGGATATACGTGGAAATTTAATGACAATTGGCGCTTTGGTGTAAAAGCTGGAGCACGCATTAGTTCAAATCTTCAAGATGGTTTAGTAGGTGATGACTGGATTTATACAGCTTCGGTCTATGTGATTAATGATATGAAAGATGCATCTAACACAAAGCCATACAGATGGATTTTTGGTCTTGATTATTCAACCACTCCCGGGCGTAATTACCCGTTACCGCTCGTTAATTATTACAGAGAGTTTCACCCCAACTGGACTTATACTTTGGGAGTGCCAAAAACAAATGTGCGTCATTACTTAAATGACGATCATAAAGATGCCTTGCAGGCCTTTGTAACCTTAGATAACTTTTTTGCAAACATCCAGAACAATATGGTGATAGATGGTCGTACTGCAGAAAATATATCAATGACTATTGTGATGGGAGGTTTAGGTTATGAGCATTTTTTTACAAAGCATTTGTTATATTACGCATATGCAACCCATTCTTTTAGCAATGATTTTAGATTGCGTAATAATGAGCGAGACGATATATATACTATAAATAGTGAAAATACATTCTACTTTAGATCTGGAGTAAAATTTAAATTTTAAAGATGGCAAAGATTTTAATTATTGAAGATGAGGCTGCAATACGAAGAGTTCTCAATAAAATTTTATCTGAAGAAAGTAAAGACTACCAGGTTGAAGAAGCCGAAGATGGTCTTGCCGGAATGGAGAAAATAAAAGATAACGATTATGACCTGGTCTTATGTGACATAAAAATGCCAAAAATGGATGGGGTTGAAGTTCTAGAGGCAACAAAAAAAATCAAGCCAGAAATACCAATGGTAATGATTTCGGGTCATGGCGATTTAGACACGGCGGTTAATACGATGCGTTTGGGAGCTTTTGATTACATTTCAAAACCACCAGATTTAAATAGATTACTCAATACGGTACGCAATGCTTTAGACCGAAAAAACCTGGTTGTCGAAAATACAATGCTGAAGAAAAAAGTAAGCAAGCAGTATGAGATGATAGGTGAGAGTGATGCCATTTCAAAGATTAAAGAAATTATTGAAAAAGTAGCACCTACCGAAGCACGAGTACTTATTACTGGTCCTAATGGTACAGGTAAAGAACTTGTAGCACACTGGCTTCACGAAAAAAGTGAACGCGCAAAAGGCCCAATGATCGAGGTTAACTGCGCTGCAATACCTGCAGAATTAATAGAAAGTGAGCTTTTTGGTCATGTAAAAGGAGCTTTTACATCTGCTAATAAAGACCGTGCAGGAAAGTTTGAAGCGGCTAATGGCGGTACTATTTTTCTTGACGAAATAGGGGATATGAGTCTTTCTGCTCAAGCAAAAGTTTTGCGCGCTCTACAGGAAAGCAAAGTTTCTCGGGTAGGTAGCGACAAAGATATAAAGGTTAATGTGCGTGTACTTGCAGCGACTAATAAAAACCTTCAACAAGAGATTGCAGAAGGCAGATTTAGAGAAGATTTATACCATAGACTCGCTGTGATATTGATTCCTGTTCCTGCACTTAATGAGCGTCGTGATGATATCCCATTATTAATAAATCATTTTACAAATAAAGTTGCCGCAGAGCAAGGCACCGCTTTAAAACTATTTACGCCTAAAGCGATAGAAAAATTACAAGAATACGACTGGACGGGTAATATACGCGAGCTGCGCAATGTAGTAGAGCGTCTTATAATTCTAGGCGGTAGCGAAGTTTCTGAAGAAGATGTAAAACTTTTTGCCAGCAAATAAACACTTATGAAAGCAGCAGATTATCAAATTACAGCACCTGTAAAACTTAAAGATAGAAAGACTTACGAGGACTTTGGTAAAAAAAGTGAACTAGAAGACGATCTTGACGAAGTGAGTAAAGCGATTGCTGAAATTCAAAATGCAATGTATGCTCACGGTAAATATGCGGTGCTTATTTGTATTCAGGGGATGGATACTGCCGGTAAAGACAGCCTTATACGGGAGGTATTTAAAAATTTTAATGCGCGTGGTCTTGTAGTGCACAGTTTTAAAGTACCCACAGAATTAGAGCTCAATCACGATTATTTATGGAGACATTATATTGCTTTACCTGCCCGGGGTAAATTTGGAATCTTTAATAGAACGCATTACGAGAATGTACTGGTAACGCGTGTGCACCCTGAATATATTTTAGGCGAAAAGCTGCCGGGTATACACGAAGTTTCAGATATTGATGAGGCATTCTGGGAAAAACGTTTTGAGCAGATTAATAATTTTGAAAAACACATCGCAGAAAACGGAACGATTATTTTTAAGTTCTTCTTACATCTTTCTAAAGAAGAGCAAAAGAGTAGATTATTACGCCGTCTTGACAAACCTAATAAAAACTGGAAATTTTCTGCAGGAGATTTAAAAGAGCGCAAATTGTGGGATACCTATCAAGAGTACTATGAAGATGCTTTGAATAAAACCTCAAAATTTCACGCTCCCTGGTATGTTGTTCCTGCCGATGACAAACCCACTGCTCGATTAATTTTAGCCAAAATAATTTTAGAGAAGCTTTCTGAATACAAAGATATTAAGGAGCCAGAATTAGATGCTAAAACGGCGGCAAATATAGATGAGTATAGAAAACAATTGAAGTCTGAAGATTAGATTTTAAGGTTTAAAATGATAGTTAAATCGCTTCTTTTGAAGCGATTTTTTTATTTAAAAAGAGATTATGACACTAGAGTGTCTTATTTTTAAAACTCAACTCAAACACATTTTATTTTGAAAAGATTTTTCCTTTTAGCAACCCTGTTTGTAAGTGGTTTTTCTGTTTCCGCGCAAGCGACAAAAGATTCTACTCAATTACGTGATTTTTACGATTTAGCATTATTAAGTGGTAATAGTTATGAGTGGTTAGATGCATTGTCTAATGAGGTAGGACCACGATTAAGCGGGAGTAAAGGAGCAGAAAAAGCTGTAGAATGGGCAAAGGCAGAACTCGACAAACTAGGTCTTGATAAGGTTTGGTTACAGCCGGTAATGGTTCCTAAATGGGAACGCGGAGCACCAGAAAAAGCTCACATCGAAGGATTTGATGGTAAAATAGAAGTTCCTGTTTGTGCATTAGGAGGTTCTGTTGCTACACCAGATATTGGGATTACAGCAGGGGTAGTAGAAGTACAGGGATTAGAAGATTTAGCAAATTATGGGGAGGCAAAACTTAAAGGTAAAATAGTTTTTTATAATCGCCCCATGCAGGCAGATTTAATACAGACGTTTTCTGCATATGGTGGTTGTGTAGATCAGCGATATTCTGGCGCACAGGAGGCTGCAAAATATGGTGCAGTAGGGGTGATTGTGCGTTCTATGAATTTAAGAATGGACGATTATCCGCATACGGGTGCGATGTCTTATGGCGATTTGCCCAACGATAAAAGATTACCTGCAGCGGCTATAAGTACTAATGGTGCAGCTCTTTTAAGTAAGATGCTTAAAAAGAATAACAATACTCAGTTTTATTTGAAAATGAATTCAAAAAACTTTGAAGATGTGCCTTCTTTTAATGTGATAGGAGAACTTACCGGTAGTGAGAAACCTAATGAATATATGGTTATAGGCGGGCATTTAGATTCTTGGGATTTAGGGGACGGTAGTCACGACGATGGTGCCGGCGTAGTACAAAGTATGGAAGTTTTACGTTTAATGAAAGCTGCTAATTACACCCCAAAGCACAGCATTCGTGTCGTTCTTTTTATGAATGAAGAAAATGGCCTTCGTGGCGGAAATGAATATGCCGCAGTGGCAAATAAAAAAGGAGAAAATCACGTGTTTGCTTTAGAAAGTGATTCTGGTGGGTTTACGCCCAGAGGATTTTCTTTTGATGCAGATGCTGCAAATTTTGCTCAGGTTGAAAGTTGGATTCCATTATTTAAGCCGTATTTAATTCATTATTTTGAGCTGGGTGGTAGCGGTGCAGATATTGGACCTCTGAAAAAGGATGGTATAGTTTTAGCCGGTTTACGACCAGATTCACAACGCTATTTTGACTATCACCACGCAAGCAATGATACTTTTGATGCAGTTAATAAACGAGAATTAGAGTTAGGAGCGGCTACTATGACCAGTCTTGTCTATTTATTTGATACTTATGGAGTGATTCCTGTTAAACAATAAATTGGTACATTTTTAATACTATACGTTCTATTTTATGACTTATCTATAAAGATGAAAAACTTAATGTTTCCTATAGACTTTGTATTTAAGATAAGTACGCTGTCAAATGATTTTATTGCTACAGATTCTAATGGTAAAGTCTTAGCCTATGCGCGCCAGAAGATGTTTAAACTTAAAGAAGATATTCAGATTTATGGAGATACTTCTAAGAATCAATTGAACTATCAAATTAAGGCAGACCGGTGGCTCGATTTTTCTGCGGCTTATGCATTTTACAATGCAGATGGTAATGCCTTTGGCAAAATAGTTAGAAAAGGATGGCGCTCAATATGGAAAGCAAAATATCAAATTGTAGATCAAAATAATAAACCAGAATATACAATTGAAGAGGAAAACGGCTGGGTTAAAGTAGCAGATTCAATATTTGGAGAGATCCCAGTTGCCGGTATGTTAACCGGCTATCTTTTTAATCCATCCTATATAGTTACCAATAAATCTGGTCAAAATATAGCTCGTTTAAAAAAGCAGGCTTCGTTCTTTGGGCGTAAGTTTCAAATCACAAAACTAGGTGAGTTAGATGAGGGCGATAGCGAGCGCATTATGCTAGGGCTTATGATGTTAATCTTACTAGAACGCAGAAGGGGATAAATGGTAAATGCAATTAGTATATTTATTCTATATAAATGAGAAAATTTAGTCTGCGTGAGGGATAGCAGCAAAAAGCCCACAGGTAAGCGATAGCGAGCCGCGGACTTGGAGCGTATGGCCCGACCCAAAGGGTCACGCCCAACACTATTTATAACAAAATATTCCTGTTAAACTTCTTATAACTAGAGACCTCGTTTTTACGAGGTCTCTTAATTTTGAGTACATCCAAAACAAACTAACCATGGCAATTTTAGGAGCACTCATAAAAGGTATAATCGACATTTCAGATAAGATAATCTCAGAATCAAATCCTATTGAGGAGCAGGAGATAGTACTAAAAGAGTTGTTAGAAAAAGCTAAGAATACACAGTTTGGTCAGTTTTATGGTTTTGAATCTATTTTAGAGTCAGAAAACCCGCTTCTAAGCTTTTCTGAGCAAATTCCTTTTTTTGATTACAATAGTCTCAACGATGAGTGGTGGTCAAAATTACACGAGGGTGAAGTAGATGTCACCTGGCCGGGTACACCAGATTATTTTGCATTAAGCAGCGGTACCACCGGGAAAAGCAGTAAGCGTATTCCTGTAACAGATGATATGGTAGAAGCTATACGCAATGCAGGAATAAAGCAGGTAGGGGCTTTGGCTCATTTTGATTTAGAATCAGATTTTTTTGAGAAAGATATTATGATGCTGGGTAGCTCTACTGATCTGGCTAAAAAAGACGGTCACGAAGAAGGTGAAATTAGCGGAATAAGCGCAAGCCGAATTCCATTTTGGTTTAAAGGCTATTATAAGCCAGGCGAAGATATTGCGAAGATTGAAGACTGGGATGAGCGCGTACAGCATATAGCAGAAAAAGCAGAAGAGTGGGATATAGGTGCTTTAAGTGGTATCCCAAGCTGGATTGAATTAATGTTAGAAAAAGTGATTGAGCATCACAATCTCAATAATATTCACGAGATATGGCCCAATCTTCAGGTATATACTTCTGGTGGCGTAGCCTTTCAGCCTTATGAAAAGAGTTTTAATGCGCTATTGGGAAAGCCAATTACCGTTATTGATACCTACTTAGCTTCGGAAGGTTTTATAGCATTTCAAGCCAGACCGGAGACTGATGCGATGAAACTGGTCACAAACAATGGGATATACTTTGAGTTTGTGCCTATGAATCCTGATTACATCAACGAAGATGGCTCAATTGTGCAGGATGCTCCTGTTGTAGGACTGGCAGATGTAGAAGAGGGAAAAGATTATATTTTGATTATTTCTACCGTATCAGGAACCTGGAGATATCTAATAGGGGATACGATTGAATTTACAGATAAGGCACGTGCTGAGATAAAAATTACAGGTCGTACAAAGTTCTTTTTAAATACCGTAGGCTCGCAACTCTCAGTCAATAAAATGGAAGCTGCAGTACAAGAGTTAGAAGAGGCTTTTGATATTAAAATCCCAGAATTTACGATTGCTGCAAAGCGTAATCCTGATGATAATGAGTTTTATCATTACTGGTATTTAGGTACCGAAACCACTGTTTCTAACGAGGAGCTTGCAGAAAAGCTTGACGCAAGCTTACAAGAAGCAAATAAAAACTATGGTGTTGCCAGAAGTAAAGCCTTAAAAGGTGTTTTTGTAAATACCGTTAAACCCGAAGTTTTTTACGAGTGGAGTGGTGCTAATAAGAAGAAAGGCGGGCAGGTTAAAATGGAAAAGGTAATGAATGAAGAAAAGTTTGCCGAATGGGAAGCTTTTGTAAAAGAACACGCTGCTAACTAAATATAGGTTTTAAAAAATTAAGTAATAGAAATAGTAGGGATTAAGTGTTTAGTTAAGATAGCTCTTCACTTAATCTCTAATCTTCATTAATAAGTTGCATTATTTCTTCAGGAGATAAGTAATGTCTTTTTATTCTTGCCTTATACGCTTCAGAAATATGCGCGTGATTTAAAATAAAATCTTTGGTTTTCAAAATGTATTCACCCATACCGTGGGCCACGGCAAAGGTGTCTGCAGCACGTTCTGCTTCTTTGATAAATTTAGGAAAGTATAAATATTTGATACCAAACCAGATTAAGCCTAAACTGCTACGCTCTCTATAATCCATCACGTGACCAAGTTCGTGACCTATCCATCCTATTAAAACTTCAGAAGGAATGTCTGTAATTTGAAAAGATTCCTGTTCGATTTTTACTTTTCTACTAATAAAAATCACATAATCTCTTTTTTTACTAGGTCTTAAAAGGGATTTAAAAACAGGCTGTGCCTGCATAGTAGATTTTTTAATATCATCTTTAAATTTAAAAGCAATTACGGTTTTAGTCAATTGCGGATAAAAATTAAGTGCAATTTTGACCTCCTTTTCAATACTCTTAGGTATTTCTTTAGTGTGGTAATCAGATTCATTTTGCATAGTTTAACAAAGTTAAGGATACCCGCCACTAAGGGCTGTTAAGGCTTCTGTAAATTAATGTGCTTATCTGGCTTAAAAAAGGGATGATTAGAGAATACGGCTATATTAATCTTTAAGCTTACTTTTGCATTCCTTTAAAAAACCGCTGTTTTGTTAGCTGATTATACAAAAGAATTTCGTCAAAATTTAAAGATTGCTTACCCGGTGATGCTGGGGCAACTGGGTCATATTCTTGTTGCTTTGGCAGATAATATAATGGTAGGGAGATTAGGTGCAGCTCAGCTGGCCGCGGTATCTTTAGGTAACAGTCTTATTTTTATCGCCCTTTCTTTAGGTATAGGTTTTTCTTTTGCGATAACGCCATTAGTCGCAGAGACAGATGGTACTGGTGATACAGAACTGGGAAGAAATTATTTTCACCACGGTATTGTGATGTGTGCTCTTAATGGTATTCTGTTATTTATTTTGTTGCTTTTTGCAAAACCTATTCTATACTATCTAGACCAGCCGGTTGAGGTTGTCAAACTTGCAATCCCGTATATGGAGATTGTTGCGTTCTCACTGATACCTTTAATGGTTTTTCAGGCATTTAAGCAATTTGCAGATGGGCTGTCAAACACACGCTATGCTATGTATGCGACTATCGTGGCAAATGTGGTTAACGTGTTTTTTAATTTTATACTAATTTATGGCTTCTGGATTTTTCCCAGACTAGAGCTTGTAGGTGCTGCATACGGCACGTTGATTTCCCGCTTTTTTATGTTGTGGATGCTGTATTATATATTAAGTAAGAAAAAGAAATTTAAGCCGTATTTTATTTGGACCAGACGTAAGGCTTTTAAATTACCCATATTTAAAAAGTTGTTTGATCTGGGTTTCCCTACTGCAATGCAGATGCTTTTTGAAGTCTCACTATTTACCTCGTGTATATTTCTATCTGGGATTCTAGGTACAAATGCGCAGGCAGCAAACCAAATAGCCCTCAACCTGGCTGCGATGACTTTTATGATTGCTGTAGGCTTGGGTGTAACGGCCACCATACGCGTGGGAAATCAAAAAGGGAAAGGTGATTACGTTAACATGAGACGCATAGCCATTTCATTATTTCTACAGGTTTTTCTAATTGAAGCGGTGTTTGCTATTGGTTTTATTTTACTAAAAGATATACTTCCTGAATTTTATATAGATAATCTTGAAGTAATTATTCTTGCATCTCAACTGCTTATAGTTGCAGCATTATTTCAGCTAAGTGACGGTCTGCAGGTAGTGATTTTAGGAGCTTTACGCGGCTTGCAAGATGTAAATATCCCAACAGCGATCTGTTTTGTAGCCTACTGGTTAATAGGATTTCCGGTGGCCTGGTATTTTGGAAAGGCAGATATGATGGGAAGTCAGGGTATTTGGTACGGCTTACTCGCAGGATTGAGTGCTTCAGCGATCTTGTTGTACATTCGGTTTAATTATTTAAGCCGAAAACTAATACGTAATGCATCTGTAGTATCTGATCAAAAACTAACGCATGAATGATCTATTAACCGATAAAACCTTTGATGGTCATAACTTTGTCGAAAATCTTCTGGTAGCTGATTTTGAAGACTGTGTTTTTAAAAGTTGTTTTTTGGCGAAAGCTAAATTATCAAACCTCAGTTTTACGAATTGTATTTTTGAAAATTGCGATTTAAGTGGCGCAAACTTGCATAAAGCTGCATTTCAGGATTGCGAGTTTATTGGTTGTAAAATGCTGGGTATGGGTTTTGATGCTTCTGCTGCATTTTTATTTCAGATTACCTGTGACGACTGTATTTTAAATTTCAGTAATTTTTATAAAGTAGATTTGACGAGTTCGCAATTTATACGATGTCAGCTAAAAGAAGCAGATTTTACAGAAGCTAATCTATCTGGTATTTCTTTAACTGAATGCGATCTTGCAGGCACCTCCTTTGAACAGACAAACCTGCAAAAAACTGATTTTTCTTCCGCATTAAATTATACACTAACTCCAGAGCACAATAAAGTAACCGGTGCTATATTTAGTAAAGAAGGCTTGCCGGGTTTGCTAAATTCTTATAAAATAAAAATTGTATAATTTTGGATCCTGAAAAACTTATAGAACTTGCTCATTATAAAATGCCTTTTGGAAAATATCAGGATCGCTATCTGGTAGAGCTTCCTGAACCTTATTTTACATGGTTTAGACAAAAAGGTTTTCCTGAAGGTAAATTAGGGATGATGATGGAGCAAATGTATGAGATAAAAGTGAACGGATTAGAAGAGCTTATCTATAAAATTAAACGTCAATATCCTGCACCTAAGCCAAAAGCGAAGCCAAAAAAATAATAGCCAAATGGGTTAAAAGTGTTCGCCATTAAATACCTACCTTTGCATCCCGTAGATGTGCTCATAGTGTTAAAGTGAGCATTAAATAATCAAGATATAGATGGCAGATACTAAGTACATCTTCGTCACGGGCGGGGTTTCTTCTTCATTAGGTAAAGGTATAATAGCGGCTTCATTGGCAAAGTTGCTTCAAGCACGTGGTTACCGCGTTACAATTCAAAAATTAGATCCATATATAAATGTTGATCCGGGTACGTTAAACCCTTATGAACACGGGGAATGTTACGTGACCGATGATGGTGCAGAAACAGATTTAGATCTGGGTCACTACGAGCGTTTTTTAAATGTAAATACTTCGCAAGCAAATAACGTTACTACCGGGCGTATTTACCAAAGTGTAATCGAAAAGGAAAGACGTGGTGAATTTTTAGGTAAAACTGTACAGGTTGTACCTCATATTACAAACGAAATAAAGGAACGTATTAAAACCCTTGGCAATACCGGGGATTATGATATCATTCTTACAGAAATAGGTGGTACTGTAGGTGATATAGAATCATTACCCTACATCGAGGCTGTACGTCAATTAAAATGGGAGTTGGGCGACGAGAATGCCTTGGTTATACACCTAACACTTGTACCGTATCTCTCTGCAGCGGGTGAATTAAAAACAAAACCTACGCAGCATTCTGTTAAGACATTAATGGAAAGTGGTATTAAGGCAGACATTTTAGTTTGCAGAACTGAACACGAATTGAGCGATGATTTGCGTGAGAAGCTGGCTCTATTTTGTAATGTACGTAAAGAAGCAGTAATACAATCTATAGATGCATCTACCATTTATGATGTGCCTAATATGATGCTTGAAGAAGGTTTAGATACAATAACCTTGTCAAAATTAAGACTATCTCAAGCAAACGAACCGGTTTTAACACGCTGGAATGAGTTTTTGCGCAGACATAAAAACCCTAAGGCTGAAGTTAGAATAGGTCTTATAGGTAAATACGTAGAGCTTCAGGATTCTTATAAATCTATTTTAGAAGCGTTTATTCATGCAGGAGCAGAAAATGAAGTACGTGTAAAGGTAGAGCCCATACATTCAGAATTTATTTCTCAGGATGTTATAGATGATAAGATCTCAAAACTTGACGGGTTGTTAGTCGCTCCGGGTTTTGGTGAACGCGGTATAGAAGGAAAAATCAAAGCAGTGCAATATGCCCGTGAACATAAAATTCCGTTTTTAGGAATCTGTTTAGGCATGCAAATGGCAGTGATTGAATTCTCTCGTAATGTTGCCGGTCTTAAAGATGCAAATTCTACCGAAATGCAGGCAACTACAACAACACCTGTAATTAGCTTAATGGAAGATCAAAAAGATCTTAAACATATGGGTGGCACTATGAGACTGGGAGCCTGGGATTGCGAGCTTGTACCAGACAGTATAGTTTCTGAAGTCTATGGAAAAAATCTAATTACAGAACGTCACCGCCACCGTTATGAATTTAATGATGAGTACAGAGCTCAGTTAGAAAAAGCAGGTTTAAAAGTTACAGGTACAAATCCTAAAACGGGTCTTGTAGAGATTATAGAAATTGAAGATCATCCCTGGTTTGTAGGAGTACAATATCATCCTGAATATAAAAGTACGGTAGCTAACCCACACCCACTATTTGTCGCTTATGTACAGGCGGCTGTAAAATACAGTAAGTCAAAAAGTACAGACAATGTGTCACATAACTAATCTGTGGGATTGTTATTGCCTTTAAGCCGTCTGTAGATTTCGCTAGCGCGATTTTACGTACGCAAGTTGATTAAAAATTAGTAATACGGCACGTTGCCGCACAATTATGGAAGAAAAGAAATTTGACAAACAGTCAATGATAGGGTTCCTTTTAATAGGAGCTATTTTACTATTTATGCTCTGGCAAAACCAGCCTACACCAGAAGAGCGGGCAGCAGAGAAAGCAAAACAAGAACAAATTGATGCAGAGAAAAAAGCCGTAACTCCTGCCGCTACTCAAAATACAGATTTAGCGCAAGCAGCTCCTCAAAATGACTCTTTGTCTATGGAGCGTTACAAGGCAACGTTAGGAAACTTTGCGTACTCTGCAAGTCTGCCTTCTGCGACAGATAATGTTACCGAATTTGAAAATGATGTTTTAGCTCTTAAAATAAGTAATAAAGGTGGTTTTATAACTGAAGCGCGTTTAAAGCAATTTAAAAGCTACGATTCATTGCCTGTTTATTTAATTAAGGACGGAAACAGTCGTTTTAATTTAAATTTCGCTACTACAGATAACAGAACTTTAAATAGTGAGAACATGTATTTTGAACCTTCTTTATCTAAAGAAGGAGAAAATCAGGTTCTTTCTATGAAACTTAAAGTTGCTGCAAATGAATATTTAGAATACCGTTATACATTGAAGCCAGATGATTATATGATGGGCTTCGGTATTAAGACTGTAGGTCTTCAAAGTGTAATTAATACTTCACAGCCCATTAATTTAGATTGGGAACTTAAAGGATATCGTCACGCTAAAAGTATAAGTTATGAGAATAGATATACACGTTTAACCTATGAGTATGAAGAAGGTGATCACGACAAACTAGGTCAAAGCGGTGAAGATGATGCTATAGAGACAGATGTTGACTGGTTAAACTTTAGACAACATTTCTTTAGTTCTATCTTATTAACAGACCAGCCATTTGAGCAGGTTACGTTCAAATCACAGGATCTTGTAGAAGATGAAGAGGTTGATACGATTTACACTAAAAAGTATGCTGCAGAAATGCTATTAACTCCCGTAAATGGTGAGCTTAATTATGCAATGAATTTTTATTACGGCCCTACAGATTATCAAGTTTTAAATAATTACGACCGTGATATTGATGAAGCAATGCCACTAGGTTGGGGTATTTTTGGGGTGATCAACAAGTACTTGATTATTCCATTTTTTAACTTCTTAATTGCTTATTTCCCTGCAGGAATAGCTATTATTTTATTAACGATTTCTATTAAATTATTGTTATCTCCTGTACAGTACAAGCAATATCTCTCACAGGCTAAGATGAAAGTTTTACGTCCTGAGATCAACGAGATTAATGAGAAGTATGCTGATAATGCTATGAAAAAGCAACAGGAAACTATGAAAATTTATAGCAAGGCAGGTGCCAGCCCATTAAGTGGTTGTATTCCTGGATTGTTGCAAATTCCTGTATTCTATGCATTGTTCACGTTTTTCCCTTCGGCATTTGCATTAAGACACGAAAGCTTCTTATGGGCAGACGATTTATCTAGCTATGATAAAATTGCAGACTTACCGTTTTCAATTCCGTTTTATGGTGATCACGTAAGTTTATTTCCCATTCTTGCCTCTATTGCTATCTTTATATATATGACGATGACTACGGGTCAAAGTATGCAGCAAGCGCAGCAACCGGGAATGCCCAATATGAAATTCCTAATGTATCTTTCTCCTATTATGATGTTGTTTTTCTTCAACAACTACGCTAGTGGATTGAGTTTGTACTACTTTATCTCAAACTTGATTACGATAGGAATTATGCTAGTAATCAAAAATTTTATCTTAGATGAAAACAAGATTCACGCAAAAATCGCTACAGCAAAGGCAAAACCTAAAAAGCAAAACCGTTTCACTAAGAAATTTTCTGAAATGATGGAGCAGGCTGAAGCACAACAGAAAAAGAAATAATAGTTATACCGCATAAAAGTAAAAACCCTTCAAGTAAAACTTGAAGGGTTTTTTATTGCATTTAATTTCAGCTAACTTATTCAGGCATTAGAACACCGGTTATTGCGTGAACTACACCGTTTGTACCGGTAACATTAGTAACCACGATGTCGTATGTAGCACCAGAACCATCTGTAATAGAAGGAGGTGTTACGGTTGCGTCTATACTTAAACCACCTCCAGCAAATAATGGAGTGGCAGGTGTAGGAGCAGTAGTGCTTAAATCTTCAGCTCGTACGGTCGCTCCTAATACGTGATGTCTTAAAATATTATCTAATGCGCTTGTTGTTGTAGTATCAGAATCCCCTAGAGCCAGAATATCTGCAGCGCTTGTAATACCGTCATTTGGGTCTGCATCAATTAATACCTGAAAGGCATCATTAGTAGGAGCAAATACAGTAAAAGTCCCTGCACCTGATAATGTCGCAGCTAAATCTTCTTGTACTACCGCCGCTAGTAATGTAGAGAAATTAGGATCTGCACTAGCAAAAGTAGCAATTGTAGCTTCAGGTATAACAGCATCAACAACGTGTATCACTCCGTTATCTGCTGCTACGTCTAGTGTAGTAACATCTGAAATTCCATTAATAGTAACGGTTCCATTAGCTACACCTACATATAAATCGAGGTTGTCACCATCTGCATTTGTAGATAAAGCTTTTACATAACCCGCTGTAATTTGAGAAGCAGTGACTGAAGTTCCCAATACGTGATTGAGTAATAAATTAGCAACCACATCACTTGATAGCGAATTCACGGTCGTTATTGCCGCAGTTTCATCAGCAGCACCTAAGTAGGTGATAAATGCTGCATCTGTAGGAGCAAATACAGTTAAATCTGTATTTACTGTAGTAGATAATGTAGCTACAAGATCAGCTTTTACTGCTGCTGCAAGTAAGATATCAAAATCATCACTGTTAGAAACGATATCCGCAATCGTATTCGTTTCTGGAGGCATAATTGCATTGTCATCATCGTCATTACACGAAGTTAGGCTTACTGTAAATGCTGCTATAGCAAGTACTTGGAGGATTTTGTTAAATGATTTCATAGTATATTTTTTTTATTAGTTTTCAAATTTAAGAGTCGTATTTCTAAAATTTGTTTAACTAAAAGTTAAAAATGTTGAACAAAAATTTATTTATTGATTTTCTGAAATCTGAAAAGCAGCTCTGTATCATTTAATGTTTCGTAATTTTGCATTGGGTTTAGCGACTTAAAAGAACACAAATTGAAGATTATGAAAACCGTTGTTGTAGGTCTTAGTGGAGGAGTAGATAGTAGTGTTTCAGCATACTTATTGAAGGAAGCCGGGTATAATGTTATTGGGCTATTTATGAAGAACTGGCATGATGATTCTGTCACAATATCAGATGACTGCCCTTGGCTAGATGATAGTAATGATGCTATGCTCGTTGCTGAAAAATTAGGGATTCCTTTTCAGACTGTAGATTTAAGCGTAGAATATAAAGATCGAATAGTTGATTACATGTTTAGGGAATATGAGATGGGACGCACCCCTAACCCTGATGTACTTTGTAATCGCGAAATCAAATTTGATGTTTTTATGAAAATAGCACTGGAGTTAGGTGCAGATTTCGTTGCGACCGGTCATTATTGTCAGAAAGGTGAAGTTGAGGTTGATGGTAAACCGGTATATCAATTACTGGCAGGAGCAGATGACAACAAAGATCAATCTTATTTTCTATGTCAGTTATCACAGGATCAGCTTGGCAAAACCTTGTTTCCTATAGGTCATTTACAAAAAAGCGAGGTGCGTAAAATTGCTAAGGCCGAAAACCTGGTGACTGCAGATAAAAAAGATTCTCAAGGACTTTGCTTCATAGGTAAAGTGCGTTTGCCAGACTTTTTACAACAACAATTAAAACCGAAAGAAGGTGTGATTGTAGAGATTACTCCAGAAAGTGCTCAGTTGAAAATAGACACATTACAATCAGAAAACACCAGTAGTGTTGCTGTTGCTGTAAGTGATGTAGCTGTATTAGCTCAAAAGCCAAAGTACAATGTAACAGACGGTAAAGTAGTAGGTAAACATCAGGGAGCTCATTTTTTTACAAAAGGGCAACGCAAAGGTCTTGCCGTAGGCGGAACGCCAGAACCATTATTTGTAATAGATACAGATGTTGAGGAAAATGTGATTTATACCGGCCAGGGTAAAGATCATCCCGGCTTACTGCGTTCTGCTCTGTATGTTCAGGAAACTGAAATTCATTACATACGTGAGGATCTTGAGTTACAAATAGGAGAAACACGCGAGGTAGAAGCGCGTATACGATACCGCCAGCCTTTGGTTAAAGCTTGGCTACACAAAACAGAAGTTGGTCTTTACGTATCGTTTGATGAGCCACAGGCAGCAATAAGCGAGGGTCAATTTGTAGCCTGGTATAATGGTAACGAATGTTTAGGGTCTGGAGTAATTTCTTAAATATCTTAGTTTGAATAGAATCACATCACTTTTCGGTATACAATATCCCATAATTCAAGCCGGGATGATCTGGGCCAGTGGCTGGAAACTTGCCAGTGCTGTAAGTAATGCAGGAGGATTAGGGATTATAGGTGCAGGTTCTATGTATCCTGAAATTTTAAAAGAACATCTTATAAAGTGTAAAAAAGCGACTACAAATCCTTTTGCAGTTAATGTACCTCTGCTGTATCCTGACATAGATAAACTAATGCAGATCATCATTGAAGAAAAAGTCAAAATTGTATTTACAAGTGCAGGTAATCCTAAAACGTGGACTTCTCACTTAAAAGAAAATGGGATCACTGTGGTGCACGTAGTGAGTAGCGTAAAGTTTGCACTAAAAGCTGAAGAAGCAGGTGTAGATGCGGTTGTTGCCGAAGGATTTGAGGCAGGTGGTCATAATGGTCGCGAGGAGACTACTACATTTACGCTAATACCTATGGTAAAGGAGCAATTGAAGGTGCCTTTAATTGCCGCAGGTGGTATTGCTACAGGAAGAGGAATGCTCGCAGCTATGGTTCTAGGAGCAGATGCTGTACAAATAGGAAGCAGGTTTGTTGCTACTCCTGAAGCAAGTAGTCACATTAACTTTAAAAATAAGGTTATAGCTGCAAAGGAAGGAGATACAGAGTTGACTTTAAAAGAACTTGCACCTGTACGCTTGCTTAAGAATAAATTTTATGATGATGTAAAAGCTCTATATGCCACAGCACCATCTAAAGAGCAACTTGTTGAGCTTTTAGGGAGAGCACGCGCTAAGAAAGGTATGTTTGAGGGAGATCTTGAAGAAGGCGAATTAGAAATAGGTCAAATTGCCGGTCTAATACATAGTATAAAACCTGCCGCTGAAATAATTGAAGAATTAATGATCGATTTTGAACGTGCCAAAGATCAGGTGGCATTGTGCTAGATCAAGATGAGATTCCATAAAAAAATCCGCTCTTAAATTAAGAGCGGATTTTTGGCTTTATTTTATTAGATATTGAATTTATACGGCAGCTTTTTCCCACTGCATAGTTTCAAGAATGTCAAGAATCATAGTGTTATATTCTTTGCTGTCCTTTCCTTTTACGGCTAGCGCAACATCTACATATGCGCTTTCAGTTTCATCCTCAGTATTGATTTTAACTAAATAATGATCTACTTGCATCCCTAAACTATTTGGAGCTTTGTATTTAAACATCTCGTAATTACCTATAAGTTCAGGTGTAGTGTTTTGAATATATTTTTGAGAATCTTCATTGTTAACAATACTTACTGTCATATTAAAACCATCTGTAAGACCACCATAAAAAGAATTATCCTCACCAGAATATTTTACCATTACTTGATTGCCTACCACATCTACAGATGCCTTCTCAGGATAGATCATAGAAAGTTTCCACTCTTTATTTAAAGCACCACTTTTATAAAGCTTATACCCTTCTGGAATAACTACTGCGGGAGGAACTGGTTTTTCAAGTTCAACTTTATTCTCTGTATTTGCAGCTACATCATTCTTTTTCACATCAGTATTACATGCAGCTAAAGAAAGTCCTAAAATTGCTGTTGTTGTATATAAAAATAATCGTTTCATTTTATTTATGTTTTAATTACTAAAGCTAAACTAGCGGTATTTTGAGATCTACTTTGCCTATGATTTATTAAAAAAATGGCTAAAATGTTAAGCAGTGTTAATGCTAATTTCAAAATATTTAGATAAATTAGTATTATAAAAAACTGTATATAAGTTAATTATATTTTTTTTACATCAATTATTTTGGAGTGCGTTAAAGTTTTCTTGATGATTAATAATTCTTGACATAAATTAAAAAGGTGCTTATAAAAAGCACCTTTTTCTACTGATGGCTAAATCAACAATTAATTTTATATAGGCGCTTAATTGGAAAAGATCTCATACATTTTTAAAAAATCTGTTGTAAGAGATTAATAAGCTAGTATAAGTTTACGTAAAGCTTATGGTTTATCTATCCTGTACTATACTGCGAACACTTAATTTAACCCTCAAGATGCGGAAATAAAAAACGGATTGAAACTGAGTTCAATCCGTTGATTACGTTTTAGCTTTTAATTTTCACAACTTTAGGGAGAGTTGTAAATTATTAAGGCGAAAACTTATTTTCAATATTATTATGCTAAACGCTCGAGTAAAATTTCTGCAACTTTTTCTGATGATGCCGGGTTTTGACCTGTAATTAAAAGACCATCTTCTTGAGTGTAAACACCCCAGTCATCTCCTTTTGAATAAATACCACCATTTTCTTTAAGCATATCTTCTACTAGAAATGGTACTACATCTGTAAGTTGTACAGCTTCTTCCTCAGTATTAGTAAATCCAGTAACTTTTTTATCTTTTACTAGAGAATTTCCGTCTGCACTTTTAGTATGTTTAAAAACAGCTGGAGCGTGACATACAGCACTTACGGGTTTATTGTTAGCATAAAATGATTCAATTAAAGCAATAGAATCTTTATCTTCTACTAAATCCCATAATGGACCGTGTCCACCCGGGTAGAAAATCGCATCAAAACCACCTTGATCAACTTCAGACAATTTTGTTGTAGTCGCTAATTTAGCTTTTAAAGCTTCATCTGCGTTAAAACGTTTAGTAGCTTCTGTTTGTGCATCCTCAGCAGAACTTTTAGGATCTATAGGTGGTTGACCACCTTTAGGAGAAGCAATTGTAATTTCAATACCCTTATCGTGAAGCGTATAATAAGGAGCAGCAAATTCTTCAATCCAAAATCCTGTTTTCTCTCCCGTATCTCCTAATTTATCGTGGCTTGTAAGTACAAATAATACCTTTTTCATAATCTTATATTTTAATTGCAGCACGTGCCGCTTGTTTATAATTATTTGAGACAAAGGTACTGGCACAACTCTTTAAAAAAATTGACCTATGCTAAGAGGGTGTGTTAAATAAAAGTTGATATTAATGTACTAAGACAATTTTGTCGAGCTCAAGTTTAAAATCTTCTTTTTTTTTATTTCCTATTAAAAAAGTTAGTTGCTCTATCTGATTTTGATCAAACGCATTCATCTGTAATTTGCGACCTCTAAATTGTGGAGTCATTTGACTTAGTTGAATTTTTACAACTTGCCAATCTCCTGTTGTTTTAAAGGTATAAACATAAGAATGAGAATTTGAGATTTTGTCTTTTACTCTAAACTGATAATCCTTGCCGTCACCTTTTAAATAGAGTTCTACTGACTGTTCAGGATTTACAAAAGTAGTAGGCAAATTGTATTGCAATGACGAAAAGCCGCCATTGTTTTCTAAAGATATGTGACCTGAGAACTCGCCATTGCCATCTTTATTGAGTTTAAAAGAACCCGATGATCTGCCTCCCATAACGACATCATCAACTACTTGCCATTTACTAATATCTGTATCCTTTTTAAAATTGAATAAAGTAGTGTTCATAAGTGGGATTGTAAGTAAAAGGAAAAACCATTTCATAAATTATACATCTAAGTTCATAAAAAAATCTGATCTAAATCGTGTTATTGAAACCGTATCTAGATCAGATTGAAATAAAAATTCTAATGCAAATCGCTTAATAGAGGTGATAGCCTAAAGTTAATGTAATTAGCATTTTAAGACTTTTCAAGTAATACGATAGTAGATGCAGTGTTTAAAGATATTTTGCCATTTTTTACTGTAGCAGTATTCCCGGAATACCTATCTGTAATAATCTCACCATTTTTGAAAATAGGAGTAACCAAAATTTCTTTTTCACCTTCTGGTAAATCTAAGCCTACAACAACTGCATCATTGATTTCATTTTTAGAATAGGTTCTTGAAAACACGTACGGCTTTTCCTGAAGCATTTTATGGCGCCCGGCACCTACAGAAAGGTGATCTCTTCTAAATGTTCCTAGTTTTTGCCAGTGATTTAGTATGGCTTTAGTTTCAGTAGAATCTAGTTGTGACCACGGCATCATTCCACGTAACGTGGCATCACCATCAGCGCCGGGAATTGTTAAATTACGGGCAATCTCATCACCGTAATAAATTTGTGACAAACCGGGTGTGAGTAATAATTTAGTTCCTGTTTCATAGGCTTTGCTTCGGTCTTTATCAAAAGGTTGACCATCGTCGTGCGACGTCGCATAATTAAGTACACTTTTACTCTTTAAAGCAGTGTGTAGTATAGAGTCATAGCTGGAGAACATCTGCTCATAATCTCCCGTGGCATCATATTTAAATTGAAAATTGATTAGGTTGTCAAAACCGTGAGCAAAATAATCTACTTTTTGATCCCCAAAATCATAATCTCTACCACCGCCAATGTTATAATTATAGACTTCTCCTAACATAAAAAATGCATTATCGTCTAAAACTAAATCAGGATTATTGCTTTTATAGCTGGCAAATGCCAGGTCTGCCTGTGTTCTCATAACAGACCACGCTGCCTCATCAACATGCTTTACAGTATCTACCCTAAAAGCGTCTATGCCTAAATCACGAATGTAATCTGTAAGCCATTTTATAATGTAATTCCGCGGAGTTTTTGCAAGCTCACTAGTTGCAAAAAACGAGTTTAACTCTTCTAATTCTGCATCGTAACGGCCTTCTTTTTTCCATTTTTCTATTAAAAAAGCAGGTAGTTCAACTTCTTTTTCGCTTTCGGTTTTTATATCGGGTAGGTTTGCTACCAGCGTACATAGAGTTGTAGCGTCATAGCCATCATAAGTACACTGGGGTTGTTGCCGTGCCCAATCTTCGCCCCAAAAAACATCAGTATCAGTAACTGGTCCTGTGTGGTTAAGTACAACATCCATCACGATGCGTATTCCATTTTGATGCGCTGTAGTAACAAGCTTTTGTAATTCTTCATAAGTACCAAAGTTAGGATCAAGAGCAGTCCAGTCTTTTGTCCAATACCCATGATACCCGTAGGTTACGCCTGTACCTTCATCAACTGCACCATGTACTTGCTCAACAACCGGAGTAAACCAAATTGCATTAATACCTAAGTTTGTAAAATAGCCATCTTCAATCTTTTGCGTAATACCTGCAATATCACCACCTTTAAATCCACGTAAAACAGCCGTTTCCTTATCGCGTCCAAAATTGATATCGTTATTTGTGTTGCCATTATTGAAACGATCTGTAAGTAGAAAGTAAAAATTGGCAGCTTCCCAGGCAAAAGGTTTTTTAGCTTCTGTTACTATGGTTTCAGAAATTTCTGGTGTGTTTTCTGTTTTTGATTTACAACTTAAAAGAGAACAACCTAAAAAGAAGTAGAGTAGTGTGTGTTTCATTTTTCAATCTATTTTTAAAACCGAAAAATAGTAATTAATGCGCTAACTATAACGCTTTCGATATTGATTTTAGAACTGCTCAGTAATTTTTGACTGCTACTTGCGTCATTTTTAAATACCATAAGATAAGTCTACTTTTGCGATTAAATTATAAAATCTATGACACGAGTTAAAGCTTGGATTTCTGCCGCAAGGTTGCGTACGTTACCTTTATCTGTATCAGGTATATTGGTAGGTAGTGCACTGGCTTACAATACAGGGGCTTTTAGATGGAGCATTTGTATCCTGGCTTTACTGGCAACTCTGGGTTTTCAAATTCTTTCAAACTTTGCTAATGATTATGGCGATGGTATAAAAGGCACAGATAATGACGAGCGCATAGGTCCTGCTCGCGCTATGCAAAGTGGTTTGTTAACTGCTAATCAACTCAAAAGAGGTATTGTTTTTACAGCAGTATTAACCAGTTTATTAAGTCTGGCGCTTATTTACACAGCCTTTGGGTCAGACAAGTTTGTACAATCTTTAATCTTTTTTCTATTAGGTCTGTCTGCCATACTTGCTGCAGTTAAATATACTGTAGGGCGTGGGGCTTATGGCTACAGAGGGTTAGGTGATTTTTTTGTCTTTATATTTTTTGGATTAGTAGCAGTCGTAGGTACTTATTATATGTACACCTTAGAATTACGTAGGGTAGTTTTTTTACCTGCTTTAACAATAGGCTTTCTAAGTATGGCGGTTCTTAATCTTAATAATATGCGTGATCGCCTGTCAGACTCACGCGTAAATAAGAATACGCTTGCGGTTATTTTAGGCGAGAAAAAGGCAAAAATTTATCATTATAGTTTAATAGGCGGTGCTTTTTTAGCGACTCTAATTTTCTTTCAGCTTACAAATACTTTCAAATATTCTGCAATAGCTTTTGTGGTTTTTATTCCGTTAACTAAACACATTAAGGTAGTAAAAGCGAATCATAGCCCGGCACTATTAGATCCTCAGCTTAAAAAGGTAGCTTTGGCTACATTCTTTTTTTCAATACTTTTTACTTTAGGATTTCTATTTTAACAGAACCTTATAAGGTAAGTAGATAGTGTGATATGCGTGTTTTCGTAAATTTCAGAGATAGAAATATGAAATTGAAAATACTATGAAAATCACCTATTACGGACAAAACTGTTTTGGTTTTGAAACTGAAAAAGCAACACTTCTTACAGATCCTTTTATAACAGGAAACGACCTTGCAAAGGATAAAATTGATATTAAAAATCTAAATCCAGATTTTATATTCTTAACGCACGCTCATCAAGATCATACTTTAGATGCCGAAGCTATAGCGAAACAATCTGGGGCAACGATTGTTAGCAATTATGAGATTGCAAATCACTACGCTGCAAAAGATTTAGAAACACACCCTATGAACCACGGCGGAAGCTGGGAGTTTTCATTTGGTAAAGTCAAATATGTAAATGCAATACATACCAGCTCCTTCCCAGATGGAAGTTACGGCGGTCAACCCGGTGGGTTTGTATTTAGTATAGATGGGAAGACAATTTATATGGCCGGTGATACTGCACTAACGATGGATATGAAGCTAATTCCGTTAGAGTTTGATCTTGATGTGGCTATTCTACCTATTGGAGATAATTTTACAATGGGAATAGGCGATGCAGTACGTGCAAGTGATTTTATAGAATGTAATAACATTATAGGTTGTCATTACGATACTTTTGGTTTTATAGAAATTGATCACGATGGCGCCAAAAAAGCATTTAGTTCTGTAGAAAAGAAACTTACCTTACTTGAAATAGGGGAATCAATAGAATTATAATAAGCCATTTTTGAAAGCAACATATAAAAAGTATATTCTCGACTTTAAACAGCCTAGCGGTACTTCTCGGGGCATTCTTAGTCAAAAAGAAACCTGGTTTATAAAAATCGAAGAAGAACAAAAGATAGGAATTGGTGAGTGCGGTATTCTGCGTGGTTTAAGTATAGACGACCGCCCAGATTATGAAGAACATCTAAAATGGGCTTGTGAAAATATCCATCTGGGTGAGCAAATCCTTTACGATAGATTAGAAGACTTTCCTAGCATTCAATTTGGAGTTGAGATGGCTTTTAAATCCTTTAATGCGGCAAATACTTTTGAGCTTTTTCCTTCTGCATTTACGCAAGGTAAAGATGCGATAGCAATTAACGGACTCATCTGGATGGGAACGCCTCAGTTTATGCAGGACCAAATAGCCGCAAAGCTAGCTTCTGGTTTTAATTGTATCAAAATGAAAATAGGTGCTATTGATTTTGATGCCGAAATAAAACTTTTAGAAGGAATAAGAGAGAAGTTTTCCGCAGAACAAATAACCCTAAGAGTTGATGCTAACGGAGCATTTAAGCCTACTGAAGCCCTACAAAAATTAGAACGGCTTGCTGCTTTAGAAATTCATTCTATAGAGCAGCCCATACAACAACGCCAGGAAGAAGAGATGGCAAAACTATGTGAGAATACTAAACTGCCTATTGCTCTTGATGAAGAGTTGATAGGCGTTTTTGGCTATAAGCGTCAGAAAGAGTTACTTCAACAAATTAAACCGCAGTACATTATTTTAAAACCTAGTCTTGTAGGAGGTTTTAGAGGTTGCGATTCGTGGATTCAGCTTGCAGAAGAATTAGACATAGGCTGGTGGATTACTTCTGCTTTAGAAAGTAATATAGGTTTAAATGCAATTGCACAATATACATTTTCAAAAAGCACAACAATTCCTCAAGGCTTAGGTACTGGCGGTTTATACACAAATAATGTATCTTCCCCATTAGAAATAGAGCACGGGCAGCTGTGGTATTCACAACAAAAAAACTGGAGCTTTCAATTTTAATATATGTTTATAGAATTAGCTTACAAGTCACTACATAATTTCTGGAGGTATCTATTAGGTTCTTTACTTGTTATTTTTGCATCAGTTATAGGGCAATTACCGCTTACAGTCGCAGTATTATTTAAGCTGGGAGTTTCGAATATGGACAATCCTGAGAAGCTGCAAAGTTCTATGGAAAATCTGGATCAAAATGCAATAATGGGCGTCTTAGATAAAAACCTTACTTTCTTTCTAATACTTATCTCTTTTGTTTTCGCCTTTGGTGGATTACTGTTTGTTATTAAATTTTTACACCAGCAAAAGCTCAAAGATTTGGTGACCACCCGAGCTAAGTTTGATTGGGGCAGAGTCTGGTTTGCCTTTGGTATGATTGCGATTTATACTATTTCGGCGACATTGATCAGCTATTTTTATGCACCTGAAGAACTATTAGTCTCCTTCAGTCTTGTGCCATTTCTAATACTGGCAGTAATTGCAATTCTTTTAGTACCTATACAAACAAGTGTAGAAGAATTGGTATTTAGAGGATATTTAATGCAGGGCTTTGGGATTTTAGCTAAAAACAGATGGTTTCCGCTGCTTATGACTTCTTTTATATTTGGCGGCTTGCATTATTTCAACCCTGAGATAAGTGCGATGGGAGATATCGTAATGGTATTTTATTTTGGTACCGGTCTTATTCTAGGTATTATGACTTTGATGGACGAAGGTATGGAGCTAGCTCTTGGGTATCACGCAGCAAACAATCTTATAACTGCTCTATTAGTAACCGCAGACTGGACTGCGTTTCAAACCGATTCAATTTTCAAGGATATTTCAGATCCTACAGCAGGAATTGTTGATGTGTTACCGGTATTTATAATTTATCCTATTTTTTTAGGAATATTAGCCTATAAATACAAATGGACCGGATGGAAAGAAAAGCTTTTTGGAGCTGTTAATGAACCGGAAAGTCCTAAATTAGAAGACCATTTTGTAGCAGATTAAAACAGCTTACGATGTCTAAATATGAAGTACATCCTGAATTTAAACTCAACGGTAAGCCGCTTAAAGCAGCAGGCTTAAAAATTCTCGCCGCAAATTTAATTGACAGCGGCGAATTGTATGAGCAGGAACTCTCTTCATTTATTCTTGACTGGCTTAATGATAAAGATTATGTTTTTGTAAATACCTCAGGTTCTACAGGTGCTCCTAAAAGCATAAAGCTTCTTAAACGGCATATGATTAACAGTGCTAAAGCTACAGGTAAGCAGTTTAAGCTAGACGCTGGTACTTCTGCACTACATTGCTTGCCTACTCGCTTTATCGCTGGCAAAATGATGTTTGTACGCGCAGTTATTTTAGGTTGGAAATTAGATGTGGTTCCTCCTAAATCTAATCCGCTTGATCAGGTTTTTAAGCGTTACGACTTTTCTGCAATGACACCCTTTCAGCTAGATAATAGTATTGCCCGTTTACATTTATTAAGTAAGCTTATTATAGGTGGTGGAGTTTTTTCTGAGTCGCTTAAAAACTTAGTAAAAGACAGTCCCGCAAAAATCTATGAGACTTACGGAATGACAGAAACCATTACACATATAGCTGTGCGTAGGGTCAATTCTAAAAAAAGTAGAGATGCAGAGCCTCCTTTTAAAACGTTAAATAAAGTTACCGTAAGCCAGGATGATCGCGGTTGCCTCATTATAAAAGCGCCTAAGGTTACAACAGATCCTATTGTTACAAACGATTTGGTTGATCTCGTCTCCTATAAAAAATTTCATTGGCTAGGTCGCATAGACAATGTTGTAAACAGTGGTGGTATTAAATTATATCCAGAGAGTATTGAGAAAAAACTTACGCTTCAGATAGATGTAAATTTTCTTGTCGCGGGTATCCCTGATGATAGGCTGGGAGAGCGTTTAATTCTTATTATGGAATGTGACAGTTTTGATGCTTCAAAACTCAATTTTGAAGTTTTAGAAAAGTATGAGGTTCCTAAAGAGTTATACTGTGTTCCTAAATTTGCACGTACTCCTAATGGAAAAATTAAACGTAGTGAGATTATAACGGGCTTAAAACCAGAATACAAAATTTAGATTAAGGGTTGAATCAGATTCTTGGCAGGGAACTTGATATTTCATTTATCAAATTTTAAAGCTCACCTCTGATGAAAAAAAATACACTCTTAATTATGCTCCTTTTTATTACAGGAGCAAGTCTTGAAGTTTCAGCACAAAATAAAATTATGTTATCTGGTCAGGTAACAGGTGAAGGTCAAACACTTGCCGGAGTTCGTGTCGTAAGTAAACTAGGCGGTCACAAAAGCATTACAGATTCTAATGGGAATTTTACTATTAAAACACAGATAGGTGATGTCCTGACTTTTAGTTTTATTGGGTATATCACAAAAACTACAACAGTTAAGAACACCCAATTTTTAAAGGTGGTTTTAGAATCTTCAGAGGCTTTAGAGGAAGTTATTGTGCGTGATAATGAACCTGTAGAAGAAATTGCTTTTATGAGTTACTCGCAAGGCTTTCACTCAAAAATCGCTCCTGCTCATGGCGTTTACAATTATCAGAATGTGACTGAGAGCTACGCAAGAATAGACGAAAATCAATTTAAACATGTAAGTGCGAGTCCGCTATCTACATTTTCAATTGATGTAGATCGTGCAGCTTATAGCAATATTCGTAGAATGATTAATAATGGTCAGGATATTCCGGTAGATGCCGTGCGTATTGAAGAAATGATTAATTATTTTAATTATGACTATGAGCAACCTAAAAACGGAGATCCTTTTTTAATGAACGCTGAGGTTGCAAATACTCCCTGGAATAGCGATACCCAATTGATTAAGATAGGAATTAAGGGAAAAGAAATTCCGTTAGGTGATTTGCCAAGTTCAAATCTTGTTTTTCTTTTAGATGTATCCGGGTCTATGAATAATGCAAATAAATTACCTCTTTTAAAAGCAGCGTTTAAAATACTGGTAAATCAACTAAGAGAACAGGATAAAGTGGCTATTGTTGTTTATGCCGGTGCAGCAGGTACGGTATTAGAACCTACAAACGGGTCTAATAAAACAGAAATTTTAAATGCCTTAGATAAGCTTGAAGCTGGCGGTAGAACAGCGGGTGGTGCTGGCTTGAAACTTGCCTATTCTTTAGTTGAAAAACATTTTATAGATGGGGGAAATAACCGTATTATTTTAGCAACAGATGGGGATTTTAATGTAGGTCTAAGCAGTGATCGCGAGATGGAAGATTTAATCGAAGAAAAAAGAGCTTCGGGTATTTATCTTACAGCCTTAGGCTTTGGAATGGGAAATTATAAAGATTCAAAATTAGAAACCCTGGCAGACAAGGGCAATGGTAATTATGCCTATATAGATACGATGCAGGAAGCTCGCAAAGTACTGGGTACCGAGTTTGGTGGTACTTTATACACCATAGCAAAAGATGTTAA
This sequence comes from Leeuwenhoekiella sp. NPDC079379, assembly GCF_044542075.1. Lineage (NCBI taxonomy): Bacteria > Pseudomonadati > Bacteroidota > Flavobacteriia > Flavobacteriales > Flavobacteriaceae > Leeuwenhoekiella > Leeuwenhoekiella sp. NPDC079379. The sequence goes on from NZ_JBITTU010000003.1 coordinate 486,782, forward strand.
AATACAGGTAGAATTTAATCCTGCTTTAGTAAAAGGATACCGTCTTATAGGCTACGAAAATCGCCTGTTAAATGATGAAGATTTTAATGATGACACTAAAGATGCAGGCGAAATAGGCAGTGGGCATACCGTTACTGCTCTTTACGAAATTTTACCGGTAGGAAAAAATTCTCCATTTTTAAAACCTGTAGACGATTTAAAGTATACAAATACGATAACTAGTGCTACTGGTAAATCTATTGAGTTAGTAACGGTTAAAATTAGATACAAAGAACCCAATAGTGACACGAGTAAGCTAATTGAAGAGATTGTTAAACCAGATGCTAAGGATATAAGTAACGCTTCAGAAGATTTTAATTTTATAGCAAGTTTAGCGCTATTCGGTATGCAACTGAGAGACTCACCTTTTAAAGGTGATGCGCCTAAGTCTATGACGCTGAGTCTTGCTGAATACGGTCGCGGAAAAGACAAAGAAGGCTTTAGAGCAGAATTTATAAGGCTGGTTAAGGCCACAGATTGATATTATTTTTATTCCTTTGTAACACAAATTAAGAATTATGAGATATATTTTTTTCATCGCTACAGTAGTTTTGTTTGGTATGTTTGATGCATCAGCACAGTATGGTTATGGTGGTGGTGGCTATGGTGGTAATGGGTATGGTCGTAGTCGTATGGGAAGCAGTATGATGGGCGCCGGTGCTTCTCAGCAAGGTCCCAGAGACGAACCTAAAACTTCTGCAGAGCTGGTAGATGAGCGCATAGAAGAGTATGTAACGGAGTTTGAGTTAGATCCTTTTGAGACTGAAGTATTGCGTACGTATTTAGAAACGCATTTTGATAATGTAATGGGGCTGCAAAAAGATAAAACTAAAGATGCAGAAACCATGCGCAAAGATTTTGAGCGCATGCAAACTGAATTTAAAACAAATTTAAAGTCTATACTTTCTGAAGAAGAAATAGAAAAATTTATAACTATGGATTTTACGTCTTCCGCGGTACGAAAACGAAAGAAAAACAGAGAGAATTAGTTTATAAAAGGTGCTTTGAGCACCTTTTTTTATTGAGGGTTAATGCGTAATTTCGATTATCAATTTTATTCCTCTTTATGCGTAATCTACTACTCTTCTCCATTTTCTTATTTTGTTATTACAATACTGCACAGGCACAAATTTTACCAGAGCGTGATCGCGCTGCGTTAGTAGATAGAATTCTTGCTGATCGTTTTGAAAATGTATTGCCTAATCTTATGTACCGCACCGGTATAGATATGTGGGTGCTCATTTCAAGAGAATATAATGAAGATCCTGTAATGCGAACGATGTTGCCGGCTACTTGGCTAAATGCACGCAGACGCACAATCATAGTCTTTTATTGGGATGAGTCTAAAAATAAACTAGAGAAGCTTGCTGTAGCTAGATACAATATAGGTGATAGTATAACCTCTGCCTGGGATAAGGAGCAGGAACCAGACCAGTGGAAAGCTTTAATGAAAATCATTGATGAGCGTAATCCTAATAAAATAGCACTTAATTATTCTGATGATTATGGTATTGCAGACGGTCTTGTAAAAACAGATTATGAGGCCTTTATGAATATTTTGCCAGAAACGTACAAATCTAAAGTAGTATCTGCAGAACCATTAGCGGTAGGCTGGGTAGAAACGAGAAGTCCGCTCGAGCTTCAACTTTTTCAAGAGCTTGTAGGCATCACGCACAATATCATAAGAGAAGCATTTAATAGTAGTTTTATAAAGCCGGGAAAAACCACGACAGAAGATGTAGTTTGGTTTTTGAGACAAAAAGTTACAGATTTAGGTTTAGAAACATGGTTTCATCCTACAGTAGATATTCAGCGGGCAAATGAAAAGTTAGAGAGCCATCTAACTGCTTTTACAAATCATAATGAAGCGCAGGTTATTTTACCGGGAGATTTGATTCATTGTGATTTTGGCATATCTTATTTACGTCTCAATACAGATTGCCAGCAGCACGCCTATATTTTAAAGGACGGGGAAACGGCAGCACCGCAGTTTTTAGTAGACGCCTTTGCTAAAGGAAACCAACTTCAAGACATTCTTACTTCAAAATTTGAAACCGGGAAAACTGGAAATATGATTTTAAAAGAATCACTAACCGAAGCTAAAGCAGCAGGTTTAGTACCTTCAATTTATACACATCCACTTGGCTTATACGGCCACTCTGCAGGTACCACAATAGGTATGTGGGACGCGCAGGACGGTGTTGAGGGTTCTGGTGATTACAAACTCTTTCCTAATACTGTTTATGCAATAGAATTAAATACAACAGTAAATTTACCAGAATGGAATAAAGATATACGTATAATGCTTGAAGAAGCCGGTTTATGGAATTCTAAAGGCTTTAGCTATGTTAATAAGCGCCAGCAAGAGTTAATATTGATTGATTAAAATTAATTTTCTTTTAAAAGTTTTTTCTCCTGCTTTTTACGGTATTGTATTACACTAATAGATAAACCTACCCCGCAAAACGCTAAAACTGCACCTACTAATTCTGGTGATGTATAACCGTATCCTGCTGCGATAGGTAGGCCTCCTAAAAATGCCCCAATCGCATTAGCAACATTAAAAGCAGCCTGATTTACAGAAGAAGCAAGCATTTCAGACTCTTTAGCAGATTTTATCATCAACATCTGTATAGATGGTGCCGTAGAAAAGGCAAAAGCTCCGGTTATAAAAACCATTATAAGCATCATCCATTGTATATGCGCAATAAAGGATATCGTTATTAAACATATAGTCATTGCTCCCAGAAGTATAGCAGTCGCTTTAATTGGCGAAAATTTGTCTGCTAATTTCCCGCCTAAAACATTTCCGAAAGTCATTCCTAGACCAGCTAACATTAATATGAAGATAACCATCTTATTATCAAACCCGCTTACTTCAGTAAGTAAGGGAGTGATATAGCTATACCATGCAAAGAAGCCCCCGGTTCCTATTGCTGTGATTCCCAGTATAAGCCATAATTCGGTACGCCTAAAAATTTTAAGAGCGTCTTTTATAGGTATGGGTTTGTTTTTTTCAATCTTAGGCAACCAGAATGTAATTGCTAAAACCGTGAGTACACCCACGGCCACCACAATCATAAAAGTATACCTCCAGGAGATATTATGTCCTACATAAGTACCTAAAGGAATTCCTATAATATTTGCTACAGTTAGACCACTAAACATCATTGCAACTGCACTTGCGGCTTTTTCTTTAGGAACTAGCCTACTTGCCACAACCGCACCTACACCAAAAAATGCGCCATGTGGTAGGCCAGAAAGTAAGCGTGATATAAACATTAAGTTATAACTGGTCGCAAATATAGAAAGGGAGTTAAATACGGTAAATGCCAGCATCAGCGCCAGAAGTATTTTTTTAGGCGAATAATTTCCTGCAATGGCAACTAAAATGGGAGCACCTATAACCACGCCTAGAGCATAAGCCGAGATAAAATGCCCTGCCTGCGGTATACTTATATTGAGATCTTTTGCAACATCAGGTAATATACCCATCATCACAAACTCAGTCATTCCTATTCCAAAACCCCCTATAGATAAGGCAATTAGACTTTTCTTAAACATATAATAGTGTATTGAATTACCATTCAGTTAAGTTGAATCGATAATTTCGCGCAAAGATAGGATAGAATTTTGGGCTACTGTAATGTTTACTTAACCGATTTAGTTATTGAATTGAGAGAATATAATACTGAAGATAGAGTAAATTGAATTTACCAAGGATTAGTGCGATACTGTATTTTTAAAAGTAATTGTAAATGTGGTGCCCTCATTTAGAGTACTTGTAACTTCTATTTTTCCACCTAGAGCGGTTATATGATTATAAACGAGATATAGACCTATACCATTACTATCTTTATGTGAAGAGTTGTGAAAACGCTGTTGCAGTTTAAAAATAGAATCTCCGGCCTTATTGAGATCTATACCTATCCCATTATCCTTATATATAAGCTGCACATTAGTATGTGTTTTTTTTGTGCAAATTTCAATTTCTGGAGTTTGATTTGGTTTAGCGTATTTAATAGAGTTGGTTATTAAATTTAGAAAAACGCTTGTAAGATACTGGGGAGAGAAAACTACAGAAGGAGCTTTTTCAAAATTTGTTTTAAATTGAACATGATCTTGTACTATAAGTTGATGTATTGAAGTCTTAGCATCATTTAAAACCGTTTCAAAATTAACTTCGGACAATTGCAGCGATAACCGATCTTTTTTAATCCAATTACTCATATACGTATTGATGACCTCATTAAGATTATTAGTCGCTATTTTAAGCAATCCTATATATTCTGAAGCTTCCGGGTTGTCAACCCTTGTGTTATCTAATAATTGATGCAGGGCCATTAGGTTACTTAGCGGTGATCTCAAATCGTGAGAACTTGAATAATTAAAAAACTTAAGGTCTTTATTGGTTTCGTTTAAATTTTGTAAATGCTGATTTCGTTCGAGTTCAATATTCTTCTTAGCTGTTATGTCTTTTGCAATTGCATAAACAACTTGTTCTTGTTTTAAGGCTATTGAAGACCAGCTCAACCAAATGATACTTCCGTTTTTATGGACATAGCGATTCTCAAATTGAGTAAGCAGAGTGCTACGTAATAAGTTTTTTCTCTTGTTCTTAGTAAGATCTTTATCTTGTTCAAAAATGAATTCTGAAATAGGTTTAGAAAATAACTCTGCTTCTGTATAACCTAACGTATTAATAACTGCAGGATTTACCTTCTTAAAAAATCCGTCAAAACCTGCTACGCACATCAAATCTGGAGAAAGTTCAAAAAAGAAATCCAGATTATAAATTTTAGATGCTATGTTATGCTCCTCAAATTGCATAGTCTAGTTTTTATAAAGATCTGGGGTTATTTTTAAGGTAACTGCCGGCAGACCATCATATCCCAAGTAGTGGTAGTAAATAATCACATCATTATTTCTAAAATAATCCATCTCAGGATTACTTTTTAAGCGGGCAATTATAGTAGGTTTTACATATTTAACTACCGTATCTTTGTTTACAGCATCTGCTTTGTAAATTAGAGTATAATAATAATTAAAACTTTTCTCACCACTCACTACTGCGCTGTCTAATGTAGTTTCTTTATCTAATTTAATGGGCGTTTGCTTATTGATTTTAATAGTTTCTTCTTCTAGTACATGATCTACATCAGCTTTTTCTAAAAATAAATATTGAATAGCCAAGTAAGAAAGAACAGCTGTAATTAAAATTACAAGTATGACACTAATAGATTTTGAAACCTTAAAATTCATATACTAGAAAACTAAACCTGTATTATTCCTAAATTAAATTTCTTTTCAATAGGTGCTTGGTTGGCAGCTTCAATACCCGTAGAAATCCAGTTGCGTGTTTCTAAGGGGTCTATAATAGCATCTGTCCAGATACGTGATGCTGCATAATACGGTGAAACCTGCTCATCATAACGAGCTTTTATACGGTCATACAGTTCTTTCTCAACTTCTTCAGTAATCTCCTTACCTTGTTTTTTTAAAGAAGCAGTTTCTATTTGCAGTAATACTTTTGCAGCACTATTACCACTCATTACAGCAAGCTCGGCAGATGGCCAGGCGACAATTAATCTTGGGTCATAAGCTTTACCACACATTGCATAATTACCGGCACCATAAGAGTTTCCTATTACAATGGTAAATTTTGGCACGACCGAGTTACTTACGGCATTTACCATCTTTGCACCATCTTTAATGATGCCACCATGTTCACTTTTGCTTCCTACCATAAAACCGGTAACATCTTGTAAAAATACCAGAGGAATTTTTTTCTGATTACAGTTAGCAATAAAACGTGTGGCTTTATCTGCACTGTCGCTATAAATAACACCGCCAAACTGCATTTCACCATTCTTAGTTTTTACAATCTTTCGCTGGTTAGCAACAATACCTACTGCCCAGCCATCTATACGTGCGTATGCTGTAATAAGTGTCTGCCCGTAGCCCTCTTTATATTCTTCAAATTCAGAATTATCAACAAGACGTTTGATGATATCTTTCATATCATATTGATCACTGCGCTTGGCAGGTAAAATCCCAAATATATCTTTAGGGTCTTCGGTAGGTTTTGAAGCGGCAATTCTGTTAAAACCCGCCTTATCAAAATCACCTATTTTGCCCATTATATTCTTTATTCTGGTAAGTGCATCTTTATCGTCTGTAGCTTTGTAATCTGTTACGCCACTTATCTCACAATGTGTTGTAGCGCCACCCAGCGTCTCATTATCTACACTTTCCCCTATAGCAGCTTTAACCAAATAACTGCCGGCAAGAAAAATACTACCTGTTTTATCTACAATCATCGCCTCGTCACTCATAATGGGTAGGTAGGCACCACCGGCAACACAACTTCCCATTATAGCACTAATTTGAGTAATGCCCATACTACTCATTACCGCATTGTTTCTAAAAATGCGTCCAAAATGTTCTTTGTCTGGGAAAATCTCATCTTGCATAGGTAAGTATACCCCGGCGCTGTCAACAAGATAAATGATAGGCAGTCTGTTCTCAATGCTTATTTCTTGAGCTCTCAAATTTTTCTTACCTGTAATAGGAAACCACGCTCCGGCTTTTACAGTGGCGTCATTAGCAACCACAACGCAAAGTTTACCGCTTACCTTTCCTATTTTAACAACTACACCGCCACTTGGGCAACCGCCGTGTTCTTCATACATACCGTCACCGGCAAATGCAGCTATTTCGATAGCTTTTTCGGGTTTGTCGAGTAAAAAGTTAATGCGTTCACGTGCGGTAAGTTTGCCTGCAGCGTGCTGTTTAGCGATACGTTGCTCACCACCTCCCATTTTTACTTTAGCAAAACGTTGTTTAAGGTCTGAGGTAAGTAGTTTATTGTGATCTTCGTTTTTGTTGAATTTGATATCCATATGCAAATTTTGGGCGTTCCCCACACTAAGTTGTGGGGCAGGCTCGCAGCGTTACACGCCAGCTGTTGGCTTTGGCGGGGTAACTGCATTGATCCCTAACGCAAGATTGAATTGTAACGAAAATACGAAATCGACATCGTAATCTTCAGTTATATTTATATGAAAAAAACGATATTTGTTTTTTACATTATTTGCGTAAGGGATAGCAGCGGCATCCTGCTCTGGAGCTTAAGCGAAAGAGCAGATACAGCGAATAGCCCGACTCTATTAGTTTTTACGAATAGAGATACGTCCTAAATCTAAAAACAATGATGAATAAAAATACAGTACTTAGCTGGGCAACCTTTATTATGATTGTTGTAGGTCTGGCACTTATAGCATTAGGTGCTTTTAGATATAATGAGATTGCGGGTTACGGTTTTGCCGCAGTGGGTGTTGGTTTTTTTGCGATTGCCTGGGTATTTAATGCATTAAAGGGTCGTGTCTAATGTCTAAAGCACAACTTAAATCTCATTTATTGAAACACTTAAAGGGTGGAGAGGCATTTATGCCAATAGATGATTTGCTTGATAAGATTAGTTTTAAAAGTGTAGGCGATCGCCCGGTAGGATTGCCCTATTCTTTTTATGAGATTTTTTATCATATAAATTATGCTCAAAAAGACATTTTAAATTTTTGCACTTCAGAGCATTATATATTACCTAACTGGCCTGCAGATTACTGGCCTCTAGAAAAAACAGCTGAATCTAAAAAAGAATGGAAAGTTCTTAAAGATCATTTTTTTGTAAATAGATTACTGTTAGCAAACTTTATAGAAGATGAGCAAACAGATTTAATGGCTGTAGCAAAACATGGCGAGAAGCAGTCTGTATTGCGGGAATTAATGCTCGTTATTGAACACAATGCCTATCATACAGGGCAGCTCGCCATTATTTTACGACTTTTAGGTTTACACTAAATTTTAAGCTACTTCAACTGGTGTAGTTATTATTTTTTCAGGAGTTATTGGCAAATCGCGTACGCGCTTACCGGTTGCATTAAACACAGCATTAGAAATTGCTGCTGCAATACTTGTAATTCCTAATTCTCCTATACCTTTTACACCCATTGGGTTTGCGATAAAATCTTCTTCAGGTAGAAATATGACATCAATTTTACCTAAATCTAGATTTACAGGTACGTGATAATCTGCAAATGAGCGCGTAATAAAATTACCGTGATTAGGTTCTATTTGCGAATGCTCTGTCAAGGCTTGGCCTATTCCCCATGTAATACCACCTATTATTTGTCCGTAAGCTGTTTTAGGGTTTAAAATTTTACCTGCAGAACCCACATTTACGAAATGTTCAAGACGTATCATTCCACTATACTCATCAACCCAGACTTCACAAAAGTTTGCACCAAAAGAATATACGGAGTATTTATCAAACTCAGCGGTAGGTCCTGCTGTACCTTCAGCTTCAAATTCTTTAAGTTTTGCTTTTTTCATAAGTTCTGCAATACTTAAATCATCACTGGTACTTGCCAGGGTTTTTAAAGAGGTGAAAGCATTATCGCAAGCAACTTTAGCGCCATTTGTATACGAGGCTGCACCCCAGGACCCACCAGAACCCGGTGTTTTTGGAAATTTAGAATCTCCTAATTCTACACTTATTTGCTCAATAGGAATTTTTAAATATTCTGCAACCGTTTGTCCTATAATTGTATAACTACCGGTTCCTATATCTGTAGCATCAGATTGTACGGTTGCAAATACTTTCTCTCCTTCGAGCTTCAGGCTTATTTTTGCCGAACTCTCCATATAAGGGGCTTGTCGTGATGACGCACTCATACCATAACCTACCAGCCAATTTTCTTTTGTAGTATGACCGGGTTTAGGATTCCATTTATTTTTCCAATCAAACTTTTTTGCACCTATACGTATACATTCTACGAGTTGTCTTGAAGAAAAGGGTTTGTCAACACTCAAATCGTGTTGCGTATCATTTTTAATACGCAGTTCTGCAGGATCCATTTGTAATTTGAAAGCAAGCTCATCCATAGCAGATTCTAAAGCAAAGCTACCCGGCGCTTCACCTGGTGCACGCATCCATCTAGGAGATGGTAAGTTGAGCTTCATTAATTTATGCGTAACTAGTGAATTAGGCGTATTATATAACATACGAGTCATTGCACCACACTGCTCTTGAAATTCTTCATAAACAGAAGTTGCAGCAGTGGTCTCGTGAGCGACAGCAGTAAGTACTCCTTCTTTGTCTGCACCTAATCTCATGTGCTGGCGGTTATGTTGTCTAAAACCTACAGCAGTAAACATCTCATGACGGGTTACGGTAAGCTGCACCGGTCTACCGGTCATTTTTGCTGCCATGATTCCTAAAATACCGTGTTCTCTAAGTTGTAGTTTAGAACCAAATCCTCCTCCAACATAAGGAGTAATTACCCGTACATTATCTTCAGAAATCTGAAAGGTATCTGCAATGGTTTTTACTGCGTGTGCAACAATTTGAGTCGATGCGTAGGCGGTTACTTTATCACCTTCCCAGGTTGCAATTATATTGTGCAGCTCCATAGGATGGTGATGTTCTATAGGCGTGTTGTAGGTGACATCAACCGTCTTAAAGGCTTCATTCATACCTTTGTCAACATCGCCCCATTGGGTGTTTGTATGAGATTCTCCATTAATCTTTTTAGGCATATAGAGTTCATCTGTATGCTTATCAAAATCTATTTTTGGATTCTCTTTATCGTAGGTTACTTTGACAAGATTTGCAGCATAACGTGCTTGCTCAAAAGTTTCTGCTACCACAACACCTATATACTCACCATAATAATGAACATCTGTAGTCTGTAAACTGGGTGATATACTTTTTGTATCTGGTGATTCAAAGCGACCACCATAGCCTTTAAGCTTCATTGCATTTTGATGCGTAATAATTTTTATTACACCATCTTGCTTTTCTGCCTCAGCGGTATCTATATTTAGTATTTTACCTGCTGCAACAGTACTTTGTATCCCTTGAGCAAAGGCCAAATTATCTATGGCAAATTCTGAAGAATATTTTGCTTTCCCCATCACTTTTAAAGTCCCTTCTAAGCGACTTATAGGATTACCTGTTCCTGATTTTTTTTGATCTTTCATTAGGGTTGTTTTAACTTCTCGAAGTTGCTTGCAGAAGTGCTCTTACGAGCGTTTTCTTAGCTAATTCAATTTTATATTCGTTCTGATCTAATGGTTTTGCACCTTGAAGCGCAAGGTCTGCAGCTGCTTCATAAGTTTCTTTTGTTGCTTTTTTACCTACTAGATATTTTTCGACTTTGTCTAATTTCCAGGGTTTGTGAGCAACTTTACCTAATGCTAAACCAGCTTTTGTGATGGTATTATTTTCAATTTGTAATCCAACCGCTGCAGATACTAGTGCAAATGCATAGCTTGAGCGTTCTCTTACTTTTAAATAGTAATAATGTTTAGGATAAGCAGATTTAGGTAAATCTATAGCAGTGATTAGTTCACCAGTATTTAGATTAGTGTCCTTTTCGGGTTCATCTCCAGGTAATCTGTGAAATTCTGAAAATGGAATGGTACGAGATTCTCCTTCTTGATTTTGAACAGTAACGGTAGCATCAAGAGCAGCAAGCGCCACACTCATATCTGAAGGGTGTGTTGCAACACAAGATTCGCTCCATCCAAAGATTGCATGTTTACTATTTACACCGGTGAGCGCTCCGCAACCAGTGCCGGGCTCTCTTTTATTGCAAGGCATTGAAGTCTCATAAAAATAAGGACATCGTGTGCGTTGTAAAAGATTACCGCCATTTGTAGCCATATTGCGTATTTGCTCTGTTGCAGCGGCAAGAATAGCCATTGATAGCAGGGGATAATTTTCTTTTACTAAAGGATTATTTGCGGTATGGGTGTTACTTACCATAGCTCCTAAAGAAACTCCTCCCGAAGTATTTTTTGTAATTTCTTTAAAAGGAAGATCTGCAACTTCTACGATATGATCTGGGCGTTCTACGTCTTCTTTCATTAAATCGAGAAGATTAGTCCCGCCACCTAGATAATGTGTTTTTTTATTCTGCGTGTGTTGTGATACAGCTTCTGAAGCAGATTGCGGACTGTGAAATTGAAAAGGTCTCATTTTGTTAGTTCTTTAATTAATCTGCAGATCTACTGCTGTTAAGTTCTTCTTGTGTAGCGAAGCTCCAGCTAGGGTCTTTACCTTCTCCCAGATGTACTTCTTTAATTGCTTCAACTATATTGTTATACGCACCGCATCTACAGATGTTTCCAGACATACGCTCGCGAATTTCTTCATCAGAAAGTGTAGTAATCTTGTCCTTTACATTAGGAGTTACGTAGCTTACTTCACCACGTTTAGCCTCGTCCAGGAGGGCAACTGCAGAGCAAATTTGCCCTGGGGTACAGTAGCCACATTGAAAACCATCATGTTTTAGAAAGGCTTCTTGTATAGGGTGCATTTTATTGTTTTGAGCAAGACCTTCAACAGTTGTGATTTTTTTGTCTTTACAAGTAGCAGATAGCGTTAAGCAAGATAATTTACGCTCCCCATCAATTATTACGGTACAAGCACCGCATTGACCATGATCACATCCTTTTTTAGACCCGGTTAGGTCTAGTCGTTCACGAAGTGCATCAAGCAATGTCATACGAGAATCGACCATCAGCGGATGGTTACTACCGTTAATTTGAAGATTAACTTCAATAGCATTTATTAAAGCTTTTGAATCCAATGGAGCTAAGTTTTTAGTTTTTTGAGCGAATAGATCTGATGTAAAATGTGGAAGCGCCATAAGACTAATTCCTGCTGCAGACATTTGGCCTAAAAAAGAACGCCGTGCACTGCCAAAGAGTCCTAACTCATCAAGTATTTTCTCCTCATCTTCGTGCATTCTTTTGTTGGCATTATCGCCAGAATTTTGTTTTGAATCATCCATCTACAACCGTTTTATTAATTAGCTACTAATTTTGTGAATAACTCTAAATCTTGTAGTTACAAAAATCAGAAAACATTATTCATCTTTTATTTGGCATTTTTATAAAATTGGATAATATTTTTATAAGTGCTGTTTTTTGGCTTGTTATATTTTTCCCAAATAACTTAATTATGGGAAATCTCTTTTTTTCAAAAACAAGCAATTGAGAATAATTATGTGTTTTCTAACACAAGCCTTTTCAATACCTTTGCACCGCTATACAACAACTCTATAAAAGGGTATTTAAAGCATTAATTCTAAAAATAAGTAACGCATATGAGCGATGATAACAAAATAATCTTTTCAATGACCGGTGTTAGTAAAACCTATCCCGGTGCTAATACACCAGTATTAAAAAAGATATACCTCAGCTTTTTCTACGGAGCAAAAATTGGTATTCTTGGTCTTAATGGATCTGGTAAATCTACCTTGATGAAAATCATCGCAGGTCTGGATACTAATTTTCAGGGAGATGTAACTTCAGATAAAGAATTTTCGGTAGGCTACTTAGAACAAGAGCCTAAACTCGATCCTGAGAAAACCGTTCTTGAGATTGTAAAAGAAGGAGCTGCGGAAACCGTAGCAATACTTGATGAGTATAATAAAATAAATGATTCTTTTGGTCTTGAAGAAGTGTATTCTGATGCAGATAAGATGGATAAGCTTATGGCACGCCAGGCTGTTTTACAAGATGAGATAGATGCTCGCGGCGCCTGGGAATTAGATAATAAACTTGAAGTTGCTATGGATGCTTTGCGCACGCCACCGGCAGATCAAAAGATAGGAGTACTTTCTGGTGGAGAAAAGAGACGTGTTGCTTTGTGTCGTTTGCTATTACAGGAGCCAGATGTATTGCTTTTAGATGAGCCTACTAACCACTTAGATGCAGAATCTGTACACTGGTTAGAGCATCATTTAGCACAATATAAGGGTACTGTTATCGCTGTAACTCACGATCGTTACTTCTTAGATAATGTTGCAGGATGGATTCTTGAACTTGATCGTGGTGAAGGTATACCCTGGAAGGGAAATTACTCATCTTGGCTAGACCAAAAATCTAAGCGAATGGCTCAGGAAAGTAAAACGGCATCTAAACGCCAAAAGACGCTTGAGCGTGAGTTGGAGTGGGTGCGTCAGGGAGCTAAAGGTCGCCAGACAAAACAAAAAGCCCGTTTACAGAACTATGACAAAATGATGAGTCAGGATCAGAAACAGGTTGATGAGAAACTTGAGATTTACATTCCTAATGGACCTCGTTTAGGTACTAATGTAATTGAGGCTAAAGGAGTAAGTAAAGCTTTTGGCGATAAATTATTGTATGAAGATTTAAACTTTAATCTTCCTCAGGCGGGTATCGTAGGTATTATAGGACCTAACGGTGCAGGTAAAACAACCATTTTCAAAATGATTATGGATGAATTACAAGCAGATAAAGGGGAGTTTGTGGTAGGAGATACAGCACAGATTGCTTACGTAGATCAGAGCCATAGCAACATAGATCCTGAAAAAACAATTTGGCAGAACTTCTCAGACGAGCAGGAGCTTATTTTAATGGGAGGTAAAGAAGTAAACTCTAGAGCATATTTAAGTCGTTTTAACTTTAGCGGAAGCGAGCAAAACAAAAAAGTATCTACACTTTCTGGAGGAGAGCGCAATCGTCTACACCTTGCCATGACTTTAAGAGAAGAAGGTAACGTACTGCTGCTTGATGAGCCAACTAACGACCTTGATGTTAATACCTTGAGAGCGCTAGAAGAAGGGTTGGAGAATTTTGCAGGATGTGCAGTAGTTATTTCTCACGATCGCTGGTTCTTAGACCGCATTTGTACACATATTTTAGCATTTGAAGGTGATAGCCAGGTTTACTTTTTTGAAGGTGGTTTTTCTGAATATGAAGAAAATAAGAAAAAACGTTTAGGTGGTGATTTAATGCCAAAGCGTATTAAGTACAAAAAATTGGTTCGCTAACTACAACTGACTATAATCATTTAAAGCCTCTTAATTCTACAAAAAATTAAGAGGCTTTTCCTTTTATATTTTATAGAGCAATTGATTTAGTGGAGGCCTTGCAATTGTCTTACAAAATAATTCTATTTTTATTAATTCTAAATAGCGTAAAATCATTTGGATTTTTATATTTGCACTTTATTTGAAAGCAGTCTAAATAAAGAGATTTGAACTATATAATTTTTATTGCTGCTTAGCATTAAAATCTAACCTTTTGATTACGTAAAATGACGAAAAAAAAGAAGTATACCCTTAGAAAGTTTATAAATGATGTTCATCTATGGTTGGGTTTAGGAAGTGGCATTATTTTATTTTTAGTATGTCTAAGCGGCACTATACTAGCTTTTGAGCATGAGATTAAAGCTGCCTTTGCACAAAATTTAGTTGTAGAGCCTAGCGGGGAGAAATTAAGTATAGAAGAATTAACTACAACACTTACTAAAACTCATAAAGGTATTCTTACTAGTATCACTGTACCTGAAAAATCAAATGAAACTTATACATTTACGATTAAAGAAAACCCGAGAGAACGTCGCGGTACAAATCTTCAGGTTAATCCCTATACAGCTGAAACGTTAGTTCCTGAGGCAAATCCTGCAGATGCATTCTGCTTTTTCTTTTTTAAAATGCACCGTTGGTTATTACTAGACTCGGCAATAGGAAGACCTATTGTAGGTGTAGCGACAATTTTATTTTTAATTCTCTCCATAACCGGATTAGTACTGTGGTTTCCGAAGAAGGTAAAATGGAAGAATTTGAAATCTGGCTTTAAAATAAAAACAAAAGCAAACTGGAAACGTGTTAACCATGATTTGCATAATACGCTTGGCTTTTATTCATTAATTTTTATAGTTATCATGGGCATAACTGGTTTATGCTGGTCATTTGAGAGTTATAAAAACGGATTGAGCGATCTAATAGGTGCAGAAATATTTAATAGGTCATCGCCAAAATTTGATTTTGCAGAAAATCCTGACGGTGTTACAGCTAGTTTACCAGAAGTTATAACTACTGTCAATGCAACTCTTGATTATCCCGGAGAATTATCTGTTAATCTACCTGGCGAGCGTTCTGCCTATTACAGTGTTAGAAAATATAATGCCTCTAATTTTTCACCGGTAACCTATGATGCGGTTTATGTATCTAAAGCAGGTGCTGTTTTAGGAGTAGAAAAATTTAGTGACAAGCCATTTAATGTGCAGGTAGCATCTCTTATTAGACCTATACATACAGGAGAAGTGTATGGCTTCTTTTCAAAGCTGATTTATTTTATAGCGTGTCTTATCGCTACAAGTCTTCCGGTTACGGGAACGTTGATCTGGCTTAATAAAATGAAGAAAAAGAAAAAATAGTTTTCTCAGTTTAAGAAAAGGGGTTTTTTCCCTTAGTTCATAATGCAGAAAGGGTGTTTTACGTAATTATTTAATATTCAGTTTCTTATAATTTTAGATTCAACTTAAAATCTTTTATTATTATGAAACCACTAAACCATCACGGACTTAAAGAAATGCCGCAATTGCGCTATATGTGTTCGCATCAATCTATACACGAAGAGCGCATAGGTCGTTTTGGACGTATTTTTCAAGACCATCCTGCAATGATGCTAAATCCTTCATCATTAATAGAAATGGGTAAAAAAGGAGGACCTATGGATGGTGGTACTTCTGATGATCTTACTCAAAATGTTCCTTTGGGTATGGTTTATCTGGGGCAATTTATTGATCATGATATAACCTTAGACACGACTTCTTCTTTTAATACAGCTAATGAAGCGACAGAGATAGAAAACTTTAGAACACCGGCTTTAGATCTTGATTGCATTTTTGGAGAAGGTCCTGAAGATGAGCCATTTTTATATGAATCTAATAGTTTACGTCTCTTAACCGGAAAAACGAATAATAATATTGGTCAGGGGGTTAGTTTAGAAAGTGAAGATCTGGCGCGTAATGGTCAGGGGAAAGCAATTATTGGAGATCCTCGCAATGATGAAAACCGAATAATATCGCAGCTTCAACTCGCTTTTATTCGTTTTTACAATGCGATTTACACAAATATAGAGTCTCATAATCCTACTGCAGAAGCAAAGCATATTTATGAGGAAGCTCGTAAACTAACAACCTGGCACTATCAATGGATTGTTATTTATGAATTTTTGCCTACGATGTGTGGGGAAGTTATTGTAGATAAAGTTTTAGGTAGAGGTCGTCAATATTACAAACCTTATGAGCGAGCATTTATTCCGGTAGAATTCTCAATAGGAACGTATCGCTTTGGACATTCCATGATTACTCAAAAAGTAAAATTGAAAAAAGGAGGTTCTACGTTTGACTTGTTTTCTAATAATATAGGCGGAGGCTTCAGTAAAATTACGACTCTCAATCAGGTAATTGATTGGGAATGTTTTTTCGATTTTGACGGTAGCTATCAACGTGCTGCAAAATTAGATATGAAATTAGCAAGTACTTTATTAGAGCTTCCGTTTGTGCAGCCTGTTTCCCATCTAAGTTCACTAGCAACACGTAACTTATTGAGAGGGCAATCATTCTTTATGCCTTCGGGAGAAGTGATAGCAGAATGTATGGGAAGAGAGGCTTCAGAAATTGCAGATGTACGCAGTCATATTTTAAACACAATTAACGGTCACGATATTGATTTTGATGCGGGAAGCCCATTGTGGGCATACGTTCTTGCTGAAGCAGCAGATATAGGGCGTCACGATAAAGATGGTTTTAAACTGGGAGAAGGTATGGGACCCGTAGGAGGAACGATAACGGCAGAAGTTATAATTGGTTTGATGGAGCTCGATGCAAATTCATTTATGGGAAGTGATCGCAACTGGCAACCCACTCTAGGAACCGGCGGAAAATTCACGATCAAAGATTTACTTACGATATCAAAAAACGGTATTTAAAATAAAAGCTGAAGGGATAAAGGCATCTTCAAATATTATTGAAGATGCCTTTTGTTTTTAATGATGCCGTGTTTAAGGTAATTTTTCAATTTTCTTCATGATTATATCAGCTTCAGCATACTTATCATCACTGGCAGAGCGGTTACGTGTAGAAAGCTGAAAAGCTTCTTTCATAAGCTTTTCATACTGCTGTTGTAATTTCTCTTTTTCAGTTTTCTTTTTAAATAATCCAAACATGGTTCTTAATTTAAGTGAGCAATTTTTTCTTAAAGTTACTAAAGAAAAAGGGTAAGGCTAGGTATTAAGGTGTAAAGTATTGTTATTACTAAGCAGCCCTGGTGTACTTGAATTATACTTTTAAGCCGCTATTAGTTTGAGTACTTTTGTTCACAAACTTAAATTGTATTCTATTTTGAACTTAAATAACATAAAAGTCATCGCGTTTGATGCAGATGATACGCTTTGGATCAATGAGACCTTCTTTAGAGATGCCGAAATCGCTTTTGCAAGGCAACTGTTAGATTATGGAGAGGAAGATGATATTGTAAGAATGCTTTTAGATACCGAAATTAAAAACCTAGATACCTACGGATATGGGATTAAAGGTTTTACCTTGTCTATGCTAGAAACTGCTCACAGGCTTATGGGAGAGCAAATGAATTCTGAAATCACTGCATTTATTCTTGAAAAAGGAAAACAAATGCTTGCCGAACCGGTAGAAGTATTGCCGCATATTGAAGAGGTTTTATCGCAGCTTTCAAAAAAATATAAACTGGTCGTTGCTACTAAAGGAGATTTACTCGATCAGGAGCGAAAGCTTATTAAAAGTGGACTTATAGACTATTTTCATCACGTAGAAATTGTTTCAGATAAAAAGGAAACTCAGTATAAAAAGTTGGTCAAGCATTTAGATATAAACGTTGATGAATTTTTGATGATAGGAAATTCGCTAAAGTCAGATGTTATTCCTGTGCTTGCTATGGGAGGATATGCAGTTCATATTCCATTTCATACAACTTGGTCTCATGAACAGGTAGATGAAGACATTAATCACTCAAGATTTAAATCCCTTAAAAGTGCTAAAGAATTATTAGAATTACTTTAAAATTACTGTCTTCTGGGTAAAAAACTACGTAGTATATATATTAAAGCAGCAATGCCTAAACCTAGTAATAGGCCTTTACCAAAGCTTGCATTAAACAGCCAGGTAATGATAGCAATTATAGCAAGAGCACCAAAAAGAATGATAGCGCGTTTGTGTTCTTCTTTCATAAAACAAAGATACATATATGCAGAATATTACTTAATTCATTTTAATAATAATAAACAAACGTGTTTTTCTTTTTTGTAAGTTTGCTCGCTTTTTAAAGTAGAAAATCTAGTGATGTCGTTTTAAAATAGTAATTTAAAGTCACTGTTTTTTAACGTTTACACACTTTTGAATCTTATAAAGCGTTAACAGTAAATTAGCCACATAAGCTTAACACTAATCAAATTTTAGAATTTTATGGAAAATGAGAATAAAAACAACGGCATTAAGATTATAACGGGGATTCTAGCCGTTCTTCTTATCATAGCCGGTGCTTTTGCAATTAAACTGTACAACCAGGAAAAAAATACAAAGGCAGAATTAACTGAAGAAAAAGAGCTTGTGCTTAATGACCTTAAACAAATGGTAACTAAGTATGATGCTGTTATTGAAGAAAATAATCTTAAAGATACTGAGCTTAATCAAGCTAGAGATCGTATTCAAACTTTAATTGATTCTGTGCAAAAAATGGAAGCTAATGTTTCTGTTTTGCGCAAATACCGTGACGAGGTTTATAAACTGAAAAAAGAGCGTGATTATTTATTTGCGCAAAATGACAGTTTAAAAGGTATGAATCGTGTTCTTGCAATGCGTGTAGACAGTACAACCTATGAGCTAGAAGTGTCACAAATGAAGCGTGACAGTCTTACTTTAGCTAAAGATGCTCTTGCTGAAAAAGTAGCTTTAGGCTCAACTCTGGCAGCAAATAAACTGGTAGGTACCGGCGTCATTGTAAGAAACAGTGGTAAACTTGTAGAAAATGATAATGCACGTCGTGTAGATCGTATTAGAGCTTGTTACACAGTACCTCAAAATAGAATTGCTGAAGCAGGTGATAAAGAACTTTATGTGCAGGTTTTAGATCCTCAAAATAATATTCTAGGTGATAATAAAACTGTTACTATAGATAATACAACAAGTATTACATATAGTACAATTTCTAAGTTTTATTATGAGAATACAGCTCTTGATATCTGTGAAAATATTGCTCCTAAAGGAAGAGATTTTCCTAAAGGTTTATACAAAATCAATGTTTTTGATGGTGGTAAGGTAATTGCTACAACCAGTCTGGTTTTAGATTAAGTTATCAAACTTCTTTAAAAAAAGCGACCGTTTTAGATTTCTAAAACGGTCGCTTTTTTTATGTAGTACAATGAAATTTATTTTCCGCCATTGGCTTGTAAATCTGCGAGACAGAATTCGTCAAAAGTAGGCAGGCTATTCATAACACCGCCTACCGCATTACCCACTGTCTGAAAGTACATTAAACAATCTTCTTGATTACAATGTTTGTTTAATTTGTCTACTCCGGCATCGTCAGGTTGCTCATCCTCGTGCGGAGTTACCATAGCAGTACCTAAATTAACTAGGCCAAAAAGGTGACCAAATTCGTGTTGAGTCGTAATACTCTCTAGAAGTGTTAGATTAGCACCTCCTATACGATTGCTAAAATCTTTTAATGTTTTTTCAAAAATAATACACGATGTGTTAAGGTAAGCCGTACCTAAAATTCTACTGTTTCCTTCATCACTCTCTGAGTTCTGGTCTGCAAAAAAGATCCAGACAGCCAGCTCATCGCCTGCATTAAAGACTGTTCTGTTGTCTTTCTCAATCTTTACATACTCTTCTCTACTTAAACTACCTACTGTAGTGGCTGGTACTACAGTTTCGGTAATTGTGATGCCATCTGGTTTATTAAGACGTGCGCTAAAGAAGTTGCGTAAATTGTTAATTGTAGTTGCAGATGGTTTAAAGCCATTCACATAGGCGATCTCAACGTGTAACCCAGTAAATGCTTCGGCACTTAAAAAGTCTCGTGCAGCCGTACCTAAACTTTTATTATTGGCGGCTTTAGGATCAACTGGAGTTTCATTACTACTATCACTAGAACAGGATATGATAAGAAATGCGAATATTAGAGTAAGGTAGGGAGCAATTAATTTTAGTTTCATTTTTTTGTTTTAAAAGGTGCTAAAAGTAACTAAACGTAGATTTATTAGCTCTTGTTGTATTAGCTTTAGTACAGTTTTAGCACTTTTATATTTTTGGATTTTATAATTATAATCTTCTTCAAATAATTTACGTAACTATTCTATTTAAGGTTTTGTGAGCCTTGCGAGGTATTCAAAATGCGGACCATCTGTAATTTTCTCACAGATAAGGCCTATTGCTAAAGCTTCTTTTTTTAAGGATTCAAAATCAAGATAAAGCCAATCAAAGGATTTTGATGTATGATCTTTGTATGAAATTTTAAAGGTGACTTCACCATAATATTCACGGCTTGCATCACGCCAGTAACTACCATCTTCCTCTTCATACATAAAAGCAATGTCTGAAGAATCTACCAGAATTTGTCCTGAATCATTTAAAAGAAGCTCCAAATGTTTGAGATAGTCCTGTACAAATTCTAACCGCTGAAAAATACCGGTACCATTCATCATTAAGAGCAGCGTGTCAAACTTTTCTTCAGAATAGTCACGTATATTAGCTTGTATCGTTTTATGTACACCACGTTTTTTACATACTTCTATAGCCCCTTTAGATTGATCTAGCGATGTTACATCAATACCTTTCTCCTGTAAGTATAGCGCATGACTTCCTGCACACGAGCCAATATCAAGTGTTTTCCCTATAGTCAGATCTAATGCCTTTTGTTCGAGTTTGGGCATTTCTGTATAAGATCTAAAAAGATAAGGTACAGGTATTTCATCATCTTCGGTAAGTGAAGAAATTACGGTAATATCTTCGGTATAGTTATTATTATAAAAATCAAGTAGTGCCCTTCCAAAAATATCAGGGTTTTCAGAATCTTTTTTCAGCATAAAATGAGGGCGTTTATTTACTTATTTTTGTCGTATGGATGAATTTATTGAGCAATTACCCAATCTTGCCAAAGATAAGCATAAAGAAAATGCTGCCTATTTTAAAAAACTGAAGCGTAAGCCACCAAAGGATTTAGATTATCAAATGCAGAAATTGCACGAAGAGGAATTTAAGGAAACAGATTGTCTTGAATGTGCAAACTGCTGCAAGACTACCGGTCCGCTTTTTACAGATAGAGACATAAGCCGCATTGCAAAACATTTTAGAATGAAAGATGTGCAGTTTATAGATACCTATTTGCGCATAGACGAAGACAAAGATTATGTCTTACAAAGTGTGCCATGTACTTTTTTAGGGGCAGATAATTACTGTATGATTTACGATGTTCGGCCAAAAGCCTGTGCCGAATTCCCGCATACAGACCGAAGAAAGTTTCAACAGATCACAAATATCACACTCAAGAATATTCCGGTATGCCCTGCAGCCTATAATATTGTTGAAAAAATGAAAGAACGCATTAAATTGAAATAAAAATAGAAGCTATGAAAACAGTATTTACCTTTTTAATTTTACTAGTAACAGCAGTTGGGTATAGTCAAAATATTCCGGCAGATAAAAGTGCATTTGCGCACACCTTTTCAATAGTAGCTAGAGATGCAAAAACCGGTGAGATGGCGGTTGCTGTGCAAAGCCACTGGTTTAGTGTAGGCTCTTTAGTCTCCTGGGGAAAGAGTGGGGTAGGCGTAGTAGCGACCCAGTCTTTTGTAAATCCTGCATATGGGCCTAAAGGATTAAAGTTAATGCAGGATGGCCTGTCTGCAGAAAAAGCACTAGAGCAGCTTATTGCCGAAGATGAAGGCAAAGCCTACCGCCAGGTTGCTTTTCTAGATGTAAATGGAACAGCATCTGCATACACCGGTGCAAAATGTGTGATTTATGCAGATCAGATTACCGGTGATAATTTTTCGGTACAGGCAAATATGATGTTGACCGATAAAACGGTTCCTGCAATGGAAAAAGCCTTTAAAGAAAATGAAACTCTGCCGCTGGCAGAACGTATGGTTGCGGTTTTAAAAGCGGCAGAGCAGGCCGGTGGGGATATCCGCGGAAAGCAAAGTGCTGCATTAATTGTGGTAGGTCCTGATTTAGTTGAAAATCCCTGGGAAGAGTATAAAATTAATTTACGTGTAGATGATCACGAGAATCCTATTGAAGAACTTGATCGATTACTGAAAGTGGCTCGTGCATATGAGTATATGAATAATGGAGATCTTGCCGTTGAAGCAGGCGATATGCCTGAAGCTTTAAAACAATACGGCACTGCTGAAACCATGTTTCCTGATAATCTTGAAATGAAATTCTGGAAGGCGGTTGCTATGGCAAATGATGGTCAGTTAGAAGAAGCTAAGCCTATATTTAAGAGCATTTTTGAGCAAAATGAAAACTGGAGAGAGATGATAGGCCGTTTAGTAAAACCGGGACTGCTAACGGTGAGTGAAGAACAGGTTAAGGAAATTCAAAACCTGTAGATTAAATACATTAATGTTCAACTGAAAAAAAAAATAGTAGATAATTAAATTAAAAATCCCCGGAGAATTCTCTTCGGGGATTTTATTTTAAAAAATAGGTCTTTGATTTAGAACTTAATCATCTAGTCCGCCACGGCGTGTACTATCTCTAGCCTCAGGCCAGGTCATTTGCTCTCCGGTTCTTTTGTTTATAGGTAAAACAATTTGTTCACGGGAAGTCTTATCTTCATCTTCACTTGCCATATAGGCTAAAACTGCAGTAAGGATTACATTATTTTGCACATCGTCCCAAACGATTTTGTCATAGGTGTCACGGTTCGTGTGCCACGTATAATTCCAGTAATCCCAGCTTAGCGAACTTAAATTAAATGCAGGAGCAACTGCGGCAACAAAAGAGGCATAATCAGAACCACCACGGCCCGGAGCTCCCGGAAAATTAGTTTCTATATTTGCAACTTCATCAGGTACTGCATTTAACCAGCTTCCTAGATAATCATAAGCATTTAAGAAACCGTTGCCCGAAATGGTTGCAACACGGCCAGTCCCGTTATCCTGATTAAACACGGCTTGAACACCTTCAACAATCTCTGGGTGATCTTTTACAAATGAACGAGAGCCGTTAAGACCTTGTTCTTCGCTTCCCCAATGTCCTACGAGTATAGTACGTTTAGGGTTAGGGTATACTTTTTTTAGAATACGCATAGCTTCCATCATAACTAGTGTGCCAGTACCGTTATCAGTAGCTCCCTGTGCACCATCCCAAGAATCAAAATGCGCTGATAGAATTACATATTCCTCTGGTTTTTCAGATCCTTTAATTTGAGCAATTGTATTAAAGGTAGGTACTTCACCTAGATCTTTGGATTGTGCGACTACCTTTATAGTAGGTTTGTCACCATAATCTGCAAGACGGTACAAAAGGCCATAATCTTCTAATGCGATATCAAACATAGGTATTTTATCGGTATATGCAGAAAATACTTTGTTTACACCAAAACCTCTAGACCAGTTGCTTGTAATTACACCTACAGCCCCTGCTTTCTCAAGTATTTTAGGTAGTTCGCGAGAAGAATATCCGGTTGTTTTAATACGTGTATTCCAGGCGTCGTTTTGAGATTCTCTATCCTTTTTCATTTTTTCAAATGATTCTGGTGTTGCCCATTTTTCCCAGTTATCATCTGGTCTTCCTGTAGGCTGTGGCATAGAAATCAATACAAACTTTCCTTTTACCTGAGCAAGCATATTTTGAAAACTAATTGAGTCTTTTGCCTCCGGAAGAATTACCACTTCGGCTTCTACACCTTTAGACGATGTCGAAGGACTCCATGCAAGTTGCATACCTTCAAGACTTACGCTACGCGGGCTTACCAAATCAATGTGCGTTATACCACGATCCCATCCTTTCCAAACTCCCCATTGCTCATTTTCTGCAGGGATGCCCCAGTCTGCATAGGTCTTTACTGCCCAGTCGTGAGCTTGTTTCATTTCTGGAGAACCTACAAGACGGGGTCCTACAACATCAAGTAATTGATGAGCTAATATCTTGAGTTGTGAGTTTGTTGTAGCTTCATCTACAATACTTTTTACAGTTTCCTGCTGATTCTGAGCAAAAATACTTGTACTCATCATAAGACCTAAAACTGGTAGATAAAAGTTTTTTTTCATTAAAATAGTGTGTTAGTTATGTCTTAAAAATAAAACAACCGTTTTTAATAAAACACTTAGCAGTTAAGGTTTTATTAAGAACGGTTGTTCTTTAACAGATTTACAAATTTAATTTGCTATTGAGGAGAATACTATGTTTCTAAACTTCCATGGAGTTTCATCTTTAGCATTTACGGTTTGCTTCATTATAATACCAATTATATTTTCTACAGGATCTGCAAAATATTGTGTGTTAAAATAGCCGCCCCATTCAAAAGTTCCGGCACTTCCCTGACCACCTTTTTTAGAACCGGCTTCTTCAATTACTTTAAAAGCCAGGCCGTGACCCGCTCCCTGATCTGCCCAGATATCACCCATTTGATTACTTAAGATAACAGCTACTGTAGAAGGGCTTAGAATGCGTTTTCCGTTTAAAGTTCCGCCGTTAAGATACATTTGTAAAAATTGTGCATAATCTGTTATAGTGCTTGAAAGGCCTGCGCCACCCGCAAAGAAAGTCTTAGCACCTTTAATAGGGTAATCTGGTTCAAAAAAATCTGTAGCCTTAGCATCTACCCATTTGTTATTCTCGTCAAGAGATTGTATTGCAACGAGACGATCTTGTTTGGCTTTTGGTAAATAGAACCAGGTGTCGTGCATACCCAAAGGGTCTAGAACTTCTTTTCTTAAAAACTCATCTAAGGGCTGGCCGCTTAATAGTTCAATCAAATAACCTACAACATCAACGCCTTCGCTGTATACCCAGTTTTCACCGGGATTATGATGCAAGGGTAGTTTTGCCAATTTTGGTTCATTTTCTGCAAGTGTTACCGGTTTTGTAGTAAAACCATCTATAATACCTGCATCTGCATAAATTTTTCTAAATCTGGGGTCACTGTCTATACTGCCATAACCTATGCCCGAAGTATGGGTTAATAAATGTCTTATTGTAATGGGATTTGAAGCAGGATGTGTGGTGTAGCTGCCATCTGGCAATAAACTATCTAATACCTGAGCATCTTTAAATTCTGGAATGTATTTGCTTATAGGGTCGTCTAATTGAAATTTACCACGTTCCCATAAAATCATTGCTCCTGTAGAAGTGATTGCTTTAGTCTGTGAGGCAATTCTAAAAATAGCGTCTTTCTTGAGTTCTTCATTATCTGATGTTGAAGTGCCAAAGGCTTTGTGATAAACTAGCTTACCATTTCTAGCAACCAGAGCTACAATTCCTGGTATTTCATTATTCTTAATAGCAGAAACAGCCATAGAATCTATATAAGATAAATGTTGTGCACTCATCCCTTCTTTGTCGGGGTTGGCAGTAGGTAAGAGGATCTGATTTTGTTGAGCTGCCAGATTAAGGCAAAAAAATAACGCCCCATAAAAGGCGTATTTGTGTATTTTAAATTTCATATTATATAATTGAAAGCATTATTATTAAGTCGAAAAAATAAGTTTTATTCAGAGGTTTTGTGCGACGATGCTCCTAAGGTTATTATTTTTCCAGAAGAGCTTGAATTTTTAGTATTCATTTTCTCTTGAGTTAATTGAATCTCATTATTCTGAGATTGGTATTCTTTTAAAGTGAGTGTTAGTGTCTGGTATCCTACCATATTAAAAAGAATAGTGTCTTCTTGCTTTAGGCCATTTGCTTGTTCAAAGTAGAAAACACCATTATTTTTTGAGGTTACTCCTTTTTTTATAGATTTTAAAAAAACATTTACTCCGGCAATAGGTTGATCTGTTTTAAGATCTGTTATTGTCCCATACAGACGTTGTCCGTAAAATGTAGACGTAAATAATATACAAATAACTACTATCAACAATTTCATTTCTGCTATACTTTTAGAATTTTAGATAGTTCATTTAGAAGTACCTAAAAAAATGGATATTAAAAATACAGAAATATATATCGTTTGCGTAATTAATATTGAAAATAATTAAGTTAAAATAGGATTGAATTTTAAAATTGAAAGTTCAAAATTTACTCTTTGTAAAGCAGATATTTAGAACGTATTTGTTTGAATCGTTCTAAATCTTGTGACCACCCGGCTTTAATTTCACTAAATGAAACACCGCTTTCTATTTGCTTCTGAAGTTTTGCGGTACCTGCGTGGGCAGTGAAGTTTGCTGTATTAAAAAAGTCTTCCTTCTTTGAGTAGTTCGTATACGCGTCAATAATATAAGTAAGGTTTACTTCCCGCAAATTAGAAATACCTCTTAGATCTAAACCATTGCAAACTTCACCATTAAATTTTGGACTTTTAGAACCAAAATTAGGAGCAGGCGTATAGTTAAATTTGTATTTTGAAGCTGGCAAATAGGGAGAGCCTATGATTTGAAATTGCATTTCTGTACCACGACCCGCATTGAGTGCAGTGCCTTCACAAAGACCAAGACTGGGATAAAGCATGACTGATTGATCGTTAGGTAGATTTGGAGAAGGCCTTACCGGTAATGAATACGGCAAGCTGTGATTATAATTTTGCATTGGGATTACAGTAAGTTTAACCGGTTTTGTGGTTTTTAACCAACCTTCTTGAGTCATCATCGTGGCATACTCACCTATGGTCACACCGTGTACTAATGGCACCCCCGCGTGCATACCCAGAAAGCTAGTGTGCGCTTCTTCCATTACCGGGCCATCTACATAGCTTCCATTAGGGTTAGGGCGATCTAAGACCAGAACTTCAATACCGGCATCTGCGGCGGCCTCTAAAACATAATGCAATGTGGCTATATAGGTATAAAAACGAACCCCTACATCTTGAATATCAAAAACAAGAATATCTATATCTTCTAACTGTTCTGGTTTTGGCTTTTTATTGTTTCCATATAACGAAACAACCTCAAGTCCTGTTTTAGGATCTTTACCATCTTTAACAGCTTCACCTGCATCTGCAGTACCTCTAAAACCATGTTCGGGTGAAAATACTTTTATAATATTTTGATTAAGGCTTACTAAAGAGTCTACAAGATGTGTGTAGGTTTTTGTGCCGTCTACCTTCTCCCGTTTTAAGATGAGTGAGCTGGGATTGCCTACTATGGCAATTCTCTTGTTTTCAAGTAGTGGCAGATAAGTTTCTGTACGATTAGCTCCTAATATAAGTTTAGGAGTTTCAGTAGGAGCGAGGGTAGTCAACGCAGGCATTGCCGTATTTTCTAATTCTATAGGTGTAGTATTTGTTTTTGATTGTTGACCGTTTCCGCAGGAAATTGCAAACACAAAAACTAAAAAAAGGGTATTTTTGAGCGAATAAAACGCCATACGATTGAATTTTGAATATTTTACAGCTAAACGCATAATTGGCGCAAAGAAGTATAAAAGTACTGCTTCAACTCCTATTATAAAAATCGCCATAATTGCAATTATTTTGGGGATGGTGATGATGATGATAACCATTGCTACGGGAGTAGGCTTGCAACAAAAAATTAGAGAGAAAGTTTCTGCATTTAATGGCGATATTATTATTTCTCAATTTGATGGTAATAACAGCGATATTACATTAAATCCCATACCTAAAAATCAACCATTTTATCCTGAATTTACGACTGTGCCCGACGTAAGTCACATACAAGCGACAGCTACAAAAGCAGGTGTGATACGTACGCCTACAGATTTTGAAGGTATAATCGTAAAAGGAGTAGGAGCAGATTATCGCTGGGATTATATGAAAGAATTTCTAATTGAAGGACGAATTCCAGATTATAATGCCGGGCTTAATACAGAAATATTAGTAAGTAATTACCAGGCTAAACGTTTAGGGTTTAAAAATGGAGATAAAGTAATTGTGTTTTTCTTAAAGGAAGATGGCGGATTTTTAAATCGACGTTTTGATATAGTAGGAATCTATGATAGCGGTTTTCAGGAATTTGATGAGAGTTTCTTATTTGCAGATATACGACACGTTCAAAAACTAAATAAATGGGATGATAATCAGATAGGAGCTTTTGAAGTTTTTGTATCAGATTTTGATCGTCTTGATGCTATAGGAAATCAGGTTTTTGAGAATACCGGTTCGTTCTTAAATTCTATGACTATCACAAAAAAGTACTATTCTATTTTTGAATGGTTATCGTTATTTGATTTTAATATCGCACTTATTATTGTAGTGATGATTATTGTAGCCGGCATTAATATGATTGTCGCTTTGCTCGTGCTTATTTTGGAGCGTACACCTATGGTAGGTATTCTTAAAGCTTTAGGGGCGAGCAACTGGAGTATTCGCAAAATCTTTATGTATAATGCACTTTATCTGGTAGGTATAGGATTATTCTGGGGTAATGTTATAGGTATAGGCTTATTAATGCTTCAAAAATATTTGGGTATTATAACATTAAATCCCGAAACCTATTATGTGAGTGAAGCACCTGTGTATATTGATTGGTATTACATACTCCTCCTCAATGTGGGTACGTTCTTCTTATGTGCTGTAATGCTTCTGGTACCTTCTTATGTAATCACACGTATTTCTCCGGTAAAAACTATTAAGTTCAATTAAGATTTTTTTGTTTTCGCATATGCGGAAATTTTCTAGTGATATTACAATCGGGTGGTTGTTTTTGACAACTGAGTAATTTCTAATTTGCAAACTGTGATTAGTGGTACATCTTTGACACGCTAATCAACACATCTATAAAATTGGAAACTACAATTACAATCGCTATTTACATTCACGCTTTATTTGGAGCAATAGGTCTAATCGCCGGAACGCTAAGTTTTGTGGTTAAGAAAGGAAGTAAACTTCACAAAAAAGCAGGCAATTGGTTTGCGATAGGAATGCTTGTGAGTTCAGGAATATCATTGCCTGTAGCGTGTATGCCGGATCATAAAAATCAATTTTTGTTTTTAATAGGTTTGTTTACTATTTATATGGTAATCGTAGGTAAACGGGCATTAAGATTTAAATCAATTAAAGTTGAGGTGTCTAAGGTAGACTGGCTAATTACGGGTCTTATGATTTTAATTTCGCTTTTTATGATTTTCTATGGGAGTCTGGCTTATGCAAGTGTAGTATTCTTATATGTGTATTTTGGGGTAGTAGGACTAATTGTTTGTTTTACCGATGTTCGTTTTTTAAGAAATCCGCGAAAGACTAAAACGGCCTGGCTTGTGCAACATATAGGAAAAATAATGGGTGCCTATATTGCTTCGGTAACCGCATTTCTAGTGGCTGGCTTAGGTATTCCCGGTCTTGCGGTATGGGTTTTACCTTCAGTAGTAGGAACGTTTAGTATTGTATATTGGATACGTAAAACCAAGAAAAAAAAGGTATTTACACTCAAAACAAATTAGTTAGATAGTGAAAGTATATTCCGTAGCAGGCAAAAGATAATAGTAAAAATGCCTTATAAATGCTGGTCTAAAAGAATTGTTCTTTCTGTTTTTTTGAAATAAATAGTATGAGTGAGTAATACGTAGAAATTTATTAAAATTATAACTTGCGCACCTAAGTAGATTTTTATGCAATACGCCCAGAATATTCTTGAAACAATAGGTAATACACCGCTTGTTAAACTTAATAAACTTACTGCAGAACTGCCATGTTTGGTTTTAGCAAAATACGAGACTTTTAACCCAGGGAATTCTGTGAAAGACAGAATGGCTCTTAAGATGGTTGAAGATGCAGAAGCAGCCGGAATTCTAAAACCGGGAGGTACTATAATTGAAGGAACTTCTGGTAATACAGGGATGGGTCTTGCGTTAGTAGCCATTGTAAAAGGCTATAAAATGATCTGCGTAATCTCAGACAAGCAGAGTAAAGAGAAAGTAGATATTTTAAAAGCTGTAGGTAGTGAGGTTATTGTTTGCCCTACAGATGTAGAACCAGAAGATCCGCGGTCTTACTATAGCACTTCAAAACGTCTTGCCGAGGAAACACCTAACTCATGGTATGTAAATCAATATGACAATCCTAGTAATTGTAAGGCTCATTTTGAATCTACAGGACCCGAGATATGGGAGCAAACTGCTGGTAAAATCACTCACTTTGTAGTAGGAGTAGGTACCGGTGGTACCATTTCTGGAGTTGGTTCTTACCTAAAAATGAAAAACCCAAACGTAAAAGTTTGGGGTGTAGACACTTACGGTTCTGTATTTAAAAAATATCATGAGACCGGTATATTTGATAAGAATGAAATCTACCCATATATTACTGAAGGGATAGGCGAAGATATTTTACCACTAAATGTAAATTTTAAAGTTATTGATGGCTTTACTAAAGTAACCGATAAAGATGCTGCTGTATATACACAGCGCTTGTCTAAAGAAGAAGGTTTCTTTTTAGGCAATTCCGCCGGTGCCGCTATAAAAGGTTTACTTCAGTTGAAAGAACATTTTACAAAAGACGATGTTGTCGTAGTCCTTTTTCACGATCACGGTAGCCGCTATGTTGGTAAAATGTATAATGACGACTGGATGCGTGAAAAAGGATTTATAGATTAATTGTCTTCTTTAGAAACGTTCATTCCTTCTATTTTATAATCGCCATCTTCTCCTTTTTTTGTGATTGTAGCATGGCCAGTGTAGGTTTCGGTATTACCTTCTTTAGTCTTAATAGTATAACGCAGCGGTAATTTAATATTTGTGTTATTGTCTTGAGTTGTAACCGTTGGTGTTTCTGTTTCTGTTTCTGTAAAGTTTGCAGTCACCGATTCTACGTTAGCATTTTTTTCTGAAAAATCACTACGGGTACCTCGATTACTAGTGATTGACATTTCATCGTAAGCTTTAATTTGATCCCCTTCATTTAAGGCTTCAAAGTATTTGTTTACCTGATTTTTTGCGCTATTTATTTCAGCTAAATCTTTTTGATTAGTTGATACGTCGCTTGTTTCAATTTGACTGGTGCCATCTTCAGCTATTTTTTCAGTTTTGTCTTCTAGTCTTATTTCATCGCTATCTGTTTTTCTGTTTACACAAGAGGAGAAGACTAATGTTGTAGTCATAGCTATAATAAAAATTGATTTTTTCATAGTATTGTTTTTTTGAGTTTTTTAAAAGTAAGAAGCACTAGTGGTAGACCTTATTAAGGTTATGCTAAAATTTAGTTACATTTATAAGAATGAAAGAAGCATTACTTCATTACTTATGGAAATTTAGAAAGTTGGGTAATGCCGCAACATCACAATCTCTTTTGACTACTTCAAATGAGAATATAGAAATTATAAATCCCGGGATTCACAATCAGCTCTCTGGTCCAGACTTTTTTAATGCACAAATACGTATTAATGAGCAGTTGTGGGCAGGTAATGTTGAGATTCACATAAGTAGTTCTGACTGGTATGTGCATAGTCACGAGCAAGATTCTGCCTTTAGTAATGTAATTCTACATGTGGTGTGGGAGGCAGATTGTGAAGTGTATGACATTTCTAATCAGCCCATACCTACTTTAGAATTAAAGAATATTATAGATACGCAGTTATTAGCAAATTATCAAAAACTTTTAGAGTCTAGAAATTATAAGTTCATCAATTGTGAAGCAGATTTTGCAAATGTTTCTGAAATCATTTTGCAGAACTGGCTTGAGCGTATTTATTTTGAAAGGTTAGAACGAAAAGTCAAGGAGGTTGAGCGGTTATTAAAATTGCAGACCGGTGATTGGGAAGCTGTGCTTTTTGCAATGCTCGCGCGTAATTTTGGAACGGTTGTAAATGCTGATGCTTTTGAAGAGTTAGCAATTTCAATTCCATTTAAAATAATACGTAAGCTGGCTGGTTCAAAGAATCAATTAGAAGCTGTGTTTTTAGGTGTTTCTGGTCTCTTGAATACTATCGGCCAGTTCGATGCACAAACAGAGAGCTGGATAAAAGATTTTACATTTAATAGAGGTAAGTTTGATTTAAAAGGTTCACTACATCACAGCATTCAATTTTTTAAGTTGAGACCTCTTAATTTTCCTACTATACGCCTGTCACAACTCGCAGCATTGTATGAGAAACATACAACTATCTTTGCTCTGATTAATAAAGCTAAGACCCGGGAAGAGTTACAAGCTCTATTTAATATTGCCACTTCAACCTACTGGGAAACACATTATAATTTTAATAAAATTCACAGTAAACGTTTAAAAAAGTTGACACCGGCTTTTGTAGACCTATTAATTATAAATTCTATTATACCAGTAAAATTTGCATATGCAAAAGCACAGGGGATATCAATTGAAGACGATCTCTTAGACTTAATAACGAGTCTTCCGAATGAGAAAAATTCAATTGTATCAGGTTTTTACGGTTTAAAACCATTAAATTTTAATGCAATGAATACTCAGGCATTCATAGAGCTCAAAAAGAAATACTGTGATTTAAATAGATGTCTTGCGTGTCAAATAGGTAACTCTATTCTCAATAAAAGTTAAAGCAATCTTACACGGTTAATTTTAGTACTTTGCACCTACTCCAAAATTTTTTAAAATGAAGTTGATATTTAATATCAGACATTTTTTTGAACGTAATGGTTTTTATGTTTCTTCCCGGCTTGCAGATAGAATGGGTATAAGAGCAAAAAACGTTCGTTTATTCTTTATATACTTATCATTTGCCACGGCGGGTTTAGGATTTGCCGTGTATTTAGTTTTAGCTTTCTGGTTAAAACTTAAAGACCTCGTTTATACAAAACGCACTTCTGTATTTGATTTATAAAAATGGGTAGTATATTTAAAAATAGATTTTACGTAGCCATTTTATTGGTTTTAGGTACGTTGTGTTTAGGAATAATGGGCTTTCGGTATTTAGCACTTTACACCTGGATAGATGCTGTTTATATGACCATTATTACCATTAGCACGGTTGGTTTTGGAGAAGTACAACCTTTAAATGATACGGCAAAATTATTTACAGTAGTTTTAATTTTAGTGAGTGTAGTTGTTCTGGGTTATGCCATTTCGATAATTACAGAATATATTTTAAGACGCAGTAATGTAGAATTATTAAAAAAGCGCAGGGTGCAGAAGAAAATTGAGAGTCTAAAAAATCACGTTATAGTTGTAGGCTACGGCCGAAATGGCAAACAAGCTGTTCAAAAACTTACAACTTATAAAAGACCTTTTGTTGTTATAGAGCGGGATGAGGAAATAGTAAATAAATTTCAATCTGAAGATATGCCTTTTATTTTAGGCAATGCTAATGAAGATGAGGTTCTCATTGAAGCAGGGGTTAAGCGTGCTTCTACATTAATATCTGCGCTACCAGACGATTCTGATAATTTATTTGTGGTGCTTTCTGCACGTCAAATGAATACTGCTATGAAAATTATTAGCCGTGCCTCTGAAGAAACCACCTATCAAAAATTAAAATTTGCAGGTGCAGATAATGTTATTATGCCTGATAAAATAGGAGGAGATCATATGGCATCATTAGTAGTTGTGCCAGATTTAGTTGAATTTTTAGATAATTTACAAGTTACCACTGCTGGCAGGGTTAATGTTCAGGAGATTACCTATGAGGCTGTTTGCCCAGATCACGTAACGCGTACTATTAGAGATATCGACTTAAGAAATAGAACAGGATGCTCAATTATAGGTTACAAATCTCCATTAGGAGACTATGTTATAAATCCTGAAGCTTCTATGCTTTTAGAAAAGGATTCAAAATTAATTGTAATTGGAAGGCCAGAACAGATTGAAAATTTACATAAGGAATTTGCGATTTAGTAGTATGTTTACTAAATCGTGAAGGGTAATTAGATAAACCTGTCAAAGAATTATCATTACTCTATTTTTAATTTAATGTTTTTTCAATTTTATGAAACACCTTTCCTTAGCAAGTTTATTGCTTTTTTCTGCATTTAGTATGTCTGCTCAAGAAGTAACTGAAGTAGGTATAGACCAGCAAATTGATCAAGCATTTGCACCCATATCAGATTTTTTCTTCAATATTATTTTCTTTAATGTTTTTGGGATTCCATTTGTACTTATCCTTTTAGTATTTAGTGCAGTATTCTTTACATTATATTTTGGTTTTCCAAACTTCAGATATTTTTGGAGAGCCATACAAACCGTACGTGGTAAGTATGAGGATATTGAGAATCACGGTGCTAAATTACTGTACGGTGAAGATGGAATAGCAAATGGTGTTGATTTAAATAAAGTTAATCTTGAGGAGCATATAGAAAATTTAGACGGCGATTTAGCGGTAGATGGTGATATTGTAGATACTATACGCGACGAATCTTCTGCAGGAGAAGTTAGCCATTTTCAGGCTCTGGCAACTGCTGTTTCAGGCACTGTGGGGAATGGTAATATTGCCGGTGTGGCATTGGCGATTGCCTTAGGAGGTCCCGGTGCAACATTCTGGATGGTTGTTTGTGGTTTGCTAGGTATGTCTACAAAATTTGTTGAATGTACATTAGGGGTTCAATATAGAGATGTAGGAGAAGATGGTACCGTTTACGGTGGCCCAATGTACTATCTAACTAAAGGTTTAAAAGAAAGGGGCTTCGCAGTGTTAGGAAAAATCGCCGCAGTGATTTTCGCTATATTTTGTGTAGGGGGTTCTTTTGGTGGGGGTAACGCTGCTCAAAGTAATCAGGCTACGATAGTTTTAAAAGAACTTTTTAATTTAGAAAGCGCCGGTGCAGGATTCTGGATAGGAGTCGTAATTGCAGTTCTTGTAGGTGTTATTATTATAGGAGGAATTAAGCGAATTGCTCAGGTTACTGAAAAGGTGGTTCCTTTTATGGCTATTATGTATTTGGTAGCGTGTATTTATATTATAGGCTCAAACTTTTCACTAATAGATGATGCAATAGCTTTAATCATTGAAGAAGCATTTAATCCCACTGCGATAGGAGTAGGTAGTGTTATAGGGGTTCTATTAGTCGGTTTTAAAAGAGCTGCATTTTCAAATGAGGCAGGAGCTGGTTCTGCATCTATTGCACATTCTGCTGTACGTACAAAATATTCTGCAAGTGAAGGTCTTGTAGCTTTATTAGAGCCTTTTATTGATACCGTAGTTATTTGTACAATGACTGCTTTAGTAATTATAATTTTTAATTTCGGAGGTTACTTTGAATATGGGGGTGATGGCTCTGGAGCTGTTATTATTGATGGGCTTTCTTATGAAGGTGCAGGTATCACTTCAAAGGCATTTCATGAATATATTCCTTTTTCAAATATATTCTTAACTATTGCAGTAGTTCTATTTGCGGTTTCAACTATGATCTCGTGGTCGTACTATGGCTTGCAATCCTGGAAGTTTCTCTTCGGTAGAGGGAAAGTAGCAGATATTGTTTATAAAATGTTATTCTTGAGTTTTATAGTAATTGGTGCGGCAGCAAATATGGGTTCTATATGGCAATTTTCAGACGCTATGATATTTGCAATGATTTTCCCAAATATGGTAGGTTTATTCTTCTTATTCCCTGTTGTTAAGAAGCAGCTCGACCGTTATCTAGCTGCTATTAAAATGAAAAGAGAAGCTATAAGCTAATAGCTTAGATACAATAGATAAAAAAATGCCCTGTGTAAATTTAAATACACAGGGCATTTTTTTATCATTAAATCCTTAATAACTAAGAGATTTGTTTGAGGTATTCTTTGTAGAATGTAGATTCATCAACAGTTTTAACGGCTATAGCCTTTGGAAAAGACTATTTTTTTAGCATCTTGCAACTTCTGACTAAATTTATATGAACTTAATAAAAGCTATGAAAGAAAAATTATTTTTTTTAGTCTTCGTATTGCCTATTATGGTGTTTGCGCAGGATTTAAAAGTAACAGC
This sequence comes from Leeuwenhoekiella sp. NPDC079379, assembly GCF_044542075.1. NCBI lineage: Bacteria > Pseudomonadati > Bacteroidota > Flavobacteriia > Flavobacteriales > Flavobacteriaceae > Leeuwenhoekiella > Leeuwenhoekiella sp. NPDC079379. The sequence continues at coordinate 522,662 of NZ_JBITTU010000003.1, forward strand.
AGAAATCCTTAATCCTACCTCAAAAATTAATGATGGTGTTGCAAAAATAGTAGTTTCTGGAGGCCAGGCGCCTTATACCTATAAGTGGAGTGATCAAAGCACAGCACTTTCTTCTAATACAGCAAAATCACTTACAGAAGGTGTTACACATCAAGTTAAAGTAACAGATGCTGCAGGAACTTCTATTTCTAAAGAATTTAAAATTGAAGCAGAATCTATTACTGAAATTTTTAATGGAACTATGACTCCGGCCGTAGCGGCAATGGGTTCAGTATTATTCTGGGATCCTTTTGCAGCTTTAAATTTATATGATCCTGTTATATATGCAGATTTAAAAATGGTATCTATCCCCGGCTGGACGGCAGATACTGAAGATGTATTTACTCTAGAAAAATGGCTTGTTGAAGACGGAGCAAAAGTAAAAAAAGGTCAAGAAATTGCAGTAATATCTGAAAGTAACGGTACCGAAATTAGAATTACAGCAGATGTAAATGGTGAAATTAAGCACTTAGAAGAAGAAGGCGGGATTATTTATAATGCCAACAATCAAAAGCATCTAATAGAAACTAATGCAGATGTCTTTGCAGAAATAATATATGATGATCCAGTACCATTAGTTTATGCTAATGGTGATAAACAAACAAATAGTATCCCGTTTATAGTGGTGTGGCTGATATTTGGAGCCGCATTTTTCACTGTGCGTATGGGCTTCATCAACTTTAGAGGCTTTAAGCACAGTTTAGAATTAGCAAAAGGAAAGTATGACGATCCTAATGCCCCGGGAAGTATAACGCATTTTCAGGCATTGGCGACAGCTGTATCTGCAACTGTAGGTTTAGGTAATATTGCAGGTGTGGCAGTGGCAGTATCACTGGGTGGAGCAGGTGCTACATTCTGGATGATTGTTGCTGGTTTATTGGGAATGTCTTCAAAATTTGTGGAGTGTACCTTAGGTGTTAAATACCGTGATATTTTGCCTGATGGTCGTGTCTTTGGAGGACCTATGAATTATTTGCGTTACGGTCTTGAGAAACGTAACATGGGCGGCTTCGGAAAAGTTCTAGCTACCGCGTTTGCCGTTTTAGCAATAGGAGCTTCCTTTGGAGGTGGTAATATGTTTCAGGCTAACCAGTCTTTTGAAATTTTAAGTGGTCAGTTTCCGGGATTAGAAGGAAACGGATTTTGGTTTGGAGTTATAGTTGCTGTACTTGTAGGTATTGTTATAATAGGAGGTATAAACAGTATAGCTAAGGTAACAGGTAAAATAGTTCCCTTTATGGCAGGAATTTATGTTCTGGGAGCGTTGACCGTGATTTTTATAAATATTGAAAATATAGGGCCAGCATTTAATGCTATCATTGACGGGGCATTTAGCCCAAGCGCACTAAAAGGGGGGATCTTGGGAGTTTTGATTGTAGGGTTTCAGCGTGCAGCATTCTCTAATGAAGCAGGTGTGGGTTCTGCAGCTATTGCACATAGTGTGGCAAAGACAAACCACCCGCCTTCAGAAGGTTTTGTAGCGCTCTTAGAGCCTTTTATTGATACAGTTGTGGTGTGTACATTAACAGCACTAGTTCTAATATTTACAGGTATGCACGAAGTAACAGGTGTTGCGGGTGCAGATTTGACATCAGACGCATTTGGAAGCGTAATATCTTGGTTCCCTTATGTTCTTGCTGCGGCAGTATTCTTATTTGCATTTTCTACTATGATCTCTTGGTCATATTATGGCATGCGGGCTTGGACTTATCTTTTTGGAAAAAGCAAAAAGATGGAGCTGTTATATAAAGTGTTATTTTTATTCTTTGTAGTCGTCGGGGCATCAGTAAGTTTAGGTGCGGTACTTGATTTCTCAGATATGATGATTTTAGCAATGTCTTTTCCTAATATTATAGGATTGTATATTCTTAGTGGAGAAGTGCGAAGTGACCTTCGGGAGTACTTTAGGAAATTAAAAGCAAACGAATTGTTTAAGAAACAACGTGTAGCTAAAGAGAAAAGTTAATTGTAATAAACTCGATAAATGAAATTAAAATCCCACTTGATGCTTGATTCTAAAAAGCGCAGTGGGATTTTGCTTTTAGTGGTGATTTTTTGTGGGTGTTGGATATTTTATTTCTGGTCTAGTAGAAATAAAACTTCTATTGAGCCCAACGCTGAAATTGCGATTTACCAGGCACGCATAGATTCCTTAAAAAGAATAAAGTCTGTAAAATCTATTCCAAAAATTTATCCTTTTAATCCTAATTTTATCACAGATTATAAAGGGTACACCTTAGGGTTAAGTACAGAAGAGCTTGATAAACTTTTTAGTTTCCGACAAAAGGAGAAATGGATTAATTCTGCTGAAGATTTTCAGGAAGTAACTGGTGTCTCAGATTCTCTACTTGCGGTAATCTCTCCATATTTTAAATTTCCTGATTGGGTTACTAATTCTAAAACATCTCAAACAACGAAGAGCTTTAGTTTCAAATCTTTCAATCCTCAAAATGATTTAAATAAAGCCACGTTTGAAAGTTTGATAAGTTTACCCGAAATGACTGAAGGGAGTGCAAGGCTCATTTTAGCATATAGAAAGAAAATAGGAGGTTTTATAGAAGACAATCAGTTATATGATATCTATAACGTTAAACGCAATCAAGTAATTGAAGTTAAAAAAGAGTTTACGGTAAAGTCAAAACCGGTTATAGTTTTAATAAATGTAAATACGGCCAATGCTTCAGATTTAGCAACTATACCCTTTTTGACATTTGATATAGCGCGATCTATTATAGATTATCGTATACTTAATGAAGGAATTAAAAATCTTGACGAACTGCTTAAAATTGATGGTATAACTCCTTACAAATTAGATCGAATTAAATTATATTTGTCAACCAACCAGTAATATATAGGGTTATCTGAGAATAATGCAATTTCTCCTTGCAAAACTTCCTTTCCAATGACCTATTAACAATATAAAGCTTAATAAATGAAAAATGTAAACTTTTCAGAAGAGCATGAGCTCTTTAGAGAAAGTCTTAGAGAATTTCTACAAAAGGAAGTTGTTCCTCATATTGAGAAGTGGGAGAAGACTGGCCAAATAGAGCGTTTTATCTGGGAAAAAATGGGAGAGATGGGCTACTTTGGCTTAGCTTCTCCAGAAGAATATGGGGGTTTAGATCTCGATATCTTTTATACTGTTATCTTCCTTGAAGAATTGCAACGTATTAATAGTGGTGGTTTTGCAGCAGCTATGTGGGCACATGCATATTTAGCAATGACACATTTGAAGGCTGAAGGAACACCGGCCATAAAAGAAAAATATTTAACATCAAGTATAACAGGAGAATCTATAGGTTGTCTGTGTATTACAGAACCATTCGGAGGGTCTGATGTTGCCGGTATGCGAAGTACTGCCGTTCTTAATGGGGATCATTATATTTTAAACGGATCAAAAACTTTTATAACTAACGGTGTATACTCAGACTATCTTATTATTGCTGCAAAAACAGATCCTGAGAAGGGTAATAAAGGTCTTAGTATTTTTATTGTAGATAGAAATACACCAGGTATAAGTGCTACAAAGCTTGATAAATTAGGATGGCGAGCTTCAGATACCGGTGAGATCGCTTTTAGTGATGTTAAAATTCCTAAAGAAAATCTTATGGGAGAAGAGAATAAGGGATTCTCGTATATCATGCAGCATTTTGCCTTAGAGCGTCTTATTATGGGAGTAAATGCGCACGCCAGAGCAGAGTTTGCTTTAGAGTATACAATGGGCTATATGGCAGAGCGTACTGCTTTTGGAAAAACCATTGATAAATTTCAGGCTCTTAGGCATTCTGTAGCAGAAATGGCCAGTGAGATTGAGATGGTCAAATCGTTCAATTATAACATCGCAAATAGTCTTAATACTGGAGAATACGTAGTTAAGGAAGCAAGTATGTCTAAATTGCTTTCTACTAAAATAGCAGATGATGTTATTTATAAATGCCTCCAAATGCTGGGAGGTTATGGTTATATGGAGGAATACCCATTGGCAAGAATGTTTAGAGATAGTAGGCTGGGACCTATAGGAGGGGGTACATCTGAGATATTAAAAGAGATAATAGCTAAGATGATAATAGATAAAAAAGAATATAAGCCTGCGGCAAAATAAGTTGTTGAAATAATTAAATTAAAACAGGCTTGTCAGTTTTAAAGTTTAGATTATATTTGCAGCCTGTAAACTGAAAAGAATTTTAAAGAAAGGAGGTACCACTATGTTAATTATACCAGTAAAAGACGGAGAAAATATCGATAGAGCGCTGAAGCGTTTTAAAAGAAAATTTGATAGAACGGGAACAATGCGTAAGCTGCGTGATCGTCAAGCTTTCACTAAACCTTCTGTTTCTAGAAGACGTGAGGTTCAAAAAGCTTCTTATATTCAAGGACTTCGCGATCAAGAGAATATTTAATAATTTCCGTCTGTGAGAATTTATTCTTACTAAGGATTATTAACAGAGAGACTAACCCTCTTTCACAAAATAAAAAATCCGCTAAGATTTATCTTAGCGGATTTTTCTTGTTTTAGTATCTTTCTCTTCATAAGTTAAATATGAGTAAAAAAGCCTTTTTAGATTACTTAGAATTAGAGCGTAATTACAGTGCGCACACGGTCTTGGCATATAGTAGTGATATTGATGAATTCTTTCAGTTTACAGCTGTTCAATATGGGGTTAAAGAAGCTGTAGATGTGGTCTATCCTTTTGTTAGAGCCTATGTTGTGAATCTATCGGAAAAAAGTCTAACGCATAGAAGTATTAATAGAAAAATAGCCTCGCTAAAGGCTTATTTTAAGTTTTTGCAAAAAATAGGAGATGTTGAAATCTCTCCTTTAGCTAAGCATAAATCTTTAAGAATAAAAAAAGAGATTCAGATTCCTTTTTCTCAAAGTGAAGTGAATTCTGTTATTCAGGATTTAAGTGAAGAAAAAGATTTTAAGTCAATCAGAGATTTTACGATAATAACACTCTTTTATGCAACGGGAATGCGTAGGAGTGAGTTGATAAATTTGAAGATTTCTGATATTGATTTTGCTACAGGCACAATTAAAGTGCTTGGTAAGAGAAACAAGGAGCGATTTATACCGTTAATAGATTGGCTTAGGGATGTTCTAAAAAAATATTTAAACATTAGGTCAGTATGCTGGCATTCAGTTGATTTGCCTTTTTTGTTACTTACAGATAAGGGAGATAAATTATATGAAACCTTTGTTTACCGAATTATAAATCGCTACTTTAGTAAAGCGTCTCAAAAAACAAAAACGAGTCCACATATGCTTAGGCATACGTTTGCAACTCATTTGCTTAATAATGGCGCAGATCTAAATGCTGTAAAAGAATTGTTAGGGCATTCCAGTCTGGCCGCAACTCAGGTTTATACACATTCTAGTATTTCAGAGTTGGGTAAGGTTTATAAAAATGCACATCCTCGCAATTACAAAAAGCAGTAATTTATTTTTCAACAAGTAACCTATAAACCCAAACCTATGAAAGTAAATGTTCAAACCCCGCATTTTGTAGCAGATCAGAAATTGATCAATTTTATTCAAAAAAAGATGGATAAGCTTGAACAATATCACGATCAGATAATTTATGCTGATATTTTTTTAAAAGTTCAAAATACAAGTGGTAGGGATAATAAAATTGTGGAAATATTGCTTAGTATACCCGGTAACGAGTTGATTGTTAAAAAACAAGCCAAGACTTTTGAAGAAGGTGCTTATAATTGTGCAAGCTCTTTAGAGCGTTTGTTAGTTAAGCAGAAGGAAAAAAATAGAGCAATTGCGTAAAAAAAAATCAAAAAAGGTTTTGACAATCTAAAATTTGTTTTACATTTGCACTCCGTTAGAAATAGCGGAGTTTTTTACACTTGAAAAAGTAATAAAAGCCGATGTAGCTCAGCTGGCTAGAGCAGCTGATTTGTAATCAGCAGGTCGTGGGTTCGAGTCCCTCCATCGGCTCTTTTAAAACTAAGTTTTTAAGTTCTTTTAGAATTTATTAAACTTGCGCTAAGCGCGGTAAAAGCGTTTTTTGAAATATTGATTTACCAATATTGGGGAGATACTCAAGCGGCCAACGAGGACAGACTGTAACTCTGTTGTTTTACGACTTCGCAGGTTCGAATCCTGCTCTCCCCACATTTAATGCAAAACTCATAATTTTAATTTTGAGTTTATGCGGGAGTAGCTCAGTTGGTAGAGCGTCAGCCTTCCAAGCTGAATGTCGCCGGTTCGAACCCGGTCTCCCGCTCTAAATTGTGATTTATTTACTTAGTCGCAATTGAAATTGGGAAAGTATATTTTTCAATTTTATTAAACCAAATCTGATAGGCTTTGGTTGTAGTCATTTATGGCTTTTATGAGCCCTTTAGCTGAGAAGGTCAGCCCTGGGTAATTCAGACTTCGGTCGTTTTGATAGGGTATATTCTAAGCCGACGTAGCTCAGGGGTAGAGCGTTTCCTTGGTAAGGAAGAGGCCACGGGTTCAAATCCCGTCGTTGGCTCAATAGCAGTCGCTGCTAATTAAACGAGTGTATTTTTACGCTCGGTTTTTTGCGTTTAGTAAAGAATCTATAATCAGCGTGTCAGGTAAGTTTAAAATTAAACACTAATAATAACTAAGATTAAAATTATTTAAATCATGGCAAAGGCAACATTTGATCGTTCCAAACCTCACTTAAATATTGGTACTATAGGGCACGTTGACCACGGTAAAACTACCTTAACTGCTGCTATTACTACTGTACTTGCTAACGCAGGTCTTTCTGAAATGAGAAGTTTTGACTCTATTGACAACGCTCCTGAAGAAAAAGAAAGAGGTATTACTATTAACACTTCACACGTAGAATATTCTACAGCTAACCGTCACTATGCTCACGTTGACTGTCCAGGTCACGCGGATTACGTTAAGAACATGGTAACTGGTGCTGCTCAAATGGATGGTGCTATTCTTGTTGTTGCTGCAACAGATGGTCCTATGCCACAAACTCGTGAGCACATCCTTTTAGGTCGTCAGGTAGGTATTCCTCGCATCGTTGTATTCATGAATAAAGTGGATATGGTTGATGATGAAGAATTACTTGAATTAGTAGAGATGGAAGTTAGAGATCTTCTTAGCTTCTATGACTATGATGGTGACAATGGTCCTGTTGTACAAGGTTCTGCTTTAGGTGCTTTAAATGGTGAGCAAGTATGGGTTGATAAGGTTATGGAGCTTATGGAAGCTGTAGATAACTGGATTGAACTTCCTGCTCGTGATGTTGATAAGCCTTTCTTAATGCCTATCGAAGATGTGTTCTCTATTACTGGACGTGGTACTGTTGCAACTGGTCGTATTGAAACGGGTGTAGCTAATACTGGAGATCCTGTTGAGATCATTGGTATGGGTGCAGAGAAATTAACTTCAACTGTAACTGGAGTTGAGATGTTCCGTAAAATATTAGACAGAGGTGAAGCTGGAGATAACGTAGGTATCCTTTTAAGAGGTATTGAAAAGTCTCAGATAACTAGAGGTATGGTTATCACTAAGCCAGGTTCTGTTAAGCCACACGCTAAATTTAAAGCTGAGGTTTATATCTTGAAAAAAGAAGAAGGTGGACGTCACACTCCATTCCATAATAACTACCGTCCGCAGTTTTATGTACGTACAACTGATGTGACAGGTAATATTTCTTTACCAGAAGGTGTTGAAATGGTTATGCCAGGAGATAACTTAACTATTAATGTTGAGTTAATTCAGCCAATCGCGATGAGTATAGGTTTACGCTTTGCAATACGTGAAGGTGGTAGAACTGTAGGTGCTGGTCAGGTAACCGAAATCGTAGAATAATTACGGATTATAATTTATAGAATTAAGGCGTCCGTTTATACGGATGCCTTGATTTTTATTAAGAAGATAGGATTTAGTCTTGTTTTTTTAAATACGGGCTTAGCTCAGTTGGTAGAGCACTGGTCTCCAAAACCAGGTGTCGGGAGTTCGAGCCTCTCAGCCCGTGCAAAATCATTAAACTATTTTAAAGTTGTTAATGAGATTTAATCTATCGTTGCCTAATAGCGATAGTTAGTTTAAAAGGTATAGCGCCTTATAAATCACAAATAATAATATGGCTGGATTAATTAATTACATTCAAGAGTCTTATAACGAATTGAAAAATCACGTAACCTGGACTCCACTTTCTGAGGCGCAACGTTTAACTGTTGTGGTTGCTGTTTTTACAATAATTTTTTCGTTAGCGATCTGGGGTGTTGATACTGTTTTTAGCAGAGCTATCAAGGCATATTTTAATCTGGTAGGAGCTTAAAACAATCACAATGGCTATAGCAAACAATACCAAAGATAAAGACTGGTACGTGGTAAGGGCCGTAAGTGGTCAAGAAAATAAAGTAAAAGGTTACATCGAGCAAGAAATTTCTAGATTTAATCTTGAAGATTATATAGAGCAGGTACTTGTTCCTACAGAAAAAGTAATCCAAATTCGTAACGGAAAGAAAATTAACAAGGAGCGTGTTTATTTTCCTGGTTATATAATGATTCACGCAAATCTTGGAGGAGAGGTAACTCATATGATAAAATCTATCAATGGTGTTATTGGTTTTTTAGGCGAAACTAAAGGTGGAGATCCTGTGCCGCTTAGAACTTCTGAAGTTAATAGAATGTTAGGCAAGGTAGATGAGCTTTCTGTTAAAGCAGATAGTGTAGCTATCCCTTTTGTTATAGGAGAGACAGTAAAAGTAATTGATGGTCCTTTTAATGGCTTTAATGGTACTGTTGAGAAAGTGAATGAGGAAAAACGTAAACTTGAAGTTATGGTTAAGATTTTCGGAAGAAAGACTCCATTAGAATTGAGTTACATGCAAGTTGAGAAAGTATAAGTGTTACACATATATTAGATATTGTTCTACTGCTTCCACTAAAGGACGTATCAAACTAAATTTTTAAAAATGGCAAAAGAAATAAGTAAGGTTGTTAAGTTGCAAGTTAAGGGAGGTGCCGCAAACCCTTCCCCACCTGTTGGACCAGCTTTAGGTGCTGCCGGAGTTAATATCATGGAGTTCTGTAAGCAATTTAATGCAAGAACTCAGGATAAGGCCGGTAAGATATTGCCTGTAGCTATCACTGTTTACGGTGATAAGTCTTTTGACTTTGTGGTAAAAACACCACCAGCTGCTATCCAATTAATGGAAGCAGCTAAAATCAAAGGAGGTTCTGGTGAACCTAACCGTAAGAAAGTTGCTAGCGTAACATGGGATCAAATTAAAGCTATCTCAGAAGACAAGATGCCAGATTTAAACGCTTTCACAATCGAAAGTGCGATGAAGATGGTTGCAGGTACTGCAAGGTCTATGGGAATAACTGTAAAAGGACAAGCTCCTTTTTAACATCCAAAAAAGCAATTTAAAATGGCAAAAGTAACAAAAAAGCAAAAAGAGGCTCGCGCTAAAGTAGATAGTAGTTCTACTTATACATTAGCTGAAGCATCTGCTTTAATAAAAGAAGTAAGCAAAGTTAATTTTGATCCTTCTGTTGATTTGGCTGTGCGTCTTAACGTAGACCCGCGTAAAGCGAACCAAATGGTTCGTGGTGTGGTTACTCTTCCTCACGGAACTGGTAAAGATGTAAAGGTTCTTGCTCTGGTAACTCCAGATAAAGAAGCAGAGGCTAAAGAAGCTGGAGCTGACTTTGTAGGACTTGATGAATATCTTGAGAAAATTAAAAACGGTTGGACAGATGTTGATGTTATCATCACTATGCCAAGCGTAATGGGTAAATTAGGTCCTTTAGGACGTGTATTGGGTCCTCGTGGTTTAATGCCTAACCCTAAGACCGGTACTGTAACTATGGACGTAGCTAAGGCTGTATCTGATGTTAAAGCTGGTAAGATAGATTTCAAGGTTGATAAGACTGGTATTGTACATGCTGCTATAGGTAAGGCGTCTTTTGATGCTGAGAAAATAGCAGATAATGCAAGAGAATTGATAACCACATTAGTAAAATTGAAACCTACTGCATCAAAAGGTGTTTATATAAAAAGCATTTTTATGTCTAGTACTATGAGTCCTAGCGTTGAAGTAGATTCAAAACGTTTTGCTGAGCAGTAAAAGTTAAATTATGACAAGAGAAGAAAAATCACAAGTAATAGAAGATTTGACTGCGCAGTTAGCTGATAGTGCTCACATATATTTAGCAGATATTTCTGGCTTAAATGCAGAAAGTACTTCTAGATTGAGAAGAGCTTGCTTTAAAGCAAACGTAAAGCTAGCCGTGGTTAAAAATACATTGCTTGCTAAGGCAATGGAGAGTTCAGATAAAGATTTTGGTGAATTGCCTTCTATTTTAAAAGGTAATACATCAATAATGCTTGCTGAAACAGGAAATGCACCGGCAAAGGTTATTAAAGAATTTCGTAAGAAGTCTAAAAAACCTTTACTTAAAGGAGCATTTATAGAAGAAGCGATTTATATAGGTGATGATCAATTAGATGCTCTAGTTGATATTAAATCTAAAGAAGAACTTGTAGGAGAAATTATAGGTCTTCTTCAATCGCCTGCTAAGAATGTTATTGGCGCTCTTAAGTCAGGAGGTCAAACAATAGCAGGACTTCTTAAAACTCTTTCTGAAAAGGAAGGTTAATAATTACGTACGCACAAATAATAATAATAGAATAATTTTTTTTTAAAACGATAGAAATGGCAGATTTAAAAGATTTCGCAGAACAACTAGTTAACTTAACTGTAAAAGAGGTAAATGAGTTAGCTACTATTTTAAAAGACGAGTATGGTATCGAGCCTGCAGCAGCTGCTGTAGCTATGGCTGGTCCTGCTGGTGGTGGTGATGATGCCGCTGAAGAGCAAACTGAATTTAATGTTATCCTTAAAGCAGCAGGTGGTTCTAAGCTTGCAGTAGTAAAACTAGTTAAGGAATTAACTGGTGCTGGTCTTAAAGAAGCAAAAGAATTAGTTGATAATGCTCCTAGTCCAATTAAAGAAGGTATCGCTAAAGATGAAGCTGAAGCTATTAAAGCTCAGTTAGAGGAAGCTGGTGCTGAAGTTGAGCTTAAGTAAGCTTAACTACTATAAATACAAGGGTTTAGGTCTTTTCGATTCGTCGAAATAGACCTAAACCATTTGTCGTATATAAGGTTTTCTTATAAATTACGACTATTATTGCTTTAGATTTCTTATGTTAAGAAATCAATAGATCTGATTTTTCAGATCTTCAATTTATTTTAATTAAATTCCGTTCGTTGAAGATGCAAGCAAAACAAGCTGAAAGACTGAATTTCTCATCGGTAAAGAACAGACCTGAGTATCCTGACTTTTTGGATATTCAGATTAAATCCTTTCAAGATTTCTTTCAATTAGAGACTAAGTCTGAAGAAAGAGGAAATGAAGGACTTTACAACACATTCCTAGAGAATTTCCCAATTACGGATACCCGTAACAACTTTGTACTAGAATTTTTGGATTACTTTGTTGATCCACCTAGATACTCTATTCAAGAATGTATCGAACGAGGCTTAACGTATAGTGTTCCATTAAAAGCCCGTTTAAAATTATACTGTACTGATGATGAGCACGAAGATTTCGAAACTATAGTACAAGATGTATATCTGGGTACTATACCATACATGACACCAAGTGGTACTTTTTGTATTAATGGGGCAGAGCGTGTGGTGGTTTCTCAATTACACCGTTCACCCGGTGTTTTCTTTGGCCAGTCTTTTCATGCTAATGGTACCAAGCTTTATTCAGCTCGAGTAATTCCTTTTAAGGGTTCTTGGATTGAATTTGCTACAGATATTAATAGTGTAATGTATGCTTACATTGATCGTAAGAAAAAATTACCTGTTACAACACTTTTCCGTGCAATTGGATTTGAACGTGATAAAGATATTCTTGAAATATTTGATCTTGCAGAAGAGGTTAAAGTTTCAAAAACCGGTCTTAAGAAATACTTAGGTCGCAAACTTGCAGCTCGTGTTCTTAATACCTGGCATGAAGATTTCGTTGATGAAGATACAGGTGAAGTTGTATCTATTGAACGTAATGAAATTGTTTTAGATCGTGATACAATTCTTGAAAAAGAACATGTAGATGAGATATTAGATGCGGGAGCTAAAACGATTCTTCTTCATAAAGAAGATAATCAATTAGGAGACTATGCGATTATTCACAATACGCTACAAAAAGATCCTACTAACTCAGAAAAAGAGGCAGTAGAACATATATACCGTCAACTACGTAATGCTGAGCCGCCAGATGAGGAAACTGCGCGTGGTATTATAGACAAATTATTCTTTAGTGATCAACGTTACAATTTAGGTGAGGTAGGTCGTTATAGAATGAATAAGAAGCTGGGTCTTGATATTGGTATGGATAAGCAAGTGCTAACCAAACAAGATATCATTACTATAGTTAAGTATTTGATTGAACTTATCAACTCTAAAGCAGAGATTGATGATATTGATCACCTTTCTAACCGTCGTGTACGTACAGTAGGAGAGCAATTGTCAACTCAATTTGGTGTTGGTCTTGCACGTATGGCTCGTACTATTCGAGAGCGAATGAATGTTCGTGATAACGAGGTGTTTACTCCTATTGATTTGATTAATGCGAAAACTCTTTCGTCTGTAATCAATTCATTTTTTGGAACAAACCAGTTATCTCAGTTTATGGATCAAACCAATCCTCTTGCAGAGATTACGCACAAGCGTCGTCTTTCAGCATTAGGACCCGGTGGTCTTTCTCGTGAGCGTGCAGGTTTTGAGGTACGAGATGTACATTATACACATTACGGTCGTCTTTGTCCTATTGAGACTCCTGAAGGACCAAACATTGGTTTGATTTCTTCTTTAGCAGTTTATGCTAAGGTTAACAATATGGGATTCATCGAGACTCCTTATCGTTCTGTTACTAATGGTAAAATTGATTTAGAAACTGAACCAAGATATCTAAGTGCAGAAGAAGAAGAAGGCATGTTGATTGCTCAGGCAAACAACCCTATGACTGATGATGGATCTATTACTGAAGAGAAAGTTATTGCTCGTATGGAGGGTGACTTCCCAGTTGTTGAACCTAATACAGTTCATTATGCCGATGTTTCTCCTAACCAGATTGCATCTATCTCAGCATCTCTTATTCCTTTCTTAGAACATGATGATGCTAACCGTGCATTGATGGGATCAAACATGATGCGTCAGGCAGTACCACTTTTAAGAGTAGATTCTCCTATTGTAGGAACAGGTCTTGAGCGTCAGGTAGCTTCTGATTCACGTGTATTGATAAATGCAGAGGGTGATGGTGAAGTAGAATACGTTGATGCAAATGAAATTACTATAAAATATGACCGTACCGAAGAAGAGCGTATGGTTAGTTTTGAAGGTGATAGCAAAACATATCAATTAATAAAATTCCGTAAGACAAACCAGAGTACTTCTATTAACCTTAAGCCTATTGTAAGTAGAGGTGATCGTGTTAAGAAGGGTCAGGTTCTATGTCAGGGATATGCTACCGAAGCCGGGGAACTAGCTTTAGGTCGTAACATGAAAGTAGCCTTTATGCCTTGGAAAGGGTATAACTTTGAGGATGCAATTGTGATCTCTGAAAAAGTAGTACGTGAAGATATATTTACATCAATTCACGTTGATGAGTATTCACTTGATGTGCGTGATACTAAATTAGGTAATGAAGAATTAACTAATGATATTCCTAACGTTTCTGAAGAGGCTACTAAAGACCTGGATGAAAACGGAATGATACGTATAGGTGCAGAGGTGAAGCCTGGAGATATTTTAATAGGTAAGATTACTCCAAAAGGGGAATCAGATCCTACTCCAGAAGAAAAACTTCTTCGTGCAATATTTGGTGATAAAGCAGGTGATGTTAAGGATGCTTCTTTAAAGGCTTCTCCTTCTCTAAGAGGGGTTGTTATTCAAAAGAAACTTTTTGCACGTGCTATTAAAGATAAGCGTAAAAGAGCAAAAGATAAAGAAGATATTTCTGCTCTAGAAGCTGAGTACGATCAGAAATTTGATGATCTTAAAGCAGTTTTAGTTGATAAGTTGTTTCATTTAGTAAATGGAAAAACAGCTCAAGGTGTTAAGAATGATTTAGGTGAAGAGATCCTTCCTAAAGGAAAGAAATTCACTTTAAAAATGCTTAATTCAGTTGAAGACTATACGCATTTAAATCAAGGTACCTGGACAACTGACGATACAACTAACGTTATGATCGCAGATTTGTTACACAACTACCGTATTAAAGAAAATGATCTACAAGGAAATTTACGTCGTGAGAAATTTACAATTTCAGTAGGTGATGAGTTACCTGCAGGAATTATAAAACTTGCTAAAGTATATGTTGCTAAAAAACGTAAACTTAAAGTAGGAGATAAAATGGCGGGTCGTCACGGTAATAAAGGTATTGTCGCACGTATTGTACGTGAAGAAGATATGCCTTTCTTAGAAGACGGAACACCGGTAGATATCGTATTAAATCCACTAGGGGTACCTTCTCGTATGAACATTGGTCAGATTTATGAAACGGTTCTTGGATGGGCGGGTCAAAAATTAGGTCGCAAGTATGCTACACCAATATTTGATGGGGCAACTTTAGATCAGATTAATGAACTTACCGATGAAGCTGGTATACCACGTTTTGGTCATACGTACTTATACGATGGTGGTACAGGAGAGCGTTTTGATCAAGCTGCAACAGTAGGTGTGATTTACATGCTTAAACTGGGTCACATGGTTGATGATAAGATGCACGCACGTTCAATAGGACCATACTCATTAATTACGCAACAACCGTTAGGGGGTAAAGCACAATTTGGTGGTCAGCGTTTTGGAGAGATGGAAGTTTGGGCGCTTGAGGCTTATGGAGCTTCAGCAACTTTACGTGAGATTCTAACTGTAAAATCTGATGATGTAATAGGAAGAGCTAAAACATACGAAAGTATTGTTAAGGGAGAGCCTATGCCAGAACCAGGATTACCAGAATCCTTTAACGTATTAATGCACGAGCTTAAGGGTCTAGGACTAGACATACGTCTAGAAGATTAGATATTTATAGGTTCCGCTTCTCAGGAAGCGGAACCTATTATAATGTCAAAGAAGTTTAAAAAGAATAATTTTCGACATAAGGTATTATGGCAAGAGATAATGATAAGAATGCAGTGAAGAGGTTTAATAAAATCTCTATTGGTCTTGCGTCTCCTGAAGCAATTTTGGCTGAATCGCGCGGAGAGGTGTTAAAACCAGAAACTATAAATTACCGTACACACAAACCAGAACGTGACGGTTTGTTCTGTGAGCGTATCTTTGGTCCTGTTAAGGATTATGAGTGTGCTTGTGGAAAGTACAAACGTATACGTTATAAGGGTATTGTATGTGACCGTTGTGGTGTTGAAGTTACAGAGAAGAAAGTACGTAGAGATCGCGTAGGTCACATCAATTTAGTTGTGCCTGTTGCACACATCTGGTACTTTAGAAGTTTGCCAAATAAAATAGGTTACATATTAGGTCTTCCGTCTAAGAAATTAGATATGATTATCTATTATGAGCGCTATGTAGTAATACAGCCAGGTATAGCTAAGAGTGAAGAAGGTGAAGATTTAAAGAAAATGGATTTCCTTACTGAAGAGGAATATTTAAATGTTCTTGAATCTATACCTCAAGAAAATATGTATCTAGATGATAGCGATCCTAATAAGTTTATCGCTAAAATGGGTGCAGAATGTTTAATTGAGCTTTTAAAGAGAATAAATCTTGATGAGCTGTCTTATGATCTACGTCATAAGGCTAACAATGAGACTTCAAAACAACGTAAAACGGAAGCATTAAAACGCCTTCAGGTAGTTGAGTCTTTACGAGATGCTAATAAAAATCGCGAGAATCTTCCAGAATGGATGATTATGAAAGTGATTCCTGTAATTCCACCAGAATTACGTCCATTAGTACCTCTTGATGGTGGTCGTTTTGCAACTTCAGATTTAAATGATCTATATCGTCGTGTTATTATTCGTAATAACCGTTTAAAGCGTTTGATGGAAATCAAAGCTCCGGAAGTTATTTTACGTAATGAGAAACGTATGCTCCAGGAAGCAGTTGACTCCTTATTTGATAACACACGTAAATCATCTGCAGTAAAAACAGATTCTAACAGACCATTAAAATCACTTTCAGATTCATTGAAAGGGAAGCAAGGTCGTTTCCGTCAAAACTTACTTGGTAAGCGAGTTGATTATTCTGCGCGTTCAGTAATTGTTGTAGGACCAGAATTAAAACTTTATGAGTGCGGTATTCCAAAAGATATGGCTGCCGAACTTTACAAGCCTTTCGTAATTAGAAAACTAATTGAGCGTGGTATTGTAAAGACTGTGAAGTCTGCTAAAAAAATTATAGATAAAAAAGAGCCGGTAGTTTGGGACATTCTTGAAAATGTACTTAAGGGACATCCAGTGTTGTTAAACCGTGCTCCTACACTTCACCGATTAGGTATACAGGCATTTCAGCCAAAACTTATTGAAGGTAAAGCAATACAATTACATCCATTAGTTTGTACAGCATTTAATGCCGATTTTGATGGGGATCAGATGGCAGTGCATTTACCATTAGGCCCAGAAGCAATTCTAGAGGCTCAGATGTTAATGCTTGCTTCAAACAACATTCTAAACCCTGCAAATGGTGCTCCAATTACAGTACCTTCTCAGGATATGGTACTTGGTCTTTATTATATGACTAAGGCGCGTAAGAGTACTCCTGAGCATCCTATATTAGGAGAAGGAATTACTTTTTATAGCCCAGAAGAAGTTGTAATTGCACATAATCAGAAGCGTGTTAATATTAACGCTATGATTAAAATACGTACTAAAGATTTTAATGAGGAAGGAAAATTAGTTTCTCAAATTATTGATAGTACTGTGGGACGTGTATTATTTAACGAGAGTGTTCCTGAAGAGGCAGGTTACATCAACGAAGTCTTGACTAAAAAGTCACTTAGAGATGTAATTGCTCGTATTTTAAAATTAACTAACGTTCCGCGTACTGCAGAATTCTTAGATAGTATTAAAACGCTAGGTTACACATTTGCATTTAGAGGTGGTCTTTCTTTCTCTCTTGGGGATATAATTATACCTAAAGAAAAGTATGAAATGATTGATGAGGCTAACACGCAGGTAGATGGTATTATGTCTAGCTACAATATGGGTCTTATCACAAACTCTGAACGTTACAATCAAGTTATTGATGTTTGGACGTCAACTAACGCCTCATTAACAGAGCTTGCTATGAAGCGTATTCGCGAAGATCAGCAAGGATTTAACTCTGTATATATGATGCTTGATTCTGGTGCGAGGGGTTCTAAAGAGCAGATTCGCCAGTTAACAGGTATGCGTGGTTTGATGGCTAAGCCTAAGAAGTCAAATGATGGAGGTGGTGCAATTATTGAAAACCCTATTCTTTCTAACTTTAAGGAAGGTCTTTCAATTCTTGAATACTTTATCTCTACTCACGGTGCGCGTAAGGGTCTTGCAGATACGGCTCTTAAAACAGCAGATGCGGGTTACTTAACACGTCGTCTAGTTGATGTTTCTCAAGATGTAATTATCAATAGTGAAGATTGTGATACTTTAAGAGGTGTTGAAGTTTCTGCTTTAAAGAAAAACGAAGAGATTGTTGAAACTTTAGAAGCTCGTATAATAGGTCGTATTGCATTAAATGATGTAATTAACCCATTAGATAGTGAGGTAATAGTTAAAGCTGGTGCAGAAATAACTGAAGAGTTGGCTGCAGAAATAACTAAAGCTCCTATTGAATCTGTAGAGGTGCGTTCTGCTTTAACTTGTGAAGCTACTAAAGGTATTTGTTCTAAATGTTATGGTCGTAACCTGGCAACCAATAAAATGGTTCAAATGGGTGAAGCTGTAGGTGTTGTTGCTGCTCAATCTATTGGTGAGCCTGGTACACAGCTTACACTTAGAACCTTCCACGTGGGGGGTATCGCAGGTAACATTTCTGAAGAAAATAAAGTTGTAGTTAAATTTAGCGGTCGTTTAGAAATAGAAGATCTTAAAACTGTAGAAGGTGAAGCTCCCGATGGATCAATTTCTCAAATTGTAATATCACGAACTTCAGAAGCTAAAATATTTGACAATAAAACAGGTATATTATTAAGTACTAATAACATTCCTTATGGTTCGCAACTATCTGCAAAAGACGGTGACCTTGTAACAAAAGGAGATGTTATTTGTAGCTGGGATCCATATAACGGGGTTATTATTTCTGAATTTGCTGGTAAGATTAAATATGAAAATATTGAACAAGGTCTTACTTATCAGGTAGAAACAGATGAGCAAACTGGTTTCCAGGAAAAAGTAATTTCAGAGTCTCGTAACAAACGAATGATTCCAACTTTACACATTATAGGTAAAAAAGACGAAATTATTCGTTCTTATAACCTACCTGTAGGAGCTCACTTAATGGTTGACGATGATGATAAAATTAAAATAGGTAAAATCTTAGTTAAGATACCTCGTAAATCTGCAAAAGCAGGTGATATTACAGGGGGTCTTCCTAGAGTTACTGAATTATTCGAAGCTCGTAATCCTTCTAATCCTGCTGTTGTAAGTGAGATTGATGGTGTTGTTTCCTTTGGTAAGATTAAAAGAGGTAACCGTGAGATTATTGTAGAATCTAAACTTGGTGAAGTTAAAAAATATCTTGTTAAGTTATCTAATCAGATTCTTGTTCAAGAAAATGATTTTGTAAGAGCTGGTATGCCATTATCTGATGGTTCTGTTACTCCAGAAGATATTTTATCTATTAAAGGTCCTTCTGCTGTACAACAATATCTTGTAAATGAAGTACAAGAAGTATATCGTTTACAAGGTGTGAAAATTAACGATAAGCATTTTGAAGTAGTAGTACGTCAAATGATGCGTAAAGTTAGAATTCAAGATCCGGGAGATACTATCTTCTTAGAAAATCAACTAGTTCATAAAGATGATTTCGTTACAGAAAACGATTCAATTTTTGGAATGAAAGTTATTGAAGAGGCTGGTGATTCTGCAACTCTTAAACCAGGACAAATAATTTCCCCACGTGATTTACGTGATGAAAATTCAATCTTAAGAAGAGAAGATAAAGTTCTAGCTACCGCACGTGACGTAGTTGCAGCAACTGCAACTCCAGTACTTCAGGGTATTACTAGAGCTTCACTTCAAACAAAATCATTTATATCTGCAGCATCGTTCCAAGAAACGACTAAGGTTCTTAACGAAGCAGCAGTAAGTGGTAAGATTGATGATTTAGAAGGTCTTAAAGAGAATGTAATTGTTGGACATAGAATTCCTGCAGGTACTGGTTTACGTAGATACGATAAAATTATCGTAGGAAGTAAACAAGAACTTGAAGAGCTTAATGCAGCTCGGGAAGAAGTAAATTTTAATTAATTTAACTGTATATATAAAAGCAGCTTCAGAAATGGAGCTGCTTTTTTTATTTAAACTATTTTATAATGGCAGAAGATGAAAATGCTCAAAACGCTCAATTAAATATTGAACTTGATGAAACAATTGCTCAGGGACAATATTCTAATCTAGCTATAATAAATCACTCGGTTTCTGAATTTGTAGTTGACTTTATAAATATTATGCCGGGTACACCTAAGAGTAAAGTAAAATCGCGAATAATATTAACGCCGCAACACGCAAAACGATTAGCTAAGGCTTTGCAAGAAAACGTGAAGAGGTTTGAAAAAGCTCACGGTGAGATTAAAGATTATGAGAAGCAACCCATACCTTTAAATTTTGGACCCACGGGCCAAGCTTAACAAAAAAAGCCTAGACAGTTATCTAGGCTTTTTTTGTTATAACAATAACTGATAATAAAAACAGTAACGATAGATATATATTATTTGCTAGAAATTTTTACGCTTTAAATAGCTTATTTGTGGGTGTTTCTTGAAAATATCAAGTGTTTACTTGCTACAAGGGTAATAATCGCTTAAAAGATATTTAAAATGATTGTTTGTATTCAGATACAAAATGAAGTTTAACATTAGGATATTTCTGTTGTGTCATTTGTAATGTAAAAGGGGAGTCTGCTAAAAATACCAGATGGCCTCTTTTATCTTTTGCCATGAATCGTTGTTTCACTCTAATAAATTCTTTAAACTCTTCACTCTTAATATCTTTAGGTTCTACCCAACATGCTTTGTGCACACTTAGTGGTTCATAAGTACATTTAGCTCCATACTCATGCTCTAAACGATATTGAATAACTTCATATTGCAGAGCACCAACTGTACCTATTACTTTTCGACCATTTAATTCAAGAGTAAATAGCTGAGCAACACCTTCATCCATTAGCTGGTCTATACCTTTTTCTAGCTGTTTAGACTTCATTGGGTCTGCGTTATTTATATATCTAAAGTGTTCAGGAGAGAAGGCTGGTATACCTTTATAATGAATTTCTTCACCTTCAGTTAAAGTGTCTCCTATTTTAAAATTTCCGGTATCGTGCAGTCCTACGATATCGCCAGGATAAGAAATATCTACGATTTCTTTCTTTTCGGCGAAAAATGCATTTGGACTTGAAAACTTTAGTTTTTTGCCATTTCTTACGTGTAAATAGGGTGTATTTCGTTCAAAAACACCAGAAACGATTTTTATAAATGCAAGGCGATCCCTATGTTTAGGGTCCATATTTGCGTGAATTTTAAAAACGAAACCAGTAAAGTCTTTTTCATCTGGTTTAACAATTCGCTCTTCGCTTTGTTTAGGTCTAGGTGTGGGAGCTATCGTTACAAAACAATCTAAAAGCTCTCTTACGCCAAAATTATTTAATGCTGAACCAAAAAATACGGGTTGTTGCTCTGCTGCGAGATAAGCTTCTTGATTAAATGAAGGGTAGACGCCTTCAACTAATTCTAATTCTTCTCTCAAATTTTTAGCAGGTTGTTCCCCTATAAGTTTATCTAATTCTTCAGTTTGTACATCTTTAATTTTGATGGTTTCTTCTATGTTTTTACGACTATCACCACTAAAAAGGTTAATATTTTTCTCCCAAATATTATAAATACCCTTAAAATCATAACCCATACCTATAGGAAAACTTAATGGTGTTACAGTAAGTGAAAGCTTTTGTTCTATTTCGTCTAAGAGTTCAAATGCATCTTTACCTTCGCGATCTAGTTTATTTACAAATACAATCATTGGTATTTTACGCATTCTACACACTTGTACAAGCTTTTCAGTTTGTTCCTCGACACCTTTTGCGACATCAATGACTACAATAACGCTATCAACTGCTGTAAGGGTTCTAAATGTGTCTTCAGCAAAATCTTTATGCCCTGGCGTATCTAATATGTTTATTTTAATGCCGTTATATTCAAATGCGAGTACAGACGTGGCTACAGAAATACCTCTTTGGCGTTCGATTTCCATAAAGTCACTAGTGGCTCCTTTTTTTATTTTGTTCGATTTGACAGCACCTGCTTCTTGAATAGCTCCACCAAATAATAAAAGTTTTTCGGTAAGTGTTGTCTTCCCGGCATCAGGATGTGAAATTATACCGAAAGTACGCCTGCGTGCTATTTCTTTTTTAACGTTCATCTTTAAAATTTAAGACCGCAAAGATAAGATTTGTTAAGCATTTACGTAGGTAATCATTTAACTCACTAATAATCTTTGAAATTTATTTTCAAAAGAAAAGATGAAAAATTTTTAGTTTGAATGAGATACTTTAGATGGTGATATTAAGACTATTTAGATCCAAATCATTTGAAAGTACAATAGTAATTTCAAAAGTTAGAAACTTTTAAAATACGCCAAATTAGAATTTATGTATTTAGATATTTAATGTTTGAAAAAGTCTATTTAATGTCTAAGAGTAAGTATTTAAGAAGATTAGAAGTGATATTTAAAACAAAATTTATATCTGAAAATTGCAAATTTGTAGGATATGTTTGATTAAATTCTTACTAAAAATAATAAATATGTGTCTTTTTACCGAGTAACGTGTATTACAACTAATATTGTTCGCCCGTAGATAAATTCACTTAATCGATTAATATATTTGTGCCACCCAACTTAATACGTTCATCACCCTATTTTTGAATATTTTTCAGAATGGGGCTTATTATATTGTTAGAGTATTAATGGGTTCTTCTCGTAAAGTAGGCTCTTATAATGTCTCTTGTTAAATTATAAAATTATTTACGATAGTTTAAAACGCTAAAGTAATCTATTACGTATATCTATATTTTGACCTACTATGAAAATTAAAATTTCAGTTTTTAATAACATGTTTGCCTTTGCAAACCTATCTCAATTTTTGCTAATTGCAGGGATTATGATGTTAAGCGGCGTTTCTTACGCTCAAGATGCTTCATCTGAAGGTCCAGGGCAATCTTCTGAGTTATTGACGATAGAATATACGCGTCAAGAAGGTGTTAGTATAACTACAAAACAGATAGATTATTTTGTGAAGCTGAAAAATTCTACTGTAAAAGTTGAAAATTTGAGTTTATCAGCAACATCTATAACATGTAATGAAGGTAGTTTGCCAAGTTCAGATGTTGAATTTGAATTATTATCATTAGAGGGGGTTGTGATATCTAAAATAGATATCGCTGCGGGTTCTGAGGCTAAATTTATTCTTAGAACTATCAAGAAAGATAATATAGAGAATAGCTCTTGGAGTTGTGTAGAAGTTATTGCTACACCTCAAGGGTCCAACGCTGATGCGGCATCAGTAATTATAAAACAGCTTAACCCGAACGCATCAAACTTCAAATAAAAACCTTATGAAAATAAAAATTACTCTCTCCCTTTTAGGGTTTCTTATTGTTGGTGGGATTTTTACAGGGCAGGCGCAGCTTAAGAATTCATTTGATGTGCGTTACTCTGAAACGTTGCGTGGTAATTTTACTACCATTGCAAATAATAATATGTCTAGAAATGCTACGGCAGCCTACACTGGTGAAAATGGCAACCATGATTTTGATGATAATGTCTATGTAGATATAGATTCAGATGTGACTACTTTTAATTCGAGTAGTGCGGCGTTAACTACTGTAGGTACTGGTTCTTGCGTTTCTATACGCAAGGTGTATTTGTATTGGACTGCAGGAGATAAAGAACCGGGTGATCGAAATTCTTCAGATAATCAACCTTCTTGGAATTACAATCAAGTTAAGTTGAAATTACCTAGACAAACGGCATATACTACGCTAACTGCTGATGAAGTTCTTTATAGAGGTCGTACGGAACATTTTTCTAATGATCCTTATGCTTGTGTAAAAGATATTACATCACTTGTTCAAGGTATTGGCGATTATACTGGTAGTTATACTGTAGCAAATGTTGAAGCAAAAACAGGAACGATCATAGGTCATCAAGGTGCTAATGGTGGCGATATCATTGGAGCTTCTGCCGGATGGCAGATTGTTGTCGTTTATGAAAACACCAATCTTCCTGCAAGAAATGTGACCATATTTGATGGTTTTGCTAATGTTACTCGTAATAATGGAGAGAATAATTACGATATACGTGTTGAAGGTTTTAGAACTATTCCTGTTGGGGCGGTAAATGCTGATGTTGTATTTGGAGCTTTAGAAGGTGATCGTGATTTAACTGGAGATAGATTGCAAATTAGAAATGCTTCTAATTCTTATACAGATATAAGTACAGCACTAAGACCTGCAGATAACTTTTTTAATAGTAGAATTACCAGATATGGTCAGGATGTGACCAATAGAGTTCCTGCAAGTACAAATACATTAGGTTTTGATGCAGGTGTTTTTACTCTTAATAATCCTAATAATAGTCTATTAGGTAATGATCAGACAAGTACGATTTTAAGGTTGACTTCTACTCAGGAGACTTACAGTTTATATATGGTGGGTCTCGCTGTTGAAGTGTATGAGCCAGAGCTTTCTCCTTTATTATTAACCACAAATTTAGGAGCTCAAAACGAATTAATTATTGATCAGACTGTTCGTGCAACTTTTCAGGTGAAGAACTATGGTAATGACGATATGAAAAATTTATCAATTTCATATGTAGTACCTTCCTCTGTAAATTATGTGCCCAATGCAAGTCTTCTTCCATCTGGCGTAACTGTTAATTATGTAGCAGGAACAAGAACGCTAAATTTTGGATTTGCAGATAATATAGTTGAAGTGGGTGATGCTGTTCTTTCTGTTGGTTTTGATTTGAAAGCATCTTCAGATTGTTCTTTAGCCGGAACTCAATTTAATCTTCAATTAAGTGCTAATTATAGAGGCGTAAAAAATAATACCCAAAAAACAACACTTTCATCTTCAGCATTATCAGGTGCGTGTCCTGTAGGAAACTTACAGCCATCACGTATTACTCTTGTTGCGAGTGGGGCGTGCAAGCCAACTGCGGTAAATGATAGCGCAAGTACACAAGTTGATAGTCCTTTAAATATTGACGTTGTTATCAATGATAATTTTGGTGGTGATGGTCCTGCTTCTCAGGCTATTGTGGTTACTAGCAATCCTTCAAATGGTACAGCGGTTGTAGATACTAATGGTACACCTAATGATCCTACTGATGATACTATTTTATATACACCAGCTTTAGGATATGTGGGTTCAGATTCTTTCACATATACAATAAAAGATGCAAATGGTGATACGAGTACAGCTACTGTTGACGTTACAGTATCTAATGTAATCGTTACTCCCCCGGGTCAGCGTAATTGTGATTGTGCTCCATTTTATCAAAATTCCAATTTTGTAAATCCGGTTAGAATATCTGGGACTAATCTTCAGCCGGGTGCTGTTTATAGGTTCTCAAATGTATTTACAGATAGTCCTTCTCCTATAGATGCACTTGTGAAAATCGTTAAATTTAATAACGGTGCTTCTTTATTAAATATAGATGTAGCTGGACAAGGTGTGCCTGCAAACTTTCAGCCACAAATTAAGAGTTCTACAAATGGTGATCAAAGTGTTGAGTTTGAAATCACATTTGTAACTGGTGGAGGGAATTATGGAAATGAGGTTGTTATTTCATTTTTTGGAACCCCCTTTGATATTGACGGAGATAGCCAAAGAACCCGTGAGTATGCAGAGTTAAGTTTACCTGATGCGTATTACCAATCGGCAGATACTCAGATTTCTATTCAAAGAAAAATAGGTTCTGTACGCGG
The DNA here is from genome assembly GCF_044542075.1 of Leeuwenhoekiella sp. NPDC079379. Taxonomy (NCBI): domain Bacteria; kingdom Pseudomonadati; phylum Bacteroidota; class Flavobacteriia; order Flavobacteriales; family Flavobacteriaceae; genus Leeuwenhoekiella; species Leeuwenhoekiella sp. NPDC079379. Next base: position 547,867 of record NZ_JBITTU010000003.1, read on the forward strand.
TACAGCTATTAATCCTACTACTGCACCTGGAGGGGATATTTCTTCAGATGCTCGTTATACTTTTAGTAATTATTGGGAGGGCAAATCAAAACTTAATTATACAATAGGTAAAGAAAACGGTAATAGCGATAGGTATTATTCACTAGCTCTTAAAAATGCTAATTATGCAAATCCGCAATCTACTATAGTAACAGCTCCTGTTATCTGTGGTAATGTTTCTGATGAAGGTGGAGATCCTTTGAGAGGTGTAAAAGTAAATATTACTGGTACAGATGGAAGTTCTGCTACGTTGAGTACCGATGTAAATGGTAACTATAGATATCAAACTTCAATACCTTCAGCATTAGTAGATGTAACATATACGATTACTGAAACAGATCTTGAAAATTATGTAAGTATTAGTGATGCTGATGGTGGGCCTGATTTTAATAAAATTACTAGAGTTGTAAATTTAATGTCAACTTGTCAGAATAATTTTGTTGATGATGGAAGGCCTCTGGCTCAGGATGATGCGGCTCAGGCAAGTCCTTTAAGACCTATTCAACCGGTTAACATTAGAGTTCTTGAGAATGATATTTTTGGCCCAGATGGTCCATCAACAGGAACTATTACAATTGTATCTCAACCAGCAGTAGGTTCGGCAGTTGTTAATAACTCAGGTACTCCTAATGATCCAACAGATGATTTTATTACCTATAATCCTCCATTACTTAATTTAGTACCTGTTCAATTAAGCTATCAGATTTGTGATTCAGATGGAGATTGTGATACAGCAGTTGTTCGTATAGGAATTTTAGATGATTCACCAAGAGCTCAAGATGATCAATATACAGTTTCTGAAGACTCTCAAAATAATCCTCTTACTGTATTGGTAAATGATGATTTTGGTAATGATGGACCTGGTAGTTTATCTGTGGTTTCTGGCCCATCAAATGGAACGTTAACTCCAAATAATAATGGAACTCCGGGAGATTTAAGTGATGACTTTTTCACGTATACTCCTAATGCAGATTATTTTGGGAATGATTTATTTACGTATCAGATTTGTGATGCAGATTCGCCAATATCTTCTAGAGAGTGCTCAACGGCAACTGTTAGAATTTTAGTTGCTGCAGATCCTACTTTATCGGTGCAGCCTGTTCAGGTAGTTGAAGGACAGCCTCTTGAATTTGTTTTTACTATAAGTGATGTTTCTACAGAAGATGTAGTGATACAAGTAAATACTTCTGATGTTTCTGCGACTGCGGGATTAGATTATACAGCAGCAGTTAATCAGATTATTACAATTCCTGCAGGTCAATTGACAGCTAATTATGTTGTAAATTCTTTAGAGGATATAATATATGAGAACTCTGAAGTTTTCAACATTCAAGGAAGTGTTCAAACTAATAATACAAGAAATTTAACGGTTTCAACTACTGGAACAATCACCGACAATGACGGCGGAGCACCAACCATTACTATTGCAGATGTAACAGTAGCAGAAGGAGCAGATGCAGTCTTTGTAGTGACTTTAGATAAGCCAAGTTATGAGGATATCG